>JAGGDU010000134.1 GCA_018457135.1 Trichodesmium erythraeum GBRTRLIN201 | reverse complement strand
GTCTTGCTGAAAGACTTTTTTATTCCTCCTCCTGCCTTGATTAACCTTTTTTCTTGGCTAGCGATCGCCTAACTATTAACTGAAAAGAATTTTATGTTTGGCCAAATTTTAGACTTCATAGCTTGATTCGCCTCAGAGGATCCCAGCAGGTTTTAGGAGAATTGGACATTTCCACTTTGTCAACTTTCATCTATCAAAGACAATGCCTGGCTGATGCTCCTGGACAAAACATCACTGCTTTTTATACGTCGAGTTCTATAGCTGCTTCCTCACCATCTGAGTTTGAATCATTATTCAAAGAAGTCTTTTCTAATGCGGGAATAGAAATAAAACCCTCTACTCAAAAAACTAAGTCTTCTTCAATCCAACTCCTCTAAATCCAAAGCTTCATAGAAATGACTCAACGAATTCCCTCCACAACTTTATACTTGACACAAAACACACCTCTGCATCAGAAATATCACATAATGTCCAGAAGCAAGATTCAATAGGACAAAAAGAGACTCCATAGCTAAAATTGTTCTACCTTCCTCTCAACCACATCCTTATTTTGACGAAGAAACACTGTGTCAACTCAGTACTTCTATTTCTCAGTTTGGCGTACTTGAACCATTATTAGCACGATCTACCGACAACAATTTATACGAGTTGGTTGCAGGTGAAAGGCGTTTAAGAGCTTCAAAAATAGCTGGACTAACTTCTGTCCCTGTAGTTATCCGCTCTCTCAATGATGAGGATGCCTGCCAATTATCTTTGAGAGAAAATTTATTAAGAGAAGGCCTCAGTCCTCTGGAAGAAACTGAAGGGATTTTACAATCATTAGCTATTCAGCGCGATTGATGATCGGATTACTATATATGATTGTCAAAGTAGTAACAGCAGGAATAGCATTAATATCTCTACTTTTGAGCCTTATTTTTACTCCTTGGAGTATAATTTTACTGTTTGTAGTATCTTTGGTGATATTCCAAGTCCCTTTGTTGAATTATTAGGAAAGAATACTTGGTATAGCACATTGAAAAATACTGTTCCCGTAGCATTTCAAAGCTGAAAATTCATTGAGCAATTACTTTTAACTTTTAATTTTTCTGTAGCCCAATAGCATCCTAATTTTCATCAAAAAATAAATAAATTTATCTACCTGAAAATACAGGTAGATAAATTTAATTTGATTAGGACTTAAGCAAACTAACCAATAAATAGGGTTGACTGCCCAAATAGTTAGCTTTCAAATGACGAAATCTTGCGTCATAACTCAGTTTATGCCTAAGTTCTGCCTAGAGAAAATAAATTCCTAATAGGCTTCTTCTTCAAAAGGTTCTCAAACCCTTATTTCCCCTTAAAAACTGGTATTTTTAGATAAGTATAATAGCTCAATAACCATCAATAACCTTAGAAGGCAAATATTATTTTTAGAGCTTATTTTTAGAGGTTATCAGGCAAACCAGTCTTTTTATTATCTACAGCAAGAGTAACTCTTCCCCATCCTGCCTCAGAGCCCATATCAACCCATATTTGCTCAAGAAGGGTAAAACTATAAGGATCATACGCAGCATAAGCACCTATTTCATAATTATTACTAGCACCATACCTGATACCATAAGGATCATGAACAAAAACTTGCTCTTTATCCAGATCAAATCCTGTTGCTACAACTATATGTCCGCTACTCTTATAAGCTACTCCTATAACTACTGGATACCCAGCCTTTAGACAAAGTATTAAATCAGCAATAGAGAGTGTATAGTTAAACTAAGTAAACCCATTTCCGGTTGCCCTTTATAGAGTCTGCTTGTCTTCAGAACCGGACGTGAGACTTTCACCTCATCACGGCTCCTCTCCTAAACGCCCCAAAGTCATGGGTACATCCTTAAAATTTCACCTTAGACCTAATGAGTCCTAATGGTTAACTCCTTTTAAATCCTCGGCACTCTTAACGTCGTGGCAATTTAGGTCTAACACCTGTTGATTTTTATAGGTGTTGTTACCGCCTTTAGACCTAGGAATGATTTGGTCAGCCTCAATTATATCCGTTGGTCAAAAGTGTCATCCACAAAATGCGCATTTATTCTTTTGCTGTTTTAACAGCGTTGAGACTTCTTTCCTTACCCCTGGATATTTACCTGTTCTGGTACTCCAATAATTCCAGTCACCATCATAGGGAGCTTTATTACCCATTAACTTAATATGCCCAACTAAGTATGTACATCTGAGTGTTTATCTAACATATATTTGCCGGTATCAAGAATCTAGTTATCATTCTCAATTTTTAGGAAATACCTTTTCTTTACCCAAGTGTGGTTCTTATTTGGATACCAACGACCTTGCCCAGTGCCTTATGGGTTTCCATAGAAGCATATCCATTTTATGGAATACCTTTTTACTGACTATGGTTGAGTAGTAGTTAGCCCATCCTCTAATTACCAAATTTAGTTTTGCTATTAAAACTTCAACTGGTACAGTTATACAAGAGTCACATATATCTGCTAGTTTCCGATAATAAGTTTTCATACTCTTTGCATATGGTTAAATCAAAGTTTTATATCCATTTTTAGCTGTCTTTACCTGACCTTACCTAAGATTGAAACCCAGGAAGTCAAATCCGGGTTTGTTCCCTTCATATTCTTCAAGAGTGTGGGCAATTTTAGTTTTTTCTAGTCTTAGATATAATCCTACTTGGTTTAACCATTCCTGTATTAAGGCTTTTGCTGGTAGCACTACTTTGATGTCCTCATGTAGGATTACAAAGTCATCAGGATAGCCTATTAAGGATAGGCTGTGTCGTTAATCTCATTTTGTCTGTTTTCCCACTTGAATATTTTAGAGGGAGTTTTTCGACAAATTCCATTAGCCTTTATTCCATAAAGTGTAGGACTATGTTTGCACTTTAGAGGTCAGACAACCCCTACCTTTGGTTAACCAACCCCATCCCTTCATTAGGAGGGTAACAAGAGGAGTAGGTCAAATTAATTGTTGTCAAACACTCCAGACATTAACCATTTTTTGATTAATTATCTATATGATGTTCTACCAATTTTTCTTAGCAGTGCATCATAGTATATCCAGTCAAAACACTTAAATATATCAGCACCCAGAACATACTTTGCTATTAGGTTCAAAATGTGCCTCCCTCAAAAGGTTCCATACCAAACTTAATCAAGGGTTGTAACCCCCTATCATACATCCTTGGGATGCCTAGCGATCGTTTTTCATCTTTACCTAGTTTTGGTATCGGTGACTCTAGGGTGAGACTTGCTTTAAGGTAGCCTGTGTTTAATAAGTCAACCAAGTTAAATGCCTGCATTGGAGAAAGGTTTTTTCATCCCATCTACACCCGCAGTTTTCTTCCCTTGATTATCCTGAGTCACACCCCTAACAGCTAGTAACCTTAGGTAATAACTTTTGCTCAGAAGCCTTTGGTCTTTGCGCATCTTAAGGATTTTGCCACGGCTGGATGCTCTGTAAATTAACTTTTGCAACTTAAATACATTCTTCAGGGCCCGTTTCCAATTAACGTCTTTCCACTTGAGATTGGGATTGACACTCACTTGGGACGTTATATCATCTGTATCCCATGCCACGCTTAAAAAGGGCTTTGAATTACAAGGCTTTCTTTTTAGTGTTTTAGCTTTATTCATCACTATTAATTACTTTACATTACGTCTAACAGTGGGTACGTCTGCATAGATATGCTTTTTTACCCAATCCTACTCTCCCTAAGACCTACAACCCTATGCGTAGATTGACCTTGAATGGCTTCCTAAGTTCTCGACCTATATTCTTAGGTGTCTTAGAGAGGTTTTCTCGTTCCCTTACGCCTTTTATTACGACTGATTTAGCGGGGTAAATTCTCCCGGAGGGTTCTGTATGGTTGCTAATGACTACTTTTCTACATAGTCATCCATTGACCCCCTGACTCTATAAGCCCTACATTCCATAGCTATCTTCGGAATGGTCAACTTTAACGAGAGTTTCATTACCTTCCTGTTCGTCCACATTTCAGCCTCTGCTAGCAAACTCACTCTTTTGATAGTTAGAGCTTTGTCCGCATTTAGACCAGCTTCGGAGATTGATGTTCAGTCTCTACTCCGTGACCTATGCTTTCTACCCAGCAACAAGGCGGTGGAATTTCACCACTAAGGACATAAGAGTTATCCACAAGTCGAGGTTATCCTCATATATTGACTAGGGATGGCCATTTATATCTAGTTTCCTAGTTTATTAGCCAACGAGTCGCACAGAAAAATAAGTTTCTACTCCGAAATCTCTTAATGCTTTAGTCTGGTTAAACTAAGCCAGGTAAGTTACCCTACCCGACTCGTCTTCAGAACCGTGCGTGAGACTTTCACCTCACACGGCTCCTCTCTTAGACGTCCTTTTTCATAGGTACATCCTGCTTCAGAATCAACATATCATCAACCCATTGATATCCTTCGGGAACTTCCCTTGGCCTGAATTCAGGATATGTCTCTTTGTCTGATGCAGTTTTACTGTCGTGACAATGTCGGTGCAACAGTTGTTTGTTTTTATATGTGTTGTCACCACCTTCAGATCTTGGTTTTATATGGTCTACTTCCCATTTGGTCGTTTGACCTGAAGGTTAGCCCACAAAATGCGCATTTATTTTTCTGCCGTTTTAGCAGCGTTGTGACTTCTTTCCTTACGCCTGGATGTTTGCCAATTCTACTACTCCAATAAGTCCAGTTACCGTCTAATGGGGATTTATTACCTTTCACTTTGACGTGTCTTATTATAGGCACGTCAAGGTGTTGGTTGAGTATATATTCGCCATCATTAAGTATCCAGTTCCTGGTTTCTTTGTAGCGAGGGAAATACTTTTCTTTAACCCACTTGGCCGACTTGTTCGAGTGCCTCCTACTTGCCCATCGACCTAGCCTTTTCCACAAAAGCATATCCAACTTATTGAATGTACTCTTACTAACTATGGCGGAGAAGTAATTGGCCCATCCCCTTATTATCGGATTGAGTTTAGCTATTAAAGCTTTTGCGGGGGCGGTTTTGTTCTTGTCACATCTATCCGCCAGTTTCCGATAATGAGTTTTGACACTCTTGGATGATGGTTTGATTATTGTTTTGAATCCTTGATTGGTTGACTTAACTTCATATTGCCTGATGTTGAACCCCAGAAAGTCAAATTCGGGTTTATTTCCTTCGTATTCTTCCAGGGTGTGAGCAATCTTGGTTTTTTCTGGCTTTAGCTCTAATCCTACCTGGTTTAACCATTCCTGTATTACGGTTTTTGCCTGCATTACTACTTTGATGTCTTCGTGTAGGATAACGAAGTCGTCAGCATAGCGTATTAAGGATAATGCCTGTTTATTGTCACGCTTTTTACCCGGTAGAGTTTCGGCGTATTTTTCTAGACATTTTTCCATCCCGTGTAAGGCGATGTTTACTAGTAAGGTTGATATCACCCCTCCCTGTGGTGTACCTTCCAGAGTGTCTGAGAATTGTTTGTTATCGAATACCCCGGATTTGAGCCATTGTTTAATTAGGCGTCTGTAGGGTGTTCGTCCTATTTTTCTCAACAACGCATCATGGTTAATTCGGTCAAAACATTTGGATATGTCAGCATCTAGAACGTATTTTGGTTTTTTGTTGATGCTGACATAGATTGCTGCAATAGCATCATGTGTTGACCGTCCTGGTCTCAAGCCATAGCTGTTAGGTTCAAAGTGTGCTTCCCATTCTGGTGACCTACCTAGCTTTACCAGGGCTTGTAATGCACGGTCGTACATTGTAGAGATTCCGAGCGGTCGCTTTTCATCCTTTCCTGGTTTTGGTATCCAGACTCTACGGGTTGGGCTTGCTTTGAAGCGATGTCTCTTTAATAAGTCTACCAGGTTAAATCTCTGCATAGAGGGTAAATTTTTTATACCATCTATACCCGCAGTTTTCTTACCCTGATTGTCCTGAGTTATGCGCCTAACAGCTAGCAACCTAGCGTAATAACTTTTGGTCAGAAGTTTTTGGTATTTACGCACCTTGCGGATTTCGCCACGGCTGGATGCTCTGTAGATTAATTTTTGCAACTTAAATACATACTTTTCTACCTTCTTCCAATTGATGTCTTTCCATTTGAAATTAGGATTAACACTACATGGGTTTGGTATATCGTTTGTATCCCACGCCACGCTTAAAAATGGTTTAGGGTTTCCCAAACATCTTTTTAGGGTTTTAGCTTTATTCATTGCTAATTATTACTCCACATTACGTCTAACAGTGGGTACGTCTGCTCAATGAGCTTCTTACCCAATCCTACTCTCCCCAAGACCTGCAACTTTGTGCAGATTGACCTTGAATGGCTTCCTAAGTTTTCGACCTATATACTTAGGTGTCTTAAAGAGGTTTCCTCGTTCCCTTATTCCTTTATTACGGCCAACTTAAGTGGGGTAAACTCCCCCGGAGGGTGCTATATGATTGTTAACATAAGCAAAGCAATACTTATGTTCGTTGACCCCCTGACTTTCGTCCTACATCCCATAGCTACCTTTGGAATGGTTCGACCTCACGGGAGTTTTATTACCTTCCTGTTCGTCCACTTGTCAGCCTTTGCTTGCGGTATCGTTCCTCGGTAACTGGTATTTTCCCGCTTTTAGACCAGCTTCAGGGATTGATGTTCAGTCGCTACCCTGTGGTCTATGCTGTCAACCCAACAACAAGGCAGATGGAATTTCACCACCAAGGTAATAAGAGTTATTCACAAGTCGAGGTTGTCCTCATGTGGTGACTTGGAACGGCCATGTATACCTAGTTTCCTAGTTTAGTGGCCAACGAGTCGCACTGCATCATGGTTAGTGGTATCACCATATTTTACTAATTTTTCCCCATAAAAACTTTCAAATTCTTCGTAATTATCAATTTTTGATTCTTTTACTAACTGTGGCTTTAAAGCCGCTAAGAACATAGAACAAGAAGTTAAATTACACTGGCGACTTCCTGCACCAAAAAGCAAAGTTGAATTATCTAATTGAGAGAAATAAGGCACATCTAGCTTTTTCACCCGCTCATTTTGTGGTTGCTCTAATTTTAGGTGAGGTGTATAAGCATAAACTTTTTCAAGAGAGGTCTTTCCATCAGCTGCTAATTTTGACTTTTCTAATGTAAGTAAAGTATGTTGTTTAGCATCTGGAAATACTCCCTTTACCTTGATTTTGTCTTCCTGTCTGACAAATATCTTCTGATTGTTCGACAATTCTGAAGATTGTATAGGTTTGGATTTTAACCAAGTTGAATTGGTAAAACTTACAGTAGTAATTTCCATTGTTTCCTCCATTTTATTTTGATGAAACTCAATATTTTCTGCAGGCTTACAAAATAGTTTAGCTTCAGCATGTCTGCGTCTCCGCAAACCCTCTTCAGCAGCAGAACCAGGGTTTCGATATTTTTCAAATTGCTCTGTTATCCAACCTTGATCTTTCCACCTAGAAACAGTATCACAAACCCTTGTAATAGACTGGAAATTCGCTCCACCATAAAAATTTGCACCCAAGTTGTAGGCAAAACTATAAAGTGCTCCCTTTTGATTTTGATTCATCTGAGACCAAGTAGGTATTCTTTCTAAGGCAGGTTTACAAATTTCTTCAACTTCCCAGGCTAAATACTTCTGTGCTTCAACAGAAGTAATAATATCGTTTCTTTGAACTTTACTGTTAAACTAAGCCCAGTAAGTTACCTTACCAGACTCGTCTTCAAAACCGTGCGTGAGACTTTCACCTCACACGGCTTCTCTCCTAAACGCCCTAATTCAAGGGTACATCCCTGTCTTAGCGTCATCCATCCATAAATAATTATCAGGTAATTCCTGTAACTTCAGTTTTAGACAACTATTGTAATCTAAGACAGTTTTAGTATCGTGGCAATTTTGTGCAACAATCATTTATTCTTACATTTGTTGTCACCACTTTTAGACCCAGGCATTATATTCTCTACCTCTATTAGGTCAATTGGTCTTAAAGTTAACCCACAAAATGCGTAACTATTTTTCTAACTTTTAAGTAGTTTTTTAACTTCGGTTTTTACAGTTCTACTAAACTTATCCAAACTTACCTGTGGAATTGTATAAGCTTTGGAGCTAGCTTCGGTGTTTTACCCATATACCGCAAACCGCAGTCTGTAAATTATCTTCGCTATTCAGGCAACAACATCGCAAGGAAGATCAAGCTATTTCTTCACATAGTTTTCACTCATTACTCATACCGCTACAATATTGCTATGTATGTGTAATTTTAAATAAGTAAACCTTACAGTGAAGTTCCCCTGTAGTGAAAGTAAATTTTTCATCCCATCCACTCCAGCAGTTTTTTGATCTTGTTTGTCCTGTATCACGCACCAAACAGCTAGTAACCTAGGGTAATAACTAGAAGTCAGAAGTTTTTAGTATTCAGGCATATTGGGGATTTCGCCACAGCTGGATGTTCTGTAAATTAACTTTTGCAACTTAAATACATTCTTGAGAACACCCTTGCATTCTATGTCTTGCCACTTAAGATTGAGACATACAGAGAATTGTAAAGGTGTATCGTCTGTATCCCATGCCACACTTAAAAATGGTTTAGAATTACCATTATGTCTTTTTAGTGTTTTAGCCTTATTCATCACTAATTGTTACCTTACATCACGTTTAACAGTGGGTACGTCTGCTAATTATACTTTTTACCCAATCCTACTCTCCCTAAGACCTACGATTTTTTTGCGTAGATTTACCTTGAATGGCTTCCTAAGTTATCGACCTATATACTTAGGTGTCTTAAAGAGGTTTCCTCGTTCCCTTATGCCTTTGTTACGACTGATTTAGTAGGGTAAAATCTCCCGGAGGGTTCTTTACAGTTGTTTGATAACAACAATGGCATATTGTTATCCATAGACCCTCTGACATTCGTCCTACATTCCATAACTACCTTTGGAATGGTCATATCTGACGAGAGTTTTATTACCTTTCTGTTCGTCTACTTGTCAGTCTTTGCTAGAAGTCTCACTTATTTGGTAGTTAAAGCTTTGACCTCGTTTAGACCAGCTTCAGGGATTGATGTTCAGTCTCTACCCTGTGGCCTACGCTGTCAACCCAACAACAAGGCAGTAGGAATCTCACCTACAAGGTCATAAGAGTTATTCACAAGTCGAGATTATCCTCATGTGTTGACTTGGAACAGCCATTTATATCCTAGTTCAAGGTTTAATGGCCAACGAGTCGCACACCATTGGGATACTTGGTAGTTCCATAGCCAATTGTAGCAACTTCCCACCCATAAATGGGATCGGCATACGCTTGTGCTCGGCCATCAGGAAGTTCTTTCCCATACCCCTCAAATTCCTTAATTAAATCAAGGCCGCTTTGAGGAATTAGATTTTTTTCGTCCACAGTTTATATCCTCAGTAAAAACATCTGTTTACAGTATTATTTAATTCAATATAATTACATTATATCCGAATAATTTTAATGTCAATTTACTTGAGTATAGCTACACATCATACTCAATAATGAAATTATATAATCTTACCAAGATTAAGTAATGTAGGCTAATAAAATTGGTATGACTTATATTGGTGATCGATCTTTTTCAAAATCATGCCCGCGCTTCAGGAACGCCCTAATTTCTATTTTATATTCATCTGATTGCATTACTCTCTTCCCGCTAGAAAATTACCTATTATGTAATAATATATATTACGTGATAAATAATAAGGAATGAATCATGATTAAATCTTTAGGGAATAGAACTTTTAGGTTAGGCGATCGCCAATTATATTTAGAATTGTGGTCATAATTTTACTACAAGTGTCAAAAAGAATATTTAAGGAAAAGATTATTGGCAATTAAATACTTGTATGAAGGAAAAACTAGAACAGAAGTATCAGATTTATTAGATTGTCATTATCAAACTTTATCTACTTGGATAGATAAATTTTTAGAAGGAGGGTTAAAGAATTTAATATAACTAATCACTCACCAAGTATCATCAAGATTAAATATAAAACAGAAATAGGAATTAAAAATAATGATACTGGAAGAATTACCCAGAGATTATGTGGTAGATAGAAACAAATGGAGCTGGTAAAATTATTAGTAATGTTATTGAATTAAGATGGGGAGTAAAACTGAAAACAACAAGAATATATGAAATTTTAAATGAATTAAATTTATCAGCTCAAAAAGCCCATAGAAATTATGCTAATACCAGCCAAGAACAGCAAAAAACATTTATTTTAAGTCTAAAAAAAATTGGCATCTAAAAAAGAGAAAGAAAAAATAGTATTTTTTGTGGATGGGCAGAAAACAATACAGCTCCCGAAGTACTGAGTAATGAGAAGGGAGGTAGAAATAAATTGAATAAAATGATTTTAGTTGATGCCTTTACAGCTCAAGAGTATTTAAAATTAAAAGAAAAATCTAAAACAGAGGACGTTTCGGATTATTTTTTACAATGAGCTCAAGATTTTTTAACAGAAGGATTTGATAAGTTGACTATTATTTTAGATTAGGACTCGACAGATAAAAATAAAATGAAATCTCAATTAAAGTTTCATCTCATTAATGCTCAAATATTCAGATAAAATTCTTGTAGATTTTATTCATACTCTAACATATTCTCCTAATTTTAATTGAGTTGAATATATTATTCATCTTTTAAGACTTAAACTGTTGTATAACCTTTCCTGGGATGTAAATATTCAACAAGTTTAAGATAAATTAGAAAAATTTTTCCAATTTAATCAACTTCAGACACCTTAACAAATCCAAAATATAATTCGGCATATTTGTGTACTTTTAGCATAGCTAGATTAAAGTATAAATAACTACCAATAATTGTTCTGATAAATATTCTTTTTGGGGTTTGTATTATAGTTTTTGCCGTAACTCAGTGTCTAAGATAGCGATCATTGAACCATTCTATCGGATAAAGGTTTTATCGTTTTGATGCTATAATTGACTTTTGTAATATTTATACTACACAATAGGCAATCTTCTAGGGGGAAATAAGCAAATATATTGTTAAAGCGATCGCACTACCGATGAAAACAAGAGGGTATGACCACTGAAGTTGTTTCTTTCATTGGACTTTTCCCTGGGAGTAATTAACGTAAAATGGTTATAAACTATATATTATAACCTTTTTTTTTACTATTTTTTCACTAAAGTCTTGTTAAAACAAGAATACTTTTGTTGAGATTCTATACTGAATAAAAGTAGTTACTCACCCCTTTGTTAAGAACATACCCCTATGAGGGGATAAAGGGGAGGGCTTTTTCATTCTCAGCGATCGCAAAAAAAATAAAAGCGCTTTTTTTTTATTTTATTAAAAAAGAGCATTTAACTTTTATTTTAAATATATTATGATTAATACTCTACTTGAGAGGTTTAAAAAAGTCAAAGACTTACGCCCAAATTAGGGTAAAATAAATGAAATTTTGGTAGTACTAAGCATAATATTATTAAGTATTTTAACCGAAAATTGTAGTTATAGACAAATATAAATGTTTAGTAATAACAATCAGGAGCAACTAATAAATATATTAAATATACCCTCAAAAAAATTACCTTCATATAGTACAATATTGAAAGTAAAAATGATTATTTGATTACAGTAAAAGCCAACCAAATCAAGTTATTTAATCACTTAAAATACTTAGCAAAAGTAGAGGATCCTATATATATCAAGAAATAAACAAAAGTCATGGACGCCAAATAAGTGGGAAAAATTAGTGTATTTAAAGCCGAAAATATTAAACAAAAAAAATATCCTCATATTCAAAGTTTTATAAAGGTAGAGAGAACAGGACTAAGAGGAAAAAAAATTCTGAATAAACTTTGTCTTATATTAGTAGTAAAGTATGACGATCAAAAAAAATTGCAGCAAAAATTAGAGGAGATTGGTTAATAGGAAATCAAGCACATTGGGTAAAAGATTTGATTTTTAATGAAGATAAATCAAAGATAAAAGAACTACAAGCAGCTCGAAATATTTCACTTTTGTGCACAATAATTATGAATGTTTACCGAAGTTTTGGTTTTCACTCAATAAAATAAGGAATATATTGGTTAGGAAATAATTGGAATAAAATTTTAAAATTGTCTGTTTAAATAGACAATAAAAATATATTTTTAGTAAACAAAATCGGATAAAAAATAATAATAATAAAACGACAAGAACTTATCTAAAAAAAAATTAAATTAAGTTTTTTATTTTTGAGATAAAAAAAATTATTTCCCGGAAAAATTAGAATTAATTAAATTAGAACTGAGCAATATTAGGGAGGAAAAAACATAACTTTTCTCCAAAAATTGACTACTAATTTTGGAGAATGAAAAAGCTCCCAGATAAAGGGGGATTGACTTTTGACTTATATTGTTATATTAAATTTTATTCCACAATAATGTAGGTTAAATAGATTCATTGGGTCCGAATGCCTAAAGAGCATCAAGTAATTCAAGGTATAGGAGTAGTTAACCATGTTTATTTTTACCATTCAGTGAACAGTTTTGGTTATGAGATTATAGAGTTTATGATCCAGATACTGACAAAAAAACTAAAATAGATTATGTTGAGGAAATAATTTTTCATACTGTAAACCATAAAAAAATAGGTAGTGCATCAAGAAAGCGTGGGAATGGTAATATAATTGTTTTACTTAAATACTTTCTATTATCATGGAATGTCCTATATGTGGCCATCGGAAAACTCATAAACATGGAAAAATCAGTAATCTTGTCAACGATATTATTCTCCTGAATACCTACAAACTTTCACCGATACTTTTGACACTTTCTACTACCATAGAACAATTCAACCTGAACAAATGCCCATGGTTTTAGAGGCTCACGTTGAGGGCAGTAGTTTAAGAGTGATTAGTCCAACAGTGAATTTGGCCGATAATACAGTAATTAGTTTGGTGAGAGCTGCCTGTGAAAAAGGACAAATGATTCATAATGCTCATCTCCAGAATATCAATACCTCACAAATGAGCAGTGATGAGTTTTGGTCACTCATCCAAAAAAAACAAAAACAGTGCCAGTATCAGGAATTGACAGAAGGAGATTCTTGGGTTGGCAAGCCCCTAGGCTTCATCCAGTAGATTAATTCTGAGTGGTAGAGTAAGTAAACATACTGACCAGTTCATTGAGGAATTGGTCGTCAAGACAGAAGGGAAAACTAGCTGTCAAAAATGGCTAACTGATGATGGGGGAGGGTATGAACGAGTATTGCCCTGTAATAGAACAAATTATTGGTAAAAATCATTGCCCTGTAATTGGAACTCACAAATGGAATTATCAGACAGCAGCTCGGTCGATGGCATCGCCGACAGAATAAGTTTGCCAAGCTCTGGCAACCAACTGAGGTAACAGTGAGGTTGGCGAGGGCCTACTTTAATTAGATTTGGGTTCATAGTCGCAAAGAAAATACTGCTGTGCAAAGAGCTGAGGAACGCGATCGCTCCTGGGAGTTAGAACGACTTAATTACTTATCCCACACTTTACTAACGCACTACACTATTAGGCTTAAAGGTTGAAAGTATTATAGAAATTAGCTGACAGCATTTATAGTTGTTTTGAGAAAGTTTCTAACCTTAAGATATCTGTCAGCCAAAGCTCACAATAGCTCTTCCCAGAACTTCCCACTGTCTGGAAAATGTAAATTTACCTCAAATCAACTGTGTGGAGAAGCTTGGAGTAAGTAAATAAATCTTAATATAGCTCAGTTTTTTTTCATGCCTACCTACTTATCACAATTAGGAGAATGTCAATTCCCCTAGAAATAAGTAGTGAAATTAGGCAAGTAGATATTTTTTTCACCATCAACTCAACCAAAAACTTTACCATCTAAGTGCTCAAGATCTACTGCTTCATTATCGCCAGGCGACAAATGTCACCAAATGTACCCATTACCAAATAATTTGGTTATTAATGACAGGAAAAACACCATTAAAAGTGGCCCATGTTAATGGTTACAGTAAAACTTGGATTTATCAGTTAGTCAAAGGTAGTTTGCGAGCCTAGCTGCCACACTTGCTCCACCAACGCCATCTTTTTGGCCATAAAGTTTGAATAGTTCTACTGTAATGATTCTGGTTTTATGATAAGTGATCATCCAAACATGATATAAGGTATTTCATATAAGATATTTGATCACTTGAGAGTGCAAAGCTCTCCTAAAAAAAAATTTTGGCTTTAAAGGCTGAAAGTATTATAGGAATTTACTTACAGCATTTATAGTTGTTTTGACAAAGTTTCTAATCTTGAGATGGCCGTAAGGTAAAGCTCGCGATAGTTTTTCCTAAACTTCCCACTATCTAGTTTATTAGATTGGAGCAGATTAAAAAAGTAACGAAATGAATTTATGAATAATCATTCTATCCAAACCGAAAAACTTAATTTTTGGACAAAATTAGCTTATGGTGCTGGTGATTTCGGTCCTGCTATTTGTGCTAATATCCAGTTATTTTTCTTATTGCCTTTTTTCACTAACGTTGTTGGTTTACCTGCTGATATCGCAGGTAGTATTTTGATGATTGGAAAAATTTCTGATGCTGTTAATGACCCTATAATTGGAGTGATGAGTGATCGCACTGTTCATCCTTGGGGAAGGCGTTATCCTTGGATGGTTTTTGGAGCTATTCCTTTTGGAGTTTTGTTCTGTTTGCAATGGATAGTTCCTAGTACAAATCAGTCTTTTTTATTTTGGTATTATGTAGTGATAGCGGTTTTATTTAATATTGCTTATACTGTTGTTAATTTGCCCTACGCTGCCCTAACTCCAGAACTAACGCAAGATTTCGATGAACGTACTAGTTTAAATAGTTTTAGATTTGCATTTTCTATTGGTGGTAGTATTCTTTCTTTGGTTATTGTTAAATTGATTTTTTCTCTTTTTCAGGATAATCCTATTCAAAAATATTTCTTGGTTGGCTTGGTCTGTGCTATAATTTCTGTTTTACCTATTTATTGGTGTTTTTTTGGTACCCGCGATCGCGCACTTTCTCATAATGGAAAACAGAAAGAAGATAATAATACAAATTTACCAATTGTTGAACAAATTCGTGTAGCTTTTAGTAATCGTCCATTTCTATTTGTGATCGGAATTTATCTGTGTTCTTGGTTAGCAGTACAATTAACAAGTTCAGTTTTGTATTACTTTGTAATAAATTGGATGCAGCTACCAGAAGTGACTCATCCCAATGTTGCGATCACTGTGCAAGGTACTGCTTTAATTATGTTATTTTTCTGGAGTTTTGTTAGTAAAAAGGTAGGTAAAAAAGCAGTTTATTTTATGGGTATTTGTTTATGGATAATTGCTCAGTGTGGATTATTTTTTATCCAACCAGGACAAGTTGCTTTAATGTATTTTTTGGCAGTAATAGCAGGTTTTGGAGTATCAACTGCTTATTTAGTTCCTTGGTCAATGATACCAGATGTTATTGATTTAGATGAGTTAAATACAGGGCAAAGAAGGGAAGGAATTTTTTATTCTTTTATGGTTTTTTTGCAAAAGCTAGGGTTAGCTATTGGGTTGTTTTTAGTAGGAGTAGCTTTAGATCTTGCTGGGTTTATTGAAACTATCCCTGGGGAAACTCCACCTATTCAACCAGAGTCAGCACTTATAGCAATTCGAGTAGCGATCGCTCCCTTACCTACTATATTTTTAATGCTTGGATTATTGTTAACTTATCTATATCCTATTACACGAGAAATACATAATGAAATATTGTTGAAATTGGGGGAAAGAAAACAAAAAAGAGGTAAGACTTGAATAAATGTTTTAGTTGGATATTTTAAATATTTAATAGTTTGACAAAGACTATAGAAATTAATATATAATGCCGATTAAAAGTTATCCGTTTTAGGGGTAGCTCTAGATTTGCTTCCTTTCACCCCTTTCGAGTCTCTGGAAACTTATAATATGATATTCGGATATAGGAGTGCTTAAAAAATATATAATTTTTAGTATAGTTTGGATAATATCTATCTTATTGCTAGATCAATACTACTAGATTTAATCATAACTATTATGCCATTTTTAATCAGTACTGTTACAGTATTTTATCCTTTTTATAGGAGTTTTGATATTAATACTGTAACGACTTTTTGAATTTGGTAATCGACATCCCCAATAATAAAAAATCAAATTGACTATTAGTAAGAAGATGGAAATATACAGGGCTTTCCATTGTTATACGACCACGCGGGCAATATGCTCGCACAACAAAATTTTCATAATATAGCCGATTATTTGCCCGAAATATGCTGTGTCTAAGCAAAGATCGAAAAGGTTTATTTATAAGAACTTTACTTTCTATTCCCTACTCTTGATATTTTTATATGAGAGCTTAATTAAAAAATTATTTATTTGTATAAAATCAATATTCTTTTTTAGCCAATTGATAAACTGATAATCTTCGCTTTTGTCTGTTTTTTTTATTAATTAATTCCGTTTCTATGTTGGCTTTTATTATATCTGGAGTTGTAGATAATAATATAGAATTATTATCATAATTAGGACGAGCTGATTAGGGAAAATTATTACAATAAAATACCTCTTTAGTTGAATCTTTTTATATAAAAATATACAAATTTTTCAAAAAAATTACTCCAAGAAACTAATAGCATTAATTTATATTTGTAGTTTAAAGGCTAATCCTGAATATTTGATCAAAATAACTGTAATAGGGCAAGAAGGAACCAGAAATGTTGCCGAAATGAAGAAAATAGAGATAAAAATATCATAATTGAAAATATTATATATATTGTAGCATATGTTACTTTTAATTGGGTAAAAAATGCTAAAATTGTCATTCAATAACGATTAATACATTTATTTAGTTAACTGATACTTTGAAAAACATCTGAATAGAGATAATAGGTATCAAATTTTTCTTGAAATCAAATTTCAAAAGAATGATATTTGATAAGTATATCTTACTATTAAGTATCAACGCATTAAGTTAATAAGTCTATGGTTAGCTTATTTTGACATGTATTAGCATCAAACCAGCCGATAAAAGTATAAAAAAAAGTATAAAGTAAATACTTTTTTTTATTTATTATTAATTTTTTAGCTCCAATAATGTAGAGCACGGCGAACTTATTCATTTATTTACAAGAGGACTAAACTGTGAATTTTATTAAAACTAATCAACAGTTCTTAAAATTAGGATTATTGACGATGATTGTATTTCTTTCATCTATATTTTCATCTAAGGTTCTAGCATCTAGCAAAAATCTGGAGGGAAAGCGAAACACAACATTATTAACTAAATCTCATTCCAATAATAAGCGTATTTGTTCCCAACGTGGACTCAACTGGTCTGAGGTAAATTATTTTGAATCAAAGAACTATTTTGCTAATATTTGTCGTCAACCAAATGGCAAATTAATGTTAATTGCTGGTAGAGTTTCGAATCCGAATCAAGTTTTAGAGTTGCCTGTAGAATTTAACAAAGGATATTTTGCGATTCATGGTAACAAAACTTTTATGGTGAGCGATGGCTCTTTGAGTATGGCAATTAATGGTCTAGTTGTACAGGAAGAACAAATTATCTATCAAGGAAAATAAAAAATAAATAAGGGTAGTATTTACTGATAAAATACATCAAAAACTTAAAAATATATTTCTCTATATTTAGAGTATATGTATTTAAACTTGCTATATCAAAATTTAATTAAACTTGTCGTTAATCAAATGGCAAATTAATGTTAATTACTGGCAGAATTTATAATCCGAATCAAGCTTTAGAGTTGCCTGTAGAATTTAACAAAGGATATTTTGAGGTTCATAATAATAGAACTTTTATAGTGAGTGATGGTTCTTTGAGTATGACAATCAATGGTCTAGTTCTGAAGGCAGAATAAATTATCTATCAAGGAAAATAAATAAGGGCAGTATTTACTGACAAAATAATCAAAAACTTAGAAATATATTTCTCTAGGTTGACTAGATTTACAGTATGTATATTTAAGCTTGCTAGCTTACAATTTCATGAAAATTGTTGTTTTTATTATCAATAAATTCATCTGCTTCAAATCAACAATCTTTAGTTGATAATATTATAGTTTTGATAATTATTTAATGATAGCGATTTTTGGTATTGCGAGCATGATTCCCCATCTACATTATATCCCTAGATTATTCAATGATATCAAATCCGGTTATATAGTACATGTTTATAATGCTATAATTACTTCAATCTCTCCTGCTCCCCACCTCTAACCATACAATAACTATTCAACCGGATTTGATCTAAGAGAATTAACAATGACTTGAGAATTGCGATCACGATTTAGATTTAGTCACGCATATGGTATGATCATGAAATAACTATTCTTTAAGCTTGAAAAAAAATATCCCAACAGCCTGAATATAGGTTTTATGTGTATAGCGATCCTCAGCATGATATTGTCCATAGTCTTACCATTTTTTGGTATGGGAGCTTGGGGTTAATGCTCAATGGGGGAGAGTTTCGGAGTTTATTTCTAGTTTTTGAATTTTGACAACCTTTTGATCAGATTGCTGCTATATTATACTGAGTATGAGGATGTCAATGAAGGCGACTATACCTGGTTGCTGACTGCTTTTGAATTTATCAAAAAAAATGCGAGCTAAAATACGAGATACAGAAATCTATTTTGATATTGAAGGTGCTGCCCTAATTCCAGATGGTGATCGGATGCAAGAAAAACCTATTGCTTTTGTAATTCACGGCGGCCCTGGTGCAGATCATACTTCTTATAAACCTACCTTTTCTCCTCTTAGTCAAAAATTACAATTAGTATATTTTGACCACCGGGGACAAGGGCGATCGGCAAGGGGGCTAAAAGAAAGTTATACCCTAGAAAATAATGTGGAAGATATGGAGGCATTACGTCAATATTTGGGCATAGAAAAAATTGTTCTTATTGGTACTTCTTACGGCGGAATGGTTGCCCTTAGCTATGCAGTACGTTATCCAGAAAGTGTTCAATCTTTAATTGTCATTGCTACAGCTGCAAGTTATCGTTTTTTGGAATTGGCAAAAGTTAATCTAGCTAAAAAAGGAACAACAGAACAACAAGCGATCGCTCAACTTTTATGGGATGGTAAATTTGAAAATGAGGCACAACTCAAAGAATATTTTCAGGTGATGATGTCTATGTATTCAATTACCTATAAAGCAGAAACATCAGGGAAAAGTTGGAATGGAGCTATTTTATCTCCCGATGCTATTAATGTTGCCTTCGGTGGTTTTTTGCGTTCTTACAATGTACTCGATCAACTACATAAAATTACTGCTCCTACTTTAGTAATAGGGGGCAAACATGATTGGATCTGTCCCCCGGAATTATCAGAACAAATTGCTGCAGCTATTCCTAATACAGATTTAAGAATCTTTGAAAACAGCGGTCATTTAATTCGGGTTGATGAACCAGAAGCACTTCTAGATGCAATTATGGTTTTTTTAGTGAACAAGGGATAAAATAGGAATTTCTTACAGACTAGCAATACTTAGATCAACTCTATCTGCTACATCAATAATGTTTCTTAGGTTATTATAGCAATTCTAAATCATTTGTAAAATTAGATAAAGTCTGAAAAATAGCTTCAGCCCCTGTTCCTTATGCCTTCTACATTAGCATATCGCAGCATATTCTCTGCACATTTATAATTATTGTAGCTCATGGTAATACTGATACTAGCAGTAATAAAGGGTTGATGAGTATCTAATGTTATAGATCTAGCGATCGCTGTTTGTCTCCAACTTACGAAGCTGATAGCATAAAAGCCCTATTCCACTAAAGCGTTTCCTAGTCGTAAACAAGTTTTAATCTGTTTAGTAATTTTAACTAAAAATTTCTCCTCCATAGGGTTATTATGACTTTCATGAACAAGTTGTAATCAAGCTAAATTAACAATTAGAAAAGTAAACTTTTCAGATTTATTTCCTATTTCAGGGTTATATTTTATTTATACTTAATAATTTTATTTAAATTTATAATCAATGAATACTAGTATAGTTTTTCTTTTTGCTAATAATAATCTCTAAAATTAATAGCTTTTTAACATTACTTTGAAGACAAAATATTGACTTTATATTAACTTGATATTTTAAAAAATTAATGTTAGTAAAATTAACAAATTATGTTGGGTATAACAAACTAGATAAAAGAGTTAAAATTCAGCATTCTCGGCAATTATGATAATTGTTTTTCCAAGAACAAAAAAACAATATTTATTATATTAAATTCTTACTCTGATTATCCGTTCTCAAGTAGGTATAGCTACTCTTTTATTTGCTCTTTTTCATCGACTGTTAGATGGTAGTAAGCAAGTAATAATAAATTATAGTTATGAATAAGATCCCAAATAGCACCAATCTAATTTTCAATTAAGATAAGAAGAGATAGATTTGGTTTTTCGCACATTCCATGGATCTTATTTGCCATCAGGCATTATTCTATCGCCTAATGTCAAAAGTATTCCCTGTTTCTTTTGTCACTAGTTGATTTCGTTTACTAGTATGGAAGCCACAAAAATGAGATGAAGAGAAATCATACAAATTTCAGAAACTTAAGCTAAACAGCTTTTTTACTTAATACATGGCTTGACTTAATAAGATTACTTAGTTAGGAAATTCTTGATTATGATGTGTCATCATAATTAAGAAAATTGCTATTATTAAAGTACATAATTATATCGTTTTTAATGGGTATTAAAATGTAAAAAAAAAATTAATTAGGAAATATATAAAACGAAAAAAATTATAGATACATATGAACAAGAAAAATCCCAGTATTAATAGTATATCTATAACTATTTTCTCCAATTGATAGATATTCCTTAATCATAATAGATAATTCAAAGGTTTATAATTTTATTTATTAATTAATTATTCTAAATATCCTCAGCTATAAGTATCTAAAGCATTAGACATAATTATAGCATTATTGCAACTTTAATAAGAATTTAATTTGATATTAAGTCAATGTTTTCATACAGTTATTGTATACAATCTGGAAATATTCTTTATATAATGGACAACTAACTGTTGCTTTATTGTTAAATAAATTAATTAACCCCATACTGTTGAGCTTATAGGCAATAATTGGGTCTAAAAAAACGGGTTCAGCTGAGTGACAAACTGTTTGAAAAGCATTTGCTAATTCTGGGTTTTTTTTCAAAGCTAGCCAATGACGCTGTAAATGATGTCCATAAATCCCCGTTTGAGTTACGGAAGTTACTAATAATTCCTTAAAAGTTATTTTTTTGTGGCTAACATAATAAAGTGCCAAATGAATTAAAGCAGGATGCCCCCTGACTAACTCTATCAATTGTTGAATTTCTTCATTATTTTGACTGTTTAATTGGTATTTTGTTACCAACTTTTTTACCTCTTCTTGACTAAAAAATTCTAACTCAATAGGTAATCCAATATTAAAAGGAGACTGTTCTAACTGAAGCGGAATATAAATCTCAGTACTATGAACAACGATTAAACGAAAATCTTGCCAAATAATATTTTTTTTGGCTTCTTCATAACAAGAACGTAATAAAGGTAAAAAATCTTCAGAAACTTTAGGATGTTCAAATACCTGATTAAGCTCATCTAAAGCTAAAACCAAAGGACTATCAATTTCTTCTAAAAGATACTCTTCAAAATAAATTGTCCAACTCATTTTACTACCAAGATCATCATCCCAATAGAGATCTAAATTTGGTTTTAATCCTAGTTCTCGAGCACAATTAATACATAACCAGCGCAAGAATTGATTAATGTTTTTGAAGATATTTTGATCAGTTTTTTGTAAGTTTAAATTAACTGTTTTATAACCTAAGTTTTTTTGACAATCATTTAAAACTCTCAATAATAAAGAAGTTTTTCCCATTTCTTGAGGAGCTTTTATTCGCACCAACCCCCCTGGCTTACTAATTTCTTTAATAATTTGTTGTTTTAGAGAAGGTTTTTCTAAATAAAAAGGAGAATTAAGAGGAATTGCCCCACAGGGATAACTAGGTAAATTAGTTAACTCTTCTAACTCTGGTGTTAATTGATCTTGTGCCGTAAAATGTGACTCTAATATGGCTCGACATCTTTTCTTAGTTACTCGTTTTCCTATCACCTCGGAAATTTTTCTATACAATTCTGGTGCAACTACATTAGCCACATAGAAAGAACTGTAACCTTCTTGTCGAGCTATTTCATGATATGTCTTTTTTTGCCAGACACCTTGTAAGACCAAGCCTTCGGCTTCATTGAGACAATTATTTTCTAGTTCGAGTAGTTGCTTATTGAGATTATATTTGATTTCCTCTAAATTCATAAAGTTCATAGTAATAATATTTAGTTATTGATAGTACAAAGTTATGCTAAAAAAATATTTGCTTTAAAGGATGAAAGCTTTCTATAAAGTTGCTTACAGCATTTATAGTTGTTTTGAGAAAGCTTCTTACGATGAATTGTATTCTCTCTTAGCCTCAAGACGTGCTTTTGAATAAGTGGAGAAATATTATTAGTATTACCTAATTATTAACATAAAAAAACAAAAAAATCAATTAAAAATACTAAAGAATATTAAAAAATAACATGGGTTAAAAACCTGTGCCTAGTTATTCAAGTAGAGGATAGATAACTCTTAGTAATTTGTCTAAAATAGTCATTAAGCCTCAGATTTTAAAGCCAATTTATATCAACAACTAAGTACAGAAAATATTTTTTTTCAGCATCAAGACCGGCTTTATTTAATTAAATATTGGAAGAATTATTAATCAAATAGATATCTAAATTAGTAGATTTTAATAGAAAATAAAACTACATTTATGTTTTATTTCAGTATTATCAAAGTGCCACCTTCAGAAAGCTATTCAATAACATTAAAACGGTAATAAGTAGAAGATTAAGAAAATAATTTGAAGAACAAACTGACAATATTTACTGGAAAAATATTCTGGGAAACAATTCTGATTTTATTGCTTCTTGTTGTAGAGCAACAATTTATACTTTAAAAAATTACATTGAATATCAAAAAAACAAGAATATTATTATCAATAAATGGGGCGTTTATCTTCATTTCTTGACAGTCAATTCATCTCACGCCATAATCTTTAACTTATCGTGATGCTTCTGAACAATTTAGCTAACTTTTCCCGGTCATTTTTGAGTTTTTTTTGATTCCCAAATTACTTTTAAAGTCTAGCAGATAAAATATTTTTTCATAATTATTCAGGTATAGCTAAAGAGCAAACCTTGCAAAGGTTTATAAACACGTCTTAAGTACTTATGAACTAATTTGAGAGTATTAGCTGGACTTAAATTGGGATAAATATTATACTAAAAGGATAGATATTGCTCTTCTAATATTTCAAGAGGTGATATATAAAGCAAATACTAGTGTAACCCTAAGTATTCTAGTTTTAAAGATGTCTAACAAAATTTTTAGAAGAAGCTGGAATCATAGCTGACTTATTGAAAAGATTATTGAAGCTCAATAAATAATAAAATGGAAACT
>JAGGDU010000133.1 GCA_018457135.1 Trichodesmium erythraeum GBRTRLIN201 | reverse complement strand
TTTTGACCAACTTTTCCTAATTTCTCAACTTTGATAAAATTAGTATCTGTGGGAGATAAGAAAATATTTTGCTCAGTATATATATCTTAGTCTTCTGGGATAAGGTTCGCCACTGAAAAATTATTAGTATACTTAATTATTTACGAGAGGTAATCATCATCTATTGCCACATTATTTGGTCAGAGCTGAGATAAATTTGAGCTGCTTTATTGCGCCGGATATGAGACAAATTCTAATTGTTTCTTCTGTGGCAAAATATGACTCATTACCTGAGTGACAAAAGACTTCAATAAATTATTTTTTGAGTTGTGCTAAATATCTTTTTACCAACTTTTCCTAATTTCTCAACTTTGATAAAATTAGTATCTGTGGGAGTAAGAAAATATTTTGCTCAGTATATATATCTTAGTCTTCTGAGATAAGAGTCGCTACTAAAAAATTATCAGTATACTTAATTATTTACTAGAGGTAATTATCATCTATTGCCACATTATTTGGTCGGAGCCAAGGCAAGTTTGAACTGCTTTATTGCGCCGGAGATGAGACAAATTCTAATTGTTTTCCCTGTGGCAAAATATGACTCATTACCTGAGTAACAAAAGACTTCAAGAAATTATTTTCTTGGGTTTTACTAAATACACCTTGAATAATTGTTCCTAATTGATCAATATTCACGGAATTAGTATCTGCTTGAGTAGTCAAATATTCTACTAAACTCATACCTGCTACTCTTGTCAAATAAGCAGCACTTACTGCTTGAAATGCACCACCAGCAACAAAAGTTAAACTGTTACTTTTAAGTAGAGTAGTTAATGTTTTGGTAGATAGTTCTACTAGTCCTAGTTTTAACATTAACTCTGCCATAGTACCTGCTACTTGTTTACCTTTTTCTATAGAAAATTTTTGCTCATATATAGCACTTAAGTCTACTACTAATTGAGTATTTATAGCTGCTGTTGCTAATAAGTCTAAAGCTGGAACTGGATTAGCAAATGCTGTAGCAGCAGCTATCCATTGATATTTTTCAATGACAGGAAGCGCTCGTTCTTTTCTGATTTTATTTAAAATATTTTGAGCTTCTAATCTAAATATTTCCGCTTTTCTTATAGTAGTTGCCCAGACTAACTTTTCTCTTTCTTCCTCTAATAGTTGGTTTAGTTTTTCTGTTAATTGAGATATTTCTGGTAATGGTTGTTCTATAGATTCTTGAATAGTGCCATCTTGCTGATATTTTCGCACTTTAATAGGGTTAGGTTTTACAGAAATTCCTACTAAATTTTTCTCTGAGTTAATAGTAGATAATGTCTCTTTAATTTTTTGGATGACTTGTGGTTTTTGGTCTGGTAAATATAAGTCTTGTTTATTCCAAATTAAGATAAAACGTTGACCAAGAGTTGTTAGTTTTGATAAAGCTTGAAATTCTGAATCTATTAAGTCACCTGTAGTCAAAAATAATATCAAATCGTAAGGCGATAGAGGATTAACTTTAGCATATTCATTGTTTGTTGCCCATTCTGGCTCCCAAGTTATATCAACAACTTTTATTTTTGGTGATTTTTTAGAGTTCCATTGAGACTTTAATATTTCAGTAAAAGTAGTTTTGCCAACTCCTTTATTGCCTGTAATAACTATACTTAATTCTTGCCTTTCTAATTCCTGAGTAATAATTTTTACTTGCTGATGTAGTTGAGTAATATCATTACTTATTTTTTCAGAGTTATTAATACCTTCTACTGTCATAGAAACCTTATCTATAGTAATAGATAATAAACCGATCGCCTCTTCTGCTGCTTGTTTTGTAGGTGATACGATTATACTTGGTTTATGGGAAGGTAGATATTTTGGTCTTTTTAATAACCAAACCCCCAGACTGACTACTATAATTCCTAAAATAGTAGGTTCACTATTGTCTGTTATAAAATTTTGGACCTCTGAGAGTAGCCATAACAGTAGAGATAAACCTATTCCCCCTACTAAAATTGGTCGTTTTAATTTTACAGCCATTTTTATTTTCCTCAAAATTCCCTTTATTGTTAATTTTATCTTAACTATCCTTTTTCCATTATGGGTTATCAGTTAACTTTTTAGGTCGGAGCTTCACTTTTCATCTCTGGTAGGGAAATAGTTATCTACTCAAATAGAATACTTAAAAATACTAAGTTTTCTTTAAAATACTAAGTTTTCTTTTTTACTCCCCTTAAAAAATATATCTGGCAACTAAAAATTTGGTGCTGGAGTTGCCAATATCCCCATTATTGAAGTTATTAGTATAATTTTTATTTTAACTTTTTATAAGAGGAAGACTTGAAATACTGAACGTTCTTTTTTTTACCGTCTTAGGTAGGTGTGAAAAAACTTAGTTATATTAAGATTCGTTTACTGACTCTAAGTTCTTCCACACAGTTTACTTGAGATAAATTTACATTTTGTTAAATAGCGACAAATTTTAACACCGATCTACTTAAATGGTTATACAAAATTAATTGTATATTTTCTGCCAAATTAATTCAAAATATTTTTGACTGCATTTACTCAACTCCCATAACTTTTATAAGTTTCTATTTGTAACCATTTATATCTGATAAAATACTATTATATTTTTATAATATTTATTTGAGGATAATATGTTGGCAATTACAAAAATAATCAATTTTTTTATAAGCATTATTTTTATTTTTACCAAAATAAACTATTTTGATATATCGGTGAATTATCTCTTACTAATACTATTTTTTTTATTGATGTTTTCACAAAAAATATTTATGCAACATAAAACTATGCCACTACTGATGCAACACTAAAATATGTATGCTTATAGTTAATAATCTCTACTGAAAAATCCCGATAAATTTAATCACTTCTTTTTTAACTTTTGATTCATAGTTTGCTTCCCTTTTGTGATTATCTATAAGTATAAATCAATTTAAATTTAAATAGTCACCTACTTTTATCCATATATCTAATCTTTATTTACTTTCTACCCATGTTGTAATTTTAATTCTTCTATTGATGTAATTTTTTTCTGATTAAATTATGGTAGTGTCTTTCTATCCTGCTCTTTTTTCTTAACTCCATTCTACCCTATATTCACTGAATTGTTAGCTTCTTTCATTTCTTTTCTAATTCCTTGGATAAAATTTTTTAAGTTAGCTTTTCGGTCTACTTTTCCTAGTGAACCGAAATTAAATCTCAGAGCTAAATCTCATTTAACTACATCTATATTTGGAGATTTTTTGGCAAATTCAACTAAAATTTTACTAAAAAAAATTAGAAACTTATTCCATTTCTAAATCTCAGACATAATGATCAATTTCACTATATGTTTTATCCACTGCAGAAAATATATAATTTTTGGCGATCGCTAAGTCAAAAATTAGAGTATTTTTATCTATTTTAATACCTTTATCATAATACCCATGAACTTTGAATCCCTTATTTATGTGCTTCATCAATTAACCAAACTCACCATTGTTCATTAAGTTCATTCCGATAAATTTTTGCTCCTAATACTTTTTTCAATACTTTACTTTTGTAGATATTGCAGCTATTTACCTCAACTCCATGAATGATAATATTAAATCCTTCTTTTTCTCATAAAAACTATTGCGCAGATTGTTTTTGCTTTAAAATTATTAGATAATCGATAAAAATAAGTTTATTAAAAATTAGTTATAAATGAAACTATATCAAAGGTTTGAAAAAGGACAATATATCCTTTCCCAACCATTGATTTATTTAATTAATTGCAAAATCTTAACTATTCAGGCAATAAAATCAAACTTGTTTAGAGAAGTATAATTTATGAAAGGCTAAAAACTGATAAATACTTGATTCTGCACGAAGAATAAGGTTAGTATTCTGTCAGACTTCTCTGAGTAAAGCAAATACATAAAATCATCTGTTAATATCACATCTTTTTTCACCTCTAACCAAAATAAGAAGGCTCATTTCCTGCTTTCCATTTAATATTACAACCTACACTAGGCTTTTGTTCTTCCTCTATATTTTTTCCTGCTAAAACTGTATCTAAAGCTGCTCGTAAATCACTTCCAGTTACAGGTTTTTCATTACTAGGACGACTATCATCTAATTGCCCTCTATATACTAATTTATAATCAACATCAAATAAGAAAAAGTCAGGAGTACAAGCAGCAATATAAGACTTTGCAACCTCCTGAGTTTCATCAAAACAATAGGGAAAATTAAACTCTAATTCTGATGCCATTTCTTTTAGTTTATCTGGAGCATCATCAGGATGACTTTCAATATTATTGGAACTAATAGCGACAATTCCCACATCTTTTGGAACATAATCTTTGCCAATTTTAGCCAACTCTAATTGAATGTGTTTTACAAATGGGCAATGACGACAAATAAACATTACTAATAATGCTTTTTTCCCCTTAAATGTTGATGGGGAAATTATATTCCCGGAGACCACATCTGGCAGCTCAAAATTTGGTGCTATAGTTCCCAATTTTAGCATTGTAGACTCTGTTAAAACCATAGTATCATTCCTCTATAACTTGACTTTCTAGAAAAAGAATACTACCTTTTTTGTTAAATGCACAATAGACATTTCTGACTAATTTTGGGTATAAGATCAGATGTAATACTTTTTCGACTTATTTTAATATGACCACCACTGTACCAGTTAAAACAAAGTATGAAGCCATTATTGGCCTAGAAACCCATTGTCAGCTTAGTACCCAAACTAAAATTTTCTCTAATTCCTCCACAGAATTTGGTGCCACGCCTAATACCAACATTGACCCAATATGTATGGGAATGCCAGGAGTATTACCTGTACTTAATGAAAAAGTTTTAGAATATGCTGTCAAAGCAGGGTTGGCCCTAAATTGTGAAATTGCACTCTACAGTAAATTTGACCGGAAACAATATTTCTATCCAGACTTACCTAAAAACTATCAAATTTCTCAGTATGATTTGCCGATCGCTGAACATGGTTGGTTAGAAATAGAAATAGTAGAAGAGGATGGTAATGCAACTCGTAAAAAAATTGGTATTACTAGACTGCATATGGAGGAAGATGCAGGTAAGTTAGTCCACGGAGGTAGCGATCGCTTATCTGGTTCGACTTATTCAATGGTAGATTACAACCGTGCTGGTGTACCATTAATAGAAATTGTATCAGAACCGGATATCCGTTCTGGAATAGAAGCTGCCGAATATGCTCAAGAATTAAGGCGAATTGTTCGCTATCTTGGAGTTAGTGATGGAAATATGCAGGAAGGTTCCTTGCGATGTGATGTAAATGTTTCTGTGCGACCTGTTGGCCAAAAAGAATTTGGCACAAAGGTAGAAATTAAAAACATGAACTCCTTCAGCGCCATACAACGAGCGATCGAATATGAAATTGAGCGGCAAACTGAAGCTATTGAAACAGGGGAGAAAATTATTCAAGAAACTCGACTCTGGGAAGAGGCCTCTCAATGTACTGTTAGCATGAGGACTAAAGAGGGCTCTAGTGACTATCGTTATTTTCCAGAACCTGACATTCCACCTATTGAAGTCTCAACTCAGCAGCTAGATACTTGGAAAGCTGAATTACCAGAATTACCTGCACAAAAACGTTACCTTTATGAAAGTAAGTTAGGTTTATCTGCTTATGATACTCGTGTTCTGACTGACGACTTTAATGTGGCAAAATATTTTGAAGCGGCAGTTGCAGCAGGTGGAAACTCTAAACAAGTAGCTAACTGGGTAATGGGAGATATTACGGCTTTTTTGAAAAATGAAAAAATTAGTATTAATGATATTACTCTAAAACCTGATAATTTGGCCGAGCTAGTCACAATTATTGATGATGGTACTATCAGTGGTAAAATTGCTAAGGATATACTGCCAGAGTTATTATCTAAAGGTGGGTCGCCCAAGGAATTAGTAGAGAAAAAAGGCTTGATTCAAATTTCAGATATTAAGGCAATAGAAGCAATTATAGATGAAGTTTTAGCAGCACATCCGGAAGAGTTAGCAAAATATCGCGGCGGTAAAACAAAACTCAAAGGTTTCTTTGTTGGGCAAGTGATGAAAAAAACACAAGGTCGTGCTGATCCAAAGATGACAAATCAATTAATTAGTAAGAAGTTAGAAGGGTAAAAGTTTGAGGTATAAGGTGTTGAAAAACCCTTGGTCGATTCTTGCATAATGCTCAAGTACAAATTATAGTATTATAGTGGTGCATTAAGTTCTATATGGTTCCAATGTAATTGCTTATGTGATTACTTAATTTGTGCGAAAATGATAAGGTTTTTCACACCCTATTTTCGACAGGTTTTACCATTGTGTTATTCAACCTTTCTACATAAATGGTTTTATCTGTCTCCTTAGCTACTATTTGATGCCCTATTGAAGGTAAAATCACTTCATACTTCCTAAAATTCAGTATAGCAAGTTGTACATTTACGATCGATGTATTTTAGGAAATTTCTAATAGGTAATCCCTTAGTCAAAGTTATCAAATAAAGTTGAAAAATTTCATGCTATTCTAAATTCAACTTGGGTTGAATTTGATTGTAATTATTATTGGTATTGGCTAAAGTATGATGTCAATTTATATGTATGCTGCCAAATTTAACTATAGGTCAATGAATTTATATTCTCGTATTTTATCGACCATAATATTCACATTAGCTAATCTTTTAATAAGCACAATTATGGTCTTAGCATCTGCAAAAAATATTACTCTTTCGATAGATTCTAACGAAAATAACTATTATAATATTTTGGTAAAAAACGCAGAAGATTTAGCTAAAAAGACTATTAATCAAGAATTTGACAATAATCCAGAAATCACTAGTTTTACTATTACTATATTAGGAGAACGTAAAGGTCAAATAGTACCTGTGATCCGTTCTACTGTCTCTCGTGCGGAATGGCAAAATAATCCTAATATTGATAATTTTACTAGATATTTTGCCGATGCTAAATTGCTATTAAAGTTTGAGGATGAGAGTGATATTTCTGAAGGACAACCTCAACTTCCCAATCCTTCTCCTCAAATTCCTGCTCCACCTCCCCCATTACCTAATTCTCAACCAAAAGCTCCTCAACCTCAAAATAAATCCCCTAGACAAAGACCTTCATCTACTTCTCCCAGATTTCCTACTGATGAAGATGACCCAAGAATAATAGATGATTAGTAAGTATTGAACTATTAGCTAAGTAGGTAAAAATTTGACTTAGTTGATAACTTACATTATTGGAGTGAACTTTATATTAATTATTTAGTTATAAGTAAAACTCAAAATTTTTAGGAATAAATATTAGAACTAGAGCTAGCCTCTAAAATTTGTACTTATATATAAGTGTAAGATATTAATTTAGGGATTGCTGTTAGGTGCAAATATAAATAGATCAAATCATTCTCCACTTAAGTGTTAGAGAATTTGTGTCTTAATATAAGTAACTACAACAGAAAATACTATCAGTTTTCCAGATAATGCTTTCGTTATTTTTTTAGGAGAAAAGTTTAGGTTTACCATTCTCCTATCTAGGGACTAAATGTAGAGCTCTCTCTAGAATCAGATATTTTTATTATAATCAACAGGAATTACGCATACACAATATGTACAGGGTACTTTTATATTGAATTATCAATACTATAATTCGTTATATTTTCGGATAAATATTACTTTGAATATATATTATTTGGGAACAAAAAAATCACAAAATATCTAAAATTAAATTACAAATTTTTCAATTAGTTTAATAATAATCATTAGATCATCATGACATAATTATATTACTGTTAAAAATATGGATTTTAATTATGTTTTCACTTATCAATATTTACTCAAATATTATAGGTATTGTATAATCAAAAACTTAGCAAATCGAAAATATTAGTTCCGATAAAATAAATTCTTATTGAATAACAGAGTGTTTAAATTGATAATTCCGATAAAAAATGTAAAAAAAAATATGCCTATCGACAACAGGATATTTAATATTTGATGACACAGTAATAAAACAAAAAATGTGCATAAAATTTAAAATATGCGACGACAATATAGTGGTAATAAACATTCAGAAAATTCAGCTACAAAGCTCGTGACATAGAAATAGTTAATTCTATATATTTTAATCTTCAAACTTAACAATTATAGATTATATAATTTATGAGACAGATACTGACAAAAAACGAAAATAGATCATGTAAAAAAAAATCATAATCAATTCTATCAACAATAACATTATTTAAAAATCTATTGATGTCAAGTTTGGATACAATACAAAGATTAATAGTTTTAACAGATAATTTAGGAACGGTTTACTATTTTTATTTAAAAATTAACCCTGCTTGTTAATAATACAAGTAGTGTAGAAAAATACAAGCTTATTCAAGATTTAACGAGGAGGTGAAACTCAAAATTATGAGGAAAAATAATTAAAATTCAAGGCTTTCCACGAGATAAAAAAGTAAAAATATTTTGGTAATAGTGTTTCTTCCAACTTCAGCAGAATATCTTTTTACTAATAAGCTCAATCAATCATCACGCTGATAATATAGATTTGAATCTAAAACTAAATGTAAAATAGAAGATATCAATTTAGAAATTAAGCAATTAAACAATTAACAGGTCTATAATGTGGTCAGTTTCGTTTGGGAATAGCTCAAAAAAAATCTTATGAATTTTGCTATGGAGCGTGTGGAAATTATGAAAAAAATTACTGTAACAATAGGAAAAAGTATTGATCAGGATGGGTCTTGAATTATTATCATCTGGGTCTGACCTCAGGATTGAAATATTCTTAAATTAAAAGAAAGCAAATTTTAACTTGAATAACTAAAGTATTTTTTAAAGTGTTTTTAATAAAAATGGTTAAGGGTTCGCAGAGTTTTTCCTCAGCCGTATCACACAAAAATATAGTGAATATCTCCGAATTTTTCATGCACTATATTAATATTGTCTTGGCGCAAATCCTGCTCAATTAACTAACAATTAATTCAAATTTTAACCAAAGCTTAAACGAAATTTAAACCAGTTTTAAACTAATAATCAATATTTATGAGCTAAACTATCTGAGGTGATATTAAATAGACATCAAATAAGAGGTCAAAAATACAGCTAGTAGCTGTTAGTAATATATCTCAAGTCTATATCTACCACTCGGATCAGAGAGAGAAATTAGAAATTTTTTTTATGTCCAGGCTAACTCGCAGAAAACTGTTAATGTTCTTCGGATGTAGCGCAGCTGCTACAGCACTATCACCAAAAATTGAAAATTTTTTGGGTAGTAACTCTGAAGTGGCTCTTGCTCAAACTCAAGGTTTGAGTTTCACACCCCTGAAACTGGCGCATCCTTTAGAAGCTTATGAAAAACATTCTAGCTTTGTACCTTTAGGAACTGGTGGAGAAGGAGCAACTTTAGGAGCAGGTGTAGATGTAGCACTACAATCATATCAGTACTTTGATGATGTAATAGTACCTCCCGAATATGAAAGGTATGTAATTGTTAGTTGGGGCGATCGCGTATTCCCTGACTCTGAAGAGTACTTTGGTTATAATGCTGACTATGTAAGTTTTATTCCTGTTAATGGTAATCCTGATGATGGTTACTTATGGACTAACCATGAGTATGTCTCATATCCAATGTCACCATTATTAGCACGTAGTGATGACTTAGAAGGTTTCCCCACAACAGACAAACTTGTACTAGGTTTAGATTTATCTCAGTCTAGTATCTCCACCTTAGGTGAATTTGGTTATAACCAAGGTGGTTCTATTGTCAGAATTAAAAAAGGTAGTAACGGTCAATATGCTACTGTAGCAGACAGTGCTAATCGTCGAATACACCTCTTATCTGGACTAGGAATTAACTCCGAACGTTCTGATAACTATCAAAGAGTTACATCTTGGGGTACAGCTAGCTATCAGACTGGAGACAAAAACTTCTTAATTGGTACTGGACCTGCTGCTGTTGAAGTATTCCCTCTAAGTTCTGATGGACTGGGTAATAAAATCATTGGTACAGCATTCAACTGTTCTGGTGGTACAACTCCCTGGGGAACAGTTCTAACTGCAGAAGAGAACTTCCAAGGTAGCGTTACCGAAGCTGTATCACCTAATGGTACTCAAACTGGTTATAAGGAAGAGGGTATAGGTTTTACTTTTGGTTTAGTTGGTGAAAAGTATGGCTGGATGGTAGAAGTTTCTCCAGCAGACCCAAGTTTCCAAAATAAGAAACATACAGCTTTAGGTCGTTTTCGCCATGAAAATATTGCGTTCCGAGTAGAAGCAGGTAAACCGTTAGCAGCTTATATGGGAGATGACCGTCGTGGTGGTCACACATGGAAGTTTGTGAGTGATGGTATTGTTTCTAATCCTACCGATCCAAGTAACAGCAGATTATTTAATAGCGGAACTCTCTATGCTGCACGCTTAAATCCTGATGGTTCTGGTCAATGGATTCCATTAATTCCTGCCACACGTACTAACCCTCTATCACCAAGAGAACTTGCTGAAGCTGAATTAAATGTTTTTGGTAAAGCTCAAAGAGATGGTCGCATCCGCTTACCTCAACGTCTTGGTATTGCTGGAGGAGAAGAAAATGGTGGGTATTTCATTGTAGACTTAACAAATGAAAGTGCATTATCTGATTATCAAGGCAAAACTCTAGCAGATTTCTACGACAGCCAAGGTGCGATTTTAGTTGATGCTTTCTTAGCTGCTAACTTAGTAGGTGCCACTCCTACTGCTCGTCCTGAAGATTTAGAAGTTCACCCTGGTGATGGTAGTGTATTTATTGCTTATACCGATAATGGACCTGGTGGAGATGGATATCCAGATTCCAGAGTCTTTGTTGTGAGTAAATACTCTGCAGATGTTAATGCTGCTCAACCTTTTGGTGGTATCTACCGAATCATTGAAACAAACAGTGATGTTACCAGTACCACTTTTACCTGGTCAGCGTTTGAGCAGAGTGGAGAAAATGGTGCTGTTAATGGTCCAGGTTTTGCCAATGTAGACAACCTAGAAATTGATACTTTGGGTAATATTTGGGGCGTAACAGATATGTCTACTAGTAGTCATAATGGTTTCAATACTGGCGCTGCTGGAGAGATAAAAGAGATTGACCACACTCAAACAGGAAGTGTTGGTAACTTGAGAGGAACATTTGGTAACAACTGGTTATTCTATATTCCTGTCGTCGGAGAAAACGCTGGAATGGTTATACCTTTTGCTTATGGTCCCCCTCGTTGTGAAATCACTGGACCATACTTTATCAAAAATCGTAGTGGTGTAAATGAAACTCTGCTATTAGCTGTACAACACCCTGGTGAAAGTTGTCCTATTGGAGATGAAGTTAAACTAGGTCGTAATATCGAGATGTTAAACTTAGATGGTAGCCTTTTTACTCAGCAACGAAGCGTACCTCGTGGAAGTAATTGGCCTAGTAACACAGGGTATGTAGGTAATCCTGGAGGCTTTTTTAATGGTTTACTGCCACCAAGACCTTCTGTCATTGGTGTTACTCGTAGAGACGGTGGTAAGTTTGTTTAATATACTTTAAAGTTTTGCTTACCGAACAACGGGAGATTCTTCAGTTAAAGAAAAACTGATGGTAGTTTTAAGGCGAGCCTGTGTCTACCAAAACCATAATAAAATACCTCCTGCTTGTTAAGGGGAGCGAAACGTTTTATTTATGGAAATATCCAACTGTTGATATTAGCTTTCCTTCCAATGCTCCTTTTCAATAGACTGGGGGACTTTCCCCCAGAAAATTTCAATCTTCAGATAGACTGGCACATCCAAAATAGTGTATTAGCTTTTTCCTTTTGACATTCTCCCCAGCTCTTGACATAGAGGTAGTTTTACTGAGCTGAAGCTCAAAAGCAGGTTGACATTTCATCTGCTACTGTCTAACTCCAGTAGGATGTATGACCATTTTCTGCTGAATGGGACACAAATACCTTTCATTTGCCAAAGTTTAACGTACCGCAAAAATTATATATTATATGCAGCATTTTCTGAGCGTTCTGTTATTATATAAACTTAGGAATAAGAATTTGATAATATAGTTATGAAGTCAGATCCAAAATAACAAAACATTTAAATTATTTATTGAACATTTTTGACTACCAGAGTTATGGATAATTTACCTCCACATAAACTAGCATTAATTAAACATAAAATAGTATCAGTAGGATAAAGAGTTCTAAAACCTTATCAGCAACTAAAAGCGCTATATTTTTCTAAATTTTGACTCTAAACAACATCTGGAAGTCTATTATTTATCCTTAAGTTCTTCTTTGATCGGTAAAGGAAGTTGGGAAAAATCTGGTAATCTTACAAGCTCTTTTTCCTGATCTTTAACTGCTATTGGTAAACGTAAAGGTTCAGGTTTTTCTTTAATCAGATGACCAGCTATAGGTAATGTTTTTTCTAAATCATCTAATGCTCTAGGAATTACCATTACAGCATTTAATTCTCCAATTCTTTCTGCTTCGTACATACCAGTTTCTATAGCTACCGCTACATTAGAAACCGAACCACGAACAATAGCAGTACATAAACCTGCACCTGTAGTTTGATAAGCAGTCAACTGTACATCAGCAGATTTGAGCATCGCGTCACAAGCTCCCACCATTGCCGGAAAACCTCTAGTCTCTATTAGACCAACTGCTTTATGTCTAAACTCATCAGACACTCTACCTTGAGATAGTTTAAGTAAAAGGCTACCAATAGGTAATACAACTTCTAAATTAGGCAAAGGTCGAGGAATAACAGTCTTAGAAATCAGTTGTCCAAACTTTTCAGCAGTTTTTGCTCCAGACTCTACCGCTAAACGAACATCAGCAATACCACCACGAACTACCGCCGTACAATATCCACTACCAATTTTTTCATAGCCTACCAAAATTACACCAGATGACTTTAGCATCATATCAGCAGTACCAACTATGGCCGGAAAACTCCTAGTTGTCACTAAACCAAGAGCAGCATCTCCAAACTGAATTGGGGATTCGATAGATTCTAGCTTATTATAGTTATTGTGGGTTTGCATATTTATTTTCTACCTCTTTACTCCGGCGTAGTTATTAACCCACCTAACTCTCTCCAACATTCTAGCTGATGGTCTTTAGGGCTACCCTAGGAATTTTTAGACAAAATTAAAAATATAAACTAGGTAAGAAAATCCGAAAGTTACAGTTAAACTCTCACCAGTAAGAGTTTTCAGATATATAAGTTAATTGTTAGAGATTATGAATCACTTTTAGTCCCTGAATGAAAGATAGAAAGTTTTTTAGGTATGTTTCTACTTAATTTTAGATTATATTATATTTTTTTGATAATAATCAAGTTATCTCTTACAAAAAAAATGTGTTCTTGTCAAACAGAAATTTTCTATTTATTTGCTAAAAACTCAGTAGCTCCAAATTTAGTATCAAGTTTGAGTAGCTTTTTATTCTAGAATCTTGTTCAAAATCCAGTTTCTCCTAATTTAAAAGATAGCGATAATAATTTTACTCCCTAGAAGCTGGGTTTTTGTTTGAAGTAATTGTCAAAGCAATTTGATATCAACTCATGTTTCCCAGTGTTCTAATTTACATATTTCCACATAATTATTGACGATATATTTCAGTCTTCATCATCAGGATGAGAACTCAAAGAATTTTTATAAGGAAATAAAGTCTGCATTATTTTGTTTACATATTCTTTACCATAAATTTGAGCATCAATGTTTGGAGGTGACTCTTCTTGTAGTTGGGTGTTAGCCTTTTCAGTTTCTGTTGGAGTTTCTTCAACAGGTAAAGAAGTATTAGCTAATGGTAATTGAGTGTTAGCCTTTTCAGTTTCTGTTGGAGTTTCTTCAACAGGTAAAGAAGTATTAGCTAATGGTAATTGAGTGTTAGCCTTTTCAGTTTCTGTTGGAGTTTCTTCAGCAGGTAAAGAAGTATTAGCCAATGGTAATTGAGTGTTAGCCTTTTCAGTTTCTGTTGGAGTTTCTTCAGCAGGTAAAGAAGTATTAGCCAATGGTAATTGAGTGTTAGCCTTTTCAGTTTCTGTTGAAGTTTCCTCAGTAGATGAAGCAGTATTAGCTAAATTTAAACTATAACTACTTTCTTGAGTTTCATTTGAGAATAGATAGCTTTGATTTGAATCTTGATCAGGTAAAGATATAGTAGAATTGTCTGAGAACTGTCGCCCTGAGTTACCAATAATAGAAGCAGGTAATACAACTTTCTCTGATTCTAAATTCTGTTCCAGAATAGTTGCCAAAGAACCAATACAAACATTAGCTCCAATCTTACTTTTACCAACTAATAAAACTCCTGAACCAATAGTAGCTCCCGATTCAATTTCAATATTACCACTGTAAGCATGAATAATAACTCCCATACCAATACAAACCCCCGCTCCAATAATAATCTGACAGTTACTAGCAGCTTGAAGAATAACACCAGGAGCGATCGCCGCACTTGGGTCAATTTTTACATCACCACTAACAAAAGGCTCAATATTTGCAAAAGGTTGTAGTGGTGGCAACTGCATAGATACTCCTTTTTTTAATAATTTTAACCATAGGTAATAAAAGTTAAAGAAGTGCTTAGGACTCAGCAATTAGTAGAATCATTTTTTTGAGGTAGGAGAAGGAAATTTTAAACTATCCAGCGCTTGGGCTTCTGGGGACTTTAACCCAGACAAATAAAAGTTGTTAAGCGAGTTCACAATTCAGGAAGCTAGCTAAATGATCAAAGCTGATAATTAATTAATTTAATCTAATTTTTCCAAAAGTAAATGAATATTATTTTGTAGTTGCAAAAGAGGAGGTTGATCAGGATGCTCATCCAAATCTTTAACTCCCCAATATTCAACCTTATCAACCCATTCAGGAAACTTAGACTGCATTAAAGGACGATGAGCAACTTCATCAACAGCAATAATTTCAGTAGCATTTTCTAAATCTGTTTGTTTCACCTGCATTGGTTCCCTCAAAGACACAGAGTCAATCTGAAGACCTAAAGATGCTAAAGTTTTGAGCACCTCCGATGAAATAGCTCCCACATTACCAGATTTTGGGTCAACATTTAAACCCCGTGAATCTGCTTGCCATTTTATTCCTTTTTTTGAGGCTAAATCATTGAATAAATACTCACTAAATCTACTTCGGTAATAATTACCTGTACAAAGAAAGAGAATTTTTTGCATAAAAATTAATTGATTAATTATGACAATCCTAAATTTTATGTAGAATTATATGCTTTCTTAAAAATAGCTCTAATTCCTATTCTTTCTGTTTTCCGCCTTCAGCCTCAAAGCAGCCCATTTTTTTACTTTTTAGATAGTATTGCTACATACAGTTATACAGAATAAGCACCATTAGACTGATTGTTTACCTACTCTAGTTTGACTGATGGTATATAGTATAAGAGTTTCAATCTCACACAAAAAATGTGTCATTAATTTTGTGTAGCTGCTTACTTGTAAATTAATGGGGTTTAATGCCCATTAATTTACCATAGATTTATCTCATACACTTCTCATAAATTATAGGGTGAGGCTTATCGACGCCCTAGCTAGAACCTACAACCTCACAGCTACTTCAGTTAGCCTTACCGTTAGGTTGTTGAATAATCTTTTCTAAGACTCGGCGTTTCGCTTTTGGATCTATACCTATCAAGCGGACATATTCTCCCTCATGGTGAGCCAGACTTTCTTCAAGCACTGGAAAAACATCAGCCTCTCGTTTACCATCTATTTGAATATCTGTTTTCCAAGAGCTAGTTTTAAAACGACGTTTATCAGCATATTCTGTACCAATTTTATAACCACCTGCAATCAAAGAACGAATTTCTTCCACAGCCTCTTGACTTAATTTATGGGCTATTGTTGTAGCCACTTGACTACTAGAAACAGGAGATTGTTGAGTAGTATTGACTACTCCATTAGAAGTAGCCTTAAGAGAAGCAGATCTTTCACCTTTACCATTGGGTTGTTGAATCAAACTTTCCATGACCCGACGTTTAGCTTGAGTATCGATACCAATTAAACGTACATATTCCCCATTATATTCTGCTAAAACTTGTTCTAATTCAGCTATTGCTTGAGAATGGTTAGTAGCAGAAATGGGAGCGCAACTTATCCAGGAGCTAGTTTTAAAGCGACGTTCATTAGCGTGTTCTAAGCTAATTCTATATCCTTGATTAAATAATGAACGTACTTGCTCTACAACTTCCTGACTTAATCGAGTATTAATTCCTGCATGAGTAGATACAGGAGCTTGATAACTTGGAGAAGTAGATACACATTGTTGAATTGGGCTATCGCCTGGTCGTTGAATTATTATTTCTGCAACACGACGTTTAACTTTAGAGTCTATACCAATTAAACGTACATATTCACCACTGTGTTCTGCTAAAAATTTTTCTAGAGCAGCCAAAACTTGTGCAGAATTAGTCTCAGAAATAGTCGGACCGTTTTGCCAAGAGCTAGTTTTAAAACGACGTTCATTGGCATACTCCGTACCAATCTTGTATCCTTGAGACAGCAAAGAATTAACTTGGGTTACTACTTCTGGAGTTAGACCTGTAGTATTGGGGGTAGTAGTACTTCCAACCCTAGTAGTACCAGTAGCAGCAGGAACACTGTAGTTACCAGTCGTTGATTTTTGAGCAACTTTTTTACCATCAGGACGTTGAATCATAATTGGAGATATACGACGTTTAGCTTTAGGGTCTATACCAAACATCCGCACATACTCTGTAGAATGTTCTTGTATACAAGCTTCTAGAGCTGCTACTACTTCTGAAGAGTGACTACTTTGAATTGGAGAACAAGTTTTCCAGGAACCTGTTTTGAAGTGACGGGTGTCAGCGTGTTCTGTACCAACATAATATCCTTGGGATACTAACTGGTTTACATGAGCAACTACTTCTGGGGTTAGTCTACCAGTTGTTCCTGAAGGGTTGTAACCGTTACCATTTTTATAATTAATATTCATTTCATTTCTAATAGGGGTAATGCAAGATATATTATTCGCACACAGATAACCTTGTCGTAAAGATTCGTTAATTCCCACTACATGATGGGCAAATTTTATATCATCGGGTAGTACATCTGACAAACGATTTACTTGCTGTTGATTTGTAATAATTGCTCCTGAAGGCACATACTTACCGGGAGGAATTTCCACGTCCTGGATCAGAGCGTGAAGCATAACTATACATCCTTCACCAATGCGGGAGTTAAAAACTGTAGAACGAAAGCCGATAAAACAGTCATCACCGATATAGCAAGGACCATGAACTAAAGCTTTATGAGTGATAGAAACATTTGTACCTATCCATACAGAATAGTTTTGTTGGTCATCTCCTATAACTCGTCCTTGTTCTAAACCATGTATAACTACTCCATCTTGGATATTAGTTCCTGCTCCAATAAAGAAGGGAGTACCTTCATCTGCACGAATTGATGTGCCCGGAGCTACTAATACATTAGCTCCAACACGGACATCTCCAATGATATTGGAAAAGGAGTGAATATAAGCTGTGTCATCAATCTTCGGCTGTGCCAAGTTTTTTGACCAGGGGGTGGGTGGAGCTGGTTGTTTGCGGTGTGGCATACTTTATTTTTTCCTTCTCAGTTAAATGTTGGGTATTTAGTAAATTTATTATTATCAGGCCTCACCCTCAACAGTGAGGTTGAAATTAAATAGTTCAGCATCCAACAGTTCAACAGCTTAGTAGTAGAATATTCAACGATATTCGTCTTTTTTACCGTAGATCATGCGATTGTCCACAGTTATCGTGTCAATAATAGCTACTACTCTAGCATCTACAGGAAGTTTTTCACTCCCTGGTATTTCACGAGCTGCTCCACCACGGCTAACCAAAACCCATTCATTGATTCCGGCACCGACATTATCGGCTGCTACTTCATACTTTGGTAGTAGATGGCCTTCTTCATCTATGAATTGCAGCAGAAGTAATTTTGTTCCTTTTAAGTTAGGCTCTTTCTGAGTGCTGACAACGGTACCACGAACTTTGGCAATTTGCATGATCTATTTGAATTACATGATTTTAGATTTTAGATTTTAGATTTTTACCTGAACAAAGTTTTTAGGTTTACCAATATTAATGTTTGTAGATTTATTGTGTTTCATCAAATTTATATAAAACTTCACGGGTTTAGACACTTTAATCTTCACCTCCTGCTTTTACGGTAACAGTCGGCAGCATAACCTCCACAAGCATTAACGGTTCAGCAAATCCCATTCTCACTTTTTATACTTGCATATCATCAGCAGTCTAAATATCAAATATGCAGCTACCATTGGTTAAAAAACGAATGGCATATCAATTGTATGATCAGCTTGAAGTTGTATTAGAAGATGGAAAAAATATATCCACCACACCACTAATAAATATAGTATCTGTCAGGGCGGTTAGAACATTCTCGTTCCTCTTATAATTTATTCACAGTAAGAATTTAATTTCTGAGTTATGAGTTATGACTTCAGCTATGTTTTAGAGTCTCTTTTTCAGTTCTATCTCAAATCTGTCATCCGAAATCAAATTACTTCTATTATCTGTTTACTGAACGAACTGCAGTAGTACTGTCGCGGAACTGAGAAACCTCCTCAGTATAACGAATAGGCAGAACATATTCTAGGTTTTCATGAGGACGGGCAATGATATGAGTTGACATAACTTGGCCTCCATTCACCCGTCTAACGTTATCAACTCCTGCTGCTACTGAAGCTTGTACTTCTGATACATCTCCACGAATAATTACGGTTACACGACCACTACCAATTTTTTCATAGCCAACAAGAGTTACCCGTGCCGCTTTCACCATTGCATCTGCCGCTTCTACAACTGCTGGAAAGCCTAGGGTTTCTACCATTCCCACCGCAATTGACATTATCTTTACTCCATGATATTTTTTTACAGGCTTATTTGGTTTCTAATAGTGCTAATTCACATTCTCTTCAGCCCAAATAAGCGAAAGTTCCTTCTTAGCCATAGCTCTTCGGCGAGTTAACGTTTCATCGGTTGCTGCTACCTTAACAAAGGTAGTCTTACACTTTCCTTCACGTTTCTTTAAAGTCTGGGAATTCCGTCCCGCGACTATATGTATCGCTTAGTTCAAAAGCATTAAATAATACTTTTGTTTTTGTCTCCAGGATGGATCTGCTATTGCTCTTTAATCTTTCCCTCTTGCTAGTTCAGCCTTGCTTTCACACCATAAAGGTGATATGTCGACTGAAACACGCACATGGAAATTTCAACCAACAATATTGTTTCAATTGTCGTCCTGGAAGGACGGGGCTTGAATACTATTGTTTCAGTCAATATTATAGATTTTTCCAATGCTTTTGGATTTTTTTCTAGCCTTAACTATAAACAAACAATATAAGGAAGGTTTCCCAACTTTATGGATATAGATTTCTACTAAGTTAGTTGTTTACAAAGGCGTACTAATTTTTACTGAGCTTTCAGAATTAGAAGCTAGTTTTAAGTACTAGTGATTCACTTGTTTTAAGCTAATGGTTTTTTTTAATCACAGCTACTTTTAATATTAAATATATAGCATTGACAGTCTTCAAACTCTACCCAAACATTAAATTTTCTCAAGTCAAACATTTTTTCCAAAAAGCAATAACGTTTTGACTGACAAAATTTGTTTAACTGTAGAGTTTAAATAATCTATTCCTGGTTCTCCAAACAAAATCTTCCTCAATAGAGGTTTAGGCTAAAAATTTAAAGTAAGCTCGAGTGCTTCCAATAATTAGGTTAATAAGTTCGGAACTGCTCTACCTCTTCGGTATATCGAATTGGCAAGACATACTCTAAGTTTTCGTGGGGACGAGCAATAATATGAGTTGATACTACCTCACCACCATCAACTCTTTTAGCTGACTCTATTCCCGCTGCGACAGAAGCTTGTACTTCCGAAACATCTCCTCGGACAATTACTGTTACACGAGCACTACCTATTTTTTCATAACCTACTAGGGTAACTCTAGCTGCTTTCACCATAGCATCAGCAGCTTCTACTACTGCTGGAAAGCCTCTAGTTTCAATCATTCCCACAGCAATTGGCATTCTTTTCTCTCCTATTGACAGAAGTTAACTTAAGCATTGAGGCCATTATTGTCTCTAGATAGGTTTGAAGAAAATTCTCATTTTGACAATCAAAATCTATCAAATGCTATACTTTCAGCATAGAGAAACATGGCATCATTGACAACATCAACTATTATCATAATTCATAATCGCAGCTATTGATAAAAATAAATTTTCTCAGAGAGTGAATCTTTGGACTTAATTATAAATTTAGAGCTCCTTGACTTCTAGCTGAAAAATCCCAAATTTTTTTTATTACTTTTATAGCTATACCTTAACTTTCATTTGAAAAAAAATAAGTATATGTGCTTATGATAATATTTCAAAGCTATATCAATAGTATGTATATGTTTATTCTTAAATGGGAAAGTTGACATTCTCTCCACCTTAAAAGGAAGGAGATTTCTCCTACTACATTACTGTAAGATTTTCCTATTTCATTGAATCAGTTGACTTCTAGGAGTGTCCTCCCCTCAAACAGAGGTTAGTATTTCTAGAGGTGTTACTTTTCCAGTGTCCCAGAATAGTTGGTAGTTCTCTTAACACTAATAGAAGTATATTAATTACTGCATTGAATGTCCCTGTTTATTTGATAAACACAATTAGGAAATCTATGTATCCTAGAACTTAGTGTTTTGACAAAAGTTTTATAATAACTTGGGCAATTTTGAGAAGTATATGCAGATTCTACAGCCACTAAAGGAACTCTATAAACACTTCCAAAATACTCCAACCATTCTCTCGACTTATACCATGCTGTATCTAGACTATGAATTTGGCCAGTTTATAGCTTTTAACTATGTTGCTCACTTTCAAGTTTTTAACCAATGAAGTACTGAGGCTTTATGAAGTGTTGTGGCATCTTAAGATGCTTTGTGCCTAATTTATATCATGGCTTTTCTTATATTTTCATTACCTTTTTCAGTACGAGATCAACAATGCTGTAGTTTTTTGATTTTTTTGCCTTTTTTCTCACAAAAATCTAGGATGATTTACTTTTTCATCGTTAAAATCTGTATAAAAATGATTTTAACCAACATCTAAACCTACATACTTTCTCTGGGGAGTTTACTTTCTTCTCTAGTATAGTTTTGATAGTTATTAGAGCCAATTTATTTTATTGATTAAAAAATATAATGATTGAATTTCTCACTGAACACTTTTGGTGGATACCTTTTTATGGTTTAGTTGGAGCCATTTCGACTTTGCCATGGTCAACAGGAATTATCCAGCTAACTGGGCCCAGGCCTGCAGCTTATTTTAATTTGTTTATGACTTTATTGGCCTTAATTCATAGTTCTATTGTCTATAAAGCTTTATGGAATCAAGAACCACAAGAAATAATATTCAACTGGCTAGAAACTGCAGATCTGAACCTATCCTTTGCCTTCAATGTATCGTCAGTAACTATTGGGGCCATAGATGTTGTGACAGCTCTCAGTTTATTGACCCAAGTTTATGCTTTGGGATATCTAGAAAAAGATTGGGCATTGGCTAGGTTTTTTTGTCTAATGGGATTTTTTGAAGCGGCAATAAGTGGCTTGACAATCAGCAATTCTTTGTTTGTTTCCTATGCATTACTAGAAATGCTAACTCTTTCTACATATCTATTAGTTGGTTTTTGGTATGCTCAACCTCTGGTAATAACAGCAGCTAGAGATGCTTTTTTAACCAAGCGGGTAGGAGATATTTTACTACTCATGGGGGTAGTTGCCATTTCAGCTTTGGCTGGAAGTATGAACTTTAGCGATCTATATGAGTGGGCCGAAAGAGTAGAAATTTCTCCCATAACGGCCAATTTGTTAGGCCTGGCTCTAATTGCTGGACCAATAGGTAAGTGTGCTCAATTTCCTCTACATCTATGGCTAGATGAAGCGATGGAAGGTCCCAACCCTGCTTCTATTTTGCGAAACACTGTGGTGGTTTCTATTGGAGCTTATGTATTGATCCAAATCCAGCCAATTTTAATTATTGCCCCTATAGCTTTAGATGTATTAGTGATAATTGGAACTGTAACTGCTATCGGAGCTTCTTTAGTTGCTCTGGCTCAAATCGATCTTAAGCGTACTTTATCTCATTCTACAAGTGCTTATCTCGGGTTAGTTTTCATTGCTGTTGGTACACAATGGACATCTTTTGGCTTGTTATTACTTTTGGCACACGGTATTGCTAAAGCACTATTGTTTATGAGTGCTGGGGGCATAATATTAACTACTAATAGTCAAGACCTCACGGAAATGGGTGGTTTATGGTCCCGAATGCCTGCAACTACTACTTCTTTTTTGGTGGGAACTGCTGGTTTAGTAGGGTTGTTACCTTTGGGTGGTTTTTGGGCATTGCGAGAAGGGTTGGATGTTTTTTGGATTATCGATCCTTGGGTAGTACCTGTTTTGTTGTTTGTTAATTTCTTGAGTGCTTTAAACTTAACTCGTGTTTTCCGTTTGGTATTCTTAGGTGAGCCTCAACCTAAAACTAGGCGAGCGCCAGAAGTTCCTTGGTCTATGGCTGTGCCGATGGTATCTTTAATTATTCTTACTCTGTTAACTCCAATTATGATGCAACGGTTATCACTTTTGCCTGATCAGGGTTATCTGAATTTGTATGTTGTGATTTTATTGGTGAGCTCTGGTTTGTTTGGTGTTGTTATTGGTAGCAAGATAGATTTAGGTAGAACTTGGTCTCGATCTATACAAGTTCCTTTGCGTTTTGTTCAAGATTTGCTTGCTTATGATTTTTATGTCGATCGCTTTTATGATCAAACTATAGTTCTTGCGGTTAGTCAACTCTCAAAGTTAAATGCTTGGTGTGATCGTTATATTGTTGATGGAGTGGTTAATTTGGTTGGTTTGGCGACTATTTTTAGCGGGCAAGGTTTGAAGTACGGGGTATCTGGTAAAGGTCAATCTTATATTGCCACTATTTTGCTCGGAATTAGTGTATTGGGAATTTTGTTGCTTTGGTTTATTAATTTCAGGTTTTAAACTTGATCAGGGCTTACACACCTATACAATAAACTTGGTTGATTTTTCTGATTATTGTTTTTGACATCACCAGGACTTGGACAAAATATAAAATCACACACCACCTGTAGGGGTATTTCATGTTGCGAAGCACCCCACAACAGGTCACATAAGAGTAATGGTGATTCTGCGTAAGTCCTAGCTATTTCAGATGAAATCCGATTATATAGTTATCTATAGCATTAAAAGAAGACCCACGCTTATAAAAAAAATTTGTGTAGGGTCTTCTTTTGTGGCTTGGTTTAATTCTTACTTTCTTTTGCTTTGATTGAATCCTTCCTTTTTTTTCTTACTTCCTTCCCCTTAGAAAATTACCTATTATTTAATAATATATATTACATGATAAATAATAAGGGATGAATCATGATTAAATCTTTAGGGAATAGAACTTTTAGGTTAGGCGATCGCCAA
>JAGGDU010000132.1:19323-23707 GCA_018457135.1 Trichodesmium erythraeum GBRTRLIN201 | reverse complement strand
ACTTCATCCAACCCATCAAACATCACAATAGCATCACCATTTTGTAGTTTTGCATGAAGTTCTTTTTGAGGAAAATGGCAATTTAAACCGCTACCTTTTTCCAGAAAATCTAGAAAACTTTGGCATTTATTAGTCTCATGATTTCTCACATAAGTCCGTAGTTCAATTAATAGAGGAATTGGTTTTAAAGGCAAATCTTTCAGAGGTAATTCTGCCCATTCCAAAGCGATATATTGTAATAAGGTAGACTTGCCAGAACCAGGGTCTCCCAGAATAACTAAATATTTATAGTTGGTATTTTCTATTAGTTCTAAAACCGAGCGAACCGGCTGTTCTAAATATCTGCGTCGGACAGTTTCCAATTGTTCTGGAGAAAATTCTGCCTCTAACTGCCCCGTCTCTTTTAATTGTTGGAGATATTCTTTAGGAACCTCATATAATTGAGGCCTAAATTCTTGAGATTCTCGAACATTTTGAGGAATAAACATTCCCCATAATTTCAGTTCATTATAACCATAACCACTGGTATCTAAACTTTCTAATTTGAGTTTTCCATATTGTTCTTGGATACCTTCTTGATATTTTCTGAGGTCAAATTCTGGTGTAATTTTATAATTTTGATTTGCTATTTGAGCGAGGTTTTCTGAATCTAATATTTTCCGTAATTCATCATAATTATTCCTAATATTTTTAACTTTTTTGCCATATCTTCTTGCGACTCTTTGCCAGTCAAAATTAGGTGGCAAATCTGGAACAATGTCTTTAGCAATATTAGCTAATATCTTAGTATCTACAATTTTTCTATTATTATCAAAAGCACTCCCCAAAGTTTCTCTAACTAACTTATTTTTGAGAAACTGTTCCAAAGGTTGATTATATTCTTGTAACTGATTTTCCTCTAAATCTGCATCTTCTAACTCTTGCTGTACTAATTCTAAAAATTCTTTCAGAGCTTCTGCAGTAGCTTTTTCTAAATGCTTTTTTTTGGTATTGCTTATCCTATCTTTAAAATCAGTAATACATTGCTTAAAAAAATCTTTAACATAATCTTCAAGTGCTTCTTTAGCCAATTTTCCCAGAACTTCTTTAGCGAGAAAACCTACTAATTGTCCACTGGCTACTATTGCAAAAGACTCAAGCATAATTATTTTACCTTTGATATTATTAAAACTTACCAATAAAAAACATAGCGCTGTTGTCGCCAAACTAAATCTGGTTGTAGTTTATTCTCATTATCGAGATGGGAACAGCTCTGAAAAGACTCAGTTATGGCAAATCTAATCGGTAGCTACATTTTAGCTTTGCCAATTTTCTGTTAGTTAACTTTTTTTCTAATATCTCAACTTCAAGTTGTAGCCTCAATTCAACTGCTTACTTTTGAGACTATTTTAATAAATTGCGTGTAGTAATATTGGAAAAAACTTCTTGTCTTGAACTACTAAAATTTAACCTCTCAGCTAATACATCCCGCTGATTAATTAAATAAATACTTACTAAAGTTAAACCAACTCCTATTGACTGTAGCCGACTCAATATTTCTCCTAAAAATAAATTGCCAAATAACAAAGCAAAAATTGGTGTGAGAAAAGTTAAAGCACTCAAACTGGTAAGATTTCCTGAAGAAGCAAAGTAAAAAAATAAACCATAAGCGATCGCGCTCCCAAAAACAGCGGCATAACCCATAGCTATCCAACCATACTGATCAATATTAACCCATTGCTGAGACTCAACCCCTGCTGAAATAGCAAGCAATGGAATACCACCTAAAATTAAATGCCAACCAGTTGCCATAACTGGGTCGTTGTATTTGCAAACCCAACGCACTAATACTGTTCCTACTGCCATAGACAGAGATGCTAATAACATTAACCATTCTCCACTTTGAGAAAAAGTATCCATACCCAGAGATATTTGTATTGTTTCCGGGTGCAGTAAACTTGATATCCATTCATCAGGTAAACCAATTAAGCTAATGCCAAAAACACCAATACCTAACCCTAGCCAACCCCAAAATCTAATTCTCTCTTGAAATAACCACAATGATAAAATAGCTACCGCTAGAGGTTGAGAGTCAATCATTACTGAGCCCAACCCAGCACCTGTTTTGACTAACCCTTGCGCCAAAAACCCTTGAAACAAAGCACCATCTATTAAAGCAAACAATAATATCCACAACCAAGCTAATTTATTTTGTGGTTGAGGTCTTCCCTGAAGCATTCCTATAAGTAACAATAATATACCTGCTGGCAATATACGTATTGCTGCCATAAAAAATGGTGTTGTTTGAGGGATAACACCTTTCATTGCTACCATTGCAGTTCCCCAAAAGAAGAAGGGAGCAATTAGCAAAAGTGGAGCTAAGGGTAGTTTTGAGTTAGTCAGTTTTAGCTGCATAAGTTTATATAATTTATAAGTTTAGTATTTTAAATTACTTAAAATATTTTTACAAATTATAACAATCTTTAAGCAAAAACATATATTGTTACTTATTTGTTAAATTATAAAGTAAGATATATTAATAATTTCAAAATATTCGTTAGTACTATTTTGATTGACAATTTCACTTGAATATGCTATGAGCTAAAAAAATTTATTGCTTATTGCTTATTATTTTTGCCTTTTGTATTTTGACTTAAGAGAAAAAAAACAGGATGATTTGGCCATTTAAGCCCCGATATCGTAAACAAATTGCCCGAATAGAGATTAATGGTGTCATTGCCAGCGAGACCCGAAAACAAGTGTTAGAAGCACTTAAAACAGTAGAAGAAAGAAAATTTCCGGCCCTATTACTTAGGATAGATAGTCCCGGAGGTACTGTAGCGGACTCTCAAGAAATCTACAATGCCCTGAAAAAGCTGCAAGAGAAAGTAAAAATTGTCGCGAGCTTCGGCAATATTTCTGCCTCTGGTGGTGTTTATATTGGTATGGGTGCTCAAAACATAATGTCCAATCCGGGGACGATAACTGGTAGTATTGGGGTAATTTTGCGAGGCAATAATATAGAACGTCTATTAGAAAAAGTAGGGGTTTCTTTTAAGGTAGTAAAATCTGGGCCTTATAAAGATATATTAGCCTTTGACCGGGAAATGACTGCTCCAGAAAAGCAAATTCTCCAAGATCTAATAGATTTTAGTTATCAGCAATTTGTCCAAACAGTGGCTGAAGCGCGAAATTTAGCTGTAGAAACTGTTAAAAGTTTTGCAGATGGTCGTATCTTTACTGGACAACAAGCATTAGAATTAGGGGTAGTAGACCGTTTAGGTACAGAAGAAGATGCTAGGAAATGGGCCTGTAATCTGGTGGACTTAGACCCAGAAAAAACCGAGAGTTTTACTCTAGAAAAACCCAAAACTTTCTTAAATAAAGTTTTGAACAATAATCAGGTATCATCAAAATTATCGGCTGCTCAAAGCTGGGTGGAATTTGAAGTTTCTACCAGTGGCTTACCTTTGTGGCTGTATCGACCTTAAATTTAACTATAAAGCTTTTAATGGGGAGGATTTTAGTGTGGTGTGGCGAGTTCAAGCAATTCGTGGAGCAACTACAGTCTCAGAAAATTCTGTAGAGGCAATTCGAGAGGCAGTGAATGAATTACTAAATGAGCTAGAAAAAAAGAATGATTTTGATCTAGAGCAAGTTATTAGTGCAACTTTCTCTGTGACTCATGACTTAGATGCTATTTTTCCAGCAGCGATCGCCCGCCAACGTCCCAACTGGAATAATATACCTTTATTAGATGTGCAGCAAATGTATGTTAAAGGTAGTTTAAAACGTTGTATTAGATTTTTAATTTATATCAACATGCCGGAAGCTAACCCAAAAAAAATTGTGCATACCTATTTACGAGAGGCAAAAAATTTGAGACCTGACTTGGTAAATGGATAAGAAAAAAATATCCCCTCCGTAAACCGGAGTAAGAAGAGAAGGAGTGCAGCTAGTGTTGTAGAAGATAAACCATGACACAAAAACTATCATCAGAAAAATTAACGGCCAAATTACTGCAATCATTTTACCCACATTTTACTCAGCAAACATTGCAGAGGCCGGAGTATTTCAAGAATTAAAAGTATACTAAATCTGGTAAAATAACTCAACTCGAAAGTTAAACAATTACAGGAAGAAAGCCAAAAGTTAAGGGACAAACTCTCACCTCTGACCTTTTCACTATTGGAGACCTGATCATATAAATTTTTTTTCAATGAATATTGGTTGTGGTGCTCCTAACTAGAAATAATTGTAAATGAATAATAAAGTATTTTTATGTTATATTAAGTTTGAGAATGATTATTATTCTTAAAAATATTCTCCTCAGCCTTCCAAACTGACCGAAGATTGGAGATTGGAGATTGGAGATTGGAGATTGGAGATTGGAGATTGGAGATTG
>JAGGDU010000132.1:0-19223 GCA_018457135.1 Trichodesmium erythraeum GBRTRLIN201 | reverse complement strand
AGATTGGAGATTGGAGATTGGAGATTGGAGATTGGAGATTGGAGATTGGAGATTGAGTAGATAAAGGTTCCTTTGCGTTCAAGCATTGGTAAATCTAAAATCTACCCTCAAAAATTAACAATTAACCAAAAAATTACAATCTACACTTCCCTTGCCACCGTCTTTTAAGTAGGGGTAAATCTGTAATCTGCGAGAATGCAATCTGCAATTCTTTGACTTGCTTTGGGGTAAAAAATAAAAAGGTTGCAGGAGAAGTCTGAGACCAACTATAACCATTACGCCTATGCTAAGTGTTGAAATTCCAAAACCTCAGTTAAAGACTTCATTTCTCCAACGGCTCCAGAGTCCAGATCGCCCAGTACTGATCTTTGATGGTGCGATGGGAACTAACATCCAATCTCAAAACTTGACCGCCGAGGATTTTGGTGGAGCGGAATATGAAGGTTGTAATGAATATTTAGTCGTCACGAAGCCAGAAGCAGTGGCGAAAGTCCATCGTGATTTTCTGGCAGCAGGGGCAGATGTTGTCGAGACTGATAGCTTTGGATCTAGCCCCTTAGTCCTCGCCGAGTACAATCTAGCCGATCGCGCCTACGAGCTAAGTAGAAAGGCAGCAGAATTGGCGCGTAGTTGTGCGGATGAGTTTACGAGTCCCGAAAAACCTAGATTCGTCGCAGGTTCCATCGGTCCAGGAACCAAGCTACCCACCCTCGGTCATATTACCTATGATGAATTAAAAGCGAGCTTCATGGTGCAAGCAGAAGGTCTTTATGACGGGGGAGCCGATCTTTTCATAGTGGAAACCTGTCAAGATGTTCTGCAAATTAAGGCAGCATTGAGTGCCTTTGAGGCGGTATTTGCCAAAAAAGGATCCAGACTCCCCTTAATGGTATCCGTGACCATGGAAATTCAGGGAACTATGTTGGTGGGAACAGATATCTCTGGGGTGTTAGCAATTCTGGAGCCTTTCCCCATTGATATTTTGGGTCTAAATTGTGCGACAGGTCCAAATTTGATGACCTCTCATATCAAATATCTATCAGAAAATTCACCATTCCCCATTTCTTGTATTCCCAATGCGGGGCTACCAGAAAATATTGGCGGTCAGGCTCATTATAAAATGACCCCGCTAGAATTTAAAACGTCCATGTCTGAGTTCATTGGTCAGTATGGAGTTCAAATTGTCGGTGGCTGCTGCGGTACCCGTCCAGCACATATTCAAGCATTAGCCGATGCTGTGGAAGAAACCCCACTAAAAGAGCGATCGGTACGAAAAAATGCTGTGGGTAAGGTTAGAACGCCTCTCTCCTATACCCCAGCAGCAGCTTCCATTTATTCTGCCCAAACCTATGAGCAGGATAATTCTTTTTTAATCGTTGGCGAGCGATTAAATGCCAGTGGTTCTAAGAAAGTCCGCAAGCTTTTGAATGAAGATGATTGGGATGGGTTATTGGCGATCGCTAAATCCCAGGTCAAAGAAGGCGCCCATATGCTAGATGTAAACGTGGATTACGTCGGGCGTGATGGAGAACGGGATATGCGAGAACTGGTATCGCGACTGGTGACTAATACGACCCTCCCACTGATGCTTGACTCCACCGAATGGACCAAAATGGAAGCAGGCCTTAAGGTCGCTGGGGGTAAATGTTTGCTCAATTCCACCAACTATGAAGATGGAGAAGAGCGATTTTTTAAAGTGTTGGAATTGGCCAAAGAATATGGTGCAGGAGTTGTCATCGGCTGTATCGATGAAGAGGGAATGGCTAGAACTGCCAAGAAAAAATTTGAGATTGCCCAACGGGCTTATAAGGATGCCCTCAAGTTTGGAATTCCACCCCATGAAATTTTCTATGATACCTTAGCTCTACCAATTTCAACTGGAATTGAGGAGGATCGGGAAAATGCTAAAGCAACGATCGAATCAATTCGACTGATTCGGGAAAATCTGCCCGGTGTCCATTTTATGTTAGGGGTCTCTAACATTTCTTTTGGCTTGAGTCCAGCCACTCGCATCACCTTAAATTCGATCTTCCTCAATGAAGCGATGAAAGCAGGGATGGATGGGGCAATTGTCTCGGCTGCCAAGATTTTACCGTTATCAAAGATTGATGAAGAACATCAACAGATCTGTTGCGATTTGATTTATGATAATCGCAAATTTGAAGGGGATATTTGCACCTACGATCCGTTGACGAAGCTAACGGAAATTTTTGCGGGAGTGAGTGCAAAAGATGCTAGATCTGGCCCTTCCTTAGCAGATTTGCCCATCGACCAACGCTTGAAGCAACATATTATTGATGGCGAGCGCATTGGATTGGAAGATGCGTTAAAGGTAGCTTTAGATGCCGGTCATAAAGCCCTGGAGATTATCAATACTTTCTTGCTGGATGGGATGAAGGTTGTAGGGGAACTGTTTGGCTCTGGTCAAATGCAATTACCCTTCGTGTTGCAGTCAGCCGAAACAATGAAATCTGCGGTAGCTTTCCTTGAACCCTACATGGAAAAAATAGAAGGAGAGGACGAAGATCGCGGTAAAGGTAAATTCCTGATTGCTACGGTTAAAGGCGATGTCCATGATATCGGGAAAAATCTGGTGGATATCATATTGACCAATAATGGCTATAAGGTCATCAATCTGGGCATTAAACAAGCAATTGAGGCAATTGTCGAAGCTTATGAGCAGCATAAACCTGATTGTATTGCTATGAGTGGCTTGCTGGTGAAATCTACAGCATTCATGAAAGAAAATCTTGCAGCATTTAATGCTAAAGGTATTACAGTACCAGTGATTTTAGGTGGTGCTGCACTCACACCAAAATTTGTTTATGGTGATTGTCAAGATACTTACCAAGGGCAGGTCATTTACGGTAAAGATGCTTTTGCAGATTTGACCTTTATGGATCGGCTGATGCCCGCCAAAGATAAGGATTGCTGGGTCGATACCGAAGGCTTTACAGGGGAGTTTGCTCAGTTTAACCAAAGGGGACGCAAAGCAATCAAAGATTTAGAACGAGAACTCAACGGTGATGGGGAGAAATCCGATGGAGAAGTCAATGGTAATGGAAAGAAACCCAATAAACCCACTGTAATTGATACTAAACGTTCGACAGACGTAGCGATTGATATCGAACGTCCTGCACCACCTTTCTGGGGCACGAAAATTCTTCAGAGTGGTGATCTAAAGCTAGAAGAACTGTTCTGGTACATGGATTTACAGGCACTGTTCGCTGGTCAATGGCAATTCCGTAAACCGAAAGGCCAACCTCGTGAGGAATATGATTGGTTCCTGGCATCAAAGGTTTATCCGATCTTGGAAGAATGGAAGCAAAAAGTTCGCACTGAACAATGGTTGGAGCCGACTCTAGTTTATGGTTATTTCCCTTGTGCAGCCATCGGCAATTCCGTTCATGTTTACGATCCGAGTGTTATTGAGCAGGGCTTAACACCTACAACAGCAACCCCGTTTGTCACTTGGACATTCCCCCGTCAGAAATCCATGCGTCGCCTGTGTATTGCTGATTTCATCCGCCCCCTTGAGCATGATCAATTTGATGTTTTGCCTATGCAGGCAGTAACTATGGGAGAAATTGCTACTCAGAAAGCACAGGAACTTTATCAAGGGAACGAGTACACCAATTATCTCTATTTCCACGGTATGGCGGTGCAGTTGGCGGAAGCCTTAGCAGAATGGAGTCACGCCAGGATTCGGCGGGAGTTAGGTTATGGGGATTTAGAGCCAGATAACATTCGCGATATATTAGCTCAAAGGTATCAGGGTTCTCGGTATAGTTTTGGCTATCCAGCTTGTCCGGTAGTTATCGATCAAGTGCCACAGTTGCAATTATTGGGAGCTGATCGCATTGGGGTATCAATTGATGAGAGCGAACAGCTTTATCCAGAGCAAACAACTACTGCTTTTGTTATCTATCATCCTGTTGCTAGATATTTTAGTGCTTAGTTAGATCAATTGGGAATGGGGTCGCCCTATCTAGGCGGCCTCTAATTTTTCTTGATAATTGCTAGGCATCAGCATAGCTATTGTAGCCTAAGCTTCAACTGGATTTGCTTTCAAAATAGAGGTCTCTAATGAGTGAAATAAATGATAGATCGAATTGGCACCAAGATTTTATTGCCAGTAATTTGCTGGTTATTGGCTATAATGCTTGGGCTGGTCATCTTAGTCATAAGCGCGGCGCGATAGTTTGTAGCACAAATTCTCCAACAGTAGGGGTTGGCGGAGAATCATTCAAAACCCATTTTGTCGGACGTTCTCGCCTTACGCCTTTCCTGAATGCTTGGTTAGCAGCTCCTGACACGGCAATTTTGCCCCATGATTTTATGATTGCTCACATCTTGGAAGTTGTCGATAATTATTATCCAACAAAAGAGGTTGTATTGTTGCTGGAGTCTTTCGATGGAGCAATGTTCTTTTACTTGAAAAATCTACCCATAACACCACCTCAATGCTACGAGCAAGTCCGTAAAACCTGGGATGAATTCCAGCTAGGAGTTAGTAATTTGCAAGATGAACACCTTCCAAAGATCGATCTCAAGCACATTAGTTAGTGTCACTATTATTTGTTCCAACTCAAGTAAATTAAGACAGAGATATCAATGCTTGTGAAAGTCTGCTACAATTTTCCGACGGATATAGTAGGGTAGGAAGTGTCCAAATCTACGCATAAGCAGATGATTGAAATATCCTGAAATATCCTGTATCAGGAGCAGTAGTTTTTCAGGGTAGGAAGCCAAGGTCGTACCTTTTAAGGTGTTCTCAGAATGATTTGAGCGATCTATGACCGTCTAACTATATTGCTTTACAATTAGTTGGGATACTTCACAGGATAATGATTATTAAAATTGAAAAGTTGAGCTAATATGAATCCCCTATTTAGTACCAGAAATTCAGTAGAACAAGTAGAAGAAGGTTTGCTCCTTGCTCCCAAATTTGACTGCAATGGTTTGATTCCAGTCGTTACCACCGATGCCAACACGGGTGAAGTGCTGATGCACGCTTATATGAACGAAGAGGCTTTAGTTAAAACCATTGAAACGGGAGAAGGTCACTATTACAGTCGCAGTCGTCAGCAACTATGGCATAAAGGTCAATCTAGTGGACTGGTGCAAAAAGTACAGCAGTTAGCTATTGATGACGACCAAGATTGTCTGTGGATGCAGGTTGAAGTAGCTGGTTCGGGAGCTAGTTGTCACGTGGGTTATCGTTCTTGTTTTTATCGCTGTATTCCTACGGGAAAAAGTGCTATTGATTCCCAAGAACCAATTCAGTTAACTTTTACCGAAACGGAGAAAACTTTTGACCCGAAAACAGTGTATGGTAATGCTCCCAACCCAACACAATTGTAAATTTACTTCAATCCTTTAACACCTATAGGAATTACGCAAATGCACTATATATAACATATAGTGCATTATTAACAGGGCGATCGCTACTTTTTTTTTCAGCTATAGAGGTCTCTAATGAGTGAAATAAACGATAGATCGAATTTGCATCAAGATTTTATTGCCAGTAATTTGCTAGTCATTGGCTATAATGCTTGGGCTAGTTATCTCAGTCAAAAGCAGAGCGCAATAGTTTGTAGCACAAATTATACAACAGTGGGAGTTGGCAGAGAATCATTTAAAATCCATTTTGTCAGACGTTCTCGCCTTTGCCATTCCTGAATGCCTGGTTAGCGGCTCCTGACACTGCAATTTTGCCCCATGATTATGATTGCTTACATCTTGGAAGCTGTCGATAATTATTATCCAACAACAGAGATTTTATTGTTGCTGGAGTCTTTCTATGGAGCAATGTTCTTTTACTTGAAAAACCTACCCATTACACCATCTCAATGCTACGAGCAAGTACATAAAACCTGGGATGAATTCCAGCTAGGAGTTAGTACTTGGCAAGACGAACAACTTCCAATAACCTGTCAGAACTGAGTTCTGAATAAACTGGTGATTTTGGAACAGTTCATTCTCTAGAGACTGGCGATGAAGGTTGAATATTTCTCAAAATGGAATAGTATGAACTGCTTAGTAAACATAAATCTCACTGAGGTATTTTATGAAATTGAATGACTGTCACAATTTTCAGGATTTCCGAAAATTAGCAAAACGCAGATTACCAGGACCAATTTTTGATTACATTGATGGAGCTGCCGATGATGAACAGAGCTATCGGCGTAACACTGAAGCCTATGGAGAATGCGATCTTATTCCGAACGTGCTTGTCGGTGTGGAGAATGTGGATATGTCAGTTGAAGTGATGGGGCAAAAACTAGACATGCCTATCTACTGTGCTCCGACAGCATTGCAACGCCTTTTTCATCACGAAGGAGAGCGTGCGGTTGCGAGAGCTGCTGCAAAATATGGCACAATGTTTGGAGTGTCTTCACTGGCGACAGTAACTGTTGAAGAGATCGCAGAGATTACAAACACTCCAAAGATGTTTCAGTTCTACTTCCATAAAGACCGCGGCTTAAATGATGCGTTGCTTGAACGTGCACGAGCTGCGAACTTTAATGTGTTGGCATTAACCGTCGATACGATTACTGGTGGTAATCGCGAACGTGATTTACGTACAGGATTTACCTCACCACCAAAATTAACACTAGGCTCCTTTATGAGTTTTGCGACTCACCCTGCATGGGCTTGGAACTTTTTGACAAAAGAAAAGTTCGATATGCCGCATTTGTCTGGGTATGTCTCCCAGGGAACGAATTTAGCAGTCTCTGTTGGTGATTATTTTTCAACGATGCTAGATCAATCCATGAATTGGAATGATGCTGAAAAACTCTGCGCACAGTGGAACGGGCAGTTTGCACTGAAAGGGATAATGAGTGTGGAAGATGCCAAGCGTGCTATTGATATTGGTTGTACGGGTATTATAGTTTCTAACCACGGTGGCCGTCAGCTTGATGGTTCCCGTAGCCCCTTCGATCAACTCGCAGAAATTTGTGATGCTGTTGGGGATAAAATTGATGTCATTTGCGAAGGTGGTATTCAGCGCGGTACGCATGTGCTCAAGGCTCTATCTGTTGGAGCTAAAGCATGTTCAGGTGGGCGATTATATCTTTATGCATTGGCTGCTGCTGGGAGGGCAGGAGTTGAGCGTGTTTTAGGTAATATGCGCACTGAAATTGAGCGTGATATGAAATTGATGGGAGTGACCAAGCTGGATCAATTGAGTAGAGATAATCTACGCTTTCATCACTCACGATGAGGCTGCGTAGGGTGGGCAAGATATAATGAAAGAATTGAGAATTTTCCTCCATAGGCTTACCTACCCTATAAATCTACCGAGAAAGAGCCATCTTCCCAACAATCTATCAGCAATGGACTGGCACTTAAATCCAGTAGCTCTCTAATTTGCATCAATATTTTATTGCCAGTAATTTGTTGGTTATTGGCTATAATACTTGGGCTGAGAATCTCATTAAGAAGTGTGCCGTGATTGTTTGTAGAACAAATTCTCCAACAGTGAGGGTTGTCGGAGAATCATTCAAAACCAATTCTTTGAAGGAAGTTTGGGGAGGGCAGTCAAACGGCAATGTGAACATTAGTAAAGAAGTATTGCATAACTCAAGCATTCAGGCATCGTGATATAGATTTGATTTTTAATAGCGATCGCTCTCTAAGAAACAAACCCATAGTTGGGAAACCCTAGCTGATTTTCAGCCTTATCGTACATGATCCACAGATTCTGATCCATCGATCCATCAATTTCTATATTTCTGATCCAAGGATAGATCTGTAGAAACATTAGGAGCAGCTGCTACACAAAAAGAATACTTATAGTATGAGTACCCCTCTAACAATTAGCTTCAGTAACTGCCCCGCCACCTAATGGATATGTTTCTGTGGAAGTGATGATCGCGCTTTTCTCTTCTAACAATTCCTTTAACTTGGCTCATGCCTGATCTTGCCAGTTGGTAAGTTGTTTTACTCCAGAGAGAGTATCGGAAGTAATTCTTAATGTTAAGTGTCTCTCATTGGGGCGACCTGGTACTTTTGGCTCCCATTTATATTAGAGTTGTTGGGAAATCAGGTAAAATCATTCAAGAATAAATTAGCCATAAAAATGCTAAATATTGAACGAGCCTTAAAACAAGATAGGTTACCCAGAGCATTAACACTGATTAAACCGTAAAGCATTTGAATTTTTGTTGGAGTCCTTTGATCAAATGTATAAGCAAACATTGCACTTAAAACCTTGTCAACGCTCTGTTAGAGGAGGCCTGTTGGCTCGTTTACGCAACAATCAAGAGAAATTGTTCTACATTCTTTTCTACTTTAAGTGTTACCCGGCTTTTGATTTAGCTGGTATCTTGTTTGATATCGACCGTAGCCAGTCACATTACTGGGTTTATCCCTTACAACCTATTTGAGAAGCAGCCCTGGGAGAAAAAAAGGCGCTTCTTATATAAAAAGCGTAAAGCTAAGTACCAAAGCTCAAAGGCCAGAAAAAAAACTAGCCGTAAGCTTGAAGCGTTAACCTATTACCGAAATCGTTTTGTGGAGAATTATCTGCATAATACCAATTCCTTAGTCGTTGAGTCTTTAACCACAAATAATATTGGTACTGTAGTCATAGGCAAAAATGATAATTAGAAACAAGGTGCAAACATCGGTCAAAAAAAACATCAAAACTTTACCCAAATACCTCACTATAAGCTAATTCAACAGATAACTTATAAATGTCAACTAGCTGGGCTCAAAGTCATTGAAACGGATATTGTTACACCAGTCAAACTTCTGCACTTGAGCAAGAGCTACCAATTAAACATGAAACTTATGGGGGTAAATAAATCAAACGTGGTTTATTCAGGAGTGCAACTGGTATAGTCATTAATGCCGATATCAATGGCAGTCTTCAAATTTAAGACAAGAAATTCCCAGAGGCATTTACTGCCGAGGGAATAGTTAGCTGTGCGGTAGAGCCTGTATAGGTTAATCCAATTATCTTGATAAAAGCTGTTACGATTTTCTACAGTTTTTTTCGTACGGTTGACACATCCTTGCATTCATTGCTCTAATTCCTTTTCTATAATAGGGAAATTTATTAAAACTTACCCATGCTTGACCTAGCTTCAACCGTAGGGGCTTTATGGCATTCGCCCTCACGGTCAGGATATGCCAATGGGTAAGTCATGTTGATATTATTTAGCTGAAAAAACTAAAACCAGAGTAATAGATAAGACTGCTAAAGATAATATAGACAAAAAGATGAGGGCTTTGCGATAAACATAAACACTTTCATCAACTACTTCACTAAACTTCCGTAGTTGCCCTGTTCGATATAACTGTTTGAGATAATTACTATCATAACGAGCCATCCGAGCAAAGGGTAACTCCCCTTTAATGCGCTGGGGCAAAATCCGCCGACGTTGGTAAGGAACACAATTATAGCCAAAGTGTTTTTCATATTCTTCGCTGTCTAACAAGGCATTAACAAAACCTTGGAGTCCTTTCGTTGCCAATATAATAGACCAACTAAGTTTCTCTTTATTGTTATAGACGGGACGTCCTAAAACTCTTTGAATACATAGTTCAACACAACGATAGTTACTATTAGTATCATAAATCAGTCGCCGGAATGAGTCTGAAAGCAGTAAACCTCGCATGAAATCCTTAATTGTAATCTGACCATTGCGAAGTTGAGACTCTAAATAAAGCTGTTGATGAGCTGTAATTGTTTGCTGCTCGTTGAAAATTTGCCGATAGGCTGCCCCGATGATTTCATCTATCTCTGTACCAGTTGGTAGCTTGTCCAGAGTTTGCTGTCTGGGATGTTCATCTCCTGGAACCTCAAATCCTTGAACCCGATGATTTTGACTAGAGAGTGGATAGTAAAGTAAAGGAATTGTCATTTTAGTTAGTAGAGTTGTTGGAAAATAACTTAATGTTAGCGAAAAATGAAAACTAAAACTGCTCAATTTTGGCTAGTGGCTTATTATTTATACTGCCATCAGTTGACATCCTCCCGACGCTGCTATATTTTAGACAGCGAGGGATTCCCGTTTTATTGCTGTTAGGGGTTTTCTGCTTCATAGCACCCGCCTTCAAAGATTTTTTCTCTTCGGGGATAAAGACCGCGACCCAGACTGACACTGCGAGTCCTGCAGCCAAAATGTTTATACTTGGGTTTATATCCCTGTCATGGTAATTACGATATTCAAGGCAATTCCACTTTCTAATATTTAAAGGTAATTTTATTATTATATGACTACAATTAGAGCAACATTCATTTGCTGCCTAATTTTCAATGTTTACACCATAACAGATATTTTTCAAACCGCAAGATTGATTGGTATTTATCCGGAAACTTCCGTACGGGAGAGCACGGGTCTTCTGCAGACATTTAGATAAAAATTTACTTTCTTTTCAGTAATTCTCGTTTTGAAACTAGTTGACACCATTTCAGCGCTCCCCAGGATCTTTAATAACTGTTAACCCTTCACTTTTGCAAGGATTTTAATGTGATTAAATATTAAAGCAAGAAGTCCTAATACTTATCTTATACCAAAACTAATTGGGTATATATAAAGTTTTATAAGTATTGCGAAAAGACTTGTAACAGAAAAATTAGCTTTCTTTTGACCTTTCTTAACACAGAGTTGTTTGTTTATCTCCGACGAATGAACACACATTTCGCATTTCAACATTTAGTCCTTTATTTGCTAAGGATAATTTTGATAACAAACTAATGTTAACAGGAACTGGTGAATGAAACTTGTAGCTAATGACACCATAAAGTAGCTAGGTAGCCTACACAAAATTAGAGATGAGTCAGTCCAATTCCAAATATAACTCCAAGTACCGTCTTAGCAATTGGTCGGCATATAATAGAGTTGTTGGGAATTAAAAACATGGCTAAAACCCAAAACAGGTCCAAGTTTAAGGGTATTTTTGATAAAAAAATCCTGAAAAACTTATATAGTAAGCTTTTCAGGATTTTAATTTTTCCAACACCAAACAACTCTATTAAAGAAAAGAGTCCATATTTTATCGTAGAGGGGGGTTAAATAGCAATTTGTCTATACACATTGTATGAGTAGCAAAGAAATTATACTACTCTAAACTCAAGGGATTTGATATCAGAAATAATATCAATTCCGGTAGTATAGATACAATTCATACCAAACCCGTCTAGTGTGAGAAGGTATTTTTTAAAGTTACAACTGTTACTAAATAAGGAATTAGGCGATGTGACAAGCTTGCTTTTCTACCCAGATTTAATATCATACCTCATAGGAACTCTTAGAAATATATTGAAAAGGCGGGAGATAAGAGACAAAACGCAGAAGGTGAGCCCTCCTGAACGGGAGCCACTGAAGTGGAGTGAGCTTGGGGAAATTTCATTTCAAACCCTGCTATGTTTGCTCGTCAGGATATTGTACCTCCGGTGTCAGGATAAACCCTTACTGCTTCCTGTCTTCTAGCTGATGTTTTCTTTGCTCAAACAATTCCTGCTCGGCCAATTTCTAACAGAATAAAGCAGGCAAAAATTACACCACCTATTCCGCCTATCAAGAAACCAGATGTAAACATGCTCCAATGCCCATAAGTTTGTAGGTTTTCTGGTAAAACACCCACTGGCTTACTTGAACCTTGAAACACTGCCATCCCATAAACGAACAGACAGATACTTAAAATTACTACTAATCCTGATGCACTACCACCTCCAGCTAAAAGAGCTTGGTCAGTATTGCGCAATGGTCCGAGTTTCAAGAACGGTCCTAATAACAGGTATCCATGAGCCATGCCAATTTCTAACCCTCGTGCAATGGGAGATAAACCATTGCGATAAATTGGCAAGTTTCTGACCCAAGTTAGAGTTAGCTGACTGGAGTTAATTGGGGTTGCCAGGTTACCCAACTGGGGGTTGTTTTGGTACGGCTGCACAATACCTGTAACTAGGGATTCGTTATTGAATTGAGCGTCTCCATAGAGAGCACCGGGATTGAATTTCAGACTACTGAAGACAAATCCACTAGCGATCGCTCTGGATCTGAGGCCATGCCAAAAGTGACCCGCCAGTAGCAGACAGGCAAAAATAAGTTGGAACAACATTAACCAGGTACGAGGAGTAATAGTTCCATCAACGTTAGTCACTCCCACAGGACCATAAAATACTGAGGGATAAACTGTATCATTTACCCAGACAAAGTAAGCTGCGAAAAAGCCCATGTAAGCTAGAGCTGCCTGACTGTAGGCAAGATATGCTTCTCCGGACCAAACAAATAACCCTTTAGCCCATTTAGTAGGGGCAGTATTAATATGCCACAAACCTCCTAAAATGCAGATGACGCCAATCCATATATGACCGCCTACTACATCTTCTAAAGAATTGACTGCAGCCATTCCCTTCAATGTCCAGCCATCAGGAGTGATACCTACCAGGTACCCGAAGATAGTTTGTGGATTCAGAGTTGGTTCAGTAATCACTCGTACATTGGCGATCGCCGGATCGTACAAACCACTACCATAAACGGCTTTGACTACCAGCATCAATGCTCCAATCCCTAGTAGTACTAGATGAATGCCAAGAATAGTAGTCATTTTGTTACCATCATTCCACTGATAGCCAAATCCTTTTTCGTCGAGTTTCTCAGGTCCAAGTACGGCATGGTAAATCCCACCAGCTCCTAAAATTGCTGAACTAACTAGGTGAACAACACCAATAGCAAAATAAGGATAGGTATCGATAATTTCCCCATTTGCTCCAACTCCTAAACCCAGAGTAGCCATGTGGGGAAGCAAAATTAGCCCCTGGTTGTACATAGGTAAACTAGGGTCGAATCTGGATAACTCAAATAGAGTCATAGCACCGGCCCAGAGTACAATTAAGCCGGCATGGGCAATGTGAGCGCCTAATAATTTCCCAGATAGGTCAACAAAGCGAAAATTACCTGCCCACCAGGAATAGGGTTCTTGGGAATTACCAACATAGTTCGTAACATCAACATTATTGTCTGTGGAAAATCCTAAAAACCTTAATGGATTTGTTGATTGAGTTACACTCATAACTAACTTACTTGACCTCTTGTAGAATTAATGACTCTGCCTTCGATAAAGCTATATCCTGCTGCTCGTAAGGCATGGAATATGTGTCCTTGTAGGAAGAAAAAGCCTAACCAGAAGTGGGCATTAGCTAACCATACCCTTGCAGTTAAGGCTCCATCAGAACTAACAAATACAGGAAAGCGATCAAAGACTAGAGTTAAGGTGGGTCCGTAAAATTCTGTAGGAAATACTAGGGAGTTAACAGATACAAATAGTGTGGCTATAAATGCCATTAAACTTACTGCTCCAATGCTATAAGATAGATAGGCTTCTCCTGACCATACAAATAACCCTTTTGCCCAATTAAATGGTACGGTTCTCATATGCCAGATACCACCCACAATGCATATAGCACCAATCCATATATGACCACCTACTACATCTTCTAAAGAGTTGACACCAGCTAGCCAGAAACGCCCTTGTGTACCAAATAAGTAGCCGAAAATGGTTGTGGGGTTCAAAGTTGGATCGTAAATTACCCGCACATTCTGAATGACTGGATCGTATAATCCACCATATGCCATTGCTTTTGCTACAAGCAACAAAGCACCAAATCCCAACAATACGAGATGGATACCCAGGATAGTTGTCATTTTGCCTGGATCATCCCACCTATAACCAAAAAAGGAAAATTTTTCTTCTAGTTTTTCTGGGCCTTTGAGAGCGTGGAAAATACCACCAGCTCCTAAAAACGCCGAACTAATTAAATGCAATACCCCAATTACAAAATAGGGATAGGTATCTACAACCGCACCCCCTTCACTAACTCCAAGTCCTAAACGAGCTAGATTTGGTATTACAATTAATCCTTGTTCGTACATTGGTAAAGACGGATCAAAGTTCCCGACTTCAGATAAGGTAATAGAACCAGCCCAAAGTACAATTAACCCAGCATGGGCTACATGAGCGCCCAATAGTTTTCCTGATAGGTTAACAAGCCGAGCATTACCTGCTCGCCAAGGAATTTGCACGTTATCATCAGTGGCGACAGTCATCGCGATTTTTCTCCTTGTTTAAGATCATCGAATTTATTGGTTTAACTACAAAGGTTAGTATTTATGGAATAGCTGAAACTAGATTATACTAACGAGGGAAGTTCTACTTTTTGCTCGTGCAGCATAGGTTTAGGTGTGAGCTTCTTATACTAATTCACTTTCATTTTAAAGATGTCACAAATAGTTTCTAATTTTAAGTGTCAAATAATTCTCTCAAATTATTGAGCGCGTCAAAGTTTTGAAATTTTAAAGTATTCATGCATGAATGCATGAACCTATGACTTCAGTAAAATGGTATTAGCTATATAGAAGTGTGCTTTGGCATACTTACACATTTTTTATAACCTTTTCGCTTATTGCACTTTCTGCACTTTCAGCTATTAAGTTGTAGATACTTGAGCCCTTAGAGCTATATAGTTAAAGAAGGTTCCATAAGATACGCCACGTTTAGCAGCACGAGCTCGGTTGGCGTGCCATAAATGTCCTAGTAAAGCTAGAAAACCTAATGTAGCATGAACACCGGCTAGACTAACCCGGGCATAGTTACCCCCAATAGGGCCATAAAATATGCTAGGATAAACAATTTCGTTTGTGGAGACGAATACAGCTACACTGAAGCCTGCGATCGCTAGTGCTCCCAAACTATAAGATAAGTAAGCTTCTCCCGACCATATTAGTATCTTTTTTGCCCAACTTGTAGGCTTGGAGACAATGTGAAATAGACCGCCAACAATACAAAGTAGGCTTACCCAGACATGACCACCGATAACGTCTTCGAGATTATCGACGCTAGCCATACCAGTGATCGTCCAGCCATTAGGGCTATAGCCAAATAGATAGCCGAAAATTCTGACAGGATTTAGGTTTGGCTGTACTAGTCGTACCTTTTCTACTAGTGGATCATAAATACCGCCTAAAGCTGTTGCTTTTATCACTAATAGTGCTGCTCCAAGTCCTAACAACACTAGATGGATACCTAGAATTGTTGTCATCTTATTGCCATCTTCCCAGTTGTAGCCAAAGCCTTTTGGATCAAGCTTTTTTGGACCTAAAACGGCATGATAAATACCTCCTGCACCCAAAACAGCAGAGCTGATGAGATGCAGCATGCCGATAACATAGTAAGGATAGGTGTCAATTACTTCCCCACCTGCTTTTATACCAATACCTAATGTTGCTAGATGGGGCAGTAAAATTAGATTCTGCTCATACATTGGTAAGCTAGGATCAAGGTGGGATAGTTCAAACAAGGTCATTGCACCTGCCCATAGCACTATCAAGCCAGCATGTGCTACGTGGGCTCCCAATAATTGCCCGGATAGGTCTTTGAACCTGATATTCCCTCTTAGCAGTGGAGCGCCTTCATCTTCTGTTGCTTCAAAAGACCAGCCTAGCGATCGCCATAATGGTATCCAGAAGATTCCTCTGCTGTTAGTAGATTCAGGCTTTTCAACTGTGTTTCTGTTTTCATTGTCTAATGTTTGCATATAAATTATATCCTCAATCTGAAGGATATTGACTTAAAAAGTATCAATAGTAGTCCTCTACAATTAATAAAGAATCTTAATAAGAGCATTAAGCTTTAATCTTAGATTCCTTTTATATGAACCTTTTTTTGATTTTAGAACCTTTTATACACAGCTAAAACTAGACTACTATATTGACTTTTATTTTCAATAATTTTATTTCAACATAAATCAGAATTTTTATCAATAATTAGAATATTAATTTTTGTTAAGAAACATAGGAAAAGTCCATTAGCATAAAAAAAGGTTATTAAAAATATAGAAAATAGTAATCAAAATTGGTGGTTAAGCAATTGATAGTTAACTGTTTCCAGGGCATAATGGACAATAAATACTAACAGGGCTTACCCATGAGGTTAGGATTTAGATTGTCTTGGTGTCTGTAGTCATCAGGATAATACCTTGTGGTGCTTTAAGTCCTAAATAAATAAGTTGTTTTATACCTCACAGATTTATTTATTTCACGTTGACCATTAAAACCTACATTTTGCATAACATAAACACTACAATGTTTTTGACAAATATTAAGTATGAATAATTTAAATTATTGATAATTATTATTAATAGTTGATGTAATATATATTTTTATGTCTAATTTACTAATTGTTATAAGTCAATACGGTTCAGTTAAGGCTGAAAGCAGCGGATGGAAATACGGGCTCACGTTGAGGGCTGTGGTTTAAGAGGGATTAGTCGAACAGTGAATTTTGCCTATAATACCGTAGTTAGTTTGGTGAGAGCTACTTCTGAAAAAGGACAAATGATCCATAATGCTCATTTCCAGAATATCAATACTTCACAAGTGAGCAGTGATGAGTTTTGGTCATTCGTCCAAAAAAATAAAAACAGTGCCAGTATCAGGAATTGATAAAAGGATATTCTTGGGTTGGCATGACCTAAGCTTTATCCAGTGGATGAATTCTGAGTGCTAGAGTAGATAAATATACTGACTAGTTTATTGAGGAATTGATCGTGAACACAGAAGGAAAAACTAGCTGTCAAAAATGGCTAACTGATGATGGGGGAGGGTATGAATGAGTATTGCTCTGTAATAGAACACGTTATTGCTAAAAACCATACACAGCAATTGGAACGCACAAGTGGAATTATCAGACAGTAGCTCGGTCGGTGGCGTCGCTGACAGAATAAATTTGGCAAGCTCTGGCAACAAACTGAGGTAACGGTAAGGTTGGCGATGGCTACTTTAATTGGATGTGGGTTCATGGTGGCAAAGAAAATACTGCTGCCCAAAGAGCTGAGGAACGCGATCGCTTTTTGGAGTGGGAACGACTTAATTACTTTTCCCACGCTTTACTGAGGCACTACCAAAGCATGATTAATAATAGGAAAAGAGGGAGTTTCCATCTACTGAGAATTACCTCAGTGTTTTGGTTTTTTAGAACGAAATTTAGATACAGGTTTTCTGAAAACTCTGAGATTATATTTAGAGACTCGTTGGGGTAATAAGGTATCTAAAATTTCTACTCTCAACTAATAAAAAAAGGGGAATTTCTTCTACATTAAGACGTTGAAACTTAGGCATAGCCGAACAAATAATATCATGTCGGGTAATATCGTTTGTGTATAATAGAGTAGGAAGGAATAAAAATAATTACCCGGAGCGATATTGCTAGGCAAGGCTAGTCTTGAAGCACTTAAAAAATCATCAGTAGGCTAGCAACGAAAACAAGTGAGACCTGTTTGGGAGCGATATCGCTGTTTCATCAGGTTGATACATCGATCATTTACTATATCTTCTATCTGAGATAAATTTTCACTCGTTTTGATTACTTATAGGTTCATTAATTATTAGCTGGAGTCTTTCTGCTGGTTGTATTTCAGGTGTATTGGCAGGTATTGACTCCAAGTGCAAACTCTCTGGATTTTTCAGTTTTTGACTACTGTGCTAACCTGCTCTGTCTAGCACTAATATCATGTGCTTATTTTCTCTGTCACCAAAATTTTCAGCTAAGTCAGCTAATGCTTGGTTGAAAACAGTAATATTGATTTTAGGTAAGAGCGACGAATTAGTTTGCTCTTGCTATAGGGATGTACAAACAGGTATTTGACAGCAGGTAACTATTGATATTTTCTGTTTAATTGTGTAAAATAATATAATTGCAAAAAAAAATATCTTGAAGATAACTAATAGGAAGGCTATCAACATTCTGGAAGCTATCTCACTTCAAAATGGGACATAAGGATATGGAGATAAAATTCTATGTTTTTTATATTGGTGGCCAAGTCTTAGAACTTAGAGCTGAGAATTTAGAAGGATTTTTTCTCTGAACTGAGGTATGGAACAATTAGTTATTTAAGTGCACAAAAGCTTAACACCTAAAACCTACCACCTAAGACCTGCTACCTAAAACCTGCGGCCTAAAACCTAACAAAAGACATCAACCAACCAATAACTAAAAATGGACAACAAACGCAAAGAAGCATACATCAACCTCATCGACCAACTGCTAAATTCCCCTGGCAGTGAGGTAGAAAAAATCCTCCAAACGAACCAAGAGTTGGTAGATGAAGGGTTACTCGAAATAATGGAACTTTGTGCACAACAACTGGCAGAAAATGATGACGAAAATGCTCAAAACGCTGCTAATTTTTTACGCCATCTCAGGAGTCAGCTTGTAGAGTTACTAGAAACTTCAGAATTTTCTCCCTCAACTCATTACTCATCGGCAGAATATTTGAATTTCTTAGAAGAGGTATTGGAGGCAACTGCAGAAAGCAAGGGTGACTCGAAAGTTGTCTACCCACTCCTACAGCAAAACTTAGATAAACTTGATGATAGCTTTGCTGATATATTGCGAAACTGGGCGACTGCTAAATTTTCTGAAGTGGAGGCGGATGTAGCAGAAGATATAGCTATATCTATTGGTATTTTCAGTAACCGCATTCAGCAATTTCCTCTGGGTAACAAAACAAACAAAATGGAAATTAGTATTGCAGGTTATGAAGTAATGCTAAAAGTCTTTACCTCTGATAGTCAACGGGAAAATTGGGCACAAACTCAAAATAATCTCGGCGCTGCCTACATTAACAGAATAAGGGGAGACAAAGCCGAAAATATTGAAGCTGCCATTGCTGCATTACAACAAGCTTTGCTGGTGTTCACCCAAACTGACTTCCCGATAAACTGGGCAAGAGCTAAAATTAATCTCGGCATTGCCTACATTTATAGAATAAGGGGAGACCAAGCTGAAAATATTGAAGCTGCCATTGCTGCATGGCAACAAGCTTTGCTGGTGTATACCCAAACTGACTTCCCCATCGACTGGGCAAAAGCTCAAAATAGTCTCGGCGCTGCCTACACTGAGAGAATAAGGGGAGACAAAGCCGAAAATATTGAGGCTGCCATTGCTGCATGGCAACAAGCTTTGCTGGTGTATACCCAAACTGACTTCCCCATGGAATGGGCAGCAACTGAAAATAATCTCGGTGCTGCCTACATTAACAGAATGAGGGGAGACCAAGCCGAAAATGTTGAGGCTGCCATTGCTGCATGGCAACAAGCTTTGCTGGTGTATACCCAAACTGACTTCCCCATCGACTGGGCACAAACTCAATATAATCTCGGTGCTGCCTACATTAACAGAATGAGGGGAGACAAGGCCGAAAATAT
>JAGGDU010000131.1:7401-23764 GCA_018457135.1 Trichodesmium erythraeum GBRTRLIN201 | reverse complement strand
TTGTTTGAGTAATTCTAAAATTCCCGGCTCGTGTTTCCAAACAGTAGCTATTTGTCGGACGGCTTCAGTTCGCACCTGCCAACTTTCATCAGACACAACCCATTGTTTGAGTAATTCTAAAATTCCCGGCTCGTGTTTCCAAACAGTAGCTATTTGTCGGACGGCTTCAGTTCGCACCTGCCAACTTTCATCAGACACAACCCATTGTTTGAGTAATTCTAAAATTCCCGGCTCGTGTTTCCAAACAGTAGCTATTTGTCGGACGGCTTCAGTTCGCACCTGCCAACTTTCATCAGACACAACCCTTTGTTTGAGTAATTCTAAAATTCCCGGCTCGTGTTTCCAAACAGTAGCTATTTGTCGGACGGCTTCAGTTCGCACATCCGAACTTTCATCAGACACAACCCTTTGTTTGAGCCAAGTATAAGTTGAAGGATCATCCCTCCAGGTTGTAGCCATTATTTCCACAGCTTGAGTACGAATTTCACGAACTAACTCTGCATCTTCATCATCTTCATCATAAGATTCATAAAAATAACCAAGGTCATACCCAGTCAAATCTTTTAACCTATTTAATAACCGAGTTTCCACATCACCAATACCCTGACTACTCCTAACTTCAGACAAACACTTGCCCGCCAAAAATAAATTCTGAAACTTTTCCTCTTCCCCATCTTGTTCCATCAAATAACTAATAATATCTCCCACAAACTTAGCATCTATCATCCCAGCAATTAACCGTAATACTTCATGCCATTTTTCATCCCGCCAATGACTACCAAAAACATCATTTATCAACCCATCTTTTCCCAGAGTTTGTGTTACCGTAAACTGCCAAACAAAACTCCAAGCACAGAAATATTCTAAAAAAGTTCGATGTACAAAAGCATAATATCCACCCCCAACAAAACACAAAATAAAATTCCTAACCCGCAACTGTTCCATCAACGCCCTAGCCACAACTCTCACATCATTAATATCTACACTTTTTAGATAATCTTTAATAATATTTTCTAAGCTGCTTTCATCAATCAAATTACCAGCCAAACCCTCTTTATTTTGTTGCATAAAATCAGCAACTCGGCGCAAAATTTCTTGCTTATCTTTATAGTCAATAGTTATCGGGTCAATCTTAGCATCAACTAATGCCCTTTCCATATCCCATTGCTGTAATAAAACCCGAGAAGCTTGATTATAAAGTTCTGCCCTATCTCTCGGTAATTCTTGATGACGATTTAAAATAGCCATCATAGTTAATAACAAAGGATTTCCCGACAACTGCTTAATAGCTGAAGAATCATTAATTGCCCGTTTCAACCTTTCCCTTTTCCGCTCTTTTTCCCGCTCATCTTGATAAGTTAAATCATGCCAAAGTTGAATAAAATTATCAACTTGTTCCGACCCCAAATCTTGCAACATAAAATGATAAAATTCAGCATCCCGGAGTTGTTGTGGCTGATAACCAATTACTCTAGAAGTAACAATAACCCGGACATTTTTATAATCATTTGTAAACCGATGAATATCAGTAATTATTTCTTTTCTTTTAGCAGGTTCAAAAACTTCATCTAATCCATCAAACATCACAATAGCATCACCATTTTGTAGTTTTGCATGAAGTTCTTGTTGAGGTAAATGGCAAGTTACACCGCTACCTTTTTCGAGAAAATCTAGAAAATTTTGGCATTTATTATAATCATGGTTTCTCACATAATTCCGTAGTTCAATTAATAGAGGAATTGGTTTTAAAGGCAAATCTCTCAGAGGTAATTCTGCCCATTTCAAAGCGATATATTGTAATAAAGTAGACTTGCCAGAACCAGGGTCTCCCAGAATAACTAAATATTTATAGTTAGTATTTTCTATTAGTTCTAAAACTGAGCGAACCGGCTGTTCTAAATATCTGCGTCGGACAGTTTCCAATTGTTCTGGAGAAAATTCTATTTCTAACTGCCCAGTCTCTTTTAATTGTTGGAGATATTCTTTAGGAATTTCATATAATTGAGGCCTAAATTCTTGAGATTCCCGAACATTTTGAGAAATAAACATTCGCCATAATTTCAGTTCATTATAACCATAACCACTAGTATCTAAACTTTCTAATTTGAGTTTTCCATATTGTTCTTGGATTCCTTCTTGATATTTTCTGAGGTCAAATTCTGGTGTAATTTTATAATTTTGATTTGCTATTTGAGCGAGGGTTTCTGAGTCTAATATTTTCCGTAATTCATCAGAATCTCGAATAATTTTTTTCACCCTTCTCTGATATTGCTTAACAACTAAGACCCAGTCAAAATCATCGGGTAGGGGCGGATTAATTTTATTCCAGATAGTAGCTAGTTTCTTAGTATCTAAAATTTTGACATTATGATTAAATGCACTACCTAAAGTTCTTAAAACATACTTATTTTTAAGAAATTGTTCTAAGGGTTCAATATATCGCTCTAATCGACTTTCATCTAACTCAACTTCTTCTAATTCTTGCTTTACCAATTGCAAAAATTCTTTAATTGCTTCTACATTTGCTTTTTCTAAAGTCTTTGTATTTATATTGCTACCATTTAGGTAAAAAATAAGCCAATTAAAAAAATCTTTAACGTAGTCTTTAGGTGTACGTTTAGCTAATTCTCTAATAACTTCCTTTGTAAAAAAATCAACCTCTTGAGTAGAAATCCAAGTAATTAAATGTTCAATCATAGTTATTTAACCTTTTGACATTCCATAGAAAAAAATAAGAGAATTCGTGGCTTATTTTTTTCAAATTTATCAGTCATTTTTCCATCTAGTAGCTAACTCTTCTTTTGCTCTCTCCCGTACATTCAAATCACTATGAGATTCTGCAATATTATCGAGCCAAGTCTTAATATTAGCCTCATTTAAACGATTATCCCTCCAAGTTTCTGCCACAAGTTTTACAGCTTGAGTACGAATTTTACTATCATAGTCAATATGATCAAGATTATAATTTGTCAAAGCTTTTAACCTATTCAATAACTCAGAAGCTATCTCATCAATATGCTGAGGGTGTTCAACTTCAAATAAACATTTCCCCGCCAAAAATAAATTCATAAATTTTTCTTCTTCCCCATCTTTTTCCATCAAATAACCAATAATTTTTCCCACAAAATTAGCATTAATCTTTCCTGCAATTAATCGCAAAATTTCATGCCAATTTTCATCCCGCCAATGGTTCTCAAAAACATCATTTATCAACTGATTTATGTTTATAGTTTGTGTCTCCTTAAACTCCCAAACAAAACTCCAGGCACAGAAATATTCTAAAAAAGTTCGATGTACAAAAGCATAATATCCACCCCCAACAAAACATAAAATAAAATTCCGATTGCGTAACTCTTTAAGCAGGGCTCTAGCTATAATTATTGCATCCTTAAAACCTAGAAAATCTAGATATTCTTTGATAATTATTTCTACATTATTCTCAGAGATTAAATTGCCAGCAAAACCTTTTTTATTTTCCTGCATAAACTTAGCCATCCGGCGCAATATTTCCTGCTTGTCTTTAATTGTTATAGAGTCAAGATTAATTTGTTCCATCCCTTCTCTACGAAGCGCCCTTTCTACATCCCACTTTAACAAAAGTTCTGAAGAATTATTATAGAGGTCAGCTTTATATTTTGGAAGTTCTTGATTACGATTCATAATAGCCATCATAGTTAATAATAGAGGATTTCTAGCGATTTCTTTAATAGCTGAAAAATCCTTAATTGCTTGTTTTAACCGTCCCATTCTCCACTTTTTTGTCTCTTCTTCTTCACTTTTGTAAGTAAGCTCATGCCAATTTTTAATAAAATAATTAATTTGTTCCTCATCTAAATCTTGCAACATAAAATGACAAAATTCAGCATCTCGGAGTCTTTGTAATTTATAACCTATTACCCGCGAAGTAACAATAACTCGCACCTTTTTATAGTCATTAGTAAACCGATGAATATCAGTTATTACCCTTTCTCGTTTTTCAGGGTCGAAAACTTCATCTAACCCATCAAACATGACAATAGCTTCACCCTTTTTTAATTTGTTATGAAGTTCCTTTTGAGAGATATGACAAATAACTCCACTACCTTTTTCTAGGAAATCTAGAAAATTTTCACACTTTTTTTCATTATAATTACCCATATAAGTTTGCAGTTCAATTAGTATAGGAATTGGATGAAAAGGTAAATCTTTGGGTAATATTTTTGTCCACTCAAGAGCTATATATCTTAATAAAGTAGACTTACCAGAACCAGGGTCACCTAAGATTACTAAATATTGATATTCTTTGTTTTTTTGTAATTCTAAAACTGAACGAGTCTGCTGTTCAAAATATTGGCGCTCCAAACTTTCTAATTGTTCTTGAGAAAGTGCTGTTTCTAACTGCCCAGTCTCTTTTAATTGCTGTTGATATTGTTTGGGCATAAGATGAATTTGAGGTATAAATTCTTGAATTTTCCGTACTTTTTGAGGAATAAAAATTTTCAATAATTCGATGTTATAAGCGAGACCTTTAGTATCTAAACTGTCTAATCTGAGGTTGCCATATCTTTCTCGAATTCCCTCTTGATGTTTTATTAAGTTAAATTCGGGTTTGACTGAAGTTTGACTTGCCAGTTCTTCCAGAGATTTGGAATCTAATATTTGCCGTAATTCATCTGATTTTTGAATAATCTTTTTGACTTTTCTCTGGTATTGCCTGATAACTAAGTCCCAGTCAAATTCATCTGGTAAAAAAGATGGGTTTATTTGATTCCCAATAGTAGCTAATTGCTTAATATCTAGAGTTATATTTTCCTCAAAAGCACTACCCAAAATTGCCAAAACTGATTTATTTTTAATAAACTTTTCTAAGGGTTTAATATACTGCTCTAATTGACTTTCATCCACGCCAACTTCTTTTAATTCTTTTTGTACTAATTCTAAAAATTCTTTAGTTGCTTCTGCCATAGCTTTTTGCAAAGGTTCTTTCTCTGTTATGTTGCTAATAGCATTAGAAAAACATTGCTTAAAAAAATCTTTAACGTAGTCTTCAGCAGCACCCTTAACTAACTCTCCGATAACTTTCTCAGCAAGAAACTCAACTGCTTTACCAGCTCCCCAAGTAATTAACCATTCCATCATAATTATTTGATTATTTGATTATTTAATTATTTAACTTTTTATATATTAAACTAATTTCATTAACTTAGGCTACACTACTTATATTGATATTAAAACTTGATATTGAAATATGAAATACTGAAATTACTGTTGCATAAAAAAATTAAACTTTTAAAATATTAATGTATAAATTTTTACTTTTAAATTCCGTAAATTATATTAGTTATTTGCATCAAGTAAATTAAACAAATAATTGCCCGCCCAAAATAAATAAGAAGTAAGTTTATCCGTCAATAAACCCTCTCGAATTGTATTAATTTTTAAATGTTGTACGGAGACCTTTATACAATCAATATCCTTTCTACTACTCCTCGTACTAAAAGGGCTTATGAATAGGTCTCCTACTCAAAAGTCTTCCTTCTAAGACATCAAATCACTCTTAATTAAATCCTGAAACTTAGGATTCAAATGAATATTATTAAAATCAGTATCAGTTTGTGCCATTTCTCGGTAGTATTTATCAGTCCCTAAATTAATAGCTTCTTCTAAACTTTCAATTGCTAAATATACCTTTTCCTGCAAAGCGTAACAACGAGCTTTATTATAGTAAGCCAAAGAATAACCTGGCTTAATTTCTATAGCTTTATCAAAACAAATAATCGCCTTATACCAATTTCCTGAATTCGACAAAGCTTGACCTAAATTATTCCAAGCTTCCTGATAGTCTATTTTCACCTCTATTGCTTTCTCATAACTCATAATTTCTCCTTCCGCATCCCCTAAATAAAATAAGGTTTTTCCCTTAAAATTCCAAGCTCGATAATGATTAGGTTTAAGTTTTATTACCTGCTCAAAACTTTTCAAAGATCTCTGATACCTTCCGAGGTCAAACAATACTCTACCTTCATTATACCACCCTTGATATAAATTAGGTTTAATTTTTGTTGCTTGCTGATAATTTTCAAAAGCTTCTTGGTAATGTCCTAAACGATTCCAAGAAATTCCTAAATTGTACCAAGCTTGATAGAAACTAGGTTGAATTTGTATCGCTTTCTCAAAAGAACTTATTGCTTCCTGATATCGCCCTAAATCATTTAGTAAATTCCCTCTATTATACCACGCTAAATAATAATTTGGTTCCATATTTATAGCTAGATTAAAATTATTTAAAGCTAAGTGTAATCTACCTAATATTTTTAATGCATTGCCTCTATTATTCCAGGCAGCATAGTAGTCAGGTTTAATTTTTATTGCCTTATCAAAAGCAATAATAGCGTGCTGATATTTTCCCAGTGTACTAAGATTTACTCCCGCATTATACCAGCCCTGATAGTCATCTGAAGAAATTAGTATTTGTCTATCCATTTCATTTTTAAAGGAATAAGTAAGAATGAAAAATTAATACTAAATATCAAGTATTTTTGCCATATATATTTAGTAGTTAGATAGTAAGCATTTAGTGTTCAGCTATCAGTCATAATCTATAATTTATTGTACGTTTCACAGAAATTCATCCCCCTCAGCCTCCGCCAATTACCCCACTTTTTAGAGGAACTTAAACCCTCCCCTAACCCCCCTATATATATAGAGCTTTTTCATTCTTATTCTAGCTATCTAATTATAAAGTAGCGAGCAAATTTAGTTGGTAAAATTAGGCAATATTATAGAAAGATTCCGAAACATAAGTAAAAACCTTGATTAATTACCCCCACAGAAATGCCACGTTTTTGCGTTCTAAAAGATTTTATTGATGGTCATAATGGGATAATTAGTACTTATTGAGGTTATAGATACTTAGACATATTTACTTAACCTTATCCGTTTTTTTTATACCAGATATCAAAAGAGCGATCGCTCTTCCCCCACCCCCCCATCTCCCTATCAGAAAATGGTTTTAGAATCTCCTAATCAGAGATAACTAGGTAAGGGAAAAATTTGACTTTTGACTTTAAATTCACCTTTTTGCTTCTATGACTAAATAAATTGCCCAAATTGCCATTGCCCTTAAATAATGACTAGCTCTAAAAGTACCCATTACTGTAATAGCTTCTGGAGTGCGGAATTGTAAACCATTTTCATAAATTTGTCCCACAACTACCTCAGTTATTTCCAGAGCTTCTTTTTTCATACCAATTTGCACCATAAAAGCCGCTAAACCAAAATTAATTCCTGTCCAAACCTCTAAAGGATGAGTAGCATTAGGATTCTCTGGAGAACCATCAGGTAACACCCCATTTGCCGCACCAAACTTGCCATTATGAAAGTTTTTAAAACAAGAATTATAGACAGTTTTTAAAGCAGACAAAGCACATTCAGCAGGGACAATATCCTCCAAATTTAACAGCTTGGCATAAAATTGACCCGATAATTGATCAGCCATTACTACTTCCGAATTACTCTCACTATCCAAACGATAATATTCCCCATTCCATAACTTTTCTTGATAAATAGGCAATCCTTTTTTTAACCAACCTTGATACAAATAAACCTGATTATTAATTGCATCTACAGAATTTTTATCAACCTCAGAATAGAAACCCTTAGGCGGGTAATAAGGAATTTCCCTAGGATGCTCAATTAAAACTTTCCCAATAGCGATCGCTGCCTCAAGTGCAGCCAGCCATAGTCCACCACAATATGCACTCACACCCCGCAACTGCCAATCATCAAAAGTTTGGTCAGGCGCTCCCTCATTTTCAGGAATGCCATCATTATCTTTGTCAAAACCCTTAAGATATGCTAGAGTTTCCGTAATAGCAGACCAAGACTGCCAGAGAAACTCATAATCATCTGCACCAGTCAACAAAAAATCTCGATATACCTGCAATACAAAATCACTAGATAAATCCTTCCATTGATTACAATCCTGATAACTGGTATAATTTGTCATTTCCCAGGGATGCTCATTCGGTGCACCCAAGTCATGGGGAGTAGCTCCAGCAACCTTTCTCACTGCCGACACTTGATTGTAACCAATAATTCTCAGTGTATCATCCGCTGTCGAAACTGCTCGCGCAAACGCAACTAAAACAGACTTTTCCAACTCTGGCCACAATATTAACAACCCAAAAGAACCATACAACCTAACATCCAAACTCTCATACCAACGATAATCAAGACATTCCAGAACAGCAAACTGACCGTAAGGAGCGCTATCGCTAGCAGCCGCCCAAATAGTTCCACCACTGGTGAGGTCATAAAGTTCATTCAACAAAGCCATTTTCAACCAATTAGGCAAATCTTCCCGTTGCAAAATCGGATTTTGCCAAGCTTCAATATTTTCCCGCCAAGTTTGATAATGCTTCATGGCAGTACGAATCATCGACCAGGCATTTTTGCCATTGCGACCATAAAAATCTGTATAACGGCGGTAATATGAAACCCCATTACCAAAGTCAGTCACAGGTAAATCCCAAACTAAAAAAAAAGGAATTTTCCTGTTTTTCCCTGGTCTGATAGTAAAACGAACTGATATAGCCACACCAATTTGTTCTCCCTCAGTTGCTGGTAGTTCGTTTTCTTCATCTATGAGAGAGCCATCTAGAGCAAAGTAATGCCAGATATCCTCCCCAGTACCAGTAGGGTTCCACCTTGTATGATAGAAAACTTCCATGCCGGCATTGATAAAAGTCGCGATCGCCATTTGCCCCTCTCCTTCTGCAGGTTCGTCGGCAATACTTAATTTGGTCATAGTGCAACCAATACGGTGAAAATCTTCTACTAATAAGTTAAAGTTGTCTGTACTCTCTCCCCACCGAGGTTTGTATTCATAAACTGGGCTACCATCATCTCGCACTCTCACTTCTGGTGTTTTCACAGAATTGGTAAACCAACCAACAGTATTTTGCCAACTTAGCATTATGCTAAGTGTAATTGCTTCATCTGTGGGATTATGGGCAGTCCATTCAAATATAGCGATCGGATAACTGGTTTCTTGATAGTTACCTGCCAAAATTGGGGAAAATTGTTCACAACTTAATTGTGCAGTAAATACATTCTCATAAACAAACCAGCTGCGGGGGTAAAGAGCGTGATAAGTGCCAGTCTTGAGCCCGGCTTTTTCCCGAGGATACCACTGCCAAGCAGATAGACTACCATCAGTGGGTAATTCGGTAGATAAAGCATAAGCTTGTTTCTGTCCTTTTGTTTCTTCAAAAACGCTAAATTGACAGGCGGGCAGATTTTGATAAATGTGCTCCCCACCGTCAAGATGCCAAAGATTAAAATCCCCCCGGGGGGAACGACCAGTGGCACCTGCACCGAAACCTCCCAGAGGCATTCCGTGCCATGGGCCATCATCAATATTACTACTATAACGGACTGTGTAAGGTTTGTCCCAATCAAGACCAATGGGGCGATTCCAGGATATGGCTGGAATGTTAGGGATAGGATTTTGTTGATTCATACTCTATATTTTATTAAGTGATTAGTAAAGAATTCCTGCAATGCTTTTAGATAGCGATCGCTATCTACCTGAGCCAAATTATTATGTCCTGCATTTGGCATTAACAGCAGTTTTTTCGGCTCCGGTGCAGCAGCAAATAATCTTTCACTCATCGTTATAGGTATAACTTGATCTTTCATACCATGAATAAATAAGACTGGTACTTTTATTGATTTTACTTTGTTAATGAAGTCAAATTTTTGAGTGATCAGTAATTTCAGGGGAAATATCTGGATTTTATATCTGTGTTTAGCCATGTCTTTGATACAAGTGAAACAACTTTCAGCTATTAGTCCTGCTGCTTTTGGTTGTTGTAGGCAGAGATTAACAGCGATCGCTCCTCCAAGAGAATATCCATAAATAAAAATTTCTTTTGGTGAAAACCCTTTTTCTTGAGTTAAATAATTCCAAGCTATTGAAGCATCTTCATAAACTGTCGCTTCGGTTGGAAATCTGCCTGTACTATTACCGTATCCCCGGTAATCAATCATAAATACCGAAAATCCTAACTGATATAGTTTTACTACACGCTCAAGATTGCAACTTTTTTCTTGAGCTGCCATGTTACCACTAGCCCCATGTAAGAATAGAATAACTTTAGCAGTGGGTTCTGTTTTGGGAATCCACCAACCAAATATTTTTTCTGTCTGATTTTTAGAAGTTGCAACTGATAGCAAAACTTCCTCATAAGGAAGATTAAAAGTAGCAGGAGTCCCTAACAACAATGATTTAGGTTCAAATATCAATCGGTTTTGTAGTAATCTTAGCAACATAAAACCAGATATATAAATAGCTGCTAATCCTATTAAAGAAACTTGAAGAATAGTCATTTTTGTTATATGTTATATGTTGTATGTTAGCCTCTTGAGTCATTACTTTGTTAAAAGTAATTCTACTTTAATATTTTCCGGTATTCTGTAATTGCTTAACAGCACGAATTAGACGAATAAAATATGGTCTAACAATATCCCTATTTAGTTCTTGTAACTTGGTGATTTGTGCTTTTAATTCCTCTATTTCATTTGCCATTGATGTATTTTTTGTTAATTCTAAGTTATATCCTAAATTTTGCTGTAAGTCTGTAGCTAAATCTTTTAATGATTGTAGTTCTTCTTCAATCTCTGAAAATTTAATATTTATTCCTTCCCAATCTTCTTTTGTAATTGTACTGTATTCAAAGTTTGATTGATTTTGATATGAATTGATAGATACTTCTGGTGTTTGTTCAGTATTTTTGTTTGGTCGTGAGTCTAAATTCTGAAAAACTGAGCTTATATCTATTGTTAATTCTTCTATTTCATTATCAATCTGTTTTTGGATTTTTTCTTCAAATATTTTTCGATTAATTCTATTTAAAAATAATGCTAATATTATTGAAGTTGCAGCAAACAAAATTTGTTCAAAAAATAACGTCAAAATTGAAGTGCCTAAAGCACTATATTCTGCTATTTCTAGCCACTTAAGTTGACTTTTAGAATTATTTAACGTTCTTGATAATGTTTCCTTATTTTCCATAAATATAGCTAAATACCCATGATATATATTTAGTTTAATAATAGATACTACATTTTTTATCTCAAGATAATATCATAATTTGTCCAATAAAATCATGCCTTAACAATTATTCATATTTACTCAAAGTATTTAAGCTAAATCAAACAAATATACATTTAAACATTTCTATGCCAAAATACTCCACCAACAGCTATCAGCCCAACTCAAAACTATTGGCTACAAAAGATTTCAATTATATTAATTTTCTCACGCTTTTTGTAGTCTTATAGTAATATAAGCTAAAGATATTTTTAATGTGATAGGAACCAACAAGACTATCTCAACAAAGAATACGGTATTACATAAATATAGAAAATAAAAATTAACTTTAGTGGGAGGTATTGATAACTGATAAATCATAATTTATGACTCATAATTTATAACTCATAACTGAAATGACTAACACCGAAATACAAATACCAGAATTATCCAAATTAGAATATTTACCTTATGTTGATTCCGCCGGAAAATTACCATTTTCTTTACAAGGAAAAATAGGTGTTTATGGAATTTTTGACCAGGAAAAAAAGCTACTATTTGTAGGCTATTCTCGTGATGTATATCAGAGTCTTAAACTACATTTAGTCCGTCAACCTAATAGTTGCTATTGGCTAAAAGTACAAACTATTGAACGCCCAAATCGTACTATATTAGAAGGTATAAAAGCAGCTTGGATTAATGAAAATGGCTCCCTACCTATAGGCAATGGTACAGCAGAAGCAAAATGGAATCAACCCATAGATACTAAACAAGAAATGACTGAAGCAGAAAGAGTACAATATCAAGATCCATTAATTGATGAAGTAGCTAAAGAAAAACTGCTAAAAAACATAGCTAGGCGAGTAGAAACTAATATTTTAGAGGTATTAAAAACTAGAGGTTTACAAGAAAATATTCGTTTTAATCCTAAACTGAAAGCAACTGGTTTGTTAGACTTGAAGTAAGCACTCAGCTATCAGCTATTAGCCATCAGCTATGGAGAAATAGAAAAGGGAAAAGTTGTTGAGAAATTGAGAGGGAATTAAAACTTGAAAGATCAATAGTCATATCAAGCCCACTTGTTTCCGAATATTGTTAGAAACCTGGTTTGTGAGAGATACATAAGCATCATAAATCATCTAATACAAACCCGGTTTCTTAAATTCCCGGTAGTCCTGTAGATGTAGTGATATTTACAATATATACCTTTTCACTCTCAGGAGCCTAATTCCAAAAATCACTACTTATATACGACTGCTAAATTCCCTACTATTGTAATATTTTAGATATACTGATAATAAAACTTTACAACTTATTGAACAAAAATTACTATATGTCAGTCTACCACTTATATTGTTGGCTACAAAAAAACTTCAGCAGGGATAAATAACTTAGACAACTTTCTCAAGAAACTCACCAACAGTTAATCACTTGTAATCACAGAAAATTATCACTACTATTACTCTTGTGACTTCTAATACAAACCATAATGAAAATAGCTACTTGGAATGTAAATTCAATTCGCACTCGTAAACAACAAGTGATAGAATGGCTAAAAGCAAACTCTGTTGACATTCTCTGTTTGCAAGAAACTAAGGTTATTGACCAAGATTTTCCGCGATCGCCTTTTGCAGAATTAGGCTACCATATTTATGTTTCTGGTCAGAAATCTTACAATGGCGTGGCAATTTTTAGTCGTTCCCCAATGGAAGATATTAGTAGTGGTTTTGCACCTATTTTAGGTGATCATAAAGTAGGAGATTTTGACATACAGAAACGGTTAATTACTGGGGTAATAAATGATGTTCGTATTCTTAATCTTTATGTTCCCAATGGTTCTAGTGTCGGTAGTGAAAAATATGATTACAAACTTGATTGGTTAAAATTGTTGCAAGAATATGTAAAAATAATTCTTGACAAATCGCCTAATTTATGTATTTGTGGAGATTTTAATATTGTCCCAGAAGACCGGGATATTTACGACCCAGAAGGTTGTAAAAATTCTGTAGGATTATCTGATCTCGAACGCCAAGCTTTACAAGAAATTCTCAAATTAGGATTAGTCGATGCCTTTCGCCAATTTACCACCGAAGGAGGTCATTACAGTTGGTGGGATTATAGAGCAGCAGGTTTTCGCCGTAATCGTGGTTGGCGTATTGACCATCATTATCTTAGTTTACCCCTTTCTCAAAAAGCAACAATGTGTGTAATAGATAAGAATCCAAGAGAGTTACTAAAACCTAGTGACCATGCACCAGTTATTGTAGAATTTTGAAAAAATGAAGAAGGAAGAAGGAAGAAGGAAGAAGGAAGCAATAATCTAGTAGTTATAGTAACTATAGGAAAAAGCAGCCTCAATATCTCACTATTTAGATAGCATTCCTGTTATGGTAAGTTTTTAATTTGTTGACATCCTCCCCAGCTGTTAAGCTCAGAGAAACAACTGAGCCCTAGCTCCGATGTAAGCATTTCAAAAGTTGCTGCGCCCATCCCTGCTGGGGGTGGGTTAAGCTTACCTCCATCTCCCTTTGTTGTCTCAGTTTAGCTTCCCTAGATGAAAAGCAAAGCTTCTCCCAAGGAGTAACTAATATATTATTACTACATTAAATAATGCTATCATTTATGGGAAAAATTAACTAAAAAGTCCCTCTAGAAAAGTGAGGCTTTAAACCCAATTTTTCAGTAAACTTTTCGATTGAACTATTCTATTTAATAGCTAACCAAAATTAATTATGTTTTTAGTAACAGGAGCAACCGGAGGATTAGGTCGCAGAATTATTAGTATATTGACACAAAAGGAAATGTCAGTCCGCGGCTTTGTGAGACTAAATTCTACCTATTCTGAATTAGAAAATTGTGGATCTGAAATCTTTATAGGCGACTTAAAAATAGACAAAGATATTTACAAAGCCTGTCAAGGAGTTGAATATATTATTAGTGCCCATGGTGGTGCAAGTGACGTTCAAGCAGTTGACTATCGAGCTAATATTGAACTAATAGATTGTGCGGTGAAATTTGGCGTTAAACACTTTGTCTTTATTTCTGTATTAGGAGCAAATCGTGGATATGAAGATTCACCAACTTTTAAAGCTAAAAAAGAAGTAGAAAAATATCTCAAAGCTAGTGGATTGAACTATACTATTTTGCAACCTTCTGGTTTTGCTTCTAATCTATTACCATTGGCAGAAAGATTTCGAGATACAGGAGTTTATCTACTTATTGGAGACTCTAAAAATCGTACTTCAATAGTTAGTACAGATGACTTGGCAAAAATTGCAGTGGATTCTGTTTCTGTACAAGCTGCTTGTAATCAAACTTTCCCTGTAGGTGGACCAGCAATTATTTCTAGAGGAGAAATTGCTCAGATATTTAGTAGTGTTTTTAATCGGGAACCTATACTTATTAATCCGCCATTATTTATATTCGATGGATTACGAAATACTCTGGGATTATTTAATCCTGAACTGCAAAAAACTTTGGGTACTTTAAGAGTATTATTGGCAAATGAATTTTTCTGTACTTCAGAAGAAATTGATAATTTAGAGAGAATATTTGAGATGAAAATGGAATCTGTTGAAAGTTATATTTGTCGGCAAATGGGGATATAATATTATATTTTTTGGAAAAATTAAATATCTATAATATCTCACAATTAAAATAAGATTTATATAGACTTTAAAAAATTACTCAAAAATTCAAGAAATGGAAAAACCTACAGATAATCAATATCCAATTAACGAGTTACTAAAAAAACGTTGGAGTTCTTTAGCTTTTGCTGATAAAATGGTTTCATCAGAAGTATTACTTTCACTTCTAGAAGCAGCCAGATGGTCTCCTTCTTGTTTCAATGAACAACCTTGGAATTTCATAGTTGCGACCAAAGAAAATCCTGTTGAATATGAGCGTCTTTTTAATTGTTTAGTAGACGGAAATCAACCTTGGGCAACTCTTGCTCCTGTGTTAATGATATCTGTTGCTAGACTTTTTTTTGAGAGCAATAATAAACCTAATAGACACGCTTTTCACGATGTGGGTTTAGCAGTAGCATGCTTAACTTTTCAAGCAACAGAAATGGGTTTAAGAGTTCATCAAATGGGAGGTTTTGATATTGATAAAGCACGTGAATTATATAAAATATCAGAACAATATGAACCAGTAGCAGCTATAGCTATTGGCTATCCAGGAGAACCTGAAATTTTGCCTGAGTCTTTACGGGAGAGAGAACTTTCTCCCCGCAGTCGTAAACAAATCAGTTCTTTTGTATTTACCGGAGAGTTTGGTCAGACTGCTTCATTTATTCAATAGATACCTCCAGTTCAGTAGTTTGGGTTGATATAGGAAACCCAACAATAATAATACGTCTATCAGTATTGGGTTTCCTTCATCAACTAAGCTTATTGTAATGCTTGATTTATTCAATAGACTGCTCTGAAAAAATAGATGCTTCTAACTTCAAAAAAACTGACATGATAGCGCAGTCTTTAGACCACAATTTTAATTAGTATTATAGATTTTAGTGACACTTATTTGTAGTTTTGAAAACGAGATTGGATATTATATGAAATACTAAAAATTTTCATTCTTCAAGCTTGCAGATAATAATTATTTATTTATTCATAAAGCTGGCTCAATTATTTTCTCTGTTTCTCTTAAAGTATTCTTCTTAAAGTATATTTGGGGAACAGGAAAATAGAGCTTAACTTTGGCTGTGTAGGGTTTCAAATTTAGATAGACTTTCTCCCCATAGAATTAGAGTTTTCTGAAAAAAGTATTCATTATTTAATCACTTAGTTTGAAATCTTTTTTCCTATATAGAAAACATAGCCATGAAACTCTTTATCTTTATCGTAAAATTTGGCTTCATGCCGTTGATTTTCTCAGAGTTTTTCGGCATTTTTATTGCCTAAATATTTTTGCAAAAATTTTTTCTGCGCAGAAACTTGCGGAGCATAAAAATGTTCAGTCCAACAATTTTTAGGCAGTACAAAATTAGCAATTGGAATATATCCTGCTTTTTGCATTTGTGTCACTTTATTTGAAATAGTATATATTTCTGAGTATTCATTATTCCAAAACTCATTAATTTCTACAGGTCTTTCTTGAGTAAACCATGATGCTTCTGAAACTGCAAGTAAAGCTCCTTTCTTAAAAAACTTATATCATTCATTTATACCTCGTTCAAATCCAATATTATATATTGCTATTTCTGACCATATTAAATTTAATTCTTCATTGTTCAAATCCAATATTATATATTGCTATTTCTGACCATATTAAATTTAATTCTTC
>JAGGDU010000131.1:4080-7301 GCA_018457135.1 Trichodesmium erythraeum GBRTRLIN201 | reverse complement strand
ATTTTGAAAAAGAAAGTTATTCATTAAAGCGACAATACCATTCACTCTATTTTGGAGACTCAATTTCTGACTATTAATATTGAATATATCTATAAAGATGGGAGACAGATCGATAGCTGTAATATTCCCTGACTTATGATTAGCTATTACCATCATCTGACCACCAGTTCCACAACCTATATCAGCAATTTTTGATTTATCTTTCAGATTATTAATAAAGCTTCAAGCTTTAATAGTTACTTCAGGACTCCCAGGTTCTTATCTTTCTATAGTCGAATAATATTCATAGATTAATCTCAAATCAAACTCATGAATAGATTTATTTTCATCACTCATGTTTTTTCATTACTTTCTCTAAAAATTTTTGTAAATATTTACCTATTAGCTTTGAACTATCAATAGATAATGAACTAATAGTTAATAACTAGACACTGGATAATGAAAACTATCTCTAATTATCAATTATCCAGTGGTATTGGAGAGACTTTAAACCTCTAGGGATTAATTATCAATTATCAATTATCCATTAACATTTACTCATTTACATGGAGAGTAATTTTTTTATTTTGTAGCTGCTCTGTTATCCAACGCTCAAATAATTCACTGTTTAATTTTTTCTTGATTTCAGGATTATCTAAAGAAGCTCCTTGCAACTGCTCTAGTCGAAAGATACTCCAAAATTGATTTGTTTTAAATGGTCCTAAAATATCTCCAGAATTAGCAGAATTAATTGTATCTCTTAAATCTTCAGGTAAACTAGCTAAACTAACTACACCCATAATACCATTAAAGTTTTTATCATTTGTAACTGAATATTCTTTAGCTAAATCTTCAAATTTTGCCCCATCTTCTACAATTTTTCGATACAAAGCATCTACTAATTCTTTATCTTGAACCACAATTCTAGATAAAATTACAGAATCCAAACCTGCTTTACGCTGATTAAAATATTCTTCAATTCTTTCGGAAGTAATAGAATCTTTTAATTGCTTTAGTCTAAAAGAATTTACTATTTGTGATTCTAAAGCATTATAGTTAATTCCATTTTGTTTTAACCATTCTTGAAATTTTTCTTGGTCTTCCAGCTTCCTTTGCAATCGAAAATCAATAATTGCCTGTTGAATAATTGCTTGATCTACATCTATATCTTTTCGAGATTGCAATTCTTTTTCAATCACATATTGAGCTACAATTTCTGTGACAAAAGATTGCAATTTTCCAGAAGCTTGCAAATATTTTAAACTTTGCCCCCATGATACTTCTTCTTCACCTACTGTTAATAATGCTTGAGATTCCATTTGTCAAATTACTCCCTTTCTTAATTTATTTACAAATAAAATAAATTGATTTTTGATTTTCATTGATTAAATCCAAAACTTGAGCCAGACAACTTTAATTATAGATTCTAGGTCAAGTAATTTCAACTAAATTTAGAAACCTTGAGGTCAAGTGACTAGCCATAAAGACAAACTTAAGACTGGGGAAACAAGAAAGCAAGTATGCTGATGAGTTATTACTAATTGCTATATAATTAATGCTTATCTAAAAATATAATCAAATATTTAATATCAACAAATTTTTAGCTCAATTATTTAGCTAATTTAGCTATTCTAACTAGATAGAACCCTAAGTTCCTCAGAAGAATGCACTACTTATTTATATCCTTCCCATCTTGATTACCTTCTTGAAGTTATATATCTCTCAATTAATCTTATTGGTTAAATCTTCAATGATTTTTTCCGTTTTTCTTTTACAACTTCATGATCCATAAAGTCGGTAACCAAATCATGTAATTATTCCCATACTAGCTCACAATATCTTTAATAAATATAACAATAGTAACTGGGGGTAGTTAGTAAGCATTTAGCTGCACATTTTTTTTCCTCATGCCCTTTAATAAATAATGCCTATACCTACTTTTTTTAGCATGGTCTAATAACTTAATAACTAAATATTAAACTAGATATTTAACTATCTTTTCATTTAATATTTATTAAACCAAACTATAGCTAATACAATTGCAGCGATCGCTCCAATTGAAGTATTGATAATATTTACAACTTCATTTGTTAACCATTCAAACTGAGACTGCATTGTTGCTCCAATTAAACTCTCCAAATTAGTAGCAATAAAAGCTGAAATAACACAAAAGACTATTCCTGTCAAATCAATTAAACCTACAGTCCAACCAACTACAGCGATCGCAAAAGAAGCCACAACACCTGCTAAAGTCCCCTCTAAACTTACAGCACCCTCAGTTCCCCGTGGCACTGGTTGTAGAGTTGTAATTAAAAAAGTCCGCTGACCGTAAGCTTTCCCTACCTCACTAGCACAAGTATCAGAAAGCTTAGTACTAAAACTAGCTACATAACCTAACATTAGTAACAATGGTAAATTTTCTATAGGAAAATTATTCGGGTATAACAGACCAATGACCCAAACTCCCATAGCACAGATAGCAGCAGTCAAAGCCGAACCCCAAACATTTTCTGGTCCTCTAGCACCTTCCCGCTTTTCTGCAATTCCAGCGGCTTGCTTTTCGGCCATTCCAATGCGAGTCACCCCAGAACCAACCAAAAAATAAAACACCACTACCGCATATCCAGGCCAACCCAAACTACCCCAAATTAAAACTCCCAATATCCAAGCATGAACTATTCCCCAGGGAGTCAATAATTTTTTGGGAGCGAAATAAACTAGACTAAGTAAAATAATATTTAAAAGTATAGCTACTAACCAGGGATTTACAGAATTAATATTAGATAACATTATATCTACTCGCTAAAAACATCTATTGTCATTTTAACTTAATATTTACCAGAGAAAATAATACTTACACATTACAAGGAAATAACTATGAATCAAGTTCTTTTTCATTTAGCCTTTCCGGTGAATAATATTACCAAAACGAAAGAATTCTATAGCAATGGTTTAGGTTGTAAAGTTGGGCGAGAATCTCGAAATTCAGTGATTTTAAATCTTTATGGTAATCAAATTGTTGCTCATATTGCTAAAGAAACTTTAGAACCACAAAAAGGAATTTACCCCAGACATTTTGGTTTAGTTTTTAGCCTAGAAAGTGACTGGGAAGCTTTATTAGAACGTGCTCAAAAAAATAAATTAAAATTCTATCAGCAACCTAAGCGGAGGTTTACAAATTCTCCTTTAACCAGGGATTTACAGAATTAATATTAGATAACATTATATCTACTCGCTAAAAA
>JAGGDU010000131.1:0-3980 GCA_018457135.1 Trichodesmium erythraeum GBRTRLIN201 | reverse complement strand
AAAATAAATTAAAATTCTATCAGCAACCTAAGCGGAGGTTTACAAATTCTCCTTTGGAACATCGTACTTTTTTCCTTGAAGATCCATTTTATAACTTGCTAGAATTCAAATATTATTGTCATCAAGAAGCTATTTTTGGCTGTAATGACCATAAAGAAGTTGGCGATATTATAGCAGTTTAAATTATTTTTATATTCAATAATTAATTAAACATTGAGGTATTATAGCAATCCTATCTTAATTTGTGAAATAGATGACCGACTAGAAGGTAAAGTACTTATGGTGAAATAGAACCCAAAAGTAAAAGTTGTTGGAACTATTTTTTTAAATAATAGTAATTTTTTATAAATGATTTAGGATTGTTATAGATGTCAGCTATCAACCATAAAAAAAACATGTTTAATTTATGTTTTATCAGTCTATTTTTAAAAATAAATTTGACAAAATATATAGTTATTTAGAAGTATTTGATAGGCTGTTTTATAAAAAATATTGTATTGAAAAATATATTTTTTTGAGGATTTAAAATGAGTACAAAAATCGTAATTACTCAATCAAAAAAACCAGATATTGATTCTGTTCCCAATCATATTAAACTACAGGAACTAGACGGTACATTGATAAAAAAAATTTAGGAAAATTATGAAAGTATTCTATTAACTGATTCTATCAAATATACTCTAGATAAAGTTGATCCTATAAAGACAATAAACTATAGGTCAAGACCGTAAAATTTATTGGCAATTAATTAATCCTATTATCATTAAAAGTATTTTATAAGCTTTTTTATAAAAACTATTGTATTGAAAAAGATATTTTTTTTGAGGATTTAAGTAGTTTTGTTTAACTATTTATTTTTTCTCCCTTTTCCCCCTTCAAGGTCAGGCTTAGGAGTCGGTATTTTACTTTAGGTTTTTTCCTCCACCTCCCTAGAAGCTTTTTAATTATTAATAAAGTTAAATGAGTACAAAAATAGTAATTACTAAATAAAAAAACTAGATATTAATTCTGTTACCAATCATATTAAAATACTATAAATATATGATACATTTATGAAAAAAAAATTAGGGACATCATTAAAGTATCTTATTAACTAATTCTATCAAATATACCCTAGATAAAATTTATCCTAAAAGACAATATACTATAGGTCAAAATCATAAAATTTATTAGCAATTAATTAATCCTATTATCATAAGAGCAGAAATACTATATTAGTTCTATATTTCTCATGTTTCTCCTCTTTTAAATAGAGAAGTACTAAGATACTATTTGCTTTAGCAAAAATATATTGCTCTTCTCATTGTTTTAAAATTTGTTTATGGAAATAGTGGAGAAAAAAGAGACAAAAATTCGCCAATAATATCGGATTTTCAAGATGATAGAAAATCTTGTAAGTTTTGGGTTTATGAAAAAGGGATTATAATTCCATTTTACTGCATTTATGAAGTCAAAAAAATTCCTATAGAATTATATAGCTTAATTTCTAATAATTATGAATTGGTAAAGGATAATGAACGAAATTATTTTCCCATTCAGCAGTTAGGTATTGAGTTAGGTATTTGGCAGGTTCTAATAATATAGAGCTACTTTGATTATGTTGGTGGGATAATCACGGCAATTTATTATTAACTGGTGAAGAACTTGTTGAACAAGAATATCGACGTGCTGAAAATTTGGTTAATTTATTGACAAAAGCTAAAAAGTAAAATCAAGTAGGGTAGCCTTTACTTCGTAATATGTTTAACAAAGATGATTAATGAGCATAACAATTAAAACTGAAGAACTTGTCTTTTTACTAATTAGTATTTTGGCTGCAATACCTCAATGAGGAAATTTGTGCAAGATAGTTTAATCTTTGGCAGAAACTAATACTTGGTAAGACTTTATGAAAGCTAATTATAATAAAGATATTTGGTGAGAAGATAAAAACAAGATGATGGAGGAATTCTGCTATAAATTTGGATATCAAATAGATATGGAAAAAGTGATGAATGAATGGGAAAAATAGGCTCAATGACTAATAATTTGTTTCTAGCACTACTTTTGATCTGAGGAAATATTTTCAATCAATTGTAATAGTTATTAGTAGGGAATATAATTTTTTATACCCTACTCCCTTATTAAATAACTGGGTTAGGTTTTTGCAGTTTATGATAAATTTATCAACATTAAGATCACTTTAGGCAATTTGCCAAAATAGCCAAAATTAAGAACAAGAGTTATTGCATTTTAAATTATTACTTGAACAAATTGTATTTGGAACGTAATTTTTTTAACTTCTATCGTAAAAACTCATAGTTAGTTTTGACTTAGGCTCTGCTTTCAGTTCCTCAGAAATTACTTTTAAAACCTTTCCAGATGATACCATCCAAGCATGAAATAAAACATCTATTTTGATATCTCGACCTACTGGTAATTGAGAACTTCTAGCCGGTAAAATCATCGCATCATAAGGAGTCCAAATTGAGGTAAAATTTATCCGATCTAACAAAGCAATATCCTGGTTTATATCTTGCAAAAAATAACTTTTAGGACGCATTTGAATTGGTGCTGGTAAACCTAAAACGTAACCTGTTAATGTGCCATTGTGAGGAGAAGAAATAGTGATAAAACGTTCTATTTTATCAATACCTCCTAATCTTTGAACATAATAACGACTTACTATTCCTCCCATACTAAAACCTATTAAATCAAAAGGTTGATTAGGTGGAAATGTTTTATCTACATAATTCGCTACTTGTTCGGCTAATTTATCTAAACCTAAAATACCGTAATTAGGAATTAAGTTCACAGAGTATACTTCCCATCCTAATTTTTTTAGGTATCGAGACATTTTATCAAATATTTTTATAGTGTCAAAAATTCCATGGATTAACAATACTGGATTAGGTTTGTTTAAACTTTCCATATATTTCTAATTCTATATTTATCTATCTATAGGAAAATCGACTTTATCGAAAAAAAAATCGTGAGAGTGAACAGCAAATAATTAGGGTAATAAACCAGGCTTCTTATTTGGGTTGGTCAGTCCTGAGCCTATATCCATTCTGGTTAATGTAAAGTTTTATTAAGAAATATGAAGATAGGTTGTGCCAAGTCATCACTTAATCCTAAAGTATTAGATTGTAAGCAATACTACAAAAACAATTATTTTAGGAGAACACAATCATGTTAGCTTTTACAGGAGGGTTATTTGCCGGAATTTTCGGTATTTTTCCTTTTTCAAAAAAGTCAGAATATCTATTAGAATTTCAGGAAACAAAGGAAACCAATACCCCCAAAGAAGAATCAACTCAAACTACTGTAGCAGCAGCACCTACAGAGACAGAAACCCCATCTGATAGTTCCGAAACTCCAAAAGAAGCAAAACCTGAAATTGCTGCTGCTACAAAAGAGGAAAAAAACCCAGCAGCAAAAGCAGTAACAAAAGAAACTCAAGCTGCTAAAGAAGCCGAAAAAGTTGAATTACAAAAATCTACTACTCCTCAAGTAGTAACACCAGAAACTCCGATCACAAATGGTACAACTTCCCAGAAACAAGAAGAGGTAGTATTATTTTCTCCTAACCTTTTAATGTTGCAACTTCCAACCAAACGTCGTCGTCCTGGTCCTAGTATGAGTATGTTTCTTAATATAGCTAAGGGTATGAATTTATCAAGATAGTATTAGTAATAAAATTAATCAAGCAGTTAATCAATTATCTTTTAATCACCCTTGCACGAAGTCCTGTGCTCCCCTGAAAAGGAGCATCTAATGGAGAAACCCGGGGTAAACAGTCGGATACTTTGACAAATAAAACCTTCTGCTCCCGTGAACAAGTAGAGAATATTTTATTATATTTAGGACTAACAGATGAGGTACTTGAAAGTTAAATAAAAATTAACTACGATATAGCAATCCTAAATAGATTGTGGCAAAATTCCATACTGAAAAAGCTTTGAGAAATCAAATATTTGACCATCTGCAAAAAACTTAAA
>JAGGDU010000130.1 GCA_018457135.1 Trichodesmium erythraeum GBRTRLIN201 | reverse complement strand
CCCAAAACTTTTTCAGTATGAAATTTTGCCGCAACCTACTTAGGATTGCTATATTGTTATACTTAAACTTTCTATTAAAGTTACTCACACACTGTATAATTAAATTATCAATATGCTCCACTTAATTCAGAAACTTTTCATAACAATCCTTTTATTCTTCCTATTTTGCTTTAGTAACCCATCAAATGTGATAGCTGCCACTCAATCACAAAATATTACCCCTGCTCAATTAGAAGAATTACATAATCTATTTGATCAAGCCTTAAATGCTAGTAATAACGGTGAGTTTGCCAATGCCGAAAAGTTATGGACTCAAATTATAGAACTATATCCTGACAACCCTGCCATCTGGAGCAACAGAGGTAACATCAGACTGAGCCAAAACAAAATAGAAGAGGCAATATCCGATTATGAAAAAGCTATAGAAATCTTACCCTTAGCTCCTGATGCTTACCTAAATCGTGGTATAGCTTATGAAAGAATCAAAAAATGGTCAGAGGCGATCGCGGATTACAATCAAGTCATAGAATTAGATCCAACAGACCCAGTTGCCTATAATAACCGTGGAAATGCAGAAGGAGGACTAGGAAAATGGGAAAAAGCCACTGAAGATTACAAGAAAGCTTCTGAATTAGCTCCTGAATATGCCTTTGCTCTTGCCAATTATTCTTTAGCTCTTTACCAAATTGGACAAACTCAAAAAGCAGTGCAAACCATGAAAAGTCTCGTTCGTAAATATCCTAACTTTGCTGATATGCGGGCAGCTTTAACCGCTTGTCTCTGGGAACAAGGCAAACCCGGAGAAGCGGAGAGTAACTGGGTAGCTGCTGTAGGATTAGATCCTCGCTATCAAGACCTTAATTGGGTAACTAATGTTCGTCGTTGGCCACCCACATTAATTAATAGTTTGGAGAAATTTATCAAAATAGAATAAAATAATTATTAGTATCCCAGACATTTGTCTGGGAAAATATAGCAGAGACCAGGAAAATCAGGATATTCTCAAAACCTCCAATTTAGTCCCTGCTAAAAATTTAACTTTGTACCTTCCCGCCTTCTGAATTCTTATTGTGGTAACCACCCTGCGCTTAGAAATACAGTTAAACCCATAAACATCACTGACAAAGTCCAAGTAATCCGATTTAAAGTTATCTCTGCAGTCTTAGCGCTGGTAAATAATTGAGCTTGTCCACCAATACCACCTATTCCATCGCCTTTCGGGCTGTGTAATAAGACAAATACAATAATACCAATAGCCGATATAATCCAGATAATTTCTGCTAGTTGAACAACATTCATACTCTTGTTTCTAATGATTTAATTACAGTTCAAAAAATGTACTAATACTTAGTATTGAGGAAGCTTATAAACCAACCCGCACAGGAGTACGATTTGGTTTTAGCTCATACTCTGCCTTCTTAATGATTGACTTTCCAGTCATTTCAGCAGGTTGAGGCAGATTGAGAATTTCCAAAATAGTTGGTGCTATATCTGCCAAACACCCATTTTCTCGTAGTGGTACTTTTGTACCATGGCCAGGAATTTTGCTAACTTCTCCTTCTATCAGTATAAATGGAACTAAATTTGTAGTGTGAGCTGTCCAAGGGTTACCATCTTCATCCCACATGTATTCAGCATTTCCATGGTCAGCAATTATTATTGCTGTGCCACCTACTTTACTAATACCCTGTAAAAGTTTTCCCAGACAATGATCAACTGTCTGAACCGCATTTACTGCAGCATCCATCGCACCGGTATGACCGACCATATCAGGGTTAGCATAATTAATAACAATTAGAGAATATATTTGCTTTTTAACCGCAGCGATCGCCACTTCTGTCAAATCTTCTGCAGACATTTCCGGTGCTTCATCATAATGACTTACCATTGGACTTTGAACCAATTCTCGGTCTTCACCCTCAAATGGTTGTTCCAAACCCCCATTAAAAAAGTAAGTTACATGAGCATACTTTTCAGTTTCCGCAGTACGGAACTGACGCAGACCATGTTGGGAAATTACCTGTCCGAGAATATTATTAAAATTTTGAGGCTCAAAAGCCACTAAAACTGGAAAACTAGAATCATACTGAGTGAAAGTCAAAAATGTTAATGGTTGAATTGTTTGGCGTTCAAACCCATTAAAATCTGGAGCTACAAAAGCTTGAGTTAATTGACGGGCACGATCTGGACGAAAATTAAAGAAAATTACACCATCTCCAGGTTCCACAGCTCCTGGAGCTACTCTAACTGGGAGCACAAATTCATCTGTTATACCTTCAGCATAAGACTTTTGTAGTAAATCTGAAGCAGAACAACCCGTTCCATAACCATCCTGAGTCATTACTTCATAAGCTTTTTGAATTCTGTCCCATCGTTTATCCCGATCCATTGCATAATAGCGACCACTAACTGTAGCAATTCTACCTATGCCAATTTGATTAGTATGATATTCTATTTGTTTAAGTACATGAAGCCCTGACTTAGGATTTGTATCACGTCCATCAGTAATAGCATGAACACAAACATCAGAAATTCCTTTTGCCTTAGCCACATCCAGTAAACCCAATAAATGATTTACATGAGAATGAACTCCTCCAGAGGAACATAAACCTACTAAATGTAGTTTAGAATTACGCTCTATTACATCTTGACAAATCTTTTTAATAGCTTGGTTTTGTACTATTAAGCCATCTTCTATTGCATCAGAAATTCTCACTAATTCCTGAGGAACAACTCGTCCCGCTCCGATATTTAAGTGACCAACTTCTGAGTTACCCATTTGACCTTCCGGCAAACCTACTGCTTTCCCAGAAGCTTGAATTAAAGTTCTTGGATAAGCTTGCCAAAGACTATCAATATTAGGTGTTTTACCCACAGCAATAGCATTTCCATATTTTTCTTCTCGATAACCCCAACCATCTAAAATAATTAGTACAACCGGAGATATAGAACCATTCTTCATAATTTATTACCTATTTATTTATCCTAAATTGGTTTAATAATTAGCTGATCCAGAAGCTTAAATTAAAGTTTTTGGATAAGCGTACAAAAGACTATTTCTATGAGTTATTTTATCCAAAGCAATAGCATCTTCATTTTTTTTTCAATAGCTTCAATCATCTAGAATAATTACTATAACTATTACTCATAATTTATTACTTTATTATACCCTCCAAATCAGCTTGATACTGAAAAATATTAAAATACTATAATTTGAGCATTTTTTTATCTATTTATTAAAATATAAGTTATATACTTGATTAATCCGTTACTTTTTACTCTAAAATTTTTCTATTTCCTTATATTAATTTTAATTATTTCAACTAATCATAGGAAAAAATCAATATTTAAACCCCAAAGGTAAGATAAATAAATACTCTGAAATTTTTATAAATGATTTAATTTTAGCCACCATTTAGCTATCAGCCATAAAAACCCCCTATTAAAAACGAGGTTTAAATGAATATACAATTCCGGCCTAGAACGCAGCTTTTCTAGTAATACTAATTATATTATAGTTTAATTAATAAATTTTACTTCTAAAACTATAAAGAATAGTTTATAGCTGACGACTCAATTAGGACAAATTTTGATATTGTGGGAATGAAAAACTGAAAAATTTAATTATTAAGGCTACAATTAACTATCATATCAACTATATACAAACTAAACTTAAAATCAAGAAATTATTATTGTATTTTATCAGTTAAACAATATTAGCTTTTTGGATATTTAGATATGAATTTGCTCGCTATGAGTGACCTTGAGGTGCAACTTATAAGATAATCAGATGATCAAAGTGTTTATAAGCAAATCTGGTATCAGGTCTAAACTCCTTCTCTGATTCATCATCTCATTGCCAGACAATTACAAAAATCTAGTACAGTTACTAAAGTTACTACCTTGAGCGCATCATCAATTAACCTAGAAGAAAGAGAAAAAGTTCTCAAGTGAAACTTAGAAAAGCAGCTAGATTTTGGAAATTCAGGACAAGAACCTTAGCCAGTTGTATTAGTTCACCAGGGGTAGACAAATATGTTAAATTATACTTTAAATCTCAATACCAAAACTAATACAAGCAGAATCTTTAGTAGGGTAATTACTAGATATACAAGGCCAAAAGTTACCAAATATACTTAACTCCTCCTGAAACACAAGCCTCCATTGCTTGGTGCTCAAATACTAAAATAGTACAATAGTGGCAAGTGATAATAGTTTCGAAATATACCAATAAGGACATAGAAGAAAGTCACCGACTATTTCAGTATTTGAAATTACAAACTCTGTATTAGATGAACGTAGTTGTTAACTTAAACATTGTACAATTGAGCAAAATTATTGCTATCTTATTTAAGATTAGGCTTTTTATAATTGCCAATGCGTAAACTTTTATTAACAGCAATATTAAGTATATTCTCTCTATGGACAAGTGGATGCGAATCTCTTCCCTTTTTTAACAATAGAGAGACTTCTACCGTGAATACTCCTGAGGCTTCTCAAACTCCAAAGTTAGAACCTTCAGAATCTCCATCTCCAACACCTACTAATAAAGTATTTCCATCTCCAGATATTCCCCAAAAGTCAAAAACGGCAACAAATTTAACAAGATCTACAGACCCGAATGAAAGAAGTAAATCCTTAAAACAAGAAACTCAAATTTCAGATCCCTTCTCTGATTTACCAACTATCCCAGTGCCATCTCAAGACTCAGTACCTGGTGTTCCACGACTTCCTAAAGTAGATAGTCAACAAGTACCAGATCTTCCCACACTACCAAATATTGAATTATTCTCCTCTGGGAGACAAACACAGAGAAATCAACCGATAACACAGGGTCAAGATCCAACTGAAGTTGCTCAAGCACCAAATTTACAACAGCCATCTCAAACCAGAAGAACTATACCAGGAAATCAAAACCTAGGTTCCCCAAAACCTTCCTCTCAACCAAATATAACCACACCAGCTAGTTCACAACAGTTACCAAGTTTACCTGAATTGCCCTTACAACCAACCCCACCTGCTCAGTGGAGAGGTCCTGGTGTTCTACCTAAGCCCTTAAAGCTACCAAGCTCATCTACTAAACAATTACCAAGTTTACCTGAATTACCCCAACCAAGTCCACCTGCTCAGTGGAGAGGTCCTGGTTTTCCACCTCCACCACCACCTCCACCACCACCACCACCTCCTCCTCCACCTCCTCCAGATACTACTATTGCTGATGGCATAGAAGTTAGCGGGGTTGTGCAAGTAGGAAGTCAAAAACAGATTATTGTTAAAGTTCCTAGGGAAGCTACAAGTAGATATGTAACAGTTGGACAAAGGTTGGCTAATGGACAGGTATTGGTCAAGAGAGTTGACTTGAAGATGGGTGCTGACCCAATTGTTGTTTTTGAGCAAAGTGGTGTAGAAGTTTTCAAAGAGGTAGGAAGTAAGCCGACAACTACTGAAGGTTAAATGAAATGATTTATAAAAAATGCTAGAATTTATAAGAGTGTACCAAAATCCTTTGTGTTGCCCTGATGCATATTTCCTATCCTCTAAAAAGCACAGATATTTGTTAAGCAATTAAAACAAACAAGATTGCTGCTATATATATTAAGCAATCTTGATATTGACTAAGAAATAAATTCAAAAGTTTCTTCATTGAAAGAGGATAAAAAAGGAAATTTTAGATTTTAAGCCTCTTCTTTAAAGGGGGTAAAAAAAAAAGAAAATTTCAGATTTCAAGCCTATTTCTGGAGTTAATTATTAACTGATAGAGTGATAACTGATAAGGTGATAACTGAAATGACTATGCTGCTATCAATCAAAGAACTAAGAAAGATAATATTAACAGGTTCTTGCCTAGGATACATAATTATAATGTGGGATCCTCAGCCTTTAATGGGACAAGAACAAAGAGAAACACCTATTTGTACGGGTAACCCTCCCACAGGCAAAGTTAAGTGTAATTACCCCGGAGGAGATAATTATGATGGGGATTTTGTAAATGGAAGGCCAGAAGGAAGGGGTATATATGTCTATGCTAATCGCGATCGCTACGAAGGACAGTTTCGTGATGGTCGTCCTAATGGACAAGGTACTTTTATATTCTCCAATGATGCTAGAGTGACAGGAGTCTTCCAAAATGGACAAATTAGGTCTGGGACAATTATTTTTGAGAATGGCGATCGCTTTGTGGGAGAATTTAACTTAGTAAGAAATATCTCTAGTGGTGTTACTAGTAGTCAGCCTGTAGGTCAAGGGGAATTTATTTATGCCAATGGCGATCGCTATCAGGGAGAATTCTTTGCCGGATCTGCTTTTGGCCCAGGAGTGTTTACTCGTGCTAATGGAATGCGGTGTCAAGGAAATTTTTATAACGATGCACTAGATGGCAAAGGTAGTTGTATATATCCTGATGGAATTCGCTATGAAGGAGAACTAAGAGGTGGAATACCTCATGGGGTAGGAAGTATTATAGATAGTAAAGGAAAGCGATTTCCTGGAGTATTTCGTAATGGTCAAAGACAGGAAGAAACATAGTAATTAATATTACTAAATAAAAAAATTAAAGTATAAACAATTTGATTGTAGTTCAAGATAACTAAATCAAAGGTTAATATAAATTTTTAAAGTTAACATTAAAGATTAAATATAAGTAGGTAAACGTGAAAAAAACAATTTAGCTTAAGTTTATGAATTGGTATTATTACAGTGGTTTTCATTTGAACAAACCACAATTATATAAAAAATCCACAGCATCATCTTCAGTAATTTGAGTGATATGGCTGCTGCACTTACTCCGCCAAGGCTAAGTTAATAACTCGCTCTAATTGTTCTAAGGTTTTATCTCTATAAGAACCCAGGAATTTTTTTGATTTTGAACAGCATAGTTCTATAGGTAACTCTCTCTAGAGAATAAGTTGGTAAAAATATTAATTTAGTAAAATCTAAATTAGTTAATTGCAATAAAACTTAAAAAAAAATCAGACAAAAAAGAGATACGATAATATCATAATTTTACTATACTCTAGTTTAAGAGTTTAAGGAAAAAATCATGGTTAAACGTGGTTCTAAAGTTCGGATTTTACGCAAAGAATCCTACTGGTATCAGGATGTTGGTACAGTTGCTTCTGTTGACAAAAGTGGCATTAAGTATCCAGTTATTGTTCGCTTTGATAAAGTAAATTACGCTGGTTCCAGTGGTAGTCCAACTGGGGTTAATACTAATAACTTTGCTATAGATGAAGTTGTAGAGATTAGTTAACTATTGTTGAAGATTTAATATTTATTCACATAAGTTTATATATATTGATCTAGTTATACTGAATCAAGTTATATAGATTTTGGTAAAATCTGACAAATAGAGTAGTTTGTGGTGTCAAACCAGGCTACCGTCTAAGCAAATTCCTAATCAGTTACCTTTAGATATTTCTAGTAATTGAAACTTCTGTGAGTCCCGAGCCACCAAGACGACGGAAGTTCTTAAAAGCGTCTACAGGTTTTCTGTAGACATTGATAGATACCCCTCAGCCAATTAATCTTGCTGTACATTGTTAACAATTGTTAGCACTCATAATATTGGTATGAATTTTTGTTAGCATTTTCTGCGAAGTACTGCGAGAATAGTGGTCGGGTATCATTTCCATTTCTTTTAAAGTAGGAATTAGGAGCTTTGTCATTTCAAAACATTAAAAGTATGAGTAGCATTTAGCTAACTAACTGCTTACTTCTAAATTAAATTAGACAACTGACATACTCCCCGGCGTAAAAGCACGGGGACGATAAACCTCAATAATAATTCTGGCTTCAATGACAGAAGTTACTTAATCTATTTACTGAGCATTAGCATGGGTTTTTGTCTTCCCAAGAATTTCCCATAAGTCTAATGCTTCCATCTGTCCTATACTATTTTTATACTATTCAAGACTAACTATCTAGCCCTCCACGACTCAAGATGTTGTATTTATAGTTTTGAGGATATTAATTATAGCTTTTAAAATTATTATTTTTGATTTTGTCATATTCTATGGTATAATTAGACTAGAGTTTAATATATTAGTATTTTTCACGTCAATTTCAATCAGTTTTGTAGGGTTAATCTATAATCTAAATTTTTAGTTACTTTGGAAGTAAGCTTAATTTTTGTGAATCTATTGTGCTATAGTTTAGAATTAGTATAGATTTATTTCTTACAAGATATGGACTAGGTTAAAAACTACGGCATATAATCTAAAGAGTCCAGAATAATTTGTTACAGAAATAGAAAATTTGGCCATTGAAGAAGAGGCTCAGTTGGTGCCTTCAGATGGGGTGTCTATATAATAATAAATACTGTGAGAAATATTTAGTACTGTGCCAGAACTGCCGGAAGTTGAAATAGTAAAACAAGGTTTAAATCAACTGACTCTCAATAAAAGAATATTGGGTGGGGAAGTACTATTAGAACGTACGCTTGCTTACCCAATTTCTGTAGCTGATTTTTTGAGAGGGTTGGAAGGAAAAGCGATCGCCCAATGGCATCGACAAGGTAAATATTTACTTGCCCAACTTTATAAATGGGGCAAAAAAAACTCAAAACTTCAAGAATACGAAAATGAAGATGGTTGGTTAGGAGTACATCTACGAATGACAGGCCAACTCTTATGGGTAAACCCAGAAGAGAGTCTGCACAAACACACACGAGTAAGATTATTTTTTGGTCATAACTCTTCAGGAGATAAAGATAGCTCTAATTATGAATTGAGATTTGTAGATCAACGCACTTTTGGCAAGATGTGGGGAGTACCACCAGGAAAAGAAATATCTAAAGTTATAACTGGTTTGCAACAACTGGGTCTTGAACCATTTTCTCCAGAATTTTCTCCAAAATACCTTAATAAAAAACTTTACAAAAGACATCGACCAATTAAAACAGCTCTTTTAGACCAGACAACCATTGCCGGGTTAGGTAATATTTATGCTGATGAAGCTCTATTTCTCAGTGGTATTAGACCAACAACTATATGTAAAGATTTGACAGAAAAACAAATAGAACAATTACACCTAGCCATACTTAAAGTTTTACAAACTGCTATAAATGCAGGTGGTACAACTTTCAGCAACTTTCTTAATGTAAAGGGAGTTAATGGTAATTATGGAGGTGTAGCTTGGGTTTATAGTCGTGCTGGTCAACCATGTCGAATTTGTAATACACCTTTAGAAAAAATTAAACTAGCGGGACGGTCTACTCATTTTTGTCCTCAATGTCAAAAATAATAGGGAGTGAGGAAGATGAGAAGATGGGGATATTAAGACTAAACGACCAGTCCTAAACAAAAAATTGATGCACTAGGCTAGGGTCAGACTAGGGTCAAGTTTCGTCCCGGCGATAATAAATTGTAGTAGCAAAAAAAATGTCAACTAACCTTTAAGCTTCAGATCCTAAAAAACTTCTGTCCCTAAATAGTTCAGTCTATAAAAATATAAATATCCTTTAATTTTACCACATTAATCACCACTACTACTGTAGCAATGCAATCAGAACACGGGCAATAGGGAACTTGAGAGTTAAATAAAAAAATAAACTATATTTATTTAAAATTATACATATATAGCGATATTGTAGCAGTATGGGTAGTTTATAATATTATGTGAATAAGTAGCTTGGGTTTCTTTGCTATTTGAAGCTTGCTCCTGAAGATAATTTATAGACTGCGGTCAGTGGGATAAGGGTGAAACACCGAAGCTAACTCTCAAGCTGATAAGATTCCTGATCCATGTAAGTTTGGATAAGTTTAATAAAATGGGAAAAGATAGAATAAGTAAAGATCAAAAAAGATCAATTTATAATTTCCCTATTAGAATTTAATGTAGAAAAGACAACAAATGGAAATCATATATGGCAGAGATTAAAAAAGGTAGTTTAGTTCGTGTTGTGCGAGAAAAACTAGAGAATAGCTTAGAAGCGAAAGCAAGTGACAATAGGTTTCCTGCTTACATATTTGAGAGTCAGGGAGAAATTGTTGATACTAGGGGAGATTACGCTTTTATCAAATTCGGCAAAGTACCGACTCCGAATATTTGGTTGCGACTAGACCAGTTAGAAAAATTTGAGTAAAATTTTCTATAAACTTTAATAATATGTCAAAGGCAGGAGTCTTTCTTTCAATAAAGAACTTAAACAGGAGACTCCTGCTAAGTTTTTTCACTATGGGAATACCTCCGAAACCAAATTATGGGAATGGTAGATATAGCAGGACGAAAGTCAAAAGTTGCTAAGTCAGAATTCAGAAGTAATTTATGAGGGAGTTTTAATATTTTCAATGTTTAACGCTATACTCCGGCTACTATATATATTTTGGGCATTTCTGATTAGTAATGATCTATGGTAAGGTGGGAAGAGTATAAAATTTTAGATAGTACAGCAGAAGACGAATAGAATATTTGAGCATCTCAAGGGGTTTAGAAAAGTAAGCTATATAATATATAGGGCGTTTGCGTAAGTCCTGAAATATTCTAAAGTTTCGCTGCTGCGTTTTGTGTAGGGATATAAAACGCGGAAAGGTTGCGTCAGTAAATTGTCTAGGACTAACAACAAGGTTCCTAACTTCTAATGATTGACTACTGTCCAAATCTTAGCTTTGTGTTTCTTGTGGCCTTAAAAAGGCTGTAACTGATCAATTTCATTAATTTCAGGTATCTCTTGCTCTTTGGGAACATCTGGTAATTTTAGATCTGCATGTTTAATCTATTTGATTATGGTTGCATGATAAACTTCTGTTACTTTTTGGATAGCTCATCAACCCATGCAATTGAGATAAATCTTTAGATATAGTTCTTGAATCTGTGGTCAATAGGGTTTACTCTTAGATAATTCAAGGAATTGATGACCAAAGATTCGACATGGGAAATACTTTTGGCCACATATTCGTAGATTTTTCTTGGTTTGGGTGGAGTTACATTTCTCGAATTTCATGTTTTGAATTCTACAAAATTTATCATTACTTTTCAGCAACGCCCGAAAAAAAACTAATTATAGTATTGAAAATTTCATTTTAACATTACGCTATATGTACTGTGTTTGGGTAAGTCCTGATAATAATATTGTTAGTATGACAATATACGGAGAACTATAACTACCACCAAAATTCAACGCCAGATTAAACCTAGTAATAGAATTCTGTTCCTGTTTGCTATCGCCATACCTTACTCTATTGCGCATAGCCAAAATAATATTGTCAACTGTAAAAATTCCTACTCTTCTAAGCAAACCAAACTACTCTAACTATTTATACTATGACCACACTTTCCTCTATTACAGTTAGCGTTCCTGCAACTACTGCTAATTTAGGCCCCGGTTTTGACTGCCTCGGTGCTGCTATTTCCTTATATAACCGCTTCAAGTTCTCTATTGCGGATAGCGCAATAGAAGTAAAAATCACTGTTACAGGCAAAGAAGCTCCAAAAGTCAGCACAGATAGAAACAATCTTGCCTATCAAGCATTTGTAAAGTTATATGAATATATCAATCAAACTCCCCCATGTGTACTAGTAGAAATTGATTTGGGTGTACCATTGGCCAGAGGATTAGGAAGTTCGGCTACCGCAATAGTCGGAGGTTTGCTAGGGGCAAATCAACTAGCAGGTAGTCCTTTAAGTCAAACTGAAGTGATGAATCTAGCGATCGCTATTGAAGGACACCCAGATAATGTTGTACCTGCCTTACTTGGTGGCTGTCGTTTAACTGCCTCTACCTCCAAAGGTTGGGTTGTATGCGACATTCCCTGGCATCCTGATATTGTGCCAGTAGTAGCAATTCCAGATTTTGAGCTTTCAACAACAGAAGCGCGACGAGTTATACCAACAGAATACATTCGTTCTGATGCTATATTTAATTGTGCTCATCTGGGAATTTTGTTAAGAGGCTTAGAAACTGGTTATGGAGAATGGTTACAAGCGGGAATGCAAGATAAAATTCACCAACCATACCGTAAATCTCTAATTAAAGGATATGAATATGTGCGTTCTGCTGCTTTAAATGCTGGTGCCTATGAAATGGTCATTAGTGGTGCAGGTCCGACTTTATTAGCGTTAACAAACTCACTCACAAGTTCAAAAGTAATAGCAGCAATGACTGGTGCTTGGGAAAACCAAGGAGTAGTTACACAAGTACAAGCTTTAGAAATTAATACTAGAGGTGCAGTTTTTAGTTAGGATAATTCTTAAATCTAATATAGCTAAAATTTTGACAATAGGGAATTAGAAGAGAGGTAAACTTAATTCCTTATATATGTTTTCGCTTACTTTCTAATTTTATTGGTAGGAGAAAATAATTACTTGATTTTGAGATTTTTATGGTTTTATGTACTGATACTCATATATAGTAATATTTGTAATTTTGCTACTTAAGATGGATTTAAATTTAGTTTCATAAAGTCTTGATAAAAAACCTAATATATTCATTTTTATTAATTTTTATTTGCCATTACTAACTCTTTTTTAGAGTATTTTTAGCTATTGCAAAAGTTTTTTTAATTAATAACTAATAAACCAAAAGTAAGGTTTGTTGGGAGGGCCCTGCACTACTAATAACAGAACCCTCTGCGAAAACACTATAACCGTTCTATTCTCAATAAGTATTTTCTTTAAGTTGAAGTATTTTTCAGTTTATTTGGTAAATAATATTTTATATATAGCTTTCAGCTAGCTTGCCACCCCCTGAGTCTAAAAGAACAAACATTACTTCACGAAACTACTGTTTCCCCCACCACCTGGAGTTTCAATTACAAATACATCACCTATATTCATCTCAACAGTGGCAGTTCCCCCCAACTCTTCAACTTTCCCATTACTCCGTTCCACATAATTTTTCCCTACTAAGCCATCACCCCCACCATTTAAACCAAGGGTAGAAACAGCGCGATGACCTGATAATATTCCAGCAGTCATGGGTTCCAAAAAACGCATCCGCCGAACTACTCCATTACCACCTTTATATAAACCTTTACCCCCGCTCCCAGAACGAATAGCAAAGCTTTCCAATAATACTGGAAAGCGCCACTCCAAAACTTCGGGGTCCGTTAAGCGGGAGTTAGTCATGTGAGTATGCACTGCATCAGTGCCATCAAAGTCTGTACCTGCACCGGAACCCCCACAAATAGTTTCATAATATTGATATTTACTATTACCAAAAGTGAAATTATTCATAGTTCCTTGAGATGATGCCATTATTCCCAAAGCATTATATAAAGTATCTCCGATCCCTTGAGAAGTTTCTACATTTCCTGCTACTACTGCTGCGGGATATTTTGGGTCTAACATACTACCTTGAGGAATAATAATTTCTAATGGTTTCAGACAACCTGCATTAAGAGGAATATCATCATCAACTAGAGTACGAAAGACATATAATACTGCTGCTTTACAAACTGCAGTTGGTGCGTTGAAGTTATTGGAAAGTTGAGGAGATGTACCTGTAAAATCTATTTTTGCACTAAGATTTTTTTTGTCGATACTAACAGCAACTGAAATTTTATTGCCGTCATCTAGGATAGAGGTTGCAGTTTTGTTCGTGAGTGATGAAGATAATTTTTTGATAGCTTTACGTACTGAGCTTTCGGCGTTATCTTGAACAAATTTCATGTAAGCTTGTACGGTTTCTAAGCCATAATATGCCGTCATTTTTTGTAGTTCTTGTACACCTTTTTCATTGGCAGCTACTTGTGCTTGTAAGTCGGCAATATTTTGCTTAGTGTTTCTAGCAGGATATTTGCCGGAGCTGAGAATTTTTAATAGTTCTGTTTCTTGAAATTTTCCGTCTTTTACAAGTTGGAAATTATCTATTAGTATTCCTTCTTCTTCAACTGTTTTGCTGTGGGGAGGCATGGAACCGGGGGTAATTCCACCAATGTCTGCATGATGTCCGCGAGAGGCGACATAAAATATAGGGGTTCTTATTTTTTCTCTATTTTTAAGAGAAGTTAGGGAAATATTTGCCTCATTCTCCGAAATCAATTTTTTATTATTAGGAAAGTTTATATACTTTGATTTTTGAGTAATATAATTATTGTTTAAAGTAATATTTGTATCGGATACAATTTCTTCGGTATAGTTGGTTTCAAAAAAAATATTATTGCTCTTGTTTTCCAAGTTATCCTTTGCAATTACAGAAGAATTTTTGGGTTTTTCTAGAGTTGAAAACACGGGAGTAATAACTGTTATATCTGGTAGATGAGTACCGCCATTATAGGGATTATTTAAAACATAAACATCTCCTGGTTTGAATGTGTTACCTTTGTCATAAATTAAGGCATTAACACTTTCGCTCATAGAACCTAAATGTATGGGAATATGAGGAGCATTGGCAACTAATTCACCATCTTGGTCAAATATAGCACAGGAAAAGTCGAGGCGTTCTTTAATATTTACTGATGAGCTGGTATTTTGTAATGTAATTCCCATTTGTTCAGCGATCGCTCGAAATAAGTTATTAAATATTTCTAGCATTACTGGGTCTGCTGAAGTTGAAGTTTTTGTTTGAAACTTAGTGGTTAAATATATAGATTTTTCTGTAGTTTTACTTTTGGTTAATATCAGGTGATTTTTGGCATTTAATTCTGCTTGCCATCCCGGTTCAATAACATTAGTTCCGGTTTTTTCGACTATTAAAGCAGGACTATTAATTTTGTCTCCTGGTTGTAGATTTTCTCTTAAATAAATAGGAGTATCATGCCATTTTTCTGCCGTGTATATTTGTGTTGTTGTAACTGGAGTTGTAGGAGATTTTTGGTTAGGATATTTTTCTATTTCTTCGGGAGTTTCCATATGCTGAATAAGTTCTAGAGAAACAGCTTCAACTATTAAGGATTTTTCTGTCATTATAAATCCATATCTTTGTCGATGAGCTGTTTCAAATTCAGCCTTTACTGTATAGATATTTTTAGCAAAGTCTACTATTAATACTGAGTCACTACCTTGATATTTGAGGCGAACTTTAGATAATACTGAATGACAAAAAATAGATTCTAAATCTGAATCTTGAGAGGAGAAACTTCCTGTGATTAACTCTTGTTTTGTTTCCATTTCTAGCGTAGTAAAAATTTGCTCTAACTCTAGTAATAATTCAGGAGTTAATGTTTTTTCAACTGCTTTTTCTTTCATCACTCGGATATCTGCTAATCCCATACCATAAGCTGATAAAACTCCAGCATAAGGATGGATAAATATTTTTTTCATGCCCAAAGAATCAGCAATTAAACAAGCATGTTGTCCTCCCGCTCCGCCAAAACAACAAAGTGTATATTCAGAAATATCATAACCCTTTTGGAGAGAAATTTTTTTAATTGCATTTGCCATTTTTTCGACAGCGATCGCTAAGTATCCACTTGCTACTTCTTCCGGTTTTCTACTATCACCTATTTTTGCTGTTAATTGAGCAAACTTTTCTTGAACAATCTCTAAATTCAAGGGTAAATTTCTATCTTTACCAAAGACCTTAGGAAAAAATTCTGGCTGTATTTTTCCCACCATTAAATTACAATCTGTCACTGTTAAAGGTCCGCCTTTTCCATAAGCAGCCGGCCCAGGATTTGCTCCTGCAGATTCAGGTCCAACACGATAACGGGCACCATCAAAAAATAAAATTGAACCTCCACCAGCAGCAACAGTATGTATCGACATCATAGGAGTTCGTAGACGTATTCCAGCAATTTCTGTTTCAAATTCTCGTTCATATTCTATTATTTGATTTGCAGCTCCAGCATAATGAGCAACATCAGTAGATGTGCCACCCATATCAAAGCTAATTATTTGATAAAAACCTGCATTTTTACTTGTTTGAACTGCTCCAACAATTCCACCAGCAGGACCAGATAATAGACTATCTTTGCCTTGAAATTTATGAGCATCTGTTAAACCCCCATTTGACTGCATAAACATTAATTTAACTAAGTTAATATCTGGGGAATTGCTACTATTTAAAACATCCTTTCCCTGTTTCTTATTACCTCCTGATTTTTCTAGTAAAAAATCACGAACTTGATTAACATATCGTCGTAAAATTGGTGATAAATAAGCATCAACTACAGTAGTATCTCCCCGACTAACTAATTTCATTAAAGGACTAACTTCATGGGAAACAGATACTTGAGTAAATCCAATTTTTTCAGCAATTTCTTGAATTTTTTGTTCGTGTTTTGGGTAGCGATAACCATGGATCAATACAATAGCACAACTTCTAATTCCTTCATTATATGCTGTTTGAAGTTGAGAAATTAACTCTGTTGTTTGAAGTGGAATTATTTCTTCGCCTTTAGCTGTATAACGTGACTCAACTTCGATGACTTTTTCATAGAGCATTTCTGGCAAAATAATTTGTCGAGCAAAAATATTAGGGCGGTTTTGATAACCAATTCTTAGTGCATCTTTAAAACCTTTATTAATGACTAAAACTGTGCGATCGCCTTTTCTTTCTAATAAAGCATTTGTAGCAACAGTTGTACCCATTTTAATTACTTCTATTTCTTTTAAAGGTATAGGTTGATTCTGAGAAATTTTTAATATTTCTCTAATTCCTTGAACTGGTGCATCAGGGTAGTGTTCTGGATTTTCTGATAGTAGTTTATGAATAATAATTTTACCCTCGGGAGATTTAGCAACTATGTCTGTGAATGTACCCCCACGATCAATCCAAAATTTCCAACGGTTATTAGTCATCAATATCTTAGTTATATTCATATTTATTTTATGTATAATAATTATATCTTTTTTAGTCAAAATTTGTAAAATTTATAGCTGTGCTACCTAATACTTAAAATAAACTACAAATCTATAAAAACTAGTATCCAATAAGGATATAGCTGACACACTTTTTTCGCCAATATGATTTGATAGAAAAAAATACTGAAAAAGTGATGGCAGGTAAAGTGCTAAAAAATGGGGTTTAGGCTATATTAAATCTCTAAAAATTGTGTATAGAACAACATGTTTATTACAATAATTGGGGAGATTTTGCCTTTTCTTTACAATTACTTAGAATGATTAATTTAATAGAAATCTCAGGATAAATACTAAAGCTAAAATCCACATAACACTTGTAGTTTCCTGTGGTTTACCTTGAAAAGTTTTTAGTAAAGGGAAAGTAATTAGACCAAAAGCTAATCCTTCAGCAATAGAATAACTTAAGGGCATCATAATAATCGTTAAAAAAGAGGGAATAGACTCTCCAGGATCATCCCAAAGAATATTCTTGACAGCACTCATCATTAAGATACTAACAATCAGTAAAGCAGGTGCAGTAGCAAAAGTAGGAATAGCAGATAATAGAGGAATAAAAAAGATAGCAACAACAAATAAAAGTGCTGTAACTACTGCAGTAAATCCGCTACGCCCTCCTTCAGAAATCCCTGATGCGGATTCAATATAAGTAGTAACAGTGGAAGTTCCCATAATTGCTCCAGCAGTTGTACCAATAGCATCTGCCATTAAAGCCCTATTTACTCCAGGAAATTTCCCTTTCTTGTTAATATATCTTGCCTTGGTACCTAGTCCAGTAAGTGTACCTACAGTATCAAATAGATCTACAAAAAGAAAAACTAATACAATACGAAAGATTTCCCAAATATTAATCTGCCATATTTGGGTTAAACCGACAAAAGCTTGACCAAACAAATCTGTGGGCAATTGTGGTATACTCATAATACCTTTAGGTGGGGGAGTTAACCCAAAAATCCATCCTAATAATGAGGTGGCAATAATGCCCCAGAATAAAGCACCTTTGATCTCTCGAACGACAAGGGCAAAAGCAATTAAAATTCCTGTGATCGCCACTAAAGTTGTTGGTTGAGTTAAATCTCCTAAAGTGGTTGTGGTTGTCTCAGATGGAGCAATTAAACCTGCGTTCTTAAGAGCAATATAGGCAATAAATAAACCAATTCCTGCGGAGGTAGCGTGTTTAATACAGTCGGGAATAGCAGTAATAATTTTATTGCGAACGTTAGTAACAGTTAACCCAATAAAGATTAATCCCTCAAGCAAAATTGCAGCTAAGGCAACTCGCCAATCAATCCCTAATTCCAAAACTACAGAAAAAGCAAAATAGGCATTTAGTCCCATACCAGGAGCTAGAGCAAAAGGATATTTAGCATAAACTCCCATAATCAAGGTTGCTATCACAGCCGAAATTGCTGTAGCAATTACCAATTCTCCAAATAAATCTCCAGGCTTTTCTAGAAAAATGGCATTAGATAAAATGCTAGGATTGACCACTAAAATATATGACATTGTCATAAAGCTAGTAATTCCAGCTATAATTTCGGTACGAAAATTAGTCTGAAGTTGTCTAAATCGAAAAAATCTAGCTATAGGATTTTTGTCTAATGCAGAGTTTGATTCATTTGTAGAAATAACTTTCTTTGATTTATCTATTTCTTTAGTCATTTTAATCAGCTAATTACTAATAATTTAAGGTCTCTGTCACAATTGAATTTGGGTAACACTAACAAGAGTTGCTCTGTTTAAGCTGAAGAGGAGGTAAACAATAGCTTGGGAATGTGCTTTAATGATAGTTTGGGAAATCCAATTGATTTACTATAACCAGACAGTGCAAAGTTTTTGGAAGAACTATTGCTCAGTTAGCCTTACAGTACTTCCCTTAGAATTAAACTCATACTTTGATAGCTATAGCTGCTGTATAGACTCTCACAATAATACTTTTATTCTTAAGCACCAAATAGTTTTTTAGGAAAATTTTGTAGTCTTCAGTTAAGGTTGTCTTGAATAAAATAATTAAGCGTTCGCGGAGCGTGGCGGAGTAACTGGTCTGCATAAAGCAAAACGTGAAGATCCCCGAAATTTTCATGCTCTATACTATAGCAGATTTTGGGCAAATGATGTACGGCTGTATTTGTTAAAAATAATGTATTCGGGCATCTTATCCCCGTAACTAAACCTTATACAGAAAGAAATAGCTGTATGTATAATGTCTTTTTGTATGTCCTGATCATATTGCTTCAAATAATACTTTTGTCAATCTGATCACCTCAGATAATCTTGTGCCCTCAACCACTCAATTGTTTTCTCTTTTTCTTCGGCTTTAAACTCACCAAATCTTCCAAAATAGCTGAAGCCTTAAATTTTATGTGTCATAAACCATTGTCAAAAGTGCTGCTTTCCCATTCACTCATCAAACTATGATAAATATTTAACAATTATTTGACTTTATGCAAGGATTTTCATACAAAATTATTTTTACTGCCAAGGGTCTTTTAATTTATTTGGACTATACATATTTGATTGATAAAATTATCCAGTTCATCTAGAGTATTCCCTTTTTATCTTTTTCATACGATATGTTATTATTAATATTATATCTGTTGCAACCAATATGGGATTGCTATAGTTTTGTTTTTGGCAGTAAAAGGAAACTAATATATAAATATCACTATGTTTACAGAACTATCTATGAGTTTATTTTTTTATTATCCTTATTACTGATGAGTAAATACTTATATTTTTTGTTATCTACTAGCATTAATTTGTAAAGCAGTTATTCTCTCAGAATTAGCGAATACTCCTTCTCCTTCCATTTGACTTATAGGTGGTTTAATCTCTATTTTCATAATTTTCTCAGTATAAATACAAACTGTTTGATCCATTAAATGAAAGGTAATCCAAGGTTGTTTAAGTAAGTCTTGTAATTGTGTTTGAAATTGTTCTACATTAGCTGGGAAACTAAAGGTTTCTGTATTACCATCTATATAATAAAATTTTATTTGGATACTACTTTCTTGAGTATATTCAGCAAATGAACCTTTCATTATATTTACTCCTAATCATTTGAAAATGGTATAATAAGCAGTAATAAATTAATCAAATATAGTATAAACTTTTGATATAGAAAAAAAACTTAAAATTTTTTAAGAAAACCAGACAACCTGAATAATAGTTACCACTTAGTCAATAAAATTTATACTAACCTATCCTTGGTCGTTATGATTAAATCTACTCATATCTCCCAGACAGCTACAACCTTACTATCTCTAAACATAGCCCCTACTCAAATTATTCGAGGTAAAAATGCTCTGGCCCAATCAGGAGAGGCGATCGCTCGTATTGGCCATCATCCCCTAATCGTTGGGAGTCCTCGCTCTTTGAACATCATCCTGCCCCACCTCCAACCCTTATTACAAATCCATAATTTAAAATTCACCCAAGCTAACTATGGTTCAGACTGTAGTGAAACTAGTTTAGCCAATCTTTCTCAAGCTGTAGCCACACAAAAACCAGACCTAATAATTGGTATTGGTGGTGGTAAAGCTCTTGACACAGCAAAACTCCTAGCTTATAAATGTCATTTGCCCATAATTACCATTCCCACCTCAGCAGCTACTTGCGCAGCTTGGACAGCATTATCAAATATCTACTCAGACCAAGGGGCCTTCTTATACGATATAAGTTTAGCTAAATGTCCAGAATTGCTAATTCTAGATTATGGAATTATTAAAACTGGCCCTTCACGGACTTTAGTGGCTGGTATTGGAGATGCGATCGCCAAATGGTATGAAGCTTCAGTCTCTAGTGGCCATTCAGAGTCAACAATGATTATTTCTGCTGTCCAACAAGCCAGAGTACTAAGGGATATCCTTTTTCAAAAATCAACTTTTGCCCTAGAACAACCAGGAGGAGAAACCTGGCAAGAGGTTGTAGATGCAACAGTATTATTAGCAGGTTTAATTGGAAGTATTGGTGGTGCACAATGTCGGACTGTGGCAGCCCATGCTATTCATAATGGCCTCACTCATTTATCTGCTAGCCATGAAAAATTACATGGAGAAAAAGTCGCTTATGGTATATTGGTTCAGCTAAGGTTAGAAGAAATGCTACAAAGCAATCAACTAGCTGCAACTGCTAGACAACAACTGTTAAAATTCTATAATCAGATTGGTTTACCAAAAAGCTTAAATGACTTAGGCTTAAAAGAAATTACTTTATCTGAATTACGCCATGTTGCTGAAGTTGCTTGTCATCCAAATTCTGACATTCATCGGTTACCATTTAGAATAATTCCAGAGCAATTAGTAGCAGCAATGGTTTCTACAACAGTCCCATTAGAGCTAGAGAAATAAAATTTCAGAACTAACTCATATATTGTTGATATTACTACAACCTCTCAAATGTAGAATGTAGAAATTTTTTATAGTTTTTTCTTATTCTAGATGTTTAAAACTTCTAATATATTGATGTTAATCAATTGATTAATAATGAATATAGAAATTCACCTATTGGTTTTGAAAATCTTTATAACATCGTAAATTAGTAAATAGATTTATCCGATATTTATAGTATCTTTAATAGGTTGAAATATTCTTATAAAAACTTACCGAACAATTGGGTCTTTTGCCTCCCCCTTCTTGGGAAAATTTTTAGTTCGTTTTAAATAAATCAATAAATATGTTATCACTATGTATTCGATTAACCCAGCAAAAAGGGTACAAGCACTACCACCTTATGTTTTTGCCCGTTTAGATGAGTTGAAAGCTCGTGCCCGTGAACAAGGACTAGATTTAATTGATTTGGGAATGGGGAACCCGGATGGGGCTACCCCTAAACCAGTTGTAGAGGCTGCCATTGCTGCTTTACAAGATTCTACCAATCACGGTTATCCACCTTTTGAAGGTACTGCTAGTTTCCGCAAAGCAATTACTGATTGGTATTTTCGTCGTTATAGTGTAAAACTTGACCCTGATGGAGAAGCTTTGCCACTTTTGGGTTCTAAAGAAGGCTTAACTCATTTAGCTTTGGCATATATAAATCCAGGAAATTTAGTTTTGGCACCTAATCCTGCCTATCCCGCCCATTTTCGTGGTCCTTTAATTGCTGGTGGTAAGGTTCATAGCATTCTACTGAAACCAGAAAATGATTGGATTATCGATCTGGCAGATATTCCCGATAGTGTTGCAGAGCAGGCAAAAGTTTTCTACTTTAATTATCCTAGTAATCCTACTGGTGCTACAGCTCCACGAGAATTTTTTCAAGATATTGTTACTTTTGCGAAAAAGTATGAAATTTTGCTAGTTCACGATTTATGTTATGCTGAGTTGGCTTTTGATGGTTATCAGCCTACCAGTTTATTACAGATTCCTGGAGGAAAAGATATTGGTGTAGAATTCCACACTATGTCAAAAACTTATAATATGGCTGGTTGGCGAATAGGTTTTGTAGTCGGTAACTCTAACGTTATTCAAGGGTTACGTACTTTGAAAACTAATATGGATTATGGTGTTTTTAGTGCTTTACAACTAGCAGCTAAAACTGCTTTGCAGTTACCGGATGAATATTTATCTCAGGTTCAAGAACGTTATCGCCAACGTCGAGATTTTCTGATTCAAGGTTTAGGCAAATTAGGTTGGAATGTACAAAAAACTATGGCAACTATGTATTTATGGGTTCCTTGCCCACCAGGTATAGGTTCTACTGATTTTGCTTTGTCTGTCTTACAAAAAACTGGGGTCGTGGTCACTCCTGGAAATGCTTTTGGTAGTGGTGGTGAGGGTTATGTGAGGATTAGTTTAATTGCTGAGTGTAAACGTTTAGATGAAGCATTAAATCGGTTTAAGAAAGCAGGTATTTATTATCAATAAACATCGTGAGAAATCATGTAGAGATATTCCGTGAAACCTCCCTAGCAGAGTTTTACTAGCTATTAGATTTTGCTAGATGAATGCTTGATTCCTCCCGGACTGTTACGCGCGGGGGGCTATTAGCAGCCGAAACTCTGATACAGGTTGACTTTTTTCACTTAGCACGTCCTCCGTGATCCAAAAGCCAGGTGCTTTTTATGTCCCGCAGCAAAACCTAATACTAGTCTTATATTTGCCTGGTGCATCCGTTTTTTTGTCTCGGACTGCCCCCACAATTAAACAAAAGTATGGAACGAGTTGGAAAAACTTTACTGCCAAAGTCAAGACCCAATAGAAGGAAGTAGATTATAAATCCTCTGGTTAGTAGCTTTATGCCACAAAGTAGGACCAGTGGCTGAGATGACTTAATTATCAGCATGGTTAAATTTTCAGAAATTTTAGGGCGCTATAACCAATTGCAATTGGGTTTTGATGAATTAAAAGATCGTCGCCATCAACATCAGGGGCGCGAGACTAAACTCTCAGAAATAGACCAACCTGAGCACATGGCAAGCACTATAAGAGCTACCCGTAGATGGAAGTTTATATAATGAACCCAAAAAAAGTTGGTGTAGAAGGGCGAGGCTTTAAACTAAATTTTTGGGTAAGTTTTTGTATTAACATTCTGTGTATGCTATTACTTTTATTGTTCTGATTAATTACTTACTGTGTCATCAAAAATTAGATATGCTGTTGTATATGGGACAATTTATCCTTTAACATTTCGCCATAAATTTTGTTTTTAAAGACTCATATCTTAAATCAGGATTGATTTTATCATGGCTGGTATTTTCGATTTGGGTTTGCTAAGGAGCGTGTTCCTATAATTCCTGTAAGATTTAAGTAAATATTAATGAGTTACAGCATAATTAAAATTCATATTTTGGCCAGTAATATAATTATGTCATTTCCATCCAAGCCAGACCCTTGAGAAGGAGTTAAAAAAATGGAATTACCCAGAGCAACTACTAGCCCATGTCTTTTGGTGATCAATTACAGCTAATATTTTCCTGTTCCGTACTACTGTTTTTCGCTCCTGCACTTATGTTAATGACCACGGCCAATAGTAACATCTGTAATAGATATTTAGCGGGACTTTAGCAAATTTCAAGCCCAAACAAACCCTAAACTCTCTTTATGA
>JAGGDU010000129.1 GCA_018457135.1 Trichodesmium erythraeum GBRTRLIN201 | reverse complement strand
GATGTCGCTGGAGTCGCAGATTTCAATACTGACGGAGTCGCAGACATTTTCTGGCATCACCCAAATGGAGCTAACAGAATTTGGTTGATGAACGATGAGGGCACACGGGATAGTACAGTTAACCCCGGAAAGTTTGGCAAGGCTTGGGATGTCGCTGGAGTCGCAGATTTCAATACTGACGGAGTCGCAGACATTTTCTGGCGTCACCCAAATGGAGCTAACAGAATTTGGTTGATGAACGATGAGGGCACACGGGATAGTACAGTTAACCCCGGAAAGTTTGGCAAGGCTTGGGATGTCGCTGGAGTCGCAGATTTCAATACTGACGGAGTCGCAGACATTTTCTGGCATCACCCAAATGGAGCTAACAGAATTTGGTTGATGAACGATGAGGGCACAAAGGATAGTGGACTTAACCCCGCAAGGTTCAGTTCAACTTGGGATGTAGTTGGGATGTAATTTACTTAATATACGTCTGCGGAAACCAAATTTTTACCCAATAATTTCAAGACTTTGAGATTAATGATCATCAGAAGTCTAATAGGAATTACACAATAAAACTTAGAGTAGTTTCGGAGGCGCGTGAGGTACAAAGTTTGATAACTTTTTCTTAAATAGATAAGAGAAATTAACTTTCTACTGTGCCTCACCATCCACGCAAATTGCAGTCAATGAGGAAGAGCGGAATGAAGAAAACTGGAATTAGGAATTAGGAGGAAAGAGAACTTAAAAAAAAAATGCATCTTTGCTGAAAATAAAATCTTGTGGAAACAGTAATTTTTCACCGAATTTAGCAAACTTGATCAGATAATAATTTTACAGTCATATTTCGCTTTGGTAAGTAGAGGCAATTTATGAATTGCCCCTAAAAAAAGTTAAGTTTTCAACTAACCCAATTCTGCTGTCATACTAATTACTGTTTCCACAGTTCTACCAGGTTCAGCAATTAATAAATGTTCACCAGTATTCATCGCATTCCGAGGACCAGTCCAAGGTTCTAAACAATAAAAATCCTTACCTTTTAGAGTCCAAAAAACTAAAGTCGAGTAATTACTATCATAATTAATAGTCAACTTTAAATTGCGACTTTTATCAGTAACTACAGCTGACTGTTTTGCCAAATTAATAAACGCCCAATCAATTTCTTCAGAGTTAAAATCAAACTTTCCAGAAAAAGTATTAACAGTTTGTTCCCCTTTGACCTGATACTCATTTGAAGGTAAATCAAACTCTAATTGACTCTTATCATTCACAGCAAAATAAGGGTGAATACCTGTAGAAAATGGCATAGGTTTTTGAGATAAATTTGTGTGAGAAAATCGCATTTCTAGAGTATTACCCCGCAATATATAAGTATAATTCAACTCAAAATTAAATGGATATATCTCCCAAGTTTGATCATTACTGGACAGAGCCAAAGTAATACTAGCGCCATTCTCCCCAGACTGTTGTGTAACTTGCCAAGGGAGGTTACGAGCAAAACCATGTTGCTTAAGTTTGTAACTTTCTCCGTCTAGGGTGTAGGTATCCTCAGGTAAGTTACCGCAAATAGGGAATAATAGAGGAATACCACCGCGCACCGAAAGAGCCGGGTCAGCAAAACGCTCCTTATCCATGTAAAATATTTTTTGGTCTTGAGTGCGCCACTCAGTGACAATGCCCCCTCTTCCTGGGCAAACAACAACTAGAGACTGAGTAGGTTCATCAGAAAGAATGTAGGGTTGATTTTTGACAAGGCTAGTAACCATAAAAAAATTACCTAAAACAACTGATATTAAAATCTCACATAATTTTCCACAAAACTGTTCATTTTGGAAAAAATTTAGCTGATCAGGAATTCTTATTTGTCAGGCAATAACAGTCATCCTGGCGGCACTGGAAAGGTTTGATAGTTAATATTTATTTTGATAGTTAATGTTTATACTTTATATACTTAGAATTTGCTGTAAAATTAAGAAGTCTAAGTAATATCAGTCTAACAACCGACTTTCTGCACTCAGGTGCCTCACTCCTGTGTCTTTTCTGCCAGTATTCTAGTAAACTCCCTCACCCGCTCCCAAACCTTGTCCAATAAATTTGGGGCATTCCCATCAAACCATTCAATTTCTGGATATCCTCGAAACCAAGTGCGTTGTCGCTTGGCAAACTGACGAGTATGTAAAACTGTTGCTTTGATCGCTTCAGCCAAGGAAATATCTCCCGCCAAATATTGTTTCATTTCTGCATAACCTAAAGTATTTAATAAAGGCAACTTCTCACCATATTTTTCACACAAACACTTGACTTCCTCCACTAACCCAACTTCCACCATTTTCTCAGTCCGATCACGAATACGTTCCCCCAAAACTTCTACATCACAGTCTAACCCTATTTGCAAAATTGGATAATTTGGAAGGTCTTCTCCCTGCTGTTGAGAAATTGGTTTCCCACTCACATAAAATACCTCCAATGCTCGTAAAGTTCGGACCACATCATTCGGGTGAATTTTCTCAACGGCAACCTGATCAACCTGCTGCAACATTTTGTAACATTGTTTTTGACCTAAATTTGCTAATTGCGATCGCAACTTTTCATTAGGCCCCACCCTAGGAATTTTCAAACCCTTAACTATTGCCTTAATGTATAAACCAGTACCCCCCACCAATAATGTTGGCAATACCACATCAGTTTGAGAACCAGGAGACTGAATAAAGCTTTGCGCCTGTTTCTGGTATTCTGCTAAAGTCAAAATCTCTGTAGGTTCACAGATATCTATTAAATAATGAGATACTAACTGTTGTTCTTTTATAGTTGGTTTTGCCGTTCCAATGTTAAAATATTTATATATCTGACGGGAGTCTGCACTCAGAATTATTGAACCCAACCTATGGGCCAAATCTAAGGCCAATCCAGACTTACCTGTAGCAGTTGGACCGCAAATAGTAATTAAAGTCAAAAGCCAAAACTCAGAGAAATTATTAACTTATCTATAGTATTCTATTTTAGTTTCAATTTTACCAAACATCACAATTGCCGAAAATACCTTTCAAACCTAAATTCTGTATTTCAAAACACAAACTTTAAAATTGGAAAAATCAAAAATCAAAAATCAAAAATTAAAAATTAAAATCAAAAATTAAAATCAAAAATTAAAAATTCATAAATAAAACGACGTACTTCGATTAATCTATAGTATCTGCATACCCTAAATAAATTTATCCTGAAAATAGCCTAGAGTAGCTTTTAAGGCTATTATGCTATAATTTATGAGAAAAAAGTCATTTATTAACGAAAGTTAGTATTAAAGCCATTATTGGGAGATATATTGATATGGCCAGCAACAATTACGGTGCTGAACAAATACAAGTTTTGGAAGGTCTCGAAGCAGTACGCAAGCGACCGGGAATGTACATCGGAACCACTGGGCCTCGTGGACTCCATCATCTAGTCTATGAAGTTGTTGACAACTCCATCGATGAGGCCCTAGCCGGTTATTGTACTCACATAGAAGTTGACCTGAACAAAGATGGTTCTGTCAAAGTTACGGATGATGGCCGAGGTATTCCAGTCGATACCCATTCAAAAACAGGTAAGTCAGCCTTAGAAACAGTAATGACTGTTCTCCATGCTGGAGGTAAATTTGGTGGAGGTGGGTATAAAGTTTCTGGGGGACTACACGGTGTGGGGGTTTCCGTAGTCAATGCCTTATCCGAGTGGGTAGAGGTAACAGTCTGGCGTGATAAAAAAACCCATATCCAAGGTTACGAACGGGGCCAACCTACTGGAGACTTAAAATCTAAACCTAACAAAGAAAAGCGCACAGGTACATCAGTACAGTTTCTCCCAGATCAGGAAATTTTTACTACAGGCATACAATTTGATTATAATACCATAATTGGTCGTTTGCGAGAGCTAGCATATTTAAATGCAGGTGTCAAGATTACAATTACAGATAACCGCCTGGAGTTAGTCAAAAGCGATGAACCGAAAGTAGAATCTTATTGTTATGAGGGTGGTATTAAGGAATATGTCACCTACATGAACCGGGAAAAACAGTCTCTCCATGAAGAAGTGATTTTTGTCCGAGGGGAAAAGAATGATGTACAAGTAGAAGTAGCTTTGCAATGGTGCATAGATGCTTTTAGTGATAATGTTCTCGGTTTTGCCAACAATATTCGGACTATCGATGGTGGTACTCATTTGGAAGGGTTAAAGACAGTTTTAACTAGAACAATGAATGGTATTGCTCGCAAGCGCAATAAGCTCAAAGATAGTGATCCAAATTTAGGTGGTGAAAATGTTCGGGAAGGTTTGACGGCAGTTATTTCTGTAAAAGTTCCAGAACCAGAATTTGAAGGTCAAACCAAAACTAAGTTAGGCAATACTGAAGTTAGGGGTATTGTTGATTCTTTGGTCGGAGAGGTTTTAAGTGAATATTTAGATTTTAATCCTCAAGTTGCTGATGCAGTTTTAGATAAAGCAATTCAAGCTTTTAAAGCAGCAGAAGCAGCCCGTAGAGCCAGGGATTTAGTGCGGAGAAAATCTGTTTTAGAATCTTCTCCATTACCAGGAAAACTAGCAGACTGCAGTACAAAAAACCCAGAAGAATCGGAGATATACCTAGTGGAAGGTGACAGTGCTTCTGGATGCTTTGCTGGGAATCAAAAAGTTATTTTAGCTGATGGACGTAGACTGAGTTTTGCAGAAATAGTAGCCGAACAAGCTGAGGGTAAAGAACATTTTTGTTATACAATTAATCAGAGTGGAAATGTTGCCATTGAAAGGATAATTAATGCTAGAATAACCAAAAAAAATGCCTCAGTTATTAAGATAATTTTGGATAATAATGAAACTATAATTTGTACTCCAGACCATCTTTTTATGCTCAGGGATGGTAGTTATAAACCAGCAGCTTTATTAACAGGAAATGATTCTTTAATGCCCCTGTCTCAAAAGTCATCTCAAAAGACAGAAAATAGCCAGGAATTAGATGGTTATGAAATGGTTTGGAGCCCTCAAAAAGAAAGTTGGATTTATACTCATTTATTGCCAGATTTTTATAACTTAAAAGCAGGAGTATATCAGTCAGCAAATGGAGACTCTTGTTATCATGTTGGCTTTAAGAAACTCAATTCTACCAAGACTGAGGGGCTGCTAACTGAGAAACACTTGGAATTCCATAAGACAAATCTTGAGTTGGCATATCGCTGTTCTGAAAGGGACGAATTTTTAGCGCGGGATATCATTCCTAACTATAATGATCACTATAATTATCGGGTTGTTTCTATTGAACCCCTTGAGGAGCGGTTAGATGTTTATGATATTGAAGTTCCCAATACTCATAATTTTGCCTTAGCTAGTGGAGTTTTTGTTCATAATAGTGCAAAACAAGGCCGCGACCGCCGTTTCCAAGCTATATTACCGTTGCGGGGTAAAATTATCAATATTGAAAAAACCGATGATGCCAAAATCTACAAAAATAATGAAATTCAATCAATGATTACAGCTTTGGGTTTGGGCATCAAAGGAGATGAATTTGACGCTTCTCAACTGCGGTATCATAAGGTAATTATTATGACTGACGCTGATGTTGATGGTTCCCACATCCGCACCTTATTGTTAACGTTTTTCTATCGATACCAACGGGCCTTAGTAGACCAGGGTTATATCTATATTGCTTGCCCCCCATTGTACAAGGTAGAACGGGGTCGAAATCATTATTATTGTTATAGCGATCGTGAACTTAATGAACTGATTCAAAATGAGTTTCCGGATAATGCTAACTATACTATCCAAAGATTTAAAGGTTTGGGTGAAATGATGCCAGTTCAGTTGTGGGATACAACCATGAACCCTGAAACTCGGACTTTGAAACGGGTGGAAATTGAAGATGCTGCAGAAGCGGATCGGATATTTACAGTTTTGATGGGCGATCGGGTGGCACCGAGGCGTGAGTTTATTGAGACTTACGGGCCGAAATTGAAAATTACTGATTTGGATATATAATCCCTTAAGGTTGGCAAATGTGAGTTGATTTTGGATGGTGTCACTCAACATTTGCTTACTCTAGAATGGTGATCAGCACTATAGCAGTTTAGCTAGATAAAATTCTTTTGACAGTAAAATTTGGTCTCAAGTATTCCCCTTTAAGGATAGCTTTTTTTGTAGGTTTTTAGTCGACGGTCTTACTGAAAACTTACTATTATGAATACTTATACCTTTAACTCTTCCAATTGCCCTCAAACCTATACCATGAAAATACATAAGTAGACATTCATGTTTTAGCTCATCACAATAGCTTCTTTGGTTTGATCACAGTCTAAAAAACTTTCTTTGAAAATCAACACAGATGTAATTCTGTTTTTTTCTTTTTTTCTGCCCTGGTCAATTTTGGGAGATAAAGAAGTCATCATAAATTACTGTAAATAAAAAAGATAAACTAAGTTAAAAATATTATTCGCAGCACAGACTTGATAATTTACCAGAATGGAAATGAAATTAGGTTTCTTTAGGTTTCTGTGGCTCTTGAGTAGTATCAACATCTAAAATATTAATACGAGGTTCCCATTCAATTAAAGTATCTCAGACCTCACTAACAATTTTTCCGACTGTTCCTAAACTATTTATTAGGGGCAAAAACTTTTTCATGAATACCACAACTAAAATCAAGCTGCATTAACCTTTCTCCTTTTGCGGTACCGATAATCATCAAAATTGATTGTGACCTACAGCATCTTCCTATTTTGTCACCTAAATTTGACCGTTTTTATCCAGTGCGACAGTTGAAGCCCATCCTACTCATAAAAAATCAGAGCTTGCTAAAAAAGCATACATGGATCCGCGTATAACTCAGAACTCAGGAGTAGACAGGGACGTTGTATGCAACGTCCCTAAGTCGAAATGGAAATTAATTAGATATATTTGCCCCTTGCCGTCCTCTACTATGGTCAGCCCAAAGTACTAATATCCGTCAGTTTTCTAGACTGAAAAACTTGCACTTTTTTCAAGACAAAAAGAAACTTGCCAAAATCAGTTAATACCTTGAGAGTTAATCAGCAATTCCTAATTAGGACAACATTATTTTTTACCAATGACCTCTAAAATATCTTGGGCATGACTACCCGTTTTCACATTTTGATCAACGTGAGAAATGTTTCCTTCAGCGTCAATAATATAAGTAACACGCTTAGGATATCCACCACCCTCAACATCATAAGCTTTAGTGATAGCACCATCAACATCTGCTAATAATTGGAATGGTAAACCATATTTCTCAGTAAAAGCTTTGTGAGAAGCTTCATCATCCATACTTACACCAAGAACAACCATATCTTTACCTTGATATTCAGCGTAGTTGTCTCGGAAACTTTGAGCTTCCTTGGTGCAACCAGGGGTATCATCTTTAGGGTAAAAATACATAACCACTGTTTTACCAGCAAAATCAGATAAGGAAACAGTCTTGCCGTTAGTATCTTTTACTGTGAATTCAGGTGCTTTAGTGCCAACAGATAGTGCCATAGAATCCTTCTTTTATCTTTAAAAACTATTATTACTCTAGGGTATTCTGGGATTCTTGAAAACTTGTTACTTCCAAATCTATTTTAAACAGAACTTCCCCCTGCTCAGAAATATACACCTAGTAAGCAAAATAACTACACTACAAGAGTTTTACTATTCATACCTGGTAAATGATTTGTCTTATCCGATGCTGTATTTTCTGATCTATATTATTAGAAAAAATAATGATTAGCAAAAATAAATTTTTAATTTATAGTCAATTCCTTTTTTGTATTTAAAATAACATCAAATAATTTATATATATGATATGAGCTCAAAATCCTTGATTTGAGACCTTAAACTATAATTTTTGTTAACTTAAAAATATAAATGTTCTTGATATATAAAATTAACATGGCCTCTGTAGAATGTCCCAATCTAATTTCACTTCAATATCCAACTTGTACTGTAAAAAGGGCAGAAAAAGCACTGAGTTGTAGTCTATTTCAAATTAACTTATTTGTCACAATGGGGGTTCAAAGTGTGGGATTAAAATCAAAAATCTCTGAAATTAGCTTAAAAATTCCTACATAAATTTCCCTTGATCAGAACTCGAAAAGTGAAAATTATCTTTTATGGCTAATTCAGGTAGGCGTACTAAGAAAGGAAGTTGATAGACAAGGAATTACAGACAGTTTTCGTCTAACTCCTATGGGTCATCAATTAGTTAAAAAATACACTCTCAATTGGAAACTAGCCTCAACCTTCAATTAGCGATCGCCTGAATAAATTCATAGCTCCTTGGTTTAGAATTCCTCTTTAAACTCTCTCCCTATCAAACAGAACTAAAAAAAACTATGAAAGCAATTATGGTAGTGGGAACTACTTCCCATGCCGGAAAATCTCTAATTACTACAGCCATCTGTAGAATTTTATCACGTCGTGGTTGGAAAGTCACCCCCTTCAAAGGACAAAATATGGCTTTGAACTCCTATGTCACATCTACCGGTGGAGAAATGGGTCATGCTCAAGCAGTACAAGCTTGGGCCGCAGGTGTAACTCCTGCAATAGAAATGAACCCAATTTTATTAAAGCCTCAAGGAGATATGACTTCTCAAGTTATTATTAAAGGAAAAGCTAGTGGTACTGTAGGAGCTGTAGATTATTATCAGCAGTATTTTGATATTGGTTGGAATGCCATCCAAGAATCTTTAGAAACTTTATCTCAAGAGTTTAACATGATAGTTTGTGAAGGAGCCGGTAGTCCAGCAGAAATAAATCTGAAGCACCGAGATCTAACTAATATGCGAGTCGCCAAACATTTGAATGCCTCTACAATTTTAGTAGTTGATATTGACCGAGGAGGTGCTTTTGCTCATATTATTGGTACATTAGAATTACTAGAACCAGAAGAAAGAAATTTAATCAAAGGAATAGTAATTAACAAATTTAGAGGACAAAGATCTCTCTTAGACTCAGGTATTCACTGGTTAGAAAAAAAAACTAATATTCCTGTAATAGGTGTCATTCCTTGGATTAATGAAGCCTTTCCCGCAGAAGATTCTTTGAGTATTTTAGAACAACGTTATAATAAACATACAACTGATATTACAATTGCTATCATTAGATTACCAAGAATTTCTAATTTTACTGATTTTGAACCTTTAGAAGCAGAGTCTAGTGTCAAAATTAAATATATTCATCCTAATGATAGTTTGGGTGATCCTGATGCCATAATTATCCCTGGTACTAAAACTACTATAAACGATTTATTAGTATTACAAAAAAGTGGTATGGCAGAAGCCATCAAATCTTACCAAAGTTCTGGTGGTATAGTAATGGGAATTTGTGGTGGATTTCAAATGCTTGGTGAAGTTTTAATTGACTCTCAAGGTTTAGAAGGAAAACAAGGAGAATATAAAGGATTAGAATTACTACCCTTAATAACTACAATTACTCCTAAAAAAATTGCCAGTCAGCGACAAGTTATTGCTAATTATCCCTTAGGAAATTTACCAGTCATAGGTTATGAAATTCATCAAGGTAGAACTATAGTTACAAAACCAGATATAGTTAAGCCTTTATTTAATGACTATGATTTGGGTTTTGTCGATAGTTATGATTCTATCTGGGGAAACTATTTACATGGAATATTTGATAATGGTTCTTGGCGTCGTTCTTGGTTAAATATCCTACGTCACAAACGGGGATTAAACAGTTTACCAACTAGTATTTCTAATTATAGAGAACAACGAGAAATTATTTTAGATTCAATCGCAGATAAAGTTAATGAGCATCTAGATTTAAAACCAGTTTTAACATAAAATTTGACAATTACAATAAACGTCAAACCAGTTATTTATTAGTTATCAGTTATCAGTTATTAGTTATAGTAATTGAAGCACATATTAAGAAATAATTCTCGAAAAATTATCTAGGAAAGATTACGTCTACTTCTTATAGCTGCAATTTTAGATAAAAAGTTATTAATACTATTAATAATGGAATGAATCAAACTCAAAGAAGTGGTATATTTAAGATTAAAGGCTTGAATAGATATCCATTAATCAAGCGATCGCCAGAAAATTATCAAGTAAATCACAAGTTCAAATCAGACAAAGATGAAAATACTTTTTTTGCCAGATAATATTACTATTGATGCAGAGGCAGGAACACCACTTCTAGAAGTAGCCGAAGATGCTGGAGTAAATATTCCAACAGGTTGCTTAATGGGTTCTTGTCATGCTTGCGAAGTAGAACTTAATGATGGTCAAATTATTTGTGCTTGTATTACAGCCATTCCTCCTGGAGAAAAAGAAATGACCATTAACCTATCTGTAGACGTAGACTGGTAATTTAGAGGCACAATGCATGCTTTTGGAGCTTTAATAATTAACTTTCTTCGTTTTCCTTCTGTTTTAGACCAATAACATATTGACGAAATCTTTCCATATCTGCCATCAAAGTAGATTCTACTATCCTACCTAAAAATAAATTATCCATAATCTTAATTAACCACCCAGGAGCTCCATAAGCTACAGTTAACTTAATAATACTACTATCATAACGATCATAAAAACGGATGGCACCTCGGTTAGGTAAACCATCTACAGACTCCCACTGAATAATTTGATGGGTAACTATTTTCTTAATCCGGGAAAGCCAGCTAAACTCAAAATTACCACTAGCTAACTTCCACCTTGATAATTCCGGATTATCCTGAAGAACTTCAACAGATTTAATCCACTTCATCCATTGTGGCATTTGTTCTAAGTCAGACCAAAGATTCCATACTAAATCAATTGGAGCATCTACCTCTATCTGTACACTATGTTCTAGCCAATTACTCATAAAATTATTAATTAATTGATTATAATTATTAGTACTTAAATATTTTCTGGAATAAAAAACCCTTGACAGTCAGTCTAGACAGGAGAATTACGTTAACGACAGAAAAACGGCTAAAACCCTTGATTATTAAGGATTTATACTTTTTTGACATAAAAACCTGTGTTTGTTTCTATTTGGAGATTTTCTGTTACTGTATTTTGTAAGTCTCATTATTTATGTTTGCTCAAAAAGTCTGTTATTGAGAGCAAGGAATGAGCTATAGACAATGGCATATCAGCAATATTTGCAGTATGTATATTTTTCCGTATTTTTCCCACTCACATTAAGCGAAAATTACAAGGGAGGGAATATTCATTTAGTAATTTTTTGGCAAATTTTTTGGCAAATTTTTTGGCAAATTTTTTGGCAAATTTTAATAGGCAAAACATCACTTAATAGTCAAAGCACCACTTAAACTGATGCATGATCACGATTATACGTTTACTGAGCCAGCCCTATTTAATTAAGGTTAGCTGATTAAATATCAAAGCATCGAATAATATTGGTTTTAGCCTTTTTGAACTCTTAAAATTGTGCCAAGCTTTCCGCCCTTCCAGCTTCAAAAATTAGTATTTTAGGCGCTCTCATAGCAGAAAGCAGCTAGTATAAATATATCCAACTACATATCCAACTACCTCTTTTATAAATTTTCAGCTTTTAGAGAGGTTTCATACAACCTTCCTACTCACCCCCCTACTAACTCTACATAGTTAGGTAGACCAATGAATCAACCTACTTACAAACTACTTAGAAAGTCAAATCTAATAAGGTTGCTCATATCTATTGTCCAATAACCTGATAATTGTTGGACGGCAGCAAAGAAGCACTGATAAATAGTAAAGTCACCAGCTCCGGTGCAGTAAGAATTTTTCCCTGATTTTTCTGCTGCCGGTATGACCGAAATCATCGTACTTTTCGCCCATTCAAAATTTTGCTAGGAGGATAATTTGTGTCAATGCTTTGAGAATTAATCAGCAAACCCTAATTATTGTAAGTTAAAGAATCAAGAATATATATAGCCAGGAAAACGGGAAAAATATACTTGAACTTTCTACTAACTAAACCTAAACAAATTTAGACAATATGTAGATAATTAGTTATCTAGTCAACAATGGAATTGATCAAAACTATTGTTTAGTAGAAACTTCAAAAAATATTGCTACATTAACCTTTAAATTTTTTAGTAGATAGAGCAGTCTTAAATACTAAGAACCTCAAAGACTTATAAATTATATAGCAATCCAATTTCCCTGGTCGTAAAAATTCAAAAGCTAGAAATAAACTCCGAAAATCTTGTTTTTTGACCTAACTCCTCTTCCTTATGCTTAAAAATGCAGATAGATTTTGGACAACGTAAAGATATCATTACTATAGCACTTTAGCGAAGTCATTGACGAAACTTTATACCAAATCTGATGAGTAAAAAGCTGAGTTATAGATATCTATAGTTATTCTAATACAATGAGTATGCTCGCAATCTTTAATAATGCAAAGGAAAATTAACCTGCTTCGGGGTTATCTCCCAATTGACAAATTTTTCATCCACGATGCATGGTTCAAATAATACAGAATCTTTTTGAATTCTTTTGATTGGGGAAAACCCTATAATTAGCTTATAATAACTAAATTTGTATTATGTATTATAGGATAAAAACTTAAAAACCGGGTTTATGAACTAAAGTTTATAGTATTAAGCATTAAATTAGGGTAATAAACCTGGTTCTAAAAGAAAGTGTGTAAATTCTAAAGTTTTAGCTTCAATTAAATTGAAATTTTTATCCAACTTAGTAAAGCCATAAACTTGACTTGATAAATTATACTATTGCCCCAAAATCTTTTCCACATTTGTCAAAATTATCTGAGCAGCTTGTTTCCCAGAAATAGTTGCCCCCTCCATACTATCAATATAATCTTGTTGAGTATAGCTACCTGCCAGAAAAAAGTTAGGCACTGGTGTTTTTTGGTTCGGACGATATGGATCCATACCTGGAGCTTCCCGATATAAAGACTGAGCTAATTTCACCACACTATACCAAGTCATATTTAACTCCCGTGATGAAGGAAATAATTCATGGACTTGTTTTAAAACATGGTGAGCGATCGCCTCATTATTTTCTTTAATAAAAGGATCTCCTGGTGTTAATACCAACTGTAATAAAGAACCTTCTCCTTGCCGATAATAATCTTCTGGACTTGTTAATGCCAAATCAGCAAAACAGGAAAAATCAGCATCTGGAGTATAAAGTAAATTATCAATACCAGCAGCATGATCTAATTGTTGACGTTGGTTTTTATTATGTAGTTCGGTTACCCAACCATCAAATCTTAACTGTACTGTAGCAACTGGTACTGCATCTAATTTATAGATATTGTCAAACTCTGGCCATTTTCGCCAAGCTTCAGGTAGAATACGCTGAATACCTGGTACATCGCAGGCAAAAACATAAGCATCAGCAGTAATAGTAACTTCAGTATCCCCATTAGCTATAACTATTCCACTAACACGAGTTTCTCCATCATTCTCTAAAAATTGTATTTGCCTAACTTTTTTTCTAGTATAGATTTTAGTGCCCCGTGCCTCCAAATAATCAACAATAGGTTTGTGGAGATATTCATAAGGAGAACCATTCAACATCCGCAATACAGATGCTTCTGTTTTAGCAGCAAAAAACTGGAATATTGTCAACATACATCGGGCAGAAATATTATCTGCATCAATGAAACCCAAAGCATAAGCAATAGGGTTCCACATTCTTTTGATACTTCCATTACTCCCACCTTGGCGACGGAACCACTCTCCAAAACTAACTTTATCCAAATCTCGGATAGTTTTCATTGCCCCATCAAAATCTATCAACCCTCTGACTATAGGACTGGTGCCGAGGGCTATTGCATTTTGTAGTTTGTCTTGCGCAGACAGCTGGGATGTGGTAAAAAAAGCTTTTAATCCATTAAAAGGCGCTCCCGTGAGGAAGCGAAAATCTAGAGCACCTGTTTTGCCCCCTTTATTAATAAAATTATGACTATGTTCTTTGAGGCGGAGGTTTTTAAAGGCCCCTACTTTTTTCATTAACTCAAAAAGTTGATAGTAACAGCCAAAGAAAACGTGCAAACCCATTTCTACATGGTTTCCATTCTTATCTACCCAACTACCTACTTTACCTCCAACAAAGGGGCGAGATTCAAATATTTCCACTTGATGTCCAGCATCAGCCAATTCAACTGCTGTGGCCATTCCTGCTAATCCTGCACCTGCGATCGCAACTCGCATTCTTTATGTCCTTACTCAGTTTTTTTACAAATATTAATTAATAATTCTACCAAATTTATTGTCACTCATCCATCTCACCTTTTCCATCCCACCTTTTATTTCCTCTTATTAAATGCTATCCGGGAGTAGAAACTTCAGTCAAACCTTGTGGATACCTTTAACCCCGAGGGTAGAAGGGGAACTGAAGAAAAAATGTAGGGAGCAGGAAGAAAATTGAAAAAATGTAGGGGAGCAGGAAGAAAGAGTATAGTAGCGAGACAAAACTCTTTTCAGTCCAATTGAAAAAATGTATAAGAATACTTTTTTTATTTCACAAATATACCTATTATAATTTGTGTACTTTGTCAAATTTTATGTGCTCTAATCTATTGATCAAGGAGAGTATCAAAGGGCAGGGCTGTAACATTTATTTTCAAAGAAATATGGGGAGCTGTGGAGACGAGGATATGAGTAGGTAATGCTCCATTTTCGGTTTCAAAAATCTCAAATAACTAATTTACATACAGATTCTTGAGATAAATTTCTCCAAAGTGTGAAAACGAAAAATCACTAAATTTATCCCACAATTATTTTAATTCATTCATAAGAAATTACACTCAGGCTTTTATCAAAATCATCCTCCAAATATCAGTAAATTTAGTTGTATTTTTGTATAATTTTAACTCTGGCCTAGATACATTTTCCAAAAATCCCTAACACCATTATTTTTAGATACAGCCCTTGTCAAAAGGTGGCTAGCAGCACAGCTAATTATTTTTCCTAGCAAAAATATTTACAATCCTATCTTTTTGGTTAATTAATTCTAGCAAGATGTACAAAATTTCAAAGGATACAAAATTTTTATCATATTAGAGACTCTGGGTTAGCCAGGGGGGGGTGGAGAAGGCGACGATAAAAACCTTAATTCCTAACTCACTTCAGTCGTCTTTTCTTCTCTATTCTCTTTTTCAAAAAGATACTGGCACCAACTTTAACGGCCCAACCCCTAAGTCTTGAGATGAAAGGGATCGGACCTCAAACAAAGCCATCATATCCTTAAATTCAGGTTGACCACGGGAAGCACCTGTAATACCTCTAGCAATAATCAAACCACACCAACCATGAGTAGCAATGCAACGCTCATCCCATTTTTCTCTAGCTTCCTGGTGTACAGGGTCATTTTGCATAAACTCACCAAATAAATGTAGTACACCATCATAAGTTTTTAATATGCCCAAATCATAATTTTTTTCTTCCATAGGGTCTTGCCCTAGATTAAATCCTATACCATGAAGTCCCTGAGCTTCTTCCAAATCTTTGATCAACTTAGTTGCTTTCGGCAAAGAAGTTTGAATTAAAATAACTGGTAAACCCTCTCCTGATATTTCAAGATCTTCTTCTGCTGCTTGATGGCGTTTAGTATTATCCCGCAAGTATGCTACTGTATCCCAAGGAACTACCCCCAAACTTAAAAAAGAATTTGGCGGTACTAAATCATCCTTGAGCATAGGCATTTCAATTTCCACTTCTTCATCATCCTGTACATCAGCCTCCGCAGCCATTTCATATAATTCTTTTGCTACTTCTGGCATAGTTGCTACTTTAATTGAGGCCACCTCATTTAATTGAGGTATAGGAATGCGGTAGCGACTACTAATACTAGGGAATTTATCACCTTTCATTTTCTTGCGGGATGCTCGCAAAAAGCGATGCAGTGCTTCTAAAGTAACTAATGTTGTTACTGCTTCCTCTTCATAAAGAATAGACCTTAAACCTTCTAAAGGATGTAAATTACCAAAATTGGCCTGAATTTCAGATACTGATAAATTTTCTAGGTTTTTTTCCTTATTCTGATTATCTTCTTCCTGATAACTATCATAGGTAATGAAAAGGCAATCTTGTCCTAAAAAAGCTTCCTCTAAATTTTCATAAGATTTTTCATAAGCTACTCTTTCTCTGAACCTTTTAAGAGAATCTAGAGAACGATACAACAAAATTCCATAGTCCATACCCAATTTACCCAAAACACAGACATATAAATTTTCAATATCCCATTGCTTCAGCTCTATAGAAATTATTTGATGCTCTCCTAATATTTCCCAAGGTGCATCATCCCAAATTTGATCTGCTTTTTCTACTAAAGCTTCTGCATATTCAGGAGGTAACTGAGGCGGGCGATTATCTGATACTTCCTGTAGTCCCCGAAATATTTCGTCAATTAGAGGTAAATCTGGTACATAATCAATTGTAATTCCTAAATTTTGTAACACACCCCTGAGAAAAAATTGAATTTCTCGGTCTTTAACTACTATCTTTTGTGGCCTAATTGCTGGAGCTGGACTTTGAGGATTTTCCATAGCTCGCAGTAATGTCCTTACAATTGCTTCCGGGCCTGTATCTGGCATTACCATATCCATTGCTCTGACCATGCCATGGGAGCCATCTACCCAGATAATACATTCGTTTGTTGTTTCTGACTCTAATTCTGGGTTCGAGCTAGAGTCTGAAGATATAGGACGGCGATCGCCCTCCCACACACTTGGAATTTGTTGTAATTTTTGTAACCTACGAACTGTTGAAGGATTGAGAGCTACCATAAATTAAGCCTGTGAAAGTGAAGCAATTGCGGGATATTTTTTTCTCTTAACCTTAAACCATATTTTGATTAATGTATTTTTATATACATTTTTCTCTAACGGCCTTGCTAGCATGAGAAGAATTAACGGCCTTGCCAGCATGAGAAGAATTGTCTATTTGACTATCTAAACAATTACTAGGAACAATTAAGCAATATAATCATACGAAAGTATTCAAACTTACTATATAATTTATATATATATTTTATTTTATATAATTATACCATACAGTAGTTAATGTTATTTGCCAAAAAAGTATAAATGAGTATTTATTCATCACTGTATGACATTAACTAGTTATAACTAAAAATTCAAAGGTAACCCTATCCATCACTAAATTTGAAAAGTGCGTGGTACTTGTCAATAGAGAGTACAAATCGCCATTAGTTATATATATACCGACCATTGCTATTGGTGGATTCCAAGATGTAGAAATGCAAGATTGGACTAAATATTTATATTCTGAATAAATCAATATATATATATGGCAATCTCAATATAGCAATCTCAAATAAGCCCTAACAGATATAATAGTAAAAATAATATCCCGACTTAAAAGATAAAGAATAAATATTATAAATGAACTAGATAATTTTCTGCTTCAGACAAAAGAGGCCAAATAAGTAACAAGAGACTTGGGGGCAAAGGGGCAAAAATGATTTAGTCAAAAAAACTAAAATAGAAATACAAAGAATGATTTAAGGTGTCTCAAAGTTTCCAGATTTGAAGTTGAAAGACTCAGAACTTTTTTTAGGCGTAGAAAGTTTCAGGCTTCAACTCTCAAGGATGAATATGCCACATTAATGCCAGTATAAAAAGAGAATACAATTTCTGGGTATGGAGCACAAGATTATCTAAGACTATCAGACTGATAAAATTATTTATCAACACAATATAGTGTAGTTTTTGAATCTAATCAAAGTTATTATAAAGATACTAAAAAAAGGGGTTAGGAGTTTTAGAAAAAACTTGTAAACACAATACTACTAAAAATGATGAACTAGTGAAAGCAGAAAAAAGTTATAGAGAATAAATTAGCAAAAGAGAAACTACAAAGATAACCCATGAAGTAGGAATTGTTTAGGATTTAGTAGTGTCATATCCTATGTATTTATCTTTGATTTTATGGCGACAAAAGAACAAAGATAAAGAATAAAAATGAAAAATAAAGGCCTGCTTATTCTGGTGACCTAGATGATAAAAGCCAATAATTTGTTGACCTTAAAAAGAAGTATAAATACTGAAAAAACTATGGAATTTATTTAACTATTTATAGCCACAAAAGTAGGCAAAAAGATGAGTAATATTTGGAGATAGAGTCACTGCTCATAATTTGAGATAATTTCGAGAATATTTAATTAAAATTAATACTGAAAAACCCGAATCAGAATGGTGGATAAATTGTACAAAAATCCCTCTGAATGCCCCTGAGCAAAACCTCGTTGAAGATATTATGTGAAAATCCCAAAATTTCAGAAGACAACTTGATCGTCTTTGCAGTTATTTTAAAATAGTAGAGTGGCTATAGAGAGCGGATAAGCAAGAAAATGAAGTACAGTATAAATGGTGAAAGCATTCTATTACAATCATTTTGCTTGCACTTGGTGTACCTTACTAGTAACGGTAACTGCTGTCAGTTTTTTTGTGCTATGGTCAAATATTTGACTTTCCCAAACTTTTTCAGTATGGAATTTTGCCAAAACCAATATACAGACTGTTATAGTCTTAATGATACATAACTGTTGGTAGTGACTTATTGTCAGAAAAGTGCAAAAAAAAATAAGCAAATAATAATTGTGGTACTTCGGGTGTTCCTTGACCTAAAGAATAAAAATGTAGAAAAATTAATCTGCTGCAACTAAGGTTTTAAACATTTAGATTACTTACTATAACAACAGCTAATTCCAGCAAAAGTGCTGTAGAGTAAAAAATATACTGTTTTTTTTGAAATTTACAATACGCCGTTTAAAAGTTTAACGCTTGATTGCCCATACCCCATTCCCTGAACTCACTCTTCAACTTTTTGGTGTAAACCCTAAATGTTTATATCCATTATCATTTCTAGTTCTTGCTATTGTTCTTAATAGACCTCACAAGAAAAGGTTCTCAAACTTTTATCAATAATTCCCAAATCAGTATTATTATCAGAGGTATAATATTTAAGAATTGAATAGTATTAAAGGGAAATTAAGTATAAGGCACTGTATAAAATTAATTACACATTTTTAAGCTAAATCCTAACTAAAGTATATCTTACATAACATCAGGTAAGAGTTACAATTCAGTTTTAAATGCAGACCATTGAAAAAATATTTTTGATTGATAACAATTATTTAAGGTAGTTAAAATTTCAGTTTTCAGGATAACATAAGAAGTAATATATCTAAGTAGTTACAAATTATTATTCGACAGCTATAACAATATAAGGAGCTAAAAACAAATGACAAAAACTACTCAGTCTCAACAAAAAGGAATTATGATGAGCGAAACTGCTGTAAAGCAGGTTCTATCCTTGAGAGATAAACAAGGAAAAGACCTTTGCCTACGAGTAGGGGTACGTCAAGGCGGATGTTCTGGAATGTCTTATATGATGGATTTTGCCGACCCTAGCACAATTAGAGAGGATGATGAAGTTTTTGATTATGATGGATTTAAGGTGGTTTGCGATCGCAAGAGTATCCTTTATCTTTATGGTTTGATGCTTGATTATAGTGATGCTTTAATTGGCGGTGGGTTCCAATTTACTAATCCTAATGCAACTCAAACCTGTGGTTGTGGTAATTCCTTTTCTGCTTAAAATTAATTTCAAAAAAATCTAGTTTCTGAGAAGATCTAGGTTTTGTATTTTCTGTGTCTTCTGGAATTATATATAGGAGCATAGAAAAATCAATATTGGGGGAGCAAATAATACTGTTCCCCTGATTATGAAGTAAATTTTGGTATAGCAATTATAGTATATTCCTTGTATGTGAGATCAAATTTGGTGATTTTGGTAGAAATAAAGTAGAAATAAAAGAGTTGTCGGGAATTAAGCCGAAAAAATAGCTTCAACTCAAAATAAATTCATGTTTAAGCGTTTTCAAGGATGAAAATAATGAAACCATTATAGAGCAAGCTTTTGAAAAGTTTATTTTTTTTACAGCCAACAACTCCAAAATATATTATTCATTGAAAAGTATTAAATGCTCATACTAATACTAATATTTAGCTCCCATAAACCTTTTAACTTAAGAAACTCGACCGGTAAAGGGAGGGTGATATGAGATATCACTATTAATCCTAAAAAAATATATAGAATACGCATCTTGCCCCCTTGTACTTTACCTGGGTGAAATCAAACGTGTTATAATTTTCTAAATTAGAAAACCTCGAAAAATATTATTATGACTAAGACACCAGAAGAACTATATAAAGAAGGGCTAGAAAGATATAAAGCTGGAGAAAAGGCAGGTACTTTAATTCCACTATTTAAAGAAATTACAGATCGCTCTCCTAAAAGTAGTAGTAGTTGGATTAGTTTATCGTGGTTATATTTATTAGAGAAAAAACCTAAATCAGCTCATAAAGCAGCTAAGGAAGGATTTAAGCTTAACCCAGACGATCCACAGGGGAGAATTAATTTGGCTTTAGCAATGTTAGAAATAGAAAAAAAGGGTGTTAGACCTCATGTAGAGAAAGCCCAACAATTGATTATGGCTGATGAAGATTGGCTCAAAGAAATTAAAAATAATATTAAGGATGGTTTTGATAGAAGAGGTGAATGGCCAGCACTGGCTCGAATTAAACAATGGTTATTTGATATTTAAGCTGATTTTTTTACTAAATTAAATAGTTAAAACATAAATAAGCTTTTAAGAGTCCTGATTTACCCAAAGGTACTAATAATAACTAGGGTAGGATGAGAAAGATATAATATTTAAAAAACTTAATGATTAATATAAAAACTTTACGAACAAACTGAAGGAGTTATGTTATTATCTTTATAACTTCAGAGATTACTTAATCATCAATCATAAAAGTAGAAAATTCCTAAAGGCTTATGGCTTACCGTGAGTACCTCGATCATAATTGATCAAAAACTTGAAAAATGCTAGTTTAGGCTTCAAATTTCAAGTTCAAGCTTAAAGAAGATGATTGACAAAACTTAAATCTAAGTATAAAACTTAGAAGTTAATAATTCAATCAATATTCTACGAAGTGATTATAGTTAAGGGAAATTATTGTCATAATTATAGGTAAAGATAGTATGAGAATATCAAAAAATTGCTCACAGTCAAAAAAAATGAGTAGGGAAGAAGAAAAAGTAAGTTAACAATCGACTTATCAGTTAAAAACGTTTCTTATGAGGTGACGTTTGTATTTAGATTACCACCGAAGACGAAGTAATATCAAGTATCGAAATGATATAAGCTTGAAGACACTAAAACCGTTTTTTGAATAATGCTAAGGAGTTGAAATACCATGACATTTAATAATGATCTTAATGACGTTAATGTTAAGCCGGAAACTCGTAACCACAAAGGATTTTTTATTCAGGAAGGTGATTATAAACTAATGAGTATAGATGAATCTGGTTGGGCTTTAATCTGTCTAGATGATGCAGTATGTCATTATGTAGATCCAGATAACTTAAAAGAAACAAAAGAATTAATGGAAGAATCAGCAACCCTTTATAAATAAAGGAATAAAGGTTTTTGAAACTATCTTGAGATTAAAAAATGATTTGGGCAAGCTGCCTTGCAAATTAAATAATGGCAGCTTGTTTTTTTTGACAAAATTCAAGGAGCTAAAATATTTTTTAGGGCAGGTTTAACAGTAGGATATTGATACTCAAATCCAGAAGCTTGAGTCTGCTTCGGTAAAACTTTTTGACCTTCCAATACAACTACTGCACCATCTCCCAACAACAATTCAATGGCAAAATCAGGTACGGGTAACCAAGAGGGTCGATTTAAAGCTTCTCCTAAACCTTGACAAAATTCTTCCATTCGTACAGGATTAGGAGAAGTAGCATTGAATACTCCTTGCATTTCTGGGTTGCGTAGAGAATGCAGAATTAAACCAACTAGGTCGTCAATATGTACCCAAGAAAACCATTGCCTGCCATTACCAATAGGACCACCAGCGAATAATTTAAACGGAGCAAGCATTTTTGAGATAGTGCCTCCTAAACCCAATACAATACCGATCCGTAAAATAACTAGTCTTACTCCTACATTCTTTACAGGTTGAGCAGCAGCTTCCCATTTCTGACAAACTTCTGCCAAAAAATCATTCCCACTATTGCTCTGTTCGTCAAAAGTTGCCGTTTCGCTCATGCCATAATAACCAATAGCTGAACCACTTACTAATACTGATGGTTTAGAATTAGATTGAGCGATCGCCTCGACCAATTTTTCTGTAGTTACCTTGCGACTACCCATAATCTCTTTCTTGCGACTGGCACTCCAACGTTCATCGGCAATACTAGCACCCGCTAGATTAACGACACCGTCACAGCCATCTATAGATTTTTGCCAAGCACCAGACTTTTGTGGTTCGTAACCTATTACCTCTAGATTAGGATATGCTGAAGATGGAAAAATGCGTTTTCCTTTTTCTAGGTTGCGGGTTAATACTAATATTTTTTCTCCCTCTGAATGTAGACGCTCCACTAAGCGAGTCCCTACAAACCCTGTTGCTCCTGTAATAGCTATTTTCATTGCTCAAAAATCTATCTAAGATACTATTTATTTATACAATAAGTTGGATTATAGCTGAAGTTAGGAGCAAACCCTCCCTCCTTATAGTAAAGAAGGAAAAAATAATACTATGCTTATGTGAAATTGCAACTATTAAGAAATGAACTAACAGCTTTTTTGCTCCAACCGCACCCATGGAGGATATAAATTATTCACATTTTCTACGGACGTTGCATTTAAGAGCATTAGGACGAAACGGGAAATGAAGGAGGTAGTGGGATGCATTTGTCCCTTAAAGCCTTCAGAATTATTCTGCCTCATTAATCCTATAATTATGAACTGATTTTATCCTTCCCTTTGGCTCTTTTTTCGATTAGCAAAAGCAAAAGGCTTTAGCCAATATAATGAAAGACTTTGAGAGTTAATTATTAACCCCCATATGTTTAATTATATAGTAATGGCGATTCCTATAACTGTGAGGGAAGCCGAACAAAAGTGTAGATAATGTTAGAGGATGGTATAAAAAATTTATTTCTGGGGACTATTCTCTAGTAGCATTTCTCTATTCATACTTGTTGAATCTTCTCTACAAATTAAACCAACATTATGTTTTTTCGTTTTACCCATCGTTTGAGTCAAATCTTAAAGCCATATAGTTTCTTTTGGACATAAAAGTTTTTCGATGATTAAGCAAAAAAAATCTATGATTAACTTTATGAAATCTTCTTCCGTCAAGGCAGCATTGGCAAAAATAGTAATAACCACAAGGTAGATTTATGTCTGTTATTTCTTTCCTTTGATAATAGCTTTGTTGCTACTTGTCTTTCAGTAACTGAAGCTGCTATTACTGATACAACAATGAGTAGCCAATACTATTAGTGCTAATGATTGTGAACAATGGACAGTAAGATTAAATTACTATGGGGTATCTCCTAATGCCAACAAGAAAGTCTTTGCTTTTAAACATTTATAGTAGTTTTAATTAAGATTGAAACAAGAATTGGGTATAATAAAATTAAGTCAACTAGAAAATATTTTGAACTATGCCTGACAGTTTAGGCTTCAGATAAAAAGTAATAAATTTTGTAGAAAATGGCGGTACAATTACTAAAGCAGCTCATACATTTGTGATAGGAATAGCTTCGATATATAGATGTTTATTTAGGCCAAAATTGTCAGCAACTAAGGTAAAAAGTTGTCAAATAAAATTAGATTGGAAAGAATTAGAAAAAGTTGTAACAGCAAATCTAGAGTTGCTTATTGTCAGACAGAGCTAAAAAATTTGGAGTTAATCAACCAGCTATATTTTATGCTTTAAAAAAAATGAATTTTCCTTGAAAAAATCAACAACTTTGTTATAGAGAAAGAAATATAGAAGAAAGGATAAAATATTATCAGAAACTACGAAATTTGATAAAAAAATTTGGAAGTAAAAGCCTTGTATTTATTGATGAATCAGGATTTAAAGATAATTAAGACTGTATTTATGCCTGGTCAAAAAAAGAGAAAAAAGTTTATGGTGAGCAAGAGGGAAAACGAGGTAAAAGAGAAAATTTAGTAGCCGGGAGAAGAAAAAAGGAAAAAGATTTAATAGCACCAATTATATTCAAAGGAAGTATAAATGTCGCGGGATTTGAACAATGGTTAGATAAACATTTATTACCATTATTAAAAATTCCCAGTGTACTGCTGCACGGATAATTCACCTATTAATTACGAAAAAACGTTATTAGAGAATTAGTAGAAGCAGGGGGTCACCAATT
>JAGGDU010000128.1 GCA_018457135.1 Trichodesmium erythraeum GBRTRLIN201 | reverse complement strand
AAAATCTGAGAAGGGGAGAAAAATTTCTGCGCCGCGCCTCTTTTTCGGAGCTCCAGAAAATGAAAAAAAAGTTGGTGATTTTCTACTAAAGAAGAATAAATGGAAAATTTCGGCGATGGGAAAGGATATTGGAGTGCTTCACAAAATGAGTTAAATGAATTAGTCTTGCTTTTGGGAAAATTATTAAATGCTTGATTATATTTTCCTAAAAAAAAGAGTTGAATAAAAAGTCATACATATAGGCAAGGTTCCACATCTAATCTTATAGTATCACAAAAAAATCTGAGGAGGGGAGGGAAAATTTTGCGTCGCGTCGCTTTTTCAGAGCTCCAGAAAATGAAGCCAAAATGGTGATCTCCTCTGAGGAAGAATATGTGAGAGAGAATAGCGGAGTGCTTCACAGGATAAGCCAAATGAATTAGTCTTGCTTTTGGGAAAACTATTAAATCCTTGATTGTATTTTCCTAAAAAAAAGAGTTGAATAAAAAGTCATGTATATAGGCAAGCTTCCTATTTAATCTTATATTATCACAAAAAATCTGAGAAGGGGAGGAAAGATTTTTCGACGCGCTACTTTCCCGGAGCTCCAGAGAATGAAATAAAATGGTTTGTGACTTTTCACTAAAGAAGAATAAATGAAAAAATTCGACTATGGGAAAAAAATAGAGGGGTGCTTCACAGAATGAGTTAAATAAATTAGTCTTACTTTTGGGAAAATTATTAAATGCTTGATTCTATTTTCCTAAAAAAAAGAGTTGAATAAAAAGTCATGTATATAGGCAAGCTTTCCATCTAACCTTATAATATCACAAAAAAATCTGAGAAGAGGAGGAAAGACTTTGCGCCGCGCCTCTTTTTCGGAGCCACAGAAGATGAAATAAAAGTTGATGATTTTCTACTAAGGAAGAATAAATGGAAAATTCGACCATGGGAAAGAATAGCTAAGTGCTTCACAGAATGAGCCAAAAGAATGGGAAAATTATTAAATCCTTGATTGTATTTTCCTAAAAAAAAGAGTTGAATAAAAAGTCATGTATATAGGCAATATTCCCCATCTAATCTTATATTATCATAAAAAATCTGAAAATGGAAGGGAAATTTCTGTAGCGCGCCGCTTTTTTTTTTGGAGCTTCAGAGAATGAAAAAAAATCATTTGTGACTTTTCATTAAAGAGGAATAGATAGAAAAATTCGACTATAATTCTCCCCTTAATTTAAGATATTTTTGAACTAAATAATATCGGTTTTACAGGAGTAATATTATCTGCTAAAAATTCCATATCTTCTAACTTGCCATCACAATATAATGCTAAATCGCAACCTGCTTTTAATGAGCGATTAACTTTCGTAACTAAATCTCCTGATAAAGCCTTCATAGTTAAGTCATCAGTAACTAATATACCTTCAAAACCAATTTGCTTACGGATAATTTCTTGTATAATAGTAGGTGAAACAGTAGCACAATTTTCAGAATCAATAGCAGTATAAATAACATGAGCGCTCATGGCCCAAGTAACAGATTTTGCTAAAGCTTTAAAAGGTAAAAAATCACATTCAGATAATTCTTTTAGAGAAGTTTCAACCACTGGTAAAGCTTTATGACTATCTACTAAAGCACGACCATGACCGGGGATGTGTTTAATTACAGGCATAACTCCTTCCTCTTGAAAACCTTCAATAACAGCTTTAGCCATTGTGATAATTTCTGAAGGTGAATTACTATAAGCTCTTGTACCAATTACTAGATCCGCTTCAGGTATAGGACAATCAAGTACAGGAGAACAATTAACATTAATACCAATGTTTTGTAAATCTTGAGCTATGTGTTTAGCATCTATTTTTGCTCTATGTGCAGCATCATTAAGATCATTAATTTCTTGAAGATAAGAGGAAGCAGAAGGTGCAACCCACCAATGGGGAGGCTGTAAACGAGCAACTCGACCTCCTTCTTGATCAATTAAGATAGGAATGTCTTTTTGGTTAATACATTTTCTCAAAGTATCAGTTAATTGTTTAACTTGAGTAGGGTGTTCACAGTTGCGTTGAAATAGAATAAAACCAGCAGGTTGAGAGCGAGTAAATAATTGTTTTTCAGCCTCAGATAAAATTGTTCCAGCGAGTGAAAAAATTATAGGTAACATATTTGTTTGAGAATTCGATATAAGAAAAGAGTGCTTGAAAAGTTTAAATTATCCCTTTAATTTCCAAAATTCAACCTGAAAAGCTCCTAATTTTTTGATAATTTTAATCAAAGATTGATAGGTTTTTGTGTCATGTTTTAATAATCTATTAGTTATAGGTGCTAGTGGTTTAGGAAATTGGTAATATATTAGTAAGAAATATTTGATATTTTGTTGAAAATAAGTCTTACATATATCATCTTAGTGTAAATTTAGAATACGAAAAAATAAGAAACGTTCGACCATCAAAATATTTCCTTTTTCCGTCTTATTATGATCATATTAGGATCAAGATTTTAGTACATCAAATACTGAATCTTTTGAAGGATTATTAAATGGATGATTTCTATCCTTCAGTTTTCAGAAGGTAGATGAACAAAATAACTACTTTTTTAGTGCTACCAAAAACCAAAAAATATAAAAATTATTGCTTGCTCCCAGTAAATTTATTATCTAAGCTTTTAACTGATTCAATCAGCGATCGCACAGTTTCAGTTCCTTGAGAAGGTTCAAAAATCAAAGGAAACTTACCTTTAGCCAACATCCTTAATCCTAAAGGGCCCAAACTATATAAACCTTTAAGATCTCGAAAATAATTACCCACTACTTGAATACCAAATTTTCTTTCATCAATCCAACCTCCATTCTTAACCAAATCAATTAAAACTTTTCGGTGGCGAATAGAACGACTAGCTTGTTGATCTTTACGAGCCAGAACCTCCTGCTTAATCTTACCTATTTGATCCATAGGTGAAACTTCCATGGGGCAGACAGAATTACAATAATAACAACGAGTACAGCCCCAAACTCCAGCAGTATCAAGATTATATTTTTCTAATCTTTCTGTTGTTTGGTTGTCCCGTGAATCAGCTATCATCCTATAAGCTTTCCCTAAGGCGTGTGGCCCTACAAAATCTGGATTTACTTCACGAGCATTACATTCAGAATAACAAGCCCCACAGAGAATACAATTACCTGTTTGATTGAGTTTATCCCGTTCACTAGGAGTCTGTAAAAATTCCCGTTCTGGAATCTTTCGTGCTTCTGTACTTACATAAGGTTGAACCGCTTCTAGATTTTGCCAAAAGCTGTTCATATCTACAATCAAATCTTTAATTACTGGCATATTTCCCATAGGAGAAATAGTGATTTCTGGAATAGATTTTACAGTAGTATTGGTGACATAATCATGATGATTGTTAGTTGCTATTTTTTCGAGTCTAGCTAATTCATTTCTAATATTTTCTTTGCAAGCTAAAGCTGAACGACCGTTGATTCGCATTGCACAACTACCACAAATAGTATTTCGGCAGTTTTTCCTAAAAGCTAAACTTCCATCTTGCTCCCACTTAATCCGGTTTAGGCATTCTAAAATTGTATTGCCTGGTTCAATTTCTAGGGTGTAACTTTGAATTTTTGGCTGAGTATTTTGATTTTGCCTAACAATATTAAAATTAACTTTCATAAGTAATAATTTTACTGAAGTTTTCTATACTATCTAAGTTTTAGTTTAATTATCTTTATTCTGCATTCTGTTAAAGTTTTTTCATAACTTATGCAAAAACTATATATATGAATTAAAGTTTTTGCCAATTATCTTTCATAAGTTAGGTTAATTAATCAGTTTTCAAGCAATATTAATCACTTGCTATATTTACTTTCTCCTAAAAAATGACTATTTACAGCATATTTCGGGTCTATAAGGTACAAGATGAATACTGAAAATTATATAGCACAGGTATCTTGCTCACGTTAGTGTACCTTATCAGAATGTCAAGTTCTGTATATACCACTAGGAAATTAACAACAGTAATTTATAATAGAAAAACAGTAAATAAAACATTTATACAGCATATTTCGACCATATAACTGCAGGGTAAATATTGAAAATTATGTGTTGCAGGCATCTTGTCCGCCTGGGTGTACTTCATAACAAGGTCAAGCGCTGTATTTATAGCTGCATTTAAAAGGCACAAAGTCACAAGTCAGAAGGCGCAAAGTTAAATTTGTAGCAAGGACTAAATTTGAGAAGTGGGAGATTCTCTTGATAAGTGACATGGTAACTGTTGTAAATATTGCTAAAAAGACAAAATAATTGAAGCAGATAAATATAACATAATGAGAGACTATATTGTACCCCAATTGCCAAAAGCTCCTCTATCTCGTCGTGCACTAGCATTCAGTATAGATGCAGGAATAGTTTGGTTCCTTAGTGCCATTATTAGTAATAATTGGTTCACATTTATTTTATTTTTTGTGGTATTTTGGATAGCTATACGAGTTGTAATGGTCTACAAAAATCAAGGTCAGAGCATCGGCCATTTTGCTCTGGATATGAAAGTTTTAGATAGTAAGTACCAAAGAGCTCCTGATATCCTAGAATTATCAAAGCGAGAAGGAATTTTAGCACTAGCTGGATCATTAGCAATGCTAGGCATGAGTAATTTGACATCTGGAAATGCTGCTGTTTTACTACTAATAATGCCCTTGTTTTTAGATTTTACAGTAGCTTTGGTAGATATTGAAAGGTATCAGCAAGCTTTCCATGACAGAATATCTCATACGATAGTAGTGGGAACTATGCGTGGTTATTCCCTAGATATTAAGCTTAGATGGTTACTTGACGAAGCCAAGCGTTATATGATAAAATAAAGTTTTGGTTTGTGTTTAGCATTAATGGAAAGTGACATATGGCTAAAGGAGTAAGAATTATTATTACACTAGAGTGTACAGAGTGTAGAACTAATCCTAATAAACGTTCACAAGGTGTTTCTAGGTACACAAGTACTAAAAACCGTAGGAATACAACATCAAGATTAGAGTTGAAGAAATTTTGTACTCACTGTAATAGACATACAGTTCATAAAGAAATTAAGTAAAAATTTAGTGAGTATTAAACTATAGTAAAGTGCTTAATAAGCTATAAACAAAGTGTTAGGAGTTTGATACAATTTAGACTTTTATAGGTAAAAGTTTTGATTGATATGAATTCTGAATTAAGTTAAAACGTAAATAAAAATTATTAGCAGATAATACGCGCTATGGCAAATTACTACCGGAAAAGAGTATCACCTATTAAACCAGGAGATCCCATTGATTACAAAGATGTTGAGTTACTCAAAAAATATATTACTGAAAGAGGAAAAATTATGCCAAGAAGAATTACAGGTTTAACATCTAAACAGCAAAGAGATTTGACAAAAAGTATTAAAAGAGCCAGATTAGTGGCATTATTGCCTTACGTTAATAAAGAAAGCTAAGGCTAGGACTGTGTGAAATTTCATAATGTTGGGAAAAATGATCAAGTCTTTTGAGTGAGGCATCTAGTTAAGGAATAGTTGAGCATTTAAGGGCTGAGGAGTTGTCAGCTCTTGAAATAGAGAGCTGAATTATCAAACAAATAATTGATTGTAAAAATTATTATAAAGGTTAATTTTTAGTTAAGATTTAAAATCTTTTGAGTTAAGAGAGACCAAATGCTAGCAAAGATGAATGGGCAAGGGGGCTACTCTTAAGATGGTAAGAGCCATTACTTTAATCAGTGATGCTACATTGATTCAACGTGCAGAGCTTTGAGTAGGTTGAAGATTGCACAAAGCTCAAGAAAACTTAAACTATATACATTAAGAGCAAGTGGAGAAGGGAAAATTAATAGAATTTAGACTGCACGGAGAGCGTAGACTAGCTGTGGCAGATCGTCCAGACGGTAAAAAAAATTGGGTCGTGATAGAAGCAAATGGTAAGTCTAATAGTATACCCCCAAAGCAAATAAGTTATGAAGTAGGAGGAGAAAGTTATCAATCATCAGAAATTCCCCAGTTTATTCAGGAGGTAAAAACTTACCTGGATCCTTCTAGTTTAGAAGTAGCATGGGAATTGCTAGTAGAAGAAGCAGAAGCAGTAAATCCAGAAGAAATGGCCCTATTGCTATTTTCAGAACAAACACCGATCCAATGTTATGCAGCTTATATATTATTATCGGATGATAAACTCTACTTTAAGCAAAAAGGCGATCGTTACGAACCCCGCTCTGTAGCCCAAGTAGCAGAAATTAAACATCAACAAGAAGTCCAAAAACAACGAAAAGAAGAATTAGAGAACTTTTTACTGCGGGTGCATAACCGACTAGCAGGGGAAAAGGTAGAATGGGAACAAAGTGATTATAACCGCCTAGACATCATAGAAAAATTTGCGACTCATGGAGAAGAAACTTCCCATCGTAGTCAGGCCATGGAAACTTTGGCTACCTTAAAAGTACCAGAAACTTCAGAAGCAGCATTTAAACTATTAGTGGATCTAGGTATATGGAGTGAGCATGAAAATCTATATTTGCGACGTAGCCAGATCCCAAAATGTTTTTCTACCAAGGTACTAGAAGTGGCCAAAAGCTGCCTGCAATCCCTCCCACCAGATCCAGAAACAAACCGTTTGGATTTAACTCATTTAAAAGTCTATACAATTGATGATGAAAGTACCCAAGAAATAGATGATGGCCTGAGCATAGAATTTTTAGAAGATGGTCAACACAGGATATGGGTACATATAGCTGACCCAACTCGTTTACTTATTCCTGGTGATGAGTTAGACCTAGAGGCCAGACGCAGAACGACTACTTTATATTTACCTACTGGTATGGTTCCTATGTTTCCCCCAGAGTTGGCCACAGGGCCAATGAGTCTAATTCAGGGACAAGTGTGCAGAGCTTTGAGTTTTGGCATTCTTTTAGATGAAAGTGGGGCAGTTATAGATTATATAATTCATGCCAGCTTAATCAAACCGACTTACCGTCTTACTTATGATGATGTGGATGAAATGCTACAGTTGAAGATTAAGCTAGAACCAGAAATTCATGCTCTGAATGATTGGGCTAAACAAAGATTTAAGTGGCGACAGTCACAAGGCTCGATTAGTATTTATATGCCAGAGTCGGTAATTAAAGTGAAAGGTGAAGGTGAAGAAATTACGGTAGAAGTATTGGATGATTCACCTTCAAGACAGCTAGTAGCGGAAATGATGATTTTGGCAGGGGAAGTGGGGGCAAAATATGGTCAAGAAAATAATATTCCTCTACCCTATCGTAGTCAACCTCAACCTGAACTTCCACCAGATGCAGAACTAATGTTGTTGCCAGCAGGACCAGTTCGTTCTACAGCTATGCGTCGATGTATGCCTAAAAGTGAAATGGGTACTATACCAGCTCGTCATGCAAGTTTGGCTTTAGAAACTTATGTTCAGGTTACTTCTCCTATTCGGCGTTATAGTGATTTATTGGCCCACTTTCAGATTAAGGCTCATTTGCGGGGTGATCCGTTACCTTTTACTCTAGAACAAATGCAAGAAATGGTAATGAGTTTAGTTCCGGCGGTGAAGGAAGCTTCTAGTGTGGAAAGGTTTACTAACCGTTATTGGGGTTTGGAATATTTACGCCGTAATTCTGGTGAGGTTTGGCAGGCATTGGTAATTCGGTGGTTGAAAGAAGAAATTAATTTAGGGTTGGTGTTGTTGGAAGAGTTGGGGTTAGAGTTGGCTATGCGGTTTGGTAGATCAGTTGAAGTGGGCGATCGCTTAGAGGTAAAGGTTGCTCATGCTGACCCTCGTAGAGATGAGATTGTATTTCAAGAAATTGTGAATAACGTTGCAGAAAAAGTTAATAATTAAGCAAATCAAAAGTCAGAAGTTAAAATTTAAATTATTCAGAAACTGGGTTTGTCGGAGACGGAGATGGCTATGGTAGGGCATTTAATACAAACCCGGTTTCTATGCTTTAGTTATATCCTAGATTTATACTACAAAAAGTAGTATGTAACAGAGAAAAAATTTGAGTAAGTATTTAGACTTAACCGAAAAAATCTTGAACTATACAACAGAATCAACTCTATGTCTAAAATATTTTATTGTTCTTTCTGATACCAATTTTCTATGAAGCTGTGCTTAATATAAATTAACAAGATGTAATAGTGAAGAAAATAATAGAGCGATCGCCAGCCTAAACATTGGCCATTAATAAAGTATTGGTAATAAATTCCCAGCCAGTTATTTGAGATATTACTTTTTGAGTTAATTTATTTAAACTCTTAGTCAGAGCAATTTGTCATTTTTCTATACTGTCAAAATTAATTAACTTAAAATTTTCTTTAATGTATCACCACAATCTCTCTATATAATTAACTTGTGGACTATATGGTGGTTGAAATAATAGAATAATATTCTCAGGAAGATTTAAGTTTAAAGCTTTGTGTAAACGACTTATTTAAACTCTTAGTCAGAGCAATTTGTCATTTTTCTATACTGTCAAAATTAATTAACTTAAAATTTTCTTTAATGTATCACCACAATCTCTCTATATAATTAACTTGTGGACTATATGGTGGTTGAAATAATAGAATAATATTCTCAGGAAGATTTAAGTTTAAAGCTTTGTGTAAACGACTATTCTCTAACTAAATTATGTATATTTTATGAATTCAATTGCTATCCAAATAATTCAAAAAACTTTTCAAAGCCAATACAATTAATGAGAGTAAATTCCCAAAAAAAGCTTTCTCCTTTTAATGGTTATACTAACTATTATAACCATCTATATCAAAATTTTCATTGTTCTTTTCCTATCGATTTTACTCTTTTGAAAGTCACCTTTTATCCAGAAAAAGTTTTAATCTCAAAACGACTTTGATCCTGACACCAATCACGAATTTTTATACTATCTTTCAACATTTATTGATTTTTATCTAACAGAGATTGAATTAGACCTGGTAGTTTTTTTTCCAGTTATTTACAGCATCTTTTTCTTGTTTGATATTAACTGGACGTGGAACTGTGAGTTTGGTTTTTAATTGATAATGAGCTATTTTAGATATAGTTCCATAACTTGCTGGGATATTATAAACACTCAATACCATTTATAAATTTCAGTATAACTATAAAAACCTTCTGGACCTTCTAATTCTCCTTTTAATTAATCTTTAAATATTTCTGGAATTAAAGATTGACGACCATAACTGGTATCAATTGTTAATAGTTTTTCTATTCTACCTTTACAGTAACTTAACTATCTAGAATTTGCTTATGATATTTTTTTTTCAAGGGGATAGGAAAATACTGTGAAGTGCTCTACTTGCTGTGAGGATTATTTTGTATTTTTTTTAGAAGTTTAAAGATAGGATATATTACTACTAGTTGTTATCTTAAATTACTAGCCCCTTTATAAGTCAAAATATTTCAATATACAGGTGAAACTTTCTTGTTACAATATACTAACCATTAATATATTGATATTCTAGTATTGAGCCTTATCCAAAATCAGGACTAATCCTGAAGTAAGGCGGAATAAATTTTCTGTCATTATTTTCAATAAAGGAAACTAGAATAAAAGTCAGCTTAACTCCTTGAAACTCAAAAATATTTATATGTCTTTGCGTTTACTTTTTGATTTTATTAGCAGGATAAAATAATTACTGAATTTTGATATTTTTACAATTTTATGTACTAATACTCATGTATAATAATATTTATAATATTTCTACTTGAGATGAACTCAAATTTTGCTTAATATGGTTTTTATAAAACCCTAATATCTTCACTTTTATTGATTTTTATTTGTAATTACTAACCATTTTTTATCTTAATATTTAAGTCTTTCAAAAGTTCCCGAAATAAGTAAATAATCAACCAAAAGTAGTAGTGTAGTGTGTTTTCTCCGCAAACGCACTACACCTCAAAATTTCTCAATAAGCGTTGTCTTTTAGTTGAATTACTATTAAGTTATCGAAAGTAAATCTATTTCTAGATATAGCTTTCAGCTAGCTTTTCACATCATAAGGATATTAATCTTAACCAAGTCTGGAAATAATGGTGTATTTTTTCTTCAACTTGAGCAAGTAAATATATTTACAGCTATTTTAAATAAGTACTGCTTCACTGGAGAATGGATGTTGCTGAACCAAGGGATGAGTTTTTTGCAGAATTTGCAGAAAAGGTCAATCCTATATTTGACTTCCTCTTTCTCTAAAACTGTAATTAATCTCGTAAATATGCAAAGCCCGAGAATAGGGTTTAAAATTTTTTGAGAAATGGTAGAGTATCTCCAGTGTATAAGGTATAACCAACAATCGGACCTTTAACACAAATAATTTTTCATGCTATGAAACTGAACAAATTGGTAATTTAATTAATACTACCAGAAACCATCACACTGAATACCGACCACAATAACTAACTCCTTGAATGCTTTTATCAAAGGAAGTATTACAAACTACCCATGAGCAACACCAATTATCTGATTAGGATTAGACAAATGTAGAAGAGCCCAAATTTGGAGGTACATCTTGCCAACGCCCTTGACCTACTGCTTGATTTGCTTCTTTAAGACTAATACCTCCAGTATACAAGGCACGACCAACAATCGCACCTTTAACGCCAATGGTTTCTAATGCTAGTAAATTTAATAAATCGTTAATTGAACTAATTCCGCCAGAAGCAATTACTGGAATACTAACCGCAGTAGCTAACTCCCTTAATGCTTCTATATTAGGTCCTTTGAGAGTACCATCCCGGTGAATATCAGTATAGATAATTGCTGCAACTTTCAATTTGGCCATTTGAAGTGCTAGGTCAGTTGCTAACACTTGTGAAGTTTCTAACCAACCTTTAGTGGCAACCTTGCCATCTCTAGCATCAATACCTACAATAATTTGACCAGGAAACTTTTGGCAAAAATCAGAAACTAACTCAGGTTGTTCTATAGCAACAGTACCCAAAATAGCCTGCTGTACTCCAAGAGCAAGTAGACTCGCAACTGTGGAATAGTTCCGTAACCCACCGCCTACTTGTATTGGTATATCTACTGCTTTGATGATTGCTTCAATAGTCTTTTGATTGACAGGTTGACCTACTTTAGCAGCGTCTAAGTCTACTAGGTGTAGCTTAGTTGCCCCTTCATCTGCCCACCTTTTTGCTACATCAACTGGATTATCATTAAAGATTTGGGTTTGCTTATAATCTCCTTGATACAATCTTACACAACGTCCACCTAATATGTCGATCGCTGGAATTATATTCATAGATTCTATGTTTTGTATACAAAACTACTAACTTTGTCAATAGTTGCACCGACTGTTAACATAATACACAATCGAAACTATAAAGAAATTTTTACTCCTGCTCACATCAAAACTTTTGTAGTCCAATTATTGACAGCTCTTAAAATTGAATAAGTATCTTTTGCTCCATAAAAATCAAATAATCAAGGTTTATAGTTATACTTTTGAGATTTTCTTGAGTATAAAAATGGGAATAATTATTAGACTTGTCGCTAAATAAAACTCTGAAAGTGGGACTCGCAAAATTATAGTTTTACTTCATCCACCTATGCTGGCATTCGATAGAAATTATAGAATCCTACAAAAGTTAATATGAAGCGAATAAAAAAACGCATACACTGATTTTTTGGCTGCCTTAAGTGCTGTTGTACCGAGTAAAAGACATAAAGCATTAGGAAAAGAAATAGGAGAGACTTTTTGCATTAAGCGATTGAATAATACCATTTTGATAAAGGTTATCTAGGCCTTTGGGAAAAGCTTTGTTTTTGGGAGAGTGGTTTGTGTAAGGGAGCAATTGTGGCAGCTATATCCCCACCTTAGTGCAAAAAAGCCAGAAAAAGATATAAGCTTTTTGATTTCCCAATGATTAAAATTAAGGATTTTGAGGCTTTTCAGGGATAAAAATTGAAAGAAAAGACATCAGTACAGGACAAAACATTTTAAAACGTTATGAAAATCAGCTATTTTGCTAGGTATATTCAAGAAAATATTACCCAAAAATATTCTGACTTCACCAACGGCTAAATTGCTAAAAATCACTCTTAAAGGTAAATATCAGCTTCCATCAACAATTAAGTCTGTGTGATAAATCCTGATAGAAAACCCCCAATTAAACGAAAGATATTTAAACCATTGTTTACATAGAAATTCTCTATATCCTGTTAGGTATGCTGTTAGGTATGCTACTCACTCCTTACTTAATAGGGCAGCAAATTTCTCCATTACATTTATTCGTTTAGTAGTTTGGGAACTTCCTTTTTTCGGCAAAGTCTCCCAAATTATGGGAATTGCCAAGCCATGCTTAGAAATTCCTAATATGATAATTTTGTATGTTTTCAAGCTACTATTGAGTTCAGTAATTACTCAAAACCCATTTTTATGAGCAGTTCATAATGGTGATCAAAGTCTAGAGGAATTTTCTGGTATCTATGTCAAAGTTAGGGAAAACCTTTGTAAGGGTTTGTAATTAGAACTTACTTGGGCATTAGATGAGAATGCAGTTGCTATTTGTACCTGGTTAATACTTTTGACTTGAAATATAACCTAGATAAATAAAAGAAGAAATTTGACTCTGGCTTCATGCTAATAAAAGTAGTGTTTAAAGTTTTTTGTAGTCAACTCTGGAGGGGTAATAGGCAAGACTAAAAAGCTGACATAAAATGGTTTGTAGCTTTTATAATTCTCTGATAATTGAGCCATTTTTGAGAGTTATTGGCTATCAATTCCTCTGTTTATTCTGCAAACATGAACAAGGAATTTAACCAATATTGACCTCTATTTCCTGTATAAATATAGCTATTTTGTTTATATTTTATTCCTTTTTAAATTGGATAATTTACATAATTTACGACTCTTTTTTGACAATGTATTTTTCAAAAATTAATAATTAATAGGAAGCTAAAGTCATCAATAATATGATAGAAATTAATATTTTACCTTAACTTTAGTTACTTCCAAATTATAGCCTATTGTATTAAGAAATGGGAACATTTATTCAATACCTATTCGTTTTTTATAGGTATTTATTTTCATTTATAAATCCCATAAATTTGTAATTATAAATTATGGCTGTTTTACTATATTTTTTTCGATTTTAAGACAATATTGATTGATATAAAATACTTAGATTGATTGATTTTTTTATTGTAAATATATAGATATATTCAGCTTTATTTATAATAATATTATAGCTATATATAGTTATATTTATATATACAATCTTTTTTTTCTCTAAAATAAAAACATGTCTTTTATTGATTTTTAACTATTTAGCTAGTTCCATAATATAGAATAATCTATTTCATAAAGCTACTTTTTGGCAATCATCAAATCGAGCTAAAACTATCGGGATAAAACTTTAGATAAATATTCTTGCTTTCCTCTAAAATTACTATTACTTTTTTTGTCAATATTAGTAATATAAAATTGACTTACATATATCGCAATTGTTGATATTTATCTATATTTTTTTCTATTTTAAGACAATATTTATTGATATAAAATACTTAGATTTATTGATTTTTTTTTATTGTAAATATATAGATATATTCGGCTTTATTCATAATTATATTATAGCTATATATAGTTATAGTTATATTTATATATACAATCTTTTTTTTCTCTAAAATAAAAACATGTCTTTTATTGATTTTTAACTATTTAGCTAGTTCCATAATATAGAATAATCTATTTCATAAAGCTACTTTTTGGCAATCATCAAATCGAGCTAAAACTATCGGGATAAAACTTTAGATAAATATTCTTGCTTTCCTCTAAAATTACTATTACTTTTTTTGTCAATATTAGTAATATAAATCGGCATACTATTAAGTTTATAAATTAGGCTTATTAATAATAAATTTACCCAATTAAATTGACTTACATATATCGCAATTGTTGGTATTTATCTAGCTTCAAAGTTTGATTAAAAAAAATATTTGAAAATTAGAAAACATAAAGTTTAAAATATTAGTATTTTTAATGATAAAAACCTTTGCATAGAACGAAGACAGCTCTCAAAATTTATATATTTTGGTATTTTATTTGCCAGAGTTTCTCAAGGTATTCATCGAGATTATTGAATGATAGCAATCAAAGCTTTCAACATTAACCAAAATTGAATTTTGATTGACTTTTTAAATGTTTATGGTGGGATAAAGGTAGTTTATTAGTTATTATTAAATAAGCCTTGTTGAGAATATCTAGGCTCATCTTTTTTGATCATTTTTTGGTTAATTCTTGATACTGAAGACTTTTTAACCTTTTTGTCATTCCCCCAGGTAGTAAACTAATCTCCCAAATCTTTAGGTTTCATGGACATTATGCTTTAAGTTATATGAAACCTTTTCCCCCATTAGAAAGTCAAGCTTTTTGTCCTGTACTTAGAGAAAATACTTTCAACTACATCCTCTGTTATTCCCATTTATCCTAACTTCGGATCTTTGTAACAACCTTCTTGCTAATTCCGTGCCGACCTACCTCTTACCATTACCAATAAAACTTATTCAACAAAGCCTAATTAAAATAAGTAAATATTTTTGCACAGACACTTATTTATATAACGAGATTCTATATAAAAAAATTAGAGACGTTGGCAATAGCGTCTCTAAAAATCCTATTCGACCATTTGAGTCACAAATAACTTAATTATTCTGTGGCAGAGATGCTTCTTCTACATATATTTCATCCTTTAAATTCTTATTTTTATCAGAATAACTTTTATTATTAGACTTCTTAGGTAACTGCTTTTTCAACCTTGGTTTAGGAGTTTCGTACATAGGCTCATCTTCCTCCTGAGAATAATCAAGTCCCATCCAAGCAGGACGAGTTTCATCATAAGCTATCTGTAAAGCTGCAGCCGCGATCGCATGGGGATCATATTCTTTACCTAACTGAGAAATTAAGGGCAAGAAAGAAGCCATCCGCTCACCACTCAGAGCACTTCGCACTTTATCCTGTAATTTCTGTAACTGTCGAGCTTCAATTTGAGACCGCTTAGGAATTGAACGAGTGTTCAAACGTTGACGTAAATGACGTTCTATTAACCGCAACTTCCGCTTATCTACAGGATGAATCAAGGAAATTGCTGTTCCTTCCCGACCTGCACGACCTGTACGACCAATGCGATGAACATAACTATCTACACTATCAGGCAAATCGTAATTAATCACATGAGTTAAATGATCTACATCTAAACCACGAGCTGCAATATCAGTTGCCACAACCCAACGTACCTGTTGATTCCGAAAGCGAGTTAACAACCGTTCTCGTTGAGACTGGTTTAAGTTACCGTGATACTCATCAACACTATGACCTGCTGATTGTAATTGATTTGTTAGTTCTGCTGCAGCTTGCCTTGTGCGGACAAATATCAAAGCTGCTTCTGGGTCTTCTAGTTCTAAAATTGGCTGTAGAGCTTTTCCTTTAGACCAACCACGAGGTAATATGTATACAGTTTGAGTGATGCGCTTAGGAGTAGTTTTTTGTTGGGCAACTTTAACTGTTACTGGTGATTGCAAATACTTATTAACTAGTTTCCGGATTGAATAATCCATAGTAGCGGAAAAGAAAGCTGTTTGACGTTCAGCAGGTGCTGCTTCCAGAATTTTTTCCACATCTTGAATAAAACCCATGCTCAACATTTCATCAGCTTCGTCTAAAACCATCATTTTCAAATGATCTAGTTTCAAGCTATTTCGATTCAGCATATCTATAATTCGCCCTGGTGTTCCCACTACAATATGAACACCCTTTTGCAGACGCTGGCTCTGACGTTCAATAGACTGACCACCATAAACCGTTAAAACAAATAACCGCCGTTTAGTAGGACCTTTACTATTAATTCCAGTAAATTGACGAATCGCTTCTGTCACTTGCAGTGCTAACTCACGAGTGGGAGTTAAAATTAATGCTTGAACTGCATTAGTATCTATATCAATTTGCTCCAATATTGGTAACGAAAACGCTGCAGTTTTACCTGTTCCTGTTTGAGCTTGACCCACAATATCCTTTCCCTCTAGCAAAGGGGGTATTGCTTGAGCTTGGATAGGGGTAGGTTCAGTAAAACCAATTGTTTCCAGATGATTTGCACGTTCCTCTGAAATTCCTAAACTTGCAAATGACAAATCCATTCATTCTGCTCCATAAAACTTATACAAAACCTCACAACATGACAATTTGATGTTTACTTCCTGCTTCAAACGAGACTATTGGCAGCACTTTGTCTACAGGCGTTAACGGCTAAGCAAACCGTATGAACTTAATTGATAAAAGCATTCAAGTTTCTTGTTTATCCGGTTGTGACGTTACGTTAATTCAATCTCTGGTTCCTGAGTCACCCAACTTGGAGGCGGATTTACCTTCAACCATAAGCGATCATAAACCCTTGCTAACTATCAACTATTAGACCATAGTTATAGATAATAGATAACATCTTGGTAGGGCAATATGCCTTTGCCGCCAACAATTTCCACTAAACTGATAGCACCAGAGTTAACTATTACCAGTTAAGCGGTGTCTGTGTATTCTCTCAAAGAGACATAATTTTTGGCCCAATGCCCTTTTCCTTTTTCCCTAGTTGGGTAGAGTTAAATACCCATTTGTTGAAATCTTAAGTTGGAACCTCTATTTAAGAATAGTTGCCTGTGATGAATCTTAAAATCGCCCATTGGAAGAATTTAGTTTCAACGAGCACTTCAGATAATCTACAGTTTACTGTTAGTGGCCTTTCTTAAGCTTTATAATCATTTACATAATAACAAATGACTTAACATTAAGTGTATTGTTTAAACATTTTTCTTAGTGTACCTTTTTTGTGATATAGTTTTACATCCAAAAAATACATTATATTAAATCTGGTAATATTAGTTGGTATAAATAGGATGTGCTCAAAAAGTATTTTTAGGGATTAGGGAGTCGGGAGAATCATACATGAGGTAACACTAAAAATTATCCCTTAATCTTTTTACCCAAATTTTTCCAAAATGCTAGTGGCTTTTCGGACTTACAACTAGGCATTTTTCACACTTCCATAAAATTAAAACCTTTCTATATTTAAATGCTTTTAGAGTTAATCACCTAGCCATAAATAAAATATGGAAACCGAGGAAAGTACTAGATGGCCTACTATACTAACATCTGTATCCGATAAACTCCTTTTCTTATAAGATTTCAAAGCAAGTAGATTTAATCTTATCCAATTTTTGGACTCACATGTCTTTATTCGATATTAAATTCAGATAGCTACCAATTTAAGCCTGGACAGCCTAATAAAGGTTTAGGCCCACAGTGATAGAAGCTATTTGCAGAGGGGAACTTGTCCAGTGTTAGGTTGGTAACCGTTAAAATAATTAGGGTTTACTGAAAAACTCAACAGTACAAAGTTATCCTAAAAAAAACCAGTAGTTTTAAAGGCTGAAAGTATTATAGGAATTTGCTTACAGCATTTATATTTGTTTTGAGAAAGTTTCTAACCTTGAAATAGCTGTAAGCCAAAGCTCGCAAAGTTATTCCCATAATTTCCCGCAATAAAAGTGAAAAAGTATTTTTAGGGAGTAGAGAGTCAAGAGAAATATAGAATAGGTAAGAGTAATAATTATCCCTTAATCTTTCTGCGCAAGTATATCCAAAATAATAACTTTATGTGAGCTTTTTGAACTTAAAAGCTGAGGATATTTTCATTCCCAGACGGCTCAAGCTTTTATCTTTAAATCCTTTGATAGTTAATTAGCAAGCCAAGTCTCATTGATAATGAGAAGCAGGAGGGTACAAATAAATAGCCTATATGTATAAAATCTTAAAAGCCTTACCCACCAATTTTTTCATTTTTTATTTCCTAGTAGTGGAATTAAACTAACTTGATGATTTTTGATTACCTCAAAAGTATATACAAAAAAGACTTAATGACTTGGAACCTTCGGAGTCTTTTCACCTTTTAATTTAATAAAATCTACAAACTACCCGTACTACCTTAGTAGGAACTTACCAGAGAAGATTATACCCTAATTAGGATTATTAGCGATCGCTTTACAGAAAAATTTGGTTTAGAGCCTTACTCAATAGGGGACAACTTTATTTTATGGTCACCAAAAGTAGAAAAGCTCATGGGAAATATCTGAGCAACAGGTACAAGAGAACCAACTTTTTTTTTAGTTTGAACTGTATCCTTGTATTCTCTAAAAGTTGATTTAATAATTAATCTATTAAATGTCCCCCCAAATATAATCAATTTAGTTTCAACCCATAATTTTAAAATTTAAAAACCACTAAGAGAATTTGGGAAAAGACTTTTAGAATGAACCAAAACATACAGAAAATTAATATTTCCAGATTAGATATATCAAGGTCTTTAATCTCAGTGGACTCAATGAATAAATAATCCCAGTCAATTAATAAATAATCTAAAGTTTCAGCAAAATCTCTGGGCTCCGCCTTTAGGCCGCAGAGCTTATCAAACAACCATACAAATCGTAAATATCAGCATCTGTAATCATCACTGGAACAATACATCCTAACCTAGCTTCCCCTTTCACATAAATAAGTCCATCAACTTCTGGAGAAAACCGTGGGGATCGACCAATTAACTCTCCTGTTTGAGGATTTTCTTGTTCAATCAATACATCAACTAATTGCCCCACTAATTTTTGATTCTGTTGCCAAGATATGGACTGCTGAACTTCCATAATTTCTTGACGACGAGCGTCCATAACTTCTTGGGGCAACTGATTGGGCAAATTATAAGCAGGAGTTCCCTCTTCTGGAGAAAAAGTAAAGACTCCGACATGATCAAACTCATGACGCTTGACAAATTCCACTAAGTGTGAGTGATGTTCTTCAGTTTCACCAGGAAAACCTACTATAAAACTTGTCCGTAATACAGCATTAGGCATAGCTGTTTTTATTCTTTTAATTATATCATCATTAACCTGACCTTGCCAAGGTCTATTCATAGCCCTGAGAATTTCGGGATGAGAATGTTGTAGAGGTAAATCAAGATAAGGTAAAATATTGGGAGTATCTTGGATGGCAGTTATAACCTTGGGTGTCAAACCAGTGGGATAAGCATAGTGCATTCTAATCCAGGGTATATCAACTTTTCCGAGGGCCTCAAGCAGATCTGCCAATTTAGGTTGACCGTAAATATCAATTCCATAATTAGTTGTTATTTGGGAAATGAGGATGATTTCTTTCACACCCTGGTCCGCTAGTTTTTGAGCTTCGACGACAATAGATTCTATGGTGCGTGATCGTGCTTTCCCCCGGAGATGAGGAATAATACAGAAAGCGCAACGATAATCACATCCTTCGGCGATCCGCACATAAGCAACACCTTCAGATGTTGTGCGGTACCGGGGGGTAGTTTCGTCAGCGATGTAAGTAGGTTCTGCAGTAACTTCTTTGACACGATCCCCTTTTTCTACCCGTTGCATCACATCTACTATTTTATGATAATCACCAGTCCCCACCAGTGCTATTGCTTCTGGCAACTCAGCTAGTAATTCTTCAGGGAAGTGTTGTGCCATACAACCTGCGATGACTATTTTTTTATTAGCTTCAGCTAATTCTACTAAAGTTTTGACAGACTCTTCTCTAGCAGCTTGGATAAAACTACAAGTATTGACAACAACATAATCTGCTAATTCTTCGTTAGCATCTACTTCATAACCTGCCTGTACAAGTAAACCAATGATATGTTCAGTATCAATGCGGTTTTTTTCGCATCCCAGGTGAGTAAATGCAATAGTAGGTTTTGTCGACATTTCCGTTATATATCTCTATTAGCAACAGTTTTTTAATATAGCACATTTATCACATCAAAGTACTGAATTTTATCCTGAAGTAAAGCATTCAATTAAGTTAATTTACTTTGACTAAATTTTCCCAAAACAGTAATTTTAAATTTTGGTAATTGTCTTTTTTTGAAAATTTTATCTATTTCAAGTGTTAATGTATTGGGGAGTAAATTTTATTGCAACTATTTGATAGTTTTGATATCAGATAAGCACCATTATACTTATTATTTACCTACTCTATTTTGACGTGAAATATATAGTATAAGAGGTTTAGTCTCAAATATAGGTGTAATTAATTTTGTATACCTGCTTATTATCTAGGATAACTTCAACAAAATCAAGCCATAGATAGGTAAAATCTTTGATATCAAAAAGGAATAAATTCAAGGATATTAGCAGTTATAAGCATTTTTAGGGATTGAGGTAATTTTTATGTTCTTGAGTGACTTTGGCTGTTTTTTGTTTAGCTATAAAATCTTTAATTACTACTAGTTAATGTCTATATTTTTAATTTTTTTTTACTTCTAATTAACCATGTTTTTTTATATAAAAATTTATTTTTTTTATTAATTATTAGATAAAAATGAATTATTTTTTTTCATTTGTAACGTAAAAAAAGTATTATTTATTAGATAAAAAAATGCTGGGATTAATAAATATAAAATTTAGCTATAGATTGTTTAAGATTGCTTATAAAGATTGTATTTATGGATAAATAAATATAGCTTTTAAAATTTGTAATATTTTAGTTTTAAAACCTAAACTTTAACCACAATTTATAGATATTTTTATCCTGTATATTCATATATCTATAAGCTACATACATTTCATAACCCAAGCTAATTAATAACAATTTTTCAAGCAGTATAAAGAGATAAAATTAATCTCAAAATAGTCTCTAATTTTTTCTAAAGCTTTTGCTTATATAGAATTCTACAAAGACTTACAATAGCATATATATCTGACAATTATCAAAAATATTTAGTCAAAAGACGAAATGACTTCGACAATTTTTGGAGAGGTCAAATGCATAATTTTCTTGAATTGGTATAATAGCGTTTCACTATTTCAGGAGAGCAAAATTCAATGGAATATAAAGAACTTAAAAAAATACATTACGGTTTATATAGCTTCTCATAAAATCTTGCTATAAATGTTATAAACAAGGTCAAGAATCTTCAAGTTTTAACCACTACTAAAATTTGGTTTAATTGGGAGATTCTATCAACCCCAATCATTATATTGTCAGGTTAGTTCAATAAAAACAATAATACTAATCTATTTTGGAGTTATATTTTAGATATGAGTACAGAAAAACAAATAGATGACCAAACAGATGACCAACAAGTTTTAGGCCCTATAATTTTAACACTGTTTATGGGCTTGATGATCATTTGTGCCTGGGCTTTTGCTCGTCCTAACGCTTTTAAACGTCCCGATATTGATGTTCAATTAACTGAAAATATAGATTCGGAAAATGTAAATTCTCAAACAGAAGAAAATCAAGTAACAGAAACCTTAGAAACTGAAACAACTAAAACTACAACCATAGAAACAAAAGACGCCGAAACAACAACAACTGCTAAAATTATATATAAACCCTCAAAGGTAAACATAGAAACAACAACCTCTACAAAAAACCCTGCTACTGATAGGACAGAAACAACAACTTCTGCCCAACAACCTACTGCTAATACGAATAGGATAGAGACAAGAACTTCTAGGGATACCGAACAACCTACCACTGATAAGATAGAAACTACTACTAACACTATAGAATCAACTGCTGCATCACAAGCAAAACCTGAAACAGTCAGCGGTCAAACAGATATAGTGGCAACATCTGACTCACAAGAAAAATATTTAACTGAAGCAAAAACTTTAGGTCAAATTAAATTTGAGATCAATGAAGTTGAATTATCTTCCCCAGCAAAGCAAACTGTAAATAGTCTCATTCCAGAAATTAATAAATACGATCCTAATAGAGTTACCATTAAAGTTGAAGGTCATACATCTAGGGTTGGTGATGCTCAGTTAAATAAAGAAATTTCTCAAGACCGAGCAAATGTCGTAGTCGCATATTTAAAAGAGAAGAATTTACCACATCAGGTTATTAGCGAAGGAATGGGTTATTCTCAACCATTGCCTAATAGTAATCCTGCTAGCGATATAAATCAACGCACAGTAATTATTTTAATACCTGCTAATTAACTTGATCCTTTTCTGATCAAATAAATATTAATTCTTGACTAATAAATAAGGTCTCAAACTTCTGCTATTTCAAGAAGATTAAAAAAAATCAGATTTCAAGCCTGGGGTTTTAATGGTAAGTACTGATAACTGATAATTAATAATTAGAGAAATTAGAGAAATTAGATAACTGAAATAACTCTTATTTTGAAGCTGGCAGATTCCAATTTTTAGGATTTTTGCCAGTTTTTTTATGTTTAAATTTTATATAATTTAAAGCTGAATACTAGTTGCTAAATAGATAGGTATATTAAATTAAATGACTCGCAAAAAACCTTTTTCTCCAGAAGAGTTTAAACTTTTATATTCTCAAGTTCCCAGACTTGTTGTAGAAGTAATTGTGAAAACTGAAATAGGTGTGGCATTAACTCTTAGAAAAGATACTGCTTGGAATAATCTTTGGCATATTCCAGGAGGTACGGTTTTTTATCAAGAATATATTGAGGATGCTATTAAGAGAATTGCTGAAGAAGAGTTGAGTATTACAGTTGTAAAACAAAAGTTATTAGGATATTTAGAATATCCTAGTGAAGTAAAACAAAGGGGTTTTGGTTGGTCGGTAGGGTTAGTATTTTTATGTACTACTAATTCTCTCCTTCCTTCAGAAAATCAAGAAGGAGAAAAAATTCAACTTTTTGATTATATTCCCGAAAATATTGTTGAAGAACACAAAAATATATTAAATCAGCTTTTTTAGTTAAGTTGTACAAACTCCCCATCAAATAAAACAAACTTTTAAAATAGTTAGTAATAGTCAAAGGAGCGGTAATAAGAGCATCTAAATTAGCTAAAGTAAAATTCTAAATTATCAGTAATAGCCTGGTTAATTTTCTTACCTACTTACTCACTCCTATTATCAACTATTGGACTATCTTGGTCAAAATTCAAGGAGTTTCTCGGTTCTTGTAAAGCTCGAACGCAAGAAGAAATAAATCAAGTTATGAAAGAGGCGATCGCTTCACTTTACTGAAGATAATATCTTATGAAAGAAGCGATCGCTTTACTTTACTGACTAGTTGATAAAATATTCAATAAGATAGATCGATATCAAAACAAGTCCTTAACCATTGCTGAATTTAACCATAGTTTTAGAAACCTTCCGGGTTATGCTATTGTGCTTCTAATTTTTCGATTACATTTAGTGGAATTTAACTTAGCTTTCCTCCTAGATTTTTCTTTGGTTGTAGTAAAATATTTAGTCCACCTGTAGGATATTTACCTAACAATTTTTTTACTTTTACTCAATTGGGTTTTAATATTATCCCAATTTCTTTTACTATTTCTACTGTTTGAGTTTTCAACTAGTAAATAGCTTGAATTCTTTCCTTTTCTTGAGCTGTACTCGAACTTTTTCAAATTTTTTTGAGAGTTTCTACTGACCCATTGATCTCAATTTTTATTACTCCTGATATGGGGATACTTTCTATAATAAATAACTTCTAAAAATGTAGCCGAAGTTTATTAAATTGGTATTATATGATTTATCTAGATAATTTTATAACTAAGAATTAAAATGACTCAATATTTAAATCATAACTGTTTAAAAGTTAATGAGCCACAAGCAAATTTATGTACTGTGGTAAAAGATTAGTTTTAATAAAGCGTTATCGTGCTTTAAAAATCATTAGCCAAGGAATTTTTGGCAGGAATTTTAAATGCATAGATGAATCTAAATCTTCAAATAATTTTTGTATAATAAAACAATTTTTTCTTCTTTCAAAAGGAAGCAAAGATTTAGAAATAGGTACTAATCTATTTTTTCAAAAGTATGAATTTTTCTATTATTTTAGTATTGCTTAAATAATCCCTGAAGTTTTAGACTATTTTACTAGTAATATAGCAATCCTATTTAAGTTGTGGCAAAATTCCATACTGAAAAAGTTTTGGAAAATCAAAGATTTGAACGTCTGCAAAAAAAATTAAATTGCCACTTAACTATTTTAAAAGAACTACAAAGATGATAAAATTGCCTAATGAAGTTTTTGGTTTGTAACTAAATATCTTCTACAAAGTTTTTTATGGGGCATTCGGAGCAAATTTTAGACAATTTATCAACCATTTTTCTTCGGGTTTTTCTTAATTAATTAACATCAAATATTCTCGAAAATATTGAGAGTTATAATAACTTGCACCGACCCAAAATATTGCCAATCTTTTTCCCGGTCTTTGCTCTTTTAAATATTAGACATCTCCAAAAATTAACAAAGCCTTTCCTTGACTTGATCTTAGCCTAG
>JAGGDU010000127.1 GCA_018457135.1 Trichodesmium erythraeum GBRTRLIN201 | reverse complement strand
TCAGGTATACATTATACCCTTTTTTTTACTATTTTTTCACTAAAGTCCCGATAAAATAATTTTACCAAGCTGACTTTAGTGATTTAAATTATTTTGATTACCTTGTCATAAAATGATAAATTTATTGGTAGTAAGCAATAGGAGAAACTGGAGTCAAATAATGTTTATGATTTTTTTACTATTTGAGAATTACTCAATCATCTATAAAGAATGAAATAGGATGATAAATTGTTATAAGTATGATTTTGCTATAGTAGAAAAATTATTTTTTTTCTACTACCTAATTACTTAAAATTTATAACGTAATTCTTGTTTAATCAATTGGAAATTATCTGATAATTTTGTGTTCCTTTTTTGATTAATTAATTTTTTTAGCTTGATAATTATTTATTGAAAGATTAGCGAGGCTCTTTTTTTTACTTGCCTTCCTTGAATTTAATATTTTCAGTCTATTACTTGATAATTTAATTGTTGAAATAAATCCTTCATACTAACTATATTTTTATCCATTATATATTTTTATCAGACTGGCATAAATGAAGATGTATCTAACACCGCATCATCTTTTATTGGTAATTGTTGAAAATATATATAACTACTTTAGGAAAATTTATTAGAATTATAAATTATTAATTAGCCTTTCTTTCTTTTGCTCCATTTTTCATACTCAATAACTTTTTTATAAGATTCAAAAATTATGATGTTATAGATGAATTAGATTATTTTCTCAATAATACAAAAAGAGTCAAAATAAATGAAAATGGCTTGGGCAGTAAAAATGCTTTTGTTGGAAAAATCTTATTATAAAGCATATATTCCGCAGGACAAAACGTAATATAGAAATATAAGTCAAAAGTAAGAAGTAAAAAATAAGAAGTAATAAGTAATAAGTAAATTATAGTGGTAAATAGGAGTTAAAGATTCAGTAAGTATTTATCATTAATATTTACCTGATAATTTAACTCCTGATTAAGGTAAATAAAGATAATTTTTATGGTATAAATATTTAAGCAAGCTACGGATTTTATACTAATTCTAATTTTACAAATTGAAGCGCAGAATATGAGATAAAGTCAAAGAATTATTGAAAGTTTCTCACAATTTTATCAGTCAATAGAAAATCCGAGTGCTTTTTCAGGATGTAGAAAGTTTAAGACTTTAATGTAGAGGAAGGTCAGGTTACTTAGGGCAGGCAGAAAAAGACAAAACAATTGACTGCTTAATAGAAAAAGATTCTCTAAAATTGTCAGACTTGCAAAACTATTTACAGAAACAATATAATGTAGTTTTTGACTTTAATTACAGTTATTATACCCTACTTAAAAGTATAAATGAATTAAAAATAATCAAATCTTTAATTTTCCGAAACTTCATAAGTATACAATTTATTAAAGCTTATTTATGATGACTATTTTTGTAAATTAATAGATATTATGATTATCTTAAAAATTTTATCTATAAGTATTTTTTTAAAACAAATATGATTTTTTCTTAGAAGATAAATAATGGTAAAAAAACTCTTGAAAAAATTAACTTTTTTATGACTATAATTATATTTATAGCAGTGCTATTTTTAGACTCATTCTATTAGATGTAGTTCGATTAATTATTTCCTGTTTTATAAAAATAGGAATCAAGAGATTATTACTGACTCCTATGAGTTAAAAAATAGGTATAAAAAAAAAGTAATCTATCGCCACATTTATTATTTATTTAGTTGCAACAAAAGAATAGTCTTAAACCTAAAAATCAAAAAACTAACCCTAGTATCTCTTAACAATTATAATTTATGTAATTTATTTAAAAGAGTAACTTATTTTGAAAGTTTTAGTGATTTAAACCTCAGACAACTAAACTAATAGAATGTTAGTAAAATATCAAATGTAATTAGCGTTGTGAATTTAACTTCTAACTTAAAAGATACCTTTTATTGCTGCTTGTGCTTCCTGGCGCAATTTATCAGCAATTCTAAATAATTCCTGACCTGTATGTAAATAATAATCATCGTAGTTTAGAGTAAATAATTCTAAATCTTCTATTCCATCACTAACTTGATTCAAACAATAATATAAATGAGCTGCTACTCCAGCAAAATTAGATGGGTTTGGCTGAGAACTAAATAAGTTATGAGCTTTTTTAAGTAGACCTCGAGAAGTTTCTAAATAATCTTGAAAAGATTCAAGTAATTGATCATCAAATGGATCTGCAGCTAAATCATCAATTTCATTTTTTAGAGGTTTTAGTATTTGAATTATAATTGTATCAACTGGTCTGTAAACATGATTTATCCATCTTTGCAGATGTTCATCAATATTCTGCCTTCTTTTATTGTGTTTATAGTAATCTTGGCTAATGTTTCTATATCTTTGATAATTTTGATTAAGCTGCTGATCATAAGATTTTCTTTGTTGAGGATCGCTTAATACTTCATAGGCTTCATTAATACTAATAATACGTTCGTGGTTTGCTACTTCTGTATTAGTATCTGGGTGAAATAATTTAACTAAACGACGATATGCTTGTCTAATTTGTCCCTGAGTTGCAGTGGGATGAACATTTAAGATTTTATAATAGTCAGAACTTACCATTGAGCCATTTTTATCCAATAACTACAATAACAAATATAGCGACTATAAATACCTTCTGAATCAGTATTAGTACGATCCCATAGCATACATATAATGGCGATTTTGTCAAAATGTTAATTTATGACCAAAAAATCAGGTTTTAAGCCTACCTTTTTAAAGGGATAAAAGAAGTATTCGTCATATTTGTTAATATGTTAATTAATTACCAAAAAGTCAGGTCTTAAACCTGCCCTTTCAAAGGGATAAAAGAAGTATTCTTAATGTTAAGTCCGGTTTACACAAGAGCTTTATTAAAAACTAAGATACTTATGCTACTGATATTTATGCTGAAAGGTTTAAAGGATTAAAAAAACAAGAAGCTTTTCATAAGTGTATTTAGTATAATACATATTTTAAACCTCTGGCTTTACATCAAAATACTAGTAACTGATAAATTAAATGAAATACCTTAGAAGCAATTAACTTTATCCATTATGGTATTGGAAAACTTAGGGATAATAGAAGTCTAATACTTTGTAGTTTATTGATTAAATTAGAGTCTAATAAATGGAAAAATTTTTACCTAATAAAAAAAATTGGTTTCAACATTTAGCAGAGGGATTCAGCGATTTTTTTTGGGGAACTAGGTCTGCAAGAATGTCATCGGAAACTCTGCGGATCAATAATGATAATTTAATTGAATATTATGAAAAAAGAGATAGTATTCAACAACAAATACAGATTGCTCAAATACAGTTAAAAACTGTTATGGAGGAGAGGAATTTTCAATTTCAGTATGAGCAAGGTAATCTTAATAGACAGTTTCAAGCTCAACAAGGAGAATTAAATCGTCAATTACAAACTGAGTTAGGAACTATTAATCGTTTATTTCAGGCTGAAGAAGGAAAGTTAAATCGGGAATTACAAACTGAGTTAGCAAGATTGAATAGGGAGCATCAAATTCAGGAGGGTAAATTAAATCGTGAAAATGCTCATCAATTAGAACTTTTTCGGGCTCAATTACAAATATTTTTACAGGAAAAACAAAAAGATTTACAACTTCAGTTAAAAGAAATAGATGCTACATTAGCTAGAGAATTAAAAGCTATTGATTTGCAAAATAATCTCACAGTTATTCGTCAACAACGCCGATTAAATAATTGGCCTCTTACTCTGGATGATGAACAAATTAAGGAAATTGTAAAATCTGATAATTTACTCATTTTATTTGTTCCACCTATTCTTAAATATGACCGTGCTGGTGCTGGTGCAAATAGCCAACCTAATACTTTTCCTGATATTGAACAAGGATTAAATAGACGGTTAAGAGCTTTCCTCGAAAAGTATAAACAAACTGGTAGAAAAGTCGATTTTTTAACCGGTGCATGGATGACAAAAGCTTTGTCTGGAGAGGGAGCTTTTAAAACTATTTTTAGTGGTTTGAAAAGTAAACCAATGTTAGTTATCAACACATTAGTTGAAAGAACTTACTATCATCTAGAATATAGTTATTGGAGTCAAAATTTTCCAGAACCTTATATTGATTCTTTGCCTAAAGAAGATCCTTTGTCTTGGCTAGAATTATTATATTTTGCTGTTAAAGAAAGGTTATTAAAATGGGAAAAACAACGAAATCAGGAAAAAATAGAAACGGGAACAACAGAAGAGTTTGATGCAGATTGGGGTGAGGAAGTAGTTAAGAAGTTTTTGGCAGATTTACAGTTGATAAAACGAGAAAAGAGACTGTTAGAAAGAGGTCAAGATCCTAACAATTTACCTAATCGTAACTATACAGTTCTTGATTCAGACAAAGAAACTTTTTCTCGTTTCATTGCTATTCAAGTTTCTCTCTTAATAGGTAGAACCGCCGATGCATATTTTCTCTTAGATGTTCCACCTCAAGAACGCAAACGCCCTTTGCTTCCTGAATTATTACCTAATCTTTTAGAAGAAATTCCCTCAGAAGAACGAGAAAAAATTATTGAGTATCTTGTTTATTTTTATCAATCTTTATATCAGCAATTAGGGGAAGAAGAATCGGCTTGGGTTCCAGAAATGCTGATAGATTTTGCTAGTAGTTTGATTTATCTAGATAACAAGTTTTGGGCGAAAGAACAGATAGAAAAATCTGTAGAATCTTGGTTATTAATGCGTGGAATTAAATCTTTAGATCAGGTTAGTAATTTAGAGGTGATGAAATATGTTTTAGTCTCAGGAGATGACGAATATTTAGACAGACTAAACCAGTTTATATTATTACTTGGAAGAGAAAATTACGTGATTATAGCAGAAACTTTACTAGATACTTGGCGAAAGCTGAAGATTAAGGGCTGTATTGGAGTAGATGGACATGGACAAACTTTATTTTGATAAATTAGGTAAATTAGATGGACAAATCATTTGAGGTCGTCGTAGCAATTGACTTCGGAACATCTCGTTCTGGGTTTGCTTATAAGTTTAAAGAGTCGGACGTTTCTGTCTTTCGAGACCTGTGGCCTGATAACCCCATGTCTTATCCTAAAACCGCAACCTATTTATTGCTTTCTTCTACAGGAGAAGTAGAAGCTTGGGGCTATACAGCAATGAAAAAACTGGCTCAATTTCGTGCTCAGGGAACTGCTAAAGATTATTACTTTACCCGTAACTTTAAAATGGAGTTACATTCTGGTAAAAAAGACGAAAGTTGACCTTATGTCATTAATAAAAATAACGGAGAAAAAATTTATGTTATTGACTTGATAGCTAAATATATTCGTCTCATTAAAGACGAAGCTCTCAAGGAAATTAAAAACAGTACCTCTGGAGAATTAAAGGATCAAGAAATTAGGTGGTGTTTAAGTATACCAGCAATTTGGAAAAATGAAGATAAAGATTTGATGCGTCGTGCGGCACGAAAAGCTGGATTAATTAATTCCTCTGATGATGAAGCTGAACGTCTTTTCCTTGTATTAGAGCCAGAAGCAGCTGCTATCTTTTGCCAAGAGGAAGATAAAAATGCACTAACACCTGGTAATAAGATTATGATAATTGACTGCGGTGGCGGTACAGTCGATATCACTGTTCATAAGTTGGTCAAAGATGGTGGACTTGATGAGGTAGCTCCTGGGACAGGTGGTCCTTTTGGCTCGATATATGTAGATAAAAGCTTTCAAGAATATTTGACCGAAAAACTCTCTGCTGAAATGGTGAAGGGTTTCCATGATCAGGATCCTGTTGGTTATTTGAAGATGATGGAGGAGTGGGAACGAACAAAGTGCAACTTCGATCCAGAAACTAGTGGTGATGTTATTTACTTTAACATTCCAACCAGACTTTACAATTTTATCTCCAAGCGTAAAGCAAAAATCCTCGAACAGCTAGCTGATGAACAAAACGGGGATGATGAAAATATTCATCTAAGCTACTCAACAATGGAAAATATTTTCCGTATCACTGTTCATAAGTTGGTCAAAGATGGTGGACTTGATGAGGTAGCTCCTGGGACAGGTGGTCCTTTTGGCTCGATATATGTAGATAAAAGCTTTCAAGAATATTTGACCGAAAAACTCTCTGCTGAAATGGTGAAGGGTTTCCATGATCAGGATCCTGTTGGTTATTTGAAGATGATGGAGGAGTGGGAACGAACAAAGTGCAACTTCGATCCAGAAACTAGTGGTGATGTTATTTACTTTAACATTCCAACCAGACTTTACAATTTTATCTCCAAGCGTAAAGCAAAAATCCTCGAACAGCTAGCTGATGAACAAAACGGGGATGATAAAAATATTCATCTAAGTTACTCAACAATGGAAAATATTTTCCGTCCAACTTTAGATGGTTTAGTTTCAACAGTTAAAAATCAATTTAAAGAGTTGGGAGATGAAGAAGTTGACATCATCTTTCTTGTTGGCGGATTTTCTACTTCCCCTGTGCTCCGGCAGCGAATTAAAAAAGAGTTTGGAAGCAAGGCCAAGAAAATTGTTATGCCTCCACGTCCGGGTGTTGCCATTTTAAAGGGGGCAGCATCTTTCGGTGTTGCTCCAGGCATCATTCGCGCCAGGCGGAGTCGATTAACCTATGGTGTTTCATCCTCTAGGGAATTTAATCAATTTAAGGATACAATTATAAGTCAAAAACAGCAAAGTGATAATCCCGAAAATTGGGAAAATTGCTTGAGAGTATATAAAAATAATAATGATTTTTTGAATTGGTTATTAAATAATTTTGATATTCAGTATTCCAATCATAATCATGAACAAGAAAAACAGCAAATTAACTCTCTTAAAAATGCACTTAAAAATCCTAAAAAACTTCTAGAAAAATTTTATAATATCTACCTAATGATTGTAGAGCCAAAAAAAAGATACAACCAAAAACACAAGCAAGAGCTGAAGGAAACAGTATACTTGCTAAACCAAAAAATTCAAAGCCAAGAAATACTAATAAATGAGCTTAAGAGGGAAAATGAAAAACTCCGTAAATTGAAAAGTTCTCTTTTAAGTAAGTTAAGCGATCGTGATCGCGACACAAGTAACACAATTACTTCTGATGAATCACGCCCCCAAAGAGATGTTTGAACTGACAAATTTATCCAACTTAAAAATCAAGAAATCACAAAAGTTAGTCAAGAAATATTCAATCATTTATCTCAAATAAATTCAGATTTAAAAGCTCATCGTAAACGAGAGATTGCCAAAATTAAACATGTATTTTCTAAACATATATTTGACCAAGGAAGTCAATATTTTACTGACAATAATTCAATAGGAGAATATAAATTTCCTCAAGTTGTCGAAGACTTGAAAAATTCAATATTAACTGATTTACAAATTCCAGAAGCAGCTAAATTTCCGGAACCTATTCCCACAAATTTAAAGAACTTGGTAGAAAAAGGATTAAAATTAGTAAAAGAGATTGTTAACGACGACCCTCCTGGTCATTTCTTAATTGCTAACCCAGGAGAGATCTTTAATCCTGAAAACCATGAACCTGTCCCCAGTTGTGAACCCAGTGGCCAGATTGTTTATACTACCTATCCAGGATACTCCGTAAACAACCGTATTATTGGTGAATCACTTAAAGCTTTTGTATTTACCGAGCCTAACAAACAACCTGAAGGCCAAGAAGAACAACCTTTTGAAAATAATCAAAATCATCAACAGCCAAATTCTATAGAAAATGAACAGCAGTCTCCCTCTAATCAACAATTAAAACCCACTTCCAATCATCAGAGCCCAGTTCCACAAACTTCTGAAAATAATCAAAATAATCAACAGCCAAGTTCTATAGAAAATCAATAGCAGTCTCTTATGACACACCAAGACTAAGAGCATCTCAGGCCGACCCTAACTTTTAGTCGTATGCTTTAACTACCCCGGCGGGAAATCCCGCGCTATTCCGAACGATAGCCTCAGGATGAAAGTCCGGGGTTATCTATCTGGTTCGTCCTAATTTTCTATATATAGCTGTTGACAATTATATATACAGTCATTATAATTATAATAATATTTATATTAAAATAAATAAAAAAAGAAGGTCTCACTTCACATCAAAACTTCTATTAGATATTCCCTGAGTAAATAATTTTATACTTACTTTGTAAGCATAACTTCGGGAGTATACCAATAAACATCCTTCTTATTCTTAACAAAACATATCCTCTTTCTCAGAGTAATTTATCTATCAATATCTGCTATACTATATATAATTAGGTGATAATTCTCTATCTAACTGTTAGAAATCATAGACAAAATATGTAAGCTTTCAAGCAAACATAAAATCTCACGACACCAACTTTTTAATAGATCTGAAAGTCAGCGAAGTACTGTAGCTTAAACTTTCCTAATATCTAGTCACATAAATAAACTAAGGCGACAGAAAGTATCATCTGCTTCTATATAAATAGGTAATGAAATAGTAATTTCACCATGAGAAGTCACCGATATCTCAAACCCAATAATTTAACTATAGATTGTTAGATTTTAAAAATAAAAAAGAAGGTTGCAAAGTATAAAAGGCATGTGACAATATTTTATTTGTTTGTTGAGAAAAATAAAGTGTATTGTTGAAAAACGCATTTTTTTGATAGATTTAAGCAATTTTGCTTAACTACTATACTCTTTATCCCTTTTACCCCTCTTACCCTTGAGGATAAAAAAACAAGGGTCAGGTATCACCTCCTAAACCCTCAAAAATTTAGAATTGTGGTCAGAATAATTGGAGAAAAATCAAAAGACATCCATAGGTGGCTATCTCATATATAATTCGACCTTCCTCCTATACATACATTGTATACAAAGTCCCTAACCACTCCCCTAACTTCCTACTTCTTAAAAATAATTTTTCAGCAAACCGTAATTATCTACCTGACTTCAGCGAGAGTAGGCCCTAGTTCTTGAAACAATGGAGTACTTAAATAACGCTCCCCAAAACTAGGCTGAATCATGACTATTAACTTACCATCATTTTCTGGACGCTTACCTACTTCGATCGCCGCACAAAGAGCAGCTCCCGTAGAAATACCAGATAAAATACCTTCTTCCTTTGCTATACGACGACCATAAACCATCGCCTCACTATCAGGAACCTGGATCACCTCATCAATAATCTTCGTATCCAAAACATCTGGCACAAAACCAGCTCCTATTCCCTGAATTTTATGTGGTCCTGGTTTTCCCCCAGACAAAACTGGGCTATTAGAAGGTTCAACAGCGATCGCTTGAAATTCAGGCTTTCTTGCCTTAATAGTCTCTGCCACCCCTGTAACTGTCCCACCAGTACCAACACCAGCCACCAGAATATCTACCTTTCCATCCGTATCTTCCCATATTTCTAGAGCTGTAGTTTTGCTATGAATTTCTGGATTAGCTGGATTCTGAAATTGCTGTAACATATAATATCCATTACTGCTTAAATCCACAATTTCTTGTGCTTTGGTAATTGCACCTTTCATACCTTCACTACCTGGAGTTAATACTAACTCTGCCCCATAAGCTCGTAACATAACACGACGCTCCATGCTCATTGTTTCTGGCATAGTCAAAATTAACTTGTAACCTCTAGCAGCAGCAACCATTGCCAAAGCAATACCTGTATTTCCAGACGTTGGTTCAACTAATGTTGTTTTACCTGGTTTAATCAAACCTTCGCGCTCCGCTACATTAATCATATTTACACCAATACGATCCTTAACTGAGGCAGCGGGATTCATTCCTTCTAGCTTTACTATTATTTTGGCTAAACAACCTTCTGCTTTAGGAATAGAATTTAATTGTACCAGGGGAGTGCGACCTACTAATTCTGTAATATTATGAGCAATACGCATGATATATTTATCTCTAACCTTAGACTTATAACTCTACAAATAAATGATAGAAAACAGTTATTAGAACGTAAAAATTCAGACTTCAACCATTAAGCTTTATACCCTCAATAGTACAAATCAGTATTAACATACTTATGTCTAAATTCTTTGATATTACACTTAATATTTAGTTATGATTGCTTTAGTTTATAGACAAATTATGTATGAATTTTGATCAATAAATACATTTTTGTTTTTTCTTTATCTTCTTTATATAGGAATCTAAAATAATCAGGATTCAAAAACTATAAATTAACTCCCAAAGTCTTATCCATTAACCATTGTTTCCAAACCTATTTTCAAAAAGTAGCAATATTTTTGATTTGAATAAAATCGGATTGCTAGCTATAGTATATATTTTCACCTTACTATTTAGTTAATTTTTAATAAAAATAAAATCAAATAAATATATAGATATTAGGTATTTTATGATTTTTTAATTTCAACTAATATATTATATACTATTTATAATATTAAACCTCCATGATTAGAGATTTTTTACTTTTAATTTCAGCAATTTTTATGGTAATTAGGTAAGTTTAATGTTAATTTCTTTTACCTATCTCCCATTGCCTAAATTCCTAAAACCTTGTACTTTATCAGCCATTAAACACTCATTGCAGGCATCACTAATTTTATATAATATATACGTTATAAGGGATTCAGCTTGAAAAAATGTGTAATTAATTTTGTATCCCTGCTCAATTGTAAATTTTCAACTTTCTCTATATGCTTTTTGAAAGGATTATCTATTCAGGGTTTCAGTCATTATTCTTTGAGGTGATTTAAACCCTACAATTCTGAGTGGAACTAGGGAGTTAAGATTGACATGTATTTACTCTAAAGATTAACCCTTTTCCCTTCAAGTCAACTCTAATACCCTGTTAAGCTCCCAAAGAATTATCAAAAAATAAAGGAATTAGCAGAACAATAAAAAAGACTTAAATAACACATATTAAGTTTAATAAGTAATTATCCAAAACATAAAACCATTAAACAATATAGCAGGGCAAATGTGATTTTATAGTTTCCCTTTACCTAAAAATTCAGTTTAAAGCCTAGCCCATAAAGGGGCTACTTTTTAGTTGTTTTTTTTGAATACATGTGTTATTATTTTATTATTAATTAATTAGTACCCGCCGGGGAATCTGACACAAAAAAACGCACGCACAAGATAAATATAACCTACCCCCATCTCCTAAGTAGAAGGATAGAAAGAGAGGTGGATGTATTCATTTTGAATCGTGGAGCTTTGCTCTGAAAAAACGTCAACTCACTAAGTATATTTGATACGTTTATTTTCCAGTAGCTAACAGCCAGAGAGGATATCAAATAAGTCCTATTTAATTAATTTATAGGGTGGTATTATCCACCCTAACCTTTCCAACTAACCACTAGAACTGAAAAGTAGTTCTGATAGTACCAATAATTAACTCATCGTTATCATCATCTTGGTTAGCATTTGTAATTACAGTCACACCAGGAGTAATTGAAATGTAGTCTGTAAGTTGATATTTGTAGAATGCTTCAAGATGCCATGACATATCTTGTCGTAATCCTGAATCTAAACCACTAGGAAGTTCTAAGTCATTCAAATAAGGTTCCCGACCTACAACAATACCAGCCAGACTACCTTCCTTCAATAAATCAGGGAAAGCAATAGTAGCTCCATAAGTCCAAATTTCAAAATCACCTTTGCCAATTAGTTTCCCATCAAGATATGTACCAAAACCATTAATAGTTACCCAATCAGCTGCTCGCCAAGACATTTCTACACCATAAGCATTAGTCGAAACTGACTTATTAATATTGACAGAACCTGGTCGACGATCATTAAGTCCAGCATTTAAACCATAAACACTGTTAGCAATACCAGTTCCTACAAATCCACTGTTTAAACTACCATTATCACCTAGACCTGTGGCTGCACCATCATCAAATCCAAAGTTCCCTGGACCAAAATAACCTTTATTGTAGGTAAGTCCAACTTGGAAATTTCTGATGGGAGTAAAGGTTAGTTGCGCTAGTGCAGCATAGTCTCCATTAAACAGACCTTTTCCTTGACTAGGATTTTCACCTTCTGCCGCTAAGTATCCAAAAGATACAGAAAATGGACTATAGGTACAAGCATATTGGTCTTTACAACCAAAATCATACTCAACTCCAAGTCCTTTACCACCCCCTAACCTATAGATTGGGTTTCTTTGACCAAAAGCACTTAGAGAACCGCTGCCTCCATCAAAATCTTCCATATAAGGATTAAGTGTAGGAACAAAGTCGTACCAACTTACCTTATTAGCAGCAATAGTTACTCTAATATTATCTCTGACAGGGAACTTGTAGAAAAGCTTATCTAGTTGAAGCGTATCATCTGTACGGTCAAGAATATTAAAGGTTTGCTGTCCCTCAGACTCAGCTATTTTTTGATTAAATGCTTGAGCATTACCCGCTTGTAACCTGGTAAATAATAAGTCTTCACCAGAAAAGCTAGTATTGAAATTCAGACGTACCCTATACTGGAATACCGTTTGATCCTCATCCTGGATAGTATCACCAAATGCTCCATATTTTCCTTGGTCTTCAAAGTTATCAACAAGGGCAAAAATTACCTCACCCCTAAGTTTAGTAGTTGTAGAAAATTGATTAGCCTCTAATTCAGCAGCACGAGCTTCTAGAGCATCAACACGACCCCGGAGAATCGCTAATTCTGCAGAAAATTCCTCCTGTAACCTTTGCAGAATAGCCAGGTCTTCTCTACTTACGGTATCTTCTATAGCTGCTTGTAAAAGTTCCATAACTCTATCTAGGCAAGCATTAACACCAGCAGCAAATTCAAAACGAGTTAAGGCACGGTTGCCTCTGTAAGTACCATCTGGATATCCAACGATACATCCATAACGCTCAACCAAAGACTGTAATGCTTGAAAAGCCCAATCTGTAGGCTGAACATCAGAAAGTTGAGATACAGAAGTAACTTGTCCTTTTATTGGTTTCCTATTGTTCGTAATATTACGAAGACCTGGTCGACGAAGATTACGACCTTCTCTACCATAGCGGTTAATTTGTCGTATGGTAGTTGCAGGTGTATTCCCAACAGAATTAGTCGAATTGGTTGCAGTAACTTGAGCTAATAGATCAGGTTCCTGTATATCTATATTATTATTTATTGATATATTTTCAGTTGTTGCAGCTTGAGGCTGAATAACTGTATTAGTTTGCTTGTTTTCAGTCGCCAGAGCGTATGAGGATGCAACAAGAGTTGCTCCTAAAACTGCTGGACTAAGTATTAGACAATACCAGAATGTTTTTGACATTTTTCTCTCATCCTCACACCAATTATAGAGAGACTATTTGGCTCTTTTGTTTAGTTAGTTTTAATAGGGTAGGATTGTTAATTATTGCTTTATAAACCCGCATCTCCTTGGGTATTAACTATGTATTAATAAGGACTAGAATTGCAGGTAGTCCAATTTTTTCATTGAATCTGGATCTATCTTTCCAGAACATGGTTTTTTCCAGCAATATTAAAATAATTCTAGCCCTAGAACAAATTTTGATATTTGTTCGACTTTCTTATAGCACAAACAGACTCTTTTATGACCTTTACTACAAAGTTTAGATTTTTCACCTTAATATTTTAGGTATATTCAAGCTGAGAACTACAAAAGTAATAGCTTGTACATATATAGGTTAGGTAGATGATTGACAGACTATCACAATTTTTTTGTATCAACAACCTTTGTTAAAAATTCTTAGGACTACTATCCCAGAGACTATTAACTCCAGCAAATATTCTTACCTTAAAAGGCAAGGTTTTTTCAAAGTATCGTAAGTTAACGATGGGTGAGACAAACATAGATAAAGGGTTACGAGAATAGGGAAATTAAAGAAAAATTTGCTTGAAAGCCTCGTGTATAAGCAATTAAATTTTTAGTTTCTTTATGTAAATTTGCTCCCAAATGTTATTTAATTACTTCCGGGCAGGGAGTCTGAGACAACAAAACTGACACACTAGGAAAGTGGTTTGACTAGGGTCAAGTTTCACCCTCACGACAATAAATTGCAGCAGAATTCAGGAGTGCAAAGGACCTGCTAAGTGTAAAACCTCAACCTGCCCTTGGGTAAGACAACGATAGAAATAATCTCACCCCTAACAGCTGGGGAGGGTATTAATAAGATTTACTGCTGAATTTAGTCTCCGAGTATCGTTAAACTTTGACTAAATATTTGGTTAGTCTCATTAGCTTAAATGACAAGAATTCCTTAATTTATCTTCTAGAATAATTGATAAATTTGGCATATTTCCTGACTTGGGGTTCTCAAGTTTTCCAGTTATCCCTATTTCTCCATCTACATCTTTGTTTTTTCCACTTATATCAAATAGCCTTTTTACTTTAAAAGGTGATACTTAAATAAAAATTTAAATCTTAATGTAGCAAAGTTTCTAGTAATTCGTATTATTTACTATGTCCTAGTATGGAAAAGACTTGCTTTTGTTCAAATAGTTCCAAGAAATGGCTATTAATTTTATTCTCGGCTGCTTCAGAACGCATAATTCTCAGAGCCGCTTCTACGGGTAACCCTTGTTTATACGGGCGATCGCCAGCAGTTAAAGCATCATATATATCTGCGATAACTATTATCTGGGTTTGAAGAGAAATTTCGTTTTTCTTTAGTCCCCTAGGATAACCACTACCGTCCAACTTTTCATGATGTCCATAAGCAATTTCTGGTATGTTCTGTAGATTTTTTGTCCAGGCAATTTGCTTTAAAAATTCATAAGAATGTGTTACATGAGCTTCAACAGCTCGTCGTTCTTCAGGAGTCAAGTTTCCCCTGGGAACTGTAAGTTGAGCCATTTCCTCTGATGTAATTAGAGGTTTAATTTGACCATCTGTATCTTTGTAGGTATAAAGTGATATCTGTTGTAGTTGCTTGAGTGGTTCTTCTGCTAAAACTTTTGGTTCATTAGCTATTAGTATTGTTTGCCAATAGTTGTTAAGCTGAGTAATTGCTGTTTTTAGTTCTAAATCTAAATTTTCAATTTTTTGACACAAAGGACAACTTTCTTGAGTATGTGATTGATATGTCCCAGATAAATGTCTAAGCAAGTATTCGTACTTGGTTTGAGCAGATTCCATTTCCAAAGTACGCTGGGCTACAGAAAATCTTTGCTTGATTAGCTCTAATTGTTCTTGATATAGTTTTTTGCGTTTTGTTAAAATACCTTCTGGCACTCCTATTTTACCAAAATCATGTAATAGAGCTGCATAACGCATTTCTTGAATTTGCTCATTGCTAAAATATGTCCCCGAGAATACTCCATTAGTAATTATATTCACTTCTTGACACAGTCCTACCGTTAACTTAGCTACTCGCTCTGAATGACCTGATGTGCAGGAGTCTCTAGCCTCTATTGCCTGTACTGATGCTTTGACAAAACCCTCAAATAAATTTTCTATATTTTCTTGTAGATTATTTCTCTCTATAGATATAGCAGCTTGAGAAGCCAGAGAAATTAATATTCTCTGTTCCCATTTTGAATATGCTTTAGTTAATTCTTTGGCATTTTCTTTTGTAATTACAACATCAGGTTGAACCTTACGGTTAATCAACTGAAGTACTCCAATAATTTCCTGATTTTGTTTTTGTACTGGCAAAATTAAGACTGAACAAGTGCGATAACCTGTTTTCTCATCAAAACTTTCATCAAACTTATAGGGAATATCTTTAGGAAGATTGTAAGCATCTGGTATGTTTAAAGTATGACCAGTTAAAGCAACATACCCAGTCAAGCTTTTAAAGTCAATTGGTAATGCGATTTCCTGAAAAGCTAGTTCTGGAATAGAATCATTTTGGGCAACTTTGAAAACTAACTTGCGTTCTTTGAAATTTACCTCATCTACTAAGTAAACGCTACCTGCATCGCTACAAGTTATTTCCCGACTCTTGGACAGTATTAAATTTAATAGTTCACCCAAATTGTAAGTGTCAGATAGAGCTACTCCAATATCTAGTAGCTGCTCTATTATCAATAATTCAGAGGTCTCAGTAAGTTCCTGAAACAACTTAAGTGTATTTAACTGGATCATAGTTTAGGCTTAGTCAATAGCCTTAAGCTTAAATAAACTTAATTATTAATTAATATAATATTTTTTCTAATAAAAGTGTACTTAGAAAAGATGATTGGAAATTAGGCATATTAAATTTTTAGAATTTCACTAATTAACTTTTCCTGAGGGGCTGCTAAATAAATAAATAACCATTTTATAACCCATTTAAGATATTATTACCTAATTATCAGGCTTATAGTTTCTTTCTTTAATCATTCTTGACATAATATAGTTCCTACTTAGCCAATACAATGGCCTTAAATTCTCTATATTATCTATATACTACACTAAATACTTCAGAAGCTAATTTAGCTTGAATTAAAGATGCTAAATCGCTTTGATATCAGACGTTGAAAAATTATAAGAAAACGATTAAATGAATAAAATTAGTTATTTTTCCTTTACCTGACTGAAAAAAATGCTAAAAATAAACAGCTATATAGCTATATAGCCTATTCCCAGTTATTAATTCCTTACACCTAACTCGTAAAACTTTTTCAGCAAGCTCTAATAATGAAAAACATAAAATACAGCATAGATTTTCATTTGATTAATTATTTAGCAAGGGATGAGAAAAGATACTTTTTCAGTAAAGTCAAATATTAATATGCCCAACTGTAAAGTTAGCATTATTCTCTTTTCCTTTTCCCCATATCACGTCGAATAGACAAATTATTTAAGTACAGAATGCACTGAACATTCATATCTGGGCCTATTACTATACCACAGTTTGAGCTAGAATCAGTTCTATCTTTAAGCTGTTTCTTTAATTTTTTGCCACAACAACTCTAACAACAATTATGGTGTAAGATGAATCGAGTATTTAGCTAACTTAAGCCAGATATTGTTTTAGCCATCTTAAAGTCTTTTTCTGTTAAGCCGCCAGAATTATGGGTTGTTAATATGATTGTCACTTTATTGTAAGATACTTCTAAGTCTGGATGATGTTGTGAAGCCTCAGCAGGAGCTACTAATTTATTCACAAAATTAATAGCTTCAACAAAATTTTTAACTGTTTTTATATACTTAAGCTTGTTTCCTTCTAATTTCCAGTCCGATATTTGACTGATACGTTGATTAATTTCTTCTACAGCCAGCAATTCAGTCATTGAACTATTCCTAAAATTACTAAAATAAGCAACTATCCGCTCTTATCTGGGATAGTGTTTCAATATCATATATTTATAACACTAAATTTGTATAAGAGCGGTCTAGGGGGTCACACTGATTGAAACCTGACTGCCGGGAGAAACCCTAGGTCAGCCTGGTAGTGATTTATCGGTTGATATTATAGCTCCTATAATAAAAAAGGAACATAAGCTAACTACTAGAGAGCAGTCCTGGCACACAGCCGGCATTTTCCAATCAGGTGACCCATGCGTTTACTACTATCTGACATAGGCATCACCTCCTTTATTCCCTAAGTGGTTTTTTTATTTCACTTAATAATATTATGTTAGCACAAAAATTTCAGAATGCAATTGTATTGTAAATTTTTTTTCAAAGCCATAGTATTGTGTAGCTCAGTTTTGTAGAGAGGATCCTAAAAAAAAGGCAACCAGCTCGGTTTAATAAAGACTAGGGAATAGCTCTGCCTGACAAGATAGCCGCGCTACAAAGATTTAATCATTAATACTTAAATTTCATATACTTGGAATCTTTTGTAAGTTTAATTCCGTATTTGCCAGATAACTCAACCTTAATGTTCAATATTTTAATAGTTTTAATATTCTCTCCCATTCTTAGATGGGGAGGCATTGATACTGGAGGCAAGTTTCCTCAGTGAGTTAACTTTTTGCACTTACGAAGTTATCCGCATTCTCCATGCTCCTCCAATTTATCGTTGCTAGGGTTAACTTAACCCTTCTCAAAAGCCTTTCCTATAAATCCGTTTTTGAGCTTAGTAGGCCCAAGCAAGACTATTAATGAACATTTAGGACAACAGATGTATTCAAAAAAAAACTGAAAAGTCGCCTTATGGTTAGGTAAGGTTTTCAAATAAATTTTTCGTTAAATTTCTATCTATTTTTTTCTGGAAGAAATATCTGGGAGCCGGTAGAAGTAATAGTGAAGTTAGCGATGGCCTACTTTAATTAGATATTGGTTCATACTCGCAATAACAATAGTGTTACACAAATCTAAGTTGGCCTAGGCCTAAGTGAGCAAGTGTGGCAGCTATATTGCTCTTTGGAAGTAGAATTATTTAACTACCTATCTCACAGTTTGTTGATGCACTACCGATATATTAAATATGATTTTATAAGTAAGTAGGTAGGCATTAAAATGTCTGGATATTTAACAAAATGTAAATTTATTTTTCAATCAACTATCTCAAGGAACTTGGAGTTACTTGAAAAAACTTAATATAGTTAGGATTTTTCGTATCTATCTACATAGACTACCTATATATAATCAAATTATGGTAATGCATCAAGAAAGTGTGGGAATAGTAATATAATCGTTGTCCTTAAATACTTTCTATTATCATAGAATTTCCTCTATATGGCCATCAGAAAACTCATAAACGTGGAAAGACCAGTAATGTTGTCAACTATATTATTGTTCTGAATGCCTACAAGCTTTCACTGATACTTTTGACACTACCTACTATCGTAGAACAATTCAACCTGAACAAATACGCATGGTTCTAGAGGCTCACGTTGAGGGCAGTAGTTTGAGAGGGATTAGTCGAACAGTGAATTTGGCCTATGATACGGTAGTTACTTTAGTGAGAGCTCTCTCTGAAAAAGGAAAATTGATTCATAATGCTCATATCCAGAATATCAATACCTCACAAATGAGCAGTGATGAGTTTTGGTGATTCGTCCAAAAAAACAAAAACATTGCCAGTATTAAGAATTGACAGAAAGAGATTCTTGGGTTGGCAAGCCCCTACCCTTTATCCAATGGATTAATTTTAAGTGCTAGAGTAAATAAACATACTGACCAGTTCGTTGAGGAATTACTCATCAACACAGAAGGGAAAAGAAGGGAAAACTATCTGTAAAAAATGGCTAACTGATGATTGGGGAGAGTATGAACGAGTATTGCCCTGTAATAGAACACATTATTGGTAAAAACCATTGCCCTGTAATTGGAACGCACAAATGGAATTATCAGAGATTAGCTCGGTCGATAGCATCGCCGACAGAATAAATTTGGCCAGCTTTTGCAACAAACTGAGATAACAGTAAGGTTGGTGAGCACCTACTTTAATTGGATTTAGGTTCATAGTCCCAAAGAAAATACTGCTGCGTAAAGAGCTAAGTTAGGTCTCGATCCTTGGAGTGGGAACGACTTAATTACTTATCCCATACTTTACTGACGCACTGCCCAAATTATTTTCTATAAGTGTAGCTCATGACAACCGAAAACTGCTGTATTGATTTTTTTTTAATAGCTCCTACATATTTAGTGTAGGAACTATTAAGGATAAGTATTAAACTTATCCTGTCAAAAAAATTAGAGTATATTAAAGAGCGTTACCACGAGGTAGTACTTCCTCTGGGAACATAAAGTTTTGATGTGGTTGGTCTGCAGGAGACATCCAAGCTCGGATACCTTCATTTAGCAAGATATTTTTGGTATAAAATGTTTCAAATTCTGGGTCATCTGCTGCCCGTAACTCTTGAGATACAAAGTCATAAGCTCGTAGGTTGAATGCTAAACCCACTATACCTATGGAACTCATCCACAATCCTGTTACTGGTACAAATAACATGAAGAAGTGTAACCAACGTTTGTTGGAAAATGCAATACCGAAAATTTGGGACCAGAAACGATTAGCTGTCACCATTGAATATGTTTCTTCAGATTGAGTAGGCTCAAATGCGCGGAAGGTATTTGCTGCCTCTCCATCTTGGAAAAGTGTGTTTTCTACTGTAGCACCATGAATAGCACACAAAAGTGCACCACCCAAGATTCCTGCTACACCCATCATATGAAATGGGTTGAGTGTCCAGTTATGGAATCCTTGTAAAAATAGGATAAATCTGAATATACCAGCTACACCAAAACTAGGTGCAAAGAACCAGCTTGATTGACCCAATGGGTACATTAAAAATACACTTACAAATACTGCAATTGGTCCTGTGAAGGCAATAGCATTGTAAGGACGTATTCCAACCAAACGAGCAATTTCAATCTGACGTAGGCAGAATCCAATTAGAGCAAATGCACCGTGTAGGGCAGTGAATGACCAGAGACCACCGATTTGACACCAACGGGCAAAGTCCCACTGAGCCTCTGGGCCCCAAAGGAAGAGTAGGGAATGTCCCATGCTATAAGCTGGGCTGCTAATTGCAACTGTTAGAAAATTACATCCTTCTAGGTAAGAACTGGCTAACCCGTGGGTATACCAGGAAGTGACGAAGGTAGTCCCAGTTAACCATCCTCCAATGGACAAGAAAGCACATGGGAAGAGAAGTATACCAGACCAACCAACGAATACAAAGCGATCGCGTTTTAGCCAGTCATCGAGGACATCAAATGCTCCTCTTTGAGATTGTGGGCGTCCGACTGCTACAGTCATTAAATAGTTCTCCAAATCAAATAATTATGATAACTACGGCTAATGTTTGTCCTCCACCATCATTAATGTATTAATAATTGTGTTCTACTTGAGCAGAATATAAGAACTTTTGTAAACATTGTTTAATTTTTTTACCGTGATTCTCATTATAGAGGTAATTTTTGCTCAGGGCAACCAGAAAAATAAGTTTTTTCCGATCTAGTGTTTTAGATTTTGGATTTTTCCCTTAAGCAATCTTAATTGGCAACATAACTTCTCCTTCAGCCAAAAATTTGGCCTAAAACCTTGCCCATAAGTGGATATTTTAGTTTCTTTTAAATAGGTATTTAATTTAATAATGTTAATTATTTAGTGGTCAATAGGCACTCCAAGAGAAAAATGAACGCATCCGACAGGGGTAAGAGTAGGGTCAAGTTTTGCGCTAGTGAAGATAAATTAAGATTCTTGGGCTTCGGCTCGCAAGAACCTTCTGCACAACCTCAGCAACAGAGGATGTTAATAGGCTTTTTAGCCCATAGTTTTCATACAATTTCCTAGTTTTAAGTATTCAGAGCAAGAAGATCTGCTGATCAATTTCCAGAAGAAAAATCTATTTCAGGACTAAGCTAATCTATATATACTATTAATAGTATTAAAAAGTTTATTTAATAGTTGTTAAGGTAAACGTCAAAGAATAAAGGTTAAAGTTCCTCAATCTAAATCTATAAAAACAAAAAAACTGCTCCTTTTGTAGGTAATAATTACAAGCTTAATCCAAATAAATCTATATCCCTTGGAATAATTAAATAATTTGCTGATCGTTACTTTGTAAGTTTTGTTCTAGATATTAATCTAGAAGCTTTACCAGAAAATAATAAATCAATTAGTCTAGATTTAGAGATTACTACTTTAAGTAATGTTTAAAAGATTGAATCACTATTACCATTTCAAAATAAGTTTTAAAATAATATTGAAAAATTAGATCGGTTTTAAGGTCAATATTCTATAACTAAGAAAGGGAATATTTTTTGATTTTAGGAGTATGCCAATAAGCATTGTCAAAGCTAACTTTACTCTGTAATTAAAAGAACATGATTTATGAGTATTTAAAACGGAGAAAATTTTTGATAGAAATTTTACTGGGTGCAATATAATTTTTGACATCTGCTTACATTAGAGATCATACCAATATTGATTTAATAAAATCTAGGTTTGATGAATTTTTCTATTTAGGTAATTTTCCTACCTTATATTTTAGGATAAAAGTAAAGTATAGCTAGAAATTTTAGTTTTTTTAGTCTAATAAAATTTATTATATTTTGCTGTTTTAAAAAAGCTTTTATAAGTCATTTGTCTTGAGGTTTTTATTGTTTATGTAAAGGATAAAATAACTATTTATGATGAATTTACTTGTGAAAATTATTTGGGCTAAAACGTTGTAGTGATGTTAATTACCTTTGATTTTTGTCTCAATTACTAGTAAGGTATAGCTAATCTTTTGACTACATTTACTATAATAAATAAGTAGGCATGCAATAATGTGAATTGGATAAACTCTTAATATTTGTTCTATGTTATAGTTATGATTATATGTCACAGTTATAATATACAATCACTAACCCCGATCTACTCGGTGTAAGCGTAGAAATAGGGGTAGGTACTACTAGGAAATACTATAGGACTGGGCTTCTGGCAATTTTAGGTGAAATTTGCATACAAAAATTTAAGGTTTATAGTTTGCGACCCAATGTTACAATCTAACTAATAGAAGAAACAAAGTAGTTAAAGGTTCTGGTTCCGCAGCCAACTGCAACTATGAGTGGTATAATTCTGGATAAGCAACAAAAAAGTCTGGTTATTACCCATATATATGTTCTATTACTGCCGAGAACCAAGGCGACATAAGTAATCTAATATCTTACACTCACTAATTAAAAAATGTTCACTATTGATATCATTGTGAAGTACACTCCTGTACCATTTTCAATTCAACGTAAGTCCGCTGAGGATGCTGAATCTACTTATGAACAAATCGTTGAGTCTATTCGCTCTGGAAATCCTCAAATTTTAGAATTAACTTGTGAGAAAATACCGGAGAAAAAGATTGCTGTAGTAATGAGTGAAGTTTCTGGTGTTCAAATTTCCCAAAAATCTGGTGCTGCTGCGACTGGAAGGCCACCTGGTTTTGTAACTGTAGCTCAATGAACCCAAAGGATAAAACCAATATTGCCACTCGTTCAGCAATTTTAGTAGAGAATATTTGTTTTAATTGGCCTAATGGCTCTCAAGTATTACGCTCTTGTTCTCTAAAAGTACCCAAGGGACAGTTTTGGATGCTCTTGGGTACTAATGGTAGTGGTAAATCAACTTTATTAAGATTATTGACTAAACTTTTGTCTCCTCAGTCAGGAACAATTAATTTTGAAGGAAAGATAGGTTTTGTTTTCCAAAATCCTGATCATCAACTTGTCATGCCTACAGTAGGAGCAGATGTAGCTTTTGGTCTAGTTGCAGAGAAACTATCTAAACTTCAAGTTCGTAATCGGGTTAAAGATGCCTTAAGTACTGTAAATTTATTAGAACTAGAACGTCGACCTATATATGCTTTGAGTGGGGGACAAAAACAAAGAATTGCTATTGCTGGTGCTATTGCTCGAAACTGTGACATCTTACTTTTAGATGAGCCGACAGCTTTACTAGATCCAGATAGTCAATTAGATTTGTTGACTCAAGTGCAAAGTTTGGTGAAAAACCGAGGTATTACTGCTCTGTGGGTTACTCATCGCTTAAATGAGTTAGATTATTGTGATGGAGGATTTTTACTAGATAAAGGTCAGGTAGTAGCACAAGGCAACCCTGAATTTTTAAAGCAACGTTTAATTAAAGATTCATTTTAAGCGGTAACTATTCAACTTAACTTAAATCACTAAGCCTTTTCGTTAAAAATTCAGAATATTGAACATAGTAGCGTGGATAATTTTGGGTAAGTAATAAATAATACATTACTATAAAATTTGGATAGGTGTTATAATAGTTAGTATTTATTAATATTTTTGGAACAATTATTATCTTGAGTTATGTCACGCCCTTTAAGACAAACTATTCTGCTTGTAGATGGCTATAATGTCATTGGTTTATGGTCTCGTCTCCGAGAAATTTGCAATTTTCATGGCTTAGAAACAGCCAGAAGAGATTTGATTGAGGCTTTGGTAAATTACAGTGCTAGTCAGGACTTAAATACTCAGATAGTATTTGATTCTCAATATCAATATACTCCTACTACAAAAGAAATTATTACTGATAAGTTATCGGTTCATTATACAGAATTTGGTCAAACAGCAGACACATATATAGAGAAAGCTTGTGCTAGTCTTCGTACTGAAGTCCATTTGTCTAGAAGTAGGTTAATTGTAGCTACTTCAGATAGAGTGCAAAGGCTTACTGTGATTGGTTATGGTGCCGAATGGATGTCTTCCCAACAGCTGGCCCATGATGTTGAAAGTGCAGCGAATTGTGTTCGGAGTAGATGTCAACGAAATAAAAGGGCATCAGGTCGTTTTCTGGCTAGTTACTTAGATCCAGAATCTCAAAAGCGTTTAGCTGAATTGAGAATGGAAAAATGATTGTTATCGTACAACATAGTTTTATAGAACTCAATTCCAATTTATAAATTTCTTTAATGTTAAATATAATAAAAAAATATAGAAAAGGAGTTGTCAAATCTCTTGAATTAAGATTATAATAAATCATCGGTACTTAGGAATAAGTGATTAAACATTCGTTCCTCGGTAGCTCAGCGGTAGAGCGGTCGGCTGTTAACCGATTGGTCGCAGGTTCGAATCCTGCCCGGGGAGTTTAAAATTATTAGATTCTTGATATAGGGATATTTAGTACTTCTATTTTTATACTAAGACCTGATAGTTAAGAATTATATGATAATTGACTTGTAAGTAAATAGTTACCAAGAAATAGAGTCTAAAGCCTTGCGGCTCTAGACTCAGTTTTCATTTGTTTTTTTTGAATACATATGTTGTTCTAAATTAGGGTTTTCTGAAAAAGTATGAAAATAGTTGATTTATTATTCAAAAAAAATTGATGATTATCAAAAATTATCATCATTTATTCAACTATAAGTTGAAATTATTAAAAAGACCCAGACAAAAAATATCAAAAAAGAGAAAAAGCCTCTTTTAAGAGAGTAGAAAGGTTGATTACTAAGAAAGTAAAAAAAGTAATTGCGATTGCAGTTGTAGAAGTTTTAGAAAGTTTAGCTATTACTTTCTTATGACTCCTCTTTTGCTGCTGGGCAAATTTACCTTCAATATGGTGACCTAATATTTCATCACTCCTGAGCTTGTTTTTCTGTTCTTTATCAAAATTTTTGGGTGATATTCCGTAATGAAACACTGATTCTAATACCTTTATTTTTACATGATTTTCGGTTTTCTCATGTTAGCTAAATTTGGTCTGCATGAACTGACTCTGGGTAATAACCTATATAGTTTTTCCACTTTTCAACTTAAGCCTTTAAATCTCAAGATTCGTTATAGTTTTCCTAACTTATTCTATGTAAAAATATATATCTATCCATATAACTTGCAGATATTTTGGCTCCAAATTCTGTACTTTTCCCCCTTTTACTCTTACTATTAGACGCATATCAGGTTGATTTCAACATATTATTATACCATCTATTCGTTGTTCTTTGCTATCCCACATCAATTATTGTTGACGCTAAATTTCACAGAAATCCAACAATGTTTTATATTTTCTAATACTCAAACTTTCATGACGGACACCATTCTCAATTAACAGCCTTTTGGGTGCTTAAGTTTTTACTTACATATTTCAGTTATTTTTTGATGGCTTTCCTGATAGCTTTAGTAGTTATTCGTCTTTTTTTACCTACCTTTAAATATTCTTTTTTTTGCTGTTTGACGGTGAGTAATGATTTTTTTGTGAAACTGATTTTCACAGCATTTTAAGAGAATATCTTAGATGATTTAGGTTTCAATTATGCCATGATTTAATAGGTTTAAGTCTTTCGGATAGTTGGGAGCGCAGGTGCCATCTTAAATTAATTTACCTTAAATTAATTTACCTTGATTTTTGAACTCCTTAACGGGACTTTAGCAAATTTCAAGCCCAAACAAACCCTAAACTCTCTTTATG
>JAGGDU010000126.1 GCA_018457135.1 Trichodesmium erythraeum GBRTRLIN201 | reverse complement strand
CGCCATCTATGCGATCGCTTTCTATCCCTTTAATATTGATATTCGGTGTGACGACTGAATTTTCTTCTCCCAATGTATTATCTGGTTGGAGTTGAGCGAGGGCGGAGGGGGAAAAAAATCCAAAGAGGAGAAAATGAATAAAAAAAGCGAGGGCAGAGGGGGAAAAAAATCCAAAGAGGAGAAAAACACTAAGAGTAAGATTTCGCCATAAATCTTCTGAATTTAAAGATTCTGTTCTTAAATAGCGATTTATTGTAGATGATTTGCGGCGTAGCGTTATTGTAAAATTTGTGTGAGATTTAAGTAAATATTGACGAGTTACAACAAAATAAAAATTCATATTTTTTAACTAAAATAATCCTGTCATTATTATCTAATAATCAAACATTTTTCGCAAATAAATTTAATATTTCCAGGACTTACGCAGTGCCGGCATATATAGTGCATTTTTGACAATAAATTTAGATATTTACACTACAAGTAGTGCCTTTACGTAAGTCCTGAATCTAAATTATAGCAGTTTTCAAATTGATGAACTACATCATCATAACCAAAATTTTGTAGGGACATTGCATAAGGGCGTCCCTACTGTGGTCTACCAAGATGAAAACTGCTGTAAAATGACTATAAGTCCTGAACTAATAACTGATTTTGTTGTGGGTAAAAACTTAGTTGAGGCAGATGTCTAGATGTCTAATAGATAGATATTTGTGTTCGCTTAAGGGTTTGTAACGGTCAGTGCAACCCAACCTACAAGAGAATAAATTATTAATTATGCTGAGGCTAGGGAATGTCGCCATGGAATTTTGTTAGGCTATTATATTTTTAGTAGAAAAGTTTTTTTCTAGAACATTATGGAACAGGGGTCTCCCCTTTTCCCTGTATTGCTATAACCAATTCCCGACCATAATAAATGGTGACCAATAATAAGGTTTCTTGTATTCCTCTGAATTTGTTTCAATCTCTCCTTTGATAAATTTAATTTGAACTTGACGTAGTGCTTCTGCTTTTTTCAGTTGTAAAGTATTAGACTGAAATAATTGTTGATAAAATTGTTTCATTAATTCTGCTGTAGAGGCATCATCTACCCTCCATAAACTCCCTAAAACACTACGAGCGCCCGCCCGAACTGCAACTCCAGCTAAACCCAATGCTGCTCGTTGATCTCCAAATGCTGTTTGGCAAGCACTTAAAATTAATAATTCTATAGCTCGCTGTGATCGCTGCAAATTCTCACTCTGGAGCAGTTGATCGAAATCTTTAACGTTAATAGGTTTATCCCATGCTAAAATGAAGGTTTGATCAGAATTAGAGCTAAATTGTCCGTGAGTTGCAATATGGACGATGTTAAAGGACTCAGAATTAATTTTGTCAGATATATTAATTTCTGTGAATTTTTCATCTACTAATGCCTCAGACTGTGGCGCCGTTTTATTGATACTCTCTAGTTCCTGTTTAACATTAGGTAAATCATCATAGCCTCTCTGTCTATAACTTGGTGCTTCTTTATCTGTTCCAGTAGTTAATACTCGTATTTGCTGTTTTAATAAGGGTTTGGGAGGGAGCAATTCCAAACTGGGAGCCACAGCGATCGCGTATCGTTCCACTAAATATCTTTCCCGTTTACTATCATATAAAACGGACATAGGAATATTTCTGAGATTTCCTTCCAAGACAAAAACTAGGGTTTTTATTTGACTCGCATCATCTTTTAGATCTATTTCCAAATATCCCTCAAAAGGTTTAATTAACCAATTGTAAAGTTGATTTGACTGGAATTTGACTTCACCTATTAGTCTTGGTTTTCGCTTTAGACTCGTAATATTAACTCTGAGTCCCAATAGGTTTTTCTCAAATTTAGCTTGAAAGTCATTCTCACTCACGGTAGCATAACGAAAACTATCAGTACCAGGCAATTTAAGAATTACACTTAATCTATCCTTGAATAAGATTGGATAAATAACAGCTACATTCTCATCAATTTCATCAATATTAATATCCTGAGCATTCACACAAGCATCTTGGAAAAAATTATCCAATTCTGCCAATTGTAGAGATTCAATTACTTCAACAGCAACTTTAATATTTTCCACATTGGGTTGATTTGAGCCGAGTTCAGGTTGAAGTAATAAGTCTAGTAATTTTCTATACAAAGGTTCAATACTATCACGAAAGTTAAACTGAATATTTCTATTTAATGCTACTAAATCCTGTCGTAAAACTTGGAGAGTATTAAAAGCAGATTTGTCAGCTAAGAGTGCCTCTGAATAATTTCCTTGCTTAATAAAAATATCTCCTAATTGTTCTTGGAGTTGATAAACAATATCATAAGCAGATACTT
>JAGGDU010000125.1 GCA_018457135.1 Trichodesmium erythraeum GBRTRLIN201 | reverse complement strand
AGGGCGACTTTGTGGATTTCTATGGCTTGTTTGTACAATGGTTCCGCTTCCGAGTGTCTCCCTTGAGATTCATATAATAAAGTTAGGTTGTTGAGGTTGGTTGCAACTTCGGCATGACTTTCTCCCCAGAGTTGTCGCGCTAACGTCACCCCTTGTTCGGCAATAGGTATTGCTTCATCATATTTACCGGCATTGTAGAGTTCCATTACTTGAACATCTAGCTTTTCTTTTGCCTCCATCATTTCTGCCAATTCGTTAGCCAAGCCTTGCAACCATTTTGCATTTTTCTCCCCATCTTCTACCATTTTAGCCGCCACTAACTCCATCGTTTTGACAAAGGCTGCATCTAATAATTGAGAATTGGCGTGCAAAATTGCTTGCTCTTCCCCACTAGAGCAAGTTAATAGTTGGTCTATTAAATCTAGGCGAGCTTTAAGTTGTTCTTGAAATTGTTCTTCAGTCATATTAGTTTCTCCTTATTTGAATAACCCTATCATATCCGATCAAACACTCCCGTGGTTGTAGTTGTTCTTTTGCACCCTAATATAGACCTCTATCCATTCAGGAAAACCAAGAAATCTTAGGGACTACTGGGAGTATCTTACTTCCATTCTTATGATATTTCAATAAGTTCAAAATTGCAACAAAAAATCCATATTGTTCTACATAATTCTACCTAGCTCTACCTAGTTCTACTTACCTATATATGATTCTAAACAAATCTATTTTGATTTTAAATAGACTTATTTACTATTATTATTTTATCCACAAAATCTGCCTACAAAAAATTATATCTAACTCTAGTTAACTCTAAAGCCTACTATTTACATCCCTTGAAAATGCAATTTAAAATAAAAGTATACTTTCCCAATAAATCACGGAATAAAATGTCTAAACCAATTAAAATCTTATTAATTTCAATCTTTGCCGGAAGTATTTTCAGCATATTATCATTGAGCAATAACCAAAACAGCAAAGAAATTAGTCAAGCCCTTGAAAGTGGAGTAACTATGACATCCACCATAGCCAGTTTACTAATAAGCTTAAAAGATAGCAATGAATAGTACTGCTCAAACTCAAAAGTCAACACCCCTGTTTTAGTTATAGAAAATTAGTTGTGAAACCCTATCACCAGGCACCAGCCACCTAAAACCTAACACCTATTCCTTATTTTTCAGCTACTTAAGCAACTTTCATGTCGCTAGACCAGAGTAGGGATGTTTCACTACGCGACATGAAACGCATTTTTGTGATGCAACCTCCCTACAAAGCTTTAGTTATAGAAACTTAGTTATGAAACCGTACCACCAGGCACCAGCCACCAGCCACCTACCACCTAAAACCCAACACCAACTACACCTAAACCACATCATAAAACATATACCACAAAGTAGAGTCTGACTCAGCCTGAAAATAAGTCAAAAATTCCTGCAAATGCTTTCCCTCTAACAACAAAGGTGGTTGGTCTCCTTGTGGTAACCAACTTAACCTTGGACGTTCCTGACTGATCCCCGCTATGATCTCCTCAACCCCTGGTTTACCATCCAACCTAAAATAATCAACTGGCGCCCCCTCCATAGGTAAAGACACCACACCCGCATCAAAAATAGGCAAAGCTCCCAAAAATGAAGGAGACAAACAATAAAACTCACCAGAAGTACCCCTTTCTAACAGAGTTAAATATCCCCGACGTTCCAACCGTACCTCAAACTTAATTTCACTATCTAGAGGCACAGTCTTAGGATAATGAGGATCAACCGTATACATATCCATTGTGCTCATCCCTTGAAGAACAGGACCCATTTTATTAGTTGAAGTAGCCATATTTTTTAATTGATACCAGGGATAAAGAACTTCACGGAGCCACTGTCTAGCAATATTAACTTTATCTCTTGTCGCGTCATTAAAATGACAACCTTCAACCTCCAGTTTTTTAAATATTCTCCTCAAAGCATCCCGCATAGTATTATTATGTCGTAAATTTGTTAATAAAACATCAGCCAAAGCTGCATTATTCAAATCATCATTATTTATTTTAAACCGTTCAATAAATACAAGCCTAGTGTTATCTTTAAGACTCAACTTATCAGCTACTTCTCCCAGAAAAGCAACCTCATTATTTTTGTAACTTTCTTCTGGCATCATCAACCATTCCTTTCTTATAGGTTCATTTATAATGATACTTCAATAAAATCAAAAAATCTACAAAAAAACTACATGACTCTACATAACTCTACCTATCTCTACCTATCTCTAACTAGCTGTATATCGCTTAAAATTGACTTATTTTCACTTTCAAAAGATTGATATTCTATTATTATTATCTACAAAATTTACCTTGATAAAACTTCCAAATAATTCTCATCAAACCTATTTCCTACTTACAGCTTAGTCAAACCCATCCCACTGGACTCAAACCTAAAAAACTAACACCTAAAACCTCAACCTCTGCTCGTACCTTACCCTTCCCTGAAACCGAGCTTCAACCCCGTGAATTCCCCCCTTGCCCTCCAAGGGGGGGTTGACTTTGAGCTTATGTATAGCGCTAAACCACCTGATAATGCATGTACCATAAAGTAGAGCCTAACTCAGCCTTAAAATACATCAAAAACTCCTGTAAGTGCTCTCCCTTTAAAAGCAAAGGTAGTTGGTCCGCCGCCGGCAACCAATCTAAGTTTGGACGTTCGTGACTGATCCCTGCTATGATCTCCTCAACCCCTATTTTACCATTCAACTTAAAATGATTAACTGGTGCCCCCTCCATTGGTAACGATGCTACGCCCCCATCAAAAATAGGTGAACTTGCCAAACACGAAGGAGACAAACAATAAAATACGCCAGAAGCACCTTTTTTTAAGAGAGTTAAATATCCCGAACGTTCCAACTGTACCTCAAACTTAACCTCACTATTGAGAGGTATAACACTGGGATAACGAGAAACAGTTTTAGACGTATCCAACTGTGTAATTCCTTGGATAACAAGACCCATTTTATCAGTAAAAGTCGCCATATCTTTTAATGCATGCCAGGGATAAATTATTTCACGCAACCACCGTTTAGCAATTTTAACCTTGTCTCTTTTTGCTCCCTCAAAATCACAACCTTCAGTCTCCAGTTTTTTAAATATTGTTTTCAAAGAGTCCCGCAAAATAATATCTGATGTTGCTTTTTTGCTAGCATTCTGTAATAAATTACTTGATAAAACATCAGCCAGTTTTTGATTATTCAAATCATCATTATCTATTTTAAACCGCTCCGTAAACACCAGCCTGGTTTTATCTTTAACCATCAATTTATCAGCTATTTTGTTCAGAAAAATAGCCTCATTATTTTTATAACTTTCCTCTAGCATAATCAAATTTTCCTTCTTGATAACTTTGTCTATAATTATATTTCTACAAAATTGAAATTGACACAACAATTATACACAATTCTACATAAACTTACATAGGGATGCATAACTGTATTTTGATTTAAAACAATATTTTTTATATCATTATTCATTATTTGTACTTTGATCAAAAACTTATTTAACTCTAACTACTACTATTTACATATCCTAAATTTTGAAATTAAATTATAGTATATTTACCCAAGAATTAAGATCATAAAACCTATAAATTAATCAATTTTTATTAATTTTAATCTTTAGTGGAAGTATTTTCAGCATTTTCTCAGTCAATAATAATCAAAACTCAAAATAAATTAGTCAAGCTGTTGAGCAGATAAAATAACTATAACATCTAACATGACTAGTTTATTAAGAATTTTAAAAGACGCCAATAAAAGTTTTCCAAATATTAATTATTCAGCCTTTGTAGCGCAGTTCAAGAGCTTAAGAAAATGTAGTCAACTCTTAATAAAATATTCTTATCTCATCCTTTTCATTCCTTTTTATCCTTTTCCTCTTTGATAATATTTTGTATTCCCGACTGCTGCAAAAAATCTAAAGCAGATTTAGCAGCCGCTTCCTCTGCGGCCTTAATAGATGGTCCTTTACCTACACCAAGTTTCTGGCCTTTAAACCAAACTTCGGCAAAGAAACGTTCGCGATCGCCATAAATCTTATTTACTTCGTGAGCTTGATAATTTGGTAACGTTTTGTAATAACCTTGAGTCAGCTCTTGGAGAGCAGCCTTATAACTGTGGCAAGCGGGATCCTTGCGAATTTCTGCTATTAACCTTTCAAAATGAGAATCTAACCAAGGGCGGATCAACTCTAAATTATTAGTACTCAAATAAAGAGCACCCAAAACAGCCTCAAAAGAATCTGCAAGTCGACGCTCTCTTCCAACTTTATCCCCTGCTGCACTTTTGGATACCAATAAATAACGACTCCACCCATACTTATCGGCAATTTGTGCCAAAGAGCGATCGCTTACTAAAATAGAACGAATGGCAGTAAATTCTCCTACTGAACAATTAGGATAATTTTCCAACAGTAGTTGTGCCGCCACAAGCCGTACCACTGCATCCCCAAAAAACTCTAGCTTTTCATTATTATGTGTTGATGAAACTGTAGAGTGAGTTAATGCCAAATCTAATAAATTCCATTTAATCAAAGCTTGTTGAGAAATAGATAATTTTTCAACTAAAGATTTAAGTTGCCTTTGGCGCGAATGATACATTTGAGTCATTATTCTGATGCTTTTAGTCTCTGCTGCTATATTTTTGTGACTAACTTCCCCAAGCTCACCCATAAAAATTGTACAAGCTTCGGAGCTAGCCTCCTGCTTCATTGAAAATCACTGACCGAAGTCTGTAACCTTTATTTGTTCACAGACTTAAAATTTCTGAAAACTGAACTTACTGATACAAATAGTTTTCTAAGTTGACCACAACCTTAAAAATTGGTGTCAACCCTACTTATCAGTATTGAGAACTTCACTTCTGACTTCTAATTTCCCGCTTTCTGACCTCAGAAGTATCTCCACCAACAACAACATTCCCAATACGCAAACTCGGACCTCCACAACCAACAGGTAAACCATTTTGCTCACCTTTACCGCAACCGCCAGACTCATCCCAATGAAAATCATCACCGATCGCTTCAATATCTGCCAAAGTATTAAACACATTTCCAGAAAGAGTCACATCCCTAACCGGTTCAGCTAACTCACCATTTCTAATCATCCAAGCTTCTCCAGCACTAAAAGTAAATATTTCCCCATTAGTCATGCCACCAAACCAGTTACAAGCATAAACTCCCTCCTTAATATCAGCAAATAAATCTGAAACAGGAGTATTTCCTTGTGCTATCCAAGTGTTAGTCATCCTCACAATAGGTGGATAACGGTAGTCAAGACAACGTGCATTACCCGTAGGTGCCTCCCCCAGCTTTCCAGCAGTCTCCCGTGAATGTAAGCGCCCTACTAAAACCCCATCCTGAATCAACTGAGTGGTAGTTGCTAAAGTACCTTCATCATCATAAACATAACTACCCCGATGAACTTCTTCCCCAGCCCCACCTAATAAAGGCTCTACCTTCGCACCATCAAATATTTGTAAATTTTCCGGACCAAATACTCGACCAATTGTCATCACTTCCAGTAGATCAGGATTTTCGTATGCCATATCCGCTTCCGAGAGATGACCAAAAGCTTCGTGAACAAATAAACCTGTCAGAATAGGGTCAATAACTACAGTATAAGCATTACCTTGAACTATGGGTAAAGCTAGAGAATTAACAGCTCTCTGAGCAGCACTACGAACTTGTGCATCCAAATTAGTTAAATCTTCATAAGCCTTGCGAGAACCAGTAGTTTCTCTACCCGTTTGTACAGTATCCCCATTTCTAGCAGTAGCAGCAAAGCGCATTTCCATATCTGTCCAAGATTGTTCTAATATCGTTCCTTCCGAAGTAGCTAGAATAGTTTTTTGGGTACTATCCCCATAACGCACAGACACATTAGTAATTCGAGGATCTACACTCCGCAGCACCTGGCCATAATGTTCGCATAGTTCTTTTTTACTAGCTAAACTTATGTAACGAGGGTTTTTTCCTGTGAGAGAAACCACATGAGTTTCTTGAATAATTGGTATAGGAGCTAGAATAGTTTCTTCTTTCCCAATTAGTTTAGCCGCAGCGATCGCCTCTTCTATTCTATCTTTCAAAGTATATATTTGATTAAAACTGGCAAAACCCCAAGCTCCTTTATAGCAGGCTCGTACTTGACCGCCAATAGAAATACCTTCACTCAGAGTTTCTATTTTGTGGCCTCGCAAAAGAATATCTGTTTCTTCCGACTTTTCTAAGCGAATAGCCAAGTAATCTACTTGAGAGCTATAATCACTGAGTAGGTCAGACAATAGATTTTTGGCTTCAGTTAGTGATATGGGCATTTATATTCCAATAGTTTTATGATTAATATTTGTACAACATCAACTTTGAATGTAAGGTTTTTTTTGGTAGTTATTTAACTATTAGAGCTACTCTGATGATTTCATACCTCATAAACTTTAGTTTTATCAACCGCAGTTTGATATAAAACGTATTAGTATATAGACATTCCCTTAGTCACTCCCAAAAAATAATTTTCGGGAAGCTTAACAGTTGCTATAAATATTATAAAAATTATTTTCATAACAATCTACAACTCATTTCACCTTATCGAAAGGAAAATACTCTAGAAACAATACATATTGGCCGTCCTCAAACAGGAAAACCTCAACCATATAAACACAAAATTCTAGAATACTTAAAGCTAAACCAAGGATTTTATCCTAGAACAACTGTGTCAAAAATTCACAACAGATACAGGTATTAAAGTGAGCATTCCTATAATATTTCGTTTCTTACAAGGACACAAACCCTCCTCGCCAAAAAAACTAAGTACAGTACTCAGGCTAAAACTGAAGCTGTACAGGAGTTAATAGTTGAGTTGAGTATTGCCTAGCGTTCGCTCTAGTAAAGGTCACAAACTTGTCTTTATTGATAAAACCCGATTAAATATAGGCATGATACCTGATTATGGTTAGGTAGAACAACATCTGGAGATAGAGTATATAGTCTAGCACCCTATCCTCATGGTCAAATGATTACCCTCATCGGAGCAATCATGTTCAAACAAATCCTCAACACTATGACCATCAATGCACCGAACCAGTGACAAGGTATTTAAAACTTTTATGGAAGAACTACTGGCCCCTGAATTATGGCCCCCGAAAAGTTGTGGTTGGAGATAATTTGCCAGCTATTTGCTAGCTCATAAGGTTAAGGGAATTTCTGAAGCTATTGAAGCAGTGGAGGCGAGATTCATTTATCTATTTCCTTACTCTCCTCAATTTAACCTTATTGAACAATAGTGGTCAAATCTTAAAGCCCATTAAAAAAAATTGGCCACAACTGGTGAACAATTAGAACAGGCGATCGCTACTTTGATGTATTTAGTCACTCCTAAAATGTTAAGCAACTGGTTTACTCACTGTTATTACTGTAGTCTTTTGTTATGAAAACCGCTATAAACGTATAATTTTTCTTTTTTCCAGAAAAATATTTTTTTTGCTTATTATCATCATTTAGGCTATTTATAATTTTTTCTGTCCTATCTAAAATTAATTCTTGTCCTGTTAAAAATTAAAGTGAATTCCTAACATTTAAAAAGTCTTTGTAGACATAAATAGTATAAAGTTAGAATAACTTATTATTCTAATTTTAATCTTTTTTTATGCCAAATTCTGGTTTTATGAATCATTTTTTTATTTGACCTATTCCCCCTTTTTTATTTTTTTTTCGGATATAATTTGAGCATTTTTATTAATTTTTTTCAATTACTGAGTACCAATACCGATAACTATTTTAGTTTCTTTTGGGTAGTAATTTATATACTCTAACATTTGATTCATTAGTATATTTTTTGATAAAATAGACCCTAAAATTATAGCTTAATTTTTATGTAGCCATACAACTATTCATTCTTAGGATATTATAAAGACAACTAAAAGAGAAAAATTTATTTGTGGAACTATTCTCAAAAATAGACGCAAAAAAAAGTACAGTAAAAAAGATAGTAATCCTTTATCTTTTGCCGATTTATCTGAGTTAATAAATAATTTGCAAATTGAATAGTTAAACAATTTGCTGGAGAAGAAAATTATTCGTCATGTTAAGCAACATTTTTTATAAAATTAACTTCGAGAGTAAAAACCTGTACAAAAAGATAATATAGCAGTAACTTGTGAACTATTAATATTCAAATTTGACTAGCAGATAAAGGTTAGAAGGGAGAAGGTTTTTTCTAACTAATTTGATGATTTTAATTCATAGAAATTTTAGCTTTTTTCTTCCTTCTAACTTCCTCCCTCTTACTTCTGAATTAATATTGAGGTACAGAAGAATCTATTTCCTTACTCCAAGCAGTAATTCCACCCTTGAGATTAGTACCCTCAATACCATGTTCTTTAAGAATACCTAAAGCTTTAGCCGATCTCCCCCCCATCTTACAATGAGCAATTAAAGAGCGATTATTCATTAACTCCTTCACCTTTGTCACACCAGGGCCCTGCTCAATATCTGGCAATGGTACTAAAACAGACCCAGGAATTTTGGCAATATCATATTCATTGGGGTTCCGTACATCAACTAAAACAAAATCATCCTTCTTCCCACTATCAAATAATTGCTTCAAATCTTGAACTGTCATTTCTGGAATAGCCATTTTAGTTTCTGCCTCCTGTGCTTTAGCTTGAGGAATACCACAAAACTGCTCATAATCAATCAACTCTTCAATAATTGGTCGTATCGGATTAGGACGCAATTTCAATTCTCGGAAAGTCATATCTAGGGAATTATAAAGTAACAATCTACCACTCAAAGTCTTACCTTTACCCAAAACAACTTTGATAGTTTCCGTTGCTTGGATCACCCCAATTATTCCTGGTAAAATACCCAACACCCCACCTTCTGCACAAGAAGGTACCATTCCTGGGGGTGGAGGTTCAGGGTAAAGGTCACGGTAGTTCGGTCCACCTTCATAATTAAACACAGTTGCCTGACCCTCAAAGCGGAAAATTGAGCCGTAGACATTAGGTTTATTCAAAAGAACACAGGCATCATTAACCAAATAACGAGTCGGGAAATTATCAGTACCATCAACAATCACATCATAAGACTTGAGAATGTCAAGGGCATTTTCAGCACTTAACCTGGTTTCATAAAGGTCAACCTGACAGTAAGGATTAATTTCATGAATCCGATTTTTAGCAGATTCAATTTTTGGCTTACCCACCCAGGAAGTACCATGAATAACCTGTCGTTGTAAATTGGAACTATCGACAATATCAAAATCTACAATTCCAATATTTCCAATTCCTGCTGCTGCTAGATATAACAATAGTGGAGAACCAAGACCTCCCGTGCCTATACATAGAACACTAGCTGCCTTGAGACGTTTTTGACCATCTAATCCTACTTCCGGTAGAATCAGGTGCCTCGAATAACGTTGATATTCTTCTGTATTTAACTGGATTTGTTCCAGATTAGGATTTAACATGACAATTTTTGCCTAGATATTTCTTAGATAAATTCTGTGAACTGTTTTCCTACTAAACTGGAGATAATAGCTGAAATTCATTAACCCTATGGAATTCAGTTATCTGTTTCATAGTCTTAATGTCTCAGCCTTTATATAATTTAAAATGACTTTTTGAAAAAGCATTCAAATTTTATCAAATTTTTTTGAGCTATTGCGATAAATTGCTAGGAATATTAAAGTTAGCAACTACCTCCTAAAATTATCTACATTAAACCTGCTATATAGCTTATTGCTTATCTTTTATTTTAATAATTTTTTCTGGTTGAAACTGGTGATTATCATCAAGAGACCAACAGAGAAAGTCAATAGCTTGGCCTTTTTCCACTGAGATTATAACATAGGAATATTCTGGCCAAGCATAGGTACGGTCAAATTCTGAGGGGATAGCTACATGGTTTGGGTGGGAATGATAGATGCCAATAATAGATAAGTGGCGTTCTCTTGCGGACTTCATTGTTTTTAGCATCAGTTCTGGGGATATGGCATATCTTTTTTCTTCTGTAAATTCTGTTTGTTCTGGCCAATATTCATCTGCTTCTGTTTGCCAGGCATTTTCAGCAGGCCAGACTTCAATAACTGTTTTTGTCTCTTGGTTTTTCTGACCTAATAGTAAACCACAGCATTCATTTGGGTAAGATATTTCAGCATGAGTCAAAATTTTTTGAAAGTAGGAAGAGGAGAGTATTAAGGGCATCTGTTTTGAGAGGTAGGAAAGCCGAATGTGAGTTAAATAATTTTTGTGTACAATCTATTGAATAAGATTTTATGGTTTTTTTCTTCTTCTTAAGGTATTTATAAGACTGTAATCTCATCAATTTGATAATTGCTATATCTTCTGCTTGATTTTTCAATGAATATTAGTAGAACTTTTACCTTGGCATTCAAATTCAGGTTTAGCGATCGCTTCGAGCTATAAATACTACATTTTATTCTCACAAATCATTCCTAATTGCTGTATCAATATTTAATTTTATTTATTAAGTGATACTTTCTTGATGTTTAATATTTACTATTTGGTACAGTTATTTTCTAAGCCTTTTTATTTTCCTGAATTATTTTTTTTTTAGTTTTTTTGATAAAGTAACCATTATATTTACCCTAATAAAAATTTAGGTTTTGCACATCTAAAATTTTATATCTTTTGGCATTTTATTAGCCAGATTTTATTAATGTATACATCGTTTTTATTGAATTATAGTAATCAAAACTTTTAACATTAACCAAAAGTTAAATTTCAACTGATGGAGTAACTTATGGTAATCAAAAACCAAGTTTATTTCATGGTTATGATTGGTAAAAATCTATTTTCCTTGTTTAATTAATGAGGCAAAAACTGGTATTCTTTTAATATTACAATTAGGGGAAGGGAAAATTATAATTAAGCCAAGGGAACGAAAGGAATTTTACGATAGTTATTTTGGCGATTAAAAAAAACCATGGAAAAATGTTTCGATTATTTTAAGAGGATATAGATACTTTTATTTACCAGAAATAATTGATTTTTTTGAACTTCAAAATGTGTAATACTCTTTTAAATTTAGTAGTAATTAAGTCTTCAAAATAAGAATATATTATTTATTAGATATAGCTCGATTAAATTATAATAAATATCATCAAAAAGTTCCTTGATTTGATAATATTTATTACCTTAAAAAAAAAGTTGGGATAAATTTAGTCAAATTAAATATTGCTAAAATTAGATTAGCTATAAAAAATTATAAGCCTCAATTTTTATTCACAAATATGGATATAAAAACTCAATAAACTTATAATAAATTTTATGCTCAAATAGCAGCAAATTTAGATAATACAATTAAATAATAAAAAAAACTTCATAGATATAGGTTAATTTTTTATCAATTTATTGGTGATAAATTCCGTTTATTTCTATCTTAATTAGCTTATATTTTAATATTATAAATCAGAGAATTAGTATCACAAGCTAGATTAGAAAAAGCTCAAATTTATTCAATGAAAGAAACGTTAATAAAAATTGCCAACCGTATCAAAGTTATAACTCATGTAATTATGGTAAAACTAATATTAAATTATCCATTTTAAGCAGAAATAAAACTGATATTACAAAAATTATTAACAGGAAGACAATTAATTTATTCTTGAGATGAGTTGGTTATAGGATTACTATGTCTAAAAGAGATTTTTAGAAGGTTGTTTGAGGAAAATAACTGTAAATTTTTAAGTCTTGTTCTTTGATTAATTTTGATTATCGATCCTTAATCAATCTGTTTATGTTTACTTTTTTCCTTTAGTTTTTTTTGTTCATGAATAATTCAGGTTAGCTAATTTTAGTAAAAATGAATTATCACAACATCAATTTGCTTTCTAATGTCATGAATTCATGACTTATTCTAGGTCTTATAGCACCAGCTTGGTTTATAAATTATGTAAACATTCAACTCTTATGGCATAAGTTTAGAATCAACATCACAATTATTTAGTAAAGCTAAATCAATTATTTAGGAAGATTATGAGTATTACTTGTGATTTATGTTTCTACAACAGAAACTCAGAAAAAAACAAATTTTGCGAAGTTTGTGGTTCAGAAATTAGACTATCAACTACTTTATTGAAAACTCAAGAAAAAAGTATTCAAGAGGGAGAAATACAAACAGCTATCCAAACAGACAAAAACACAGTAAACCAGGATAAAGATATTAATCAAAATATTAATAACTACTTCCTAAAAACACCGACATATATCAATAAAACTACTAGTCAAAATCCAATTATAGAAGCAGATAAAAAAGTAAATATGACACCTAAAAATGCTATTAATTCTACTCTCATCAATAGCAGTATTGTTAAACTTATCCCCAAACAAATAGGTGCTCCTATACCAGAATTTATTATCGATAGCAATAATGCCATTATTGGTAAATTTAACCCAGAAATAGGACCAGTAGAAATTGATTTAGATGGATTTTATGGAGACAATACTGTTTCCTTAACCCATGCAGAAATCTATTTTAAAAATAATCAATGGCAGATAAAAGACATGGGTTCTACTAATGGTATTTATATCAAACATATAGGAAAAACTAGGTTTGGATACCGTATCAATAAACCAGAAATATTAAACTCAGGAGATGAAATTGCCATAGGTAAAATTAGGTTACTATTTATAATTAGTTGAACGTAACTATAGGATGGATATTGTTGATAAGTAAACATTGAGCTATTAACTATCAGCTCTCAGCAATAATACTCTGCTTTTGTAGTAATATTTAATACCAATCATCAAAAATAATGTAAGACTTTAGACCTTACTAAATACTTCATTTATTAAGTAATAAGTAAGGTTTAGTAATGTTTTTACTTAAGTAAAGAACAAAAAAATTAAACAATTAATAAATTCATTTTTTTTTTGAAATTGATGTCAAGAACAATCCCCCGTAAATGATTCAGTCCATAACGAAAAATACTTTTTGCTCTAGGAACGTATTTTTTAATTTTTCAGGGTATTTGTTCATGTAACCATTCCTTAATTAAAATTGCCCAATATAGAGCCAAACTAATTAACGCGAATAATTTACTCAGTCTTTCAATTTGATTAAAATGAGTTAATTTCAAATTGAATTCTCTAGTTTTAAACATCCCGAACAGTATTTCAATCTCCCGATCCCTGTGGAAGCTGAATCATTACTAATCACAATTAGTAATTCTCCATCATCTAACTGTAAAGCTGAAATATAAACTTGTCTGCCCCAAACCCATCATTTTCTTGAAATAGTTTAATATTCCACAATTTGAAGATGAGCAAAGATAATTAATGCGGCTCAACTTTTTTACCCATCACCAATATTATAATCTGCCTTTTACCTCAGCCAAAAATGAATTTGAGGTTCAATTCTTAAGTAAGTTAACCACTGTTTAGGGATAAACTCTCTATCACCACAAAAATACAATAAAAATACAATACTTGAGCATCGGGAAAAATATCCTAGAATTTATCTAACACATTCATTCTTTCACAAGTGTTATGAAGGTAGCGATCATAAACTACTCCCCTATTAAAAGTAACTAGATTTCAACTTATAAATCTATCCTACTAATAGTAAAATGATAATACTATGATCAGCGTTACTCAGTATAGTTAATTGAAAGAAGATGTTAGTAAATTTGAAGAATTAAGTGACATAGAATGGAAGTTATTTGAAGATATTTTTTCTATTTCACCAGAAAAAAGAGGTAAAAGTATGCCTGATACTCCATTTCGATATATACAATCATACCCTTCTCACTTCCTAAATAACAGGTTGTCCTTATTTTAATCACTTGGGAAAGGCAAAAAGAAACCAGGAAATGCGATCAAAATTTCTGTACCTCGTTTTCAAGAAGAGGGTTGTTTTGCCTAGTATCAAGGTAAATATCGTCGCCTAGTTGTAAGATGGGAGGTTATTTCTGCTTGTATTGAAGCAATTGTAGCGCTCGCCACTATACTTATGTGGATTAATTGCATTTTATTAGTGGGATAGGTTTATATAATAATCTGCCCATTGGTTGTGAAAATTTTTATCACAGTAAACTAGAAACGACTAGAATTAATATTATAAAGACAACTATACTTTATAATATGGATTATGAAACCGCCCGCCAATTTCTCATTGACCAGGGAACTGCTCTAGAAACTAAAATTAACCCAGATGCTTTTCTCATGCGTCTCGAACAAGGCAAACCCCCCATTCCTGGTCAAGTAACTAACATTTTGTTAGCTCTAAAAATATCCTTTGAAACATTACAAGGCGACCCCCTTCTAGACCGAGAATTAGTTGCCGGATTATATTTATTAGCAATAGAAAGTCTGAAATTATTTGAAGCAGGTAGACGAAAAAGAGTTATGTGGCCACCACTTTTAAAAGAAGATATCGAACGAATTACAATTGCCGTGAAAAATATTTTTTCTGGAGTTGTTTCTAAAGTAAAATAATACTTTAGATCAAATCTACTTGCTTTGGAGTGTTATTGGAAACTGGGTTTATGGGAGGTAGATATAATAGAAAAATAATAAATGTTTTTTACAGTTTATTTAGTAGGGGAATAGGGAAGTGGGGGAGTAGAGAAGAGAAGTAAAAATTTATAAAATTAACACTTGCTAATAATTATCAAAAAAGCTATTTATTATGCTTGTGTTAATTACTTAAAAATTGAAGTTTAAAGCAAGTATAATATTCTTCTATCAAGTTTGTATTCTATCAAATCCGGTAGCATTTGTCTAATTCCATATAGATGAATAATAAGTTTAAATTCTAGGAATGAGGAAGCTTTTTTCTTTACTGAGGATAGGAATTATATTACTCTGAAGCTAACAGATTTGATATTAGAGGTTGTTTGAAAAGGGGTAGGGATGTAGTCAATGAGTACTAAACGCCAAACAATAAGACTAGTAATGTTTATGTAAATCATAATCTCCGAGTTTTGAGGCAAATAGTCAGTCATCTTGGCTTAAGTGCCAACAACAACTATACCCTTCCTAGGTGCGCTCAACTACCCAATACTTTTTGAGGAGAATGAAACCCTTGAATTATTTGCTGAGACAGCACTATTTGCACAATTTGGAGCCTCAAAAAAAGACTGGTTTTTGATGAAAAAGATTGACACCCTTCCCCGCTGACATGGAGACGCCCAAAACCGCCCTCCGAAAATCTTAGATTCAGCTTTTTATTTGAGGAGCAAATTTTGATAGCCTACCTGGTGGTAATTCTGCTATTAGGGGTTTTTCCTTTTGAGGAGAGTAGTATTTTGTTTAAGGAATAATACCTTATATGTTCTGTTGGTAATATCTTGAATGATTACTTCAACTAAACCTTTAAACTGTGCATCAATGGGCAGTAATTTCATAAAATACTCTAGTATTTGTTTTCTATCTATTTTGAGCTGAGATTTTTTAGTGCCCGATAAATGGTTTTGAGGTAGCTTTCGTTCTTTTTGTGCTCAATAGTTGTGAGAAAATCTTCAAGGTGTTTTAGCTTTGAAAATGGGCTGTTGTTGTTCTCCTTTCAGAAGGTTGTTTTTGTCTTGTAATTCTTTGAGTTGTGTTGGAAAGCGCTCATACAGGTTCAGTTGTACCTCTACTTTTTGAGACAAAAGCTTGTCTTCAATGACCCTTGGGTTGATTGTTTGTAGAACCTGAGTCAATAATTTTTGGAGCTTCTAGGTGCTTGTCTCATATTTCATATTTGATCACCAACTGTATTCCACTGTCATTATTCTTTATCCTTTATTCTTTTTTGTGATTGGCCCAATACACTGCATCGCTCTTATGATGAGGGTAGTGATCAATCATCAACTAACTCATCATATTGAGTAGATACTTGATCATTACCATGTAAAATTATCAAAATGAAAATGATAAATAACTGATAACTACTCTAAACTTAGTTATTAAAGCTAACACTAAACTCAAATAAAATGTCTAACTTAATCCTATTTTGGCATCGGCGTGATTTACGAATTTCAGATAATGTCGGACTGACACAAGCATCTCAAGAAGGTCAAACCGTAGTAGGTATATTTTGTCTTGATGAAAATATTCTTAAACGAGACGATATTGCTTCTGCAAGAGTTACTTATATGATTGGTTGTTTACAGCATCTACAAAAACGCTATAAACAAATAGGAAGTCAACTTTTAATAATGTCCGGAAAACCTATAGAAGCTATACCAAAATTAGCAACTTTTTTGGAGGCTAAAGCTGTATATTGGAACCTGGATGTTGAACCTTATAGTAGGAAACGCGATCGCCAAGTGAAAGAAAACTTAGAAGCTGCAAATATTCAAGTAAAAACTTTTTGGGAGCAACTTCTTCATTCCCCAGAAGAAATATTTACTTCCACAAAAAAACCCTACTCTGTCTACACTCCTTTCTGGAAAAATTGGCAGGGGAAAAAAAAATCTAACCCGCTAAATACTCCCGTACTCAAAGGTTTAACTGAAGATCAGCTTCAATACACAAAAAAAATTGGAGTAATTGACTTGCCTACTGCTAAACAATTAGGATTTAATTGGGACAATAAACTAATTCTTGAACCAGGAGAAACAGCAGCATTAGAAAAACTAGAAAAATTTTCTAATGGGGCGATATCTTCATATCAAGAACAACGAAACTTCCCCAGTCTTGATGGAACATCTCAACTAAGTGTCGCTCTAAAATTTGGTACTATTGGTATTCGTACTGTTTGGGCAAAAACTCAAGAATTAATTGAAAATTGCTATAGTAGTGAAGTATTTGAAAATATAGAAACCTGGCAAAAAGAAATAGCATGGCGGGAATTTTATCAATATGTTATGTACCATTATCCCGAATTAGAAACAGGTCCCTACCGAGAACATTGGAAAAATTTTCCTTGGAAAAATAATAAAGCACATTTTCAAGCTTGGTGCGAAGGAAATACGGGTTATCCTATTGTTGATGCTGCTATGCGTCAGTTAAATGAAACAGGTTGGATGCACAACCGTTGCCGGATGATAGTTGCCAGTTTTTTAACCAAAGATTTAATTATTAACTGGCAGTGGGGCGAAAAATATTTTATGCAGAATTTAATAGATGGAGACCTTTGTGCTAATAATGGTGGTTGGCAATGGAGTGCTTCCAGTGGAATGGACCCAAAACCCTTGAGAATATTTAATCCTGTATCTCAGACACAAAAATATGACCCAGAAGGGGAATATATTCGACAGTGGGTTTGTGAATTGCGGAGTGTAGATACTCAATATTTAGTTACGGGTAAAATTCCAGCGGAAGAAAGAGAGGCTATAGGTTATCCTCTACCTATTGTTGACCATAAAAAACAACAACAACTATTCAAGGATCTTTACCGAGAACAGAAAAATTGATTTTTTAGATTAGAAGGTTGAAGTTAATATAAACTCAAATTAATTATAACACAAAAACGTCAAGCTTGTAACAACTCATAGTCCCATTATAAGTATAAAATGGCAGAGCTGCTGCCACTGAAACAAAAAAAAAGGGGGCGTTTTCTTTTAGCCCCTTAAAAATCAAAATCATGACAGTCTTATGAATATTAACACAATTTTATAGTTAAGTGCGTTGACTCTTCCATATCATTAGTGATAATATTTGCTAACAATGTAAAGCAAGATAAACTTGCTGAGGGGATATCTCCCAATGTCTACAAGAAAACCTGTAGACGCTTTTAAACAGTTACGTCGCCTTGGTTATCAGCTAAACAGAAGTTTTAATTATTTAACCATGCTAGAGGTAACCTATCAAGATAGCGGTTACTTAGCGGCCTGGTTTAACACCACAAACTACTCTGTTTATTAGACTATAACATAATCTATATAACTTTATTAGTATAACTATGTTAATATATATAAACTTCAATTTTAGTAAATTAACAATAGTTAATCAATCTTTTAGTTCACTTAACAATTTTTATTAGTAGATGGACTCACCCATTTTGTGGGGATGGGTTGAACTTGCCTGTTGCCTCTATTTTTTTGTCTCTGACTACCTAGGTGATACTCATTTTAACCTACAATTAAAATAACATATGTTTTATAAAAAAACAACTAAAAAGTCATCCGATGGGCGGGGGAGGTAATAGCAACCCAATTTTTTTGTAATTTAAGTGAAGGGGAATATGTCATTGATTTGTTTTGCATTTGGCTAGGCATTCAACTTTATATATAGTTCGTTCCATAACTTGCTTGAATATCATAAACACTAAATAGCCATTTTTAAGGTCTGTTCAATATTTAGCATTCAAATTCGCCAATTTCTTCTTAATTTCTTTTACCTTATTTCCCAACAACTTTAATATCTCTACCCACTCCCCTACTTTCCCATTTCTCTATAGGGGTAGATCTCCTACTCTTGAAAAAGACAAAGAAGACTAAACCCTAAGTATTAGCTACGGTTTCCATCAAAATTTTATGGCAGGCAAGTTCAGGAAAATTCTCAGTAGAACGACGCTGAATATACTTACCATCTGGTTGTAGATCCCAAGCTTGTCGGTTGTCAGATAACAGAATGCCCATAATTTCTTGCAACTCTTTTGTGATTTCAGAGTCTTCCACAGGTATAATAGCCTCTATCCGACGATCGAGATTACGAGGCATCCAATCAGCAGAACCAATATACACCTCCTCTTTACCTTTATTATAGAAGTAGAAAACCCGAGAGTGTTCTAAATAACGCCCAATAATACTCACCACCTTAATATTATCACTGATACCTTTTAAACCCGGACGCAAACAACAAATACCACGGACAATCAAATCAATTTTCACCCCTACTTGGGACGCTTTATACAAAGAAGTAATAATTTTAGGATCTACCAAAGAGTTCATCTGGGCAACTATACGACCTGTATCTCCATTTTGGCAATTTTCAATTTCCCGACGAATCAGTTTCATAAAGCGATCGCGCATATTTACAGGTGCCACCAACAATTTCCGGTAAGACTGCTGACGAGAATATCCCGTCAAGAAATTAAACAAATCTGCCAAATCTGCTCCTAATTCTGGTCGACAACTCAACAAACCCAAATCAGTATAAATTTTAGCAGTCTTGGGATTATAGTTACCAGTGCCAATATGAACATAGCGACGGATATGACCTTCTTCCTGACGGACCACCATCACAATTTTAGTATGAGTCTTCAGACCTGCTAAACCATAAACCACATGAACACCATATTGTTCTAACTTCCGCGCCCATTGAATATTATTTTCTTCATCAAATCTTGCCTTCAATTCCACCAATACTGCAACTTGTTTATCGTTTTCAGCTGCAGCAATTAAAGCATTAACAATAGGTGAATTTCCAGAAGTCCGATAAAGAGTCATCTTAATCGCCAATACATTAGGATCGTGTGCTGCTTGACTAATGAAACCTTGTACCGTACTTGCAAAAGAATGATATGGATGATGTAACAATAAGTCTTTCTGGCGAATCACTTCAAAAAAATCAATTTTGTTATTCTCATTCAGGTCAGGAATTCTGAGCTCATCACCATAATGTCGCAACCTTGGTGGCATAGTAGATGTCCAAGTTGGATCTTTAAGATGAGGCAACGGCAACCCTAAAAATGACATTAAATCTTTTAAATCAAGTAATCCATCTACTGTGTAAACGTCTTTTTCTGATAACTCCAAGTTGTCCATTAATGTCTTTTTTAATTTACTTGGCATTGTTGGATTAATTTCCATTCTAACTACGGTACCACCTATACGCTGTTTTCTGAGTTCTTTCTCAATCACTAAGAGCAAGTCATCTCCCTCATCTTCTTGCACTGCCAAGTCAGCATCACGAGTAATCCGAAATACGTGATACTCCTGAATATCCATACCAGGAAACAGAGCTCCCAAATTGTGAGCAATGACTTGTTCGAGAGGAACTCCTGTCCAATTTAGAGTTTTAGCCTTTTGTTCTATTTGTAATTTTTCTGGTAAGCACAAAAAGCGAGGTAATATTTTGGGAACTTTAATTCTGGCTAATAAATCTTCTTGAGTATCTGGATTTTTCAGCATTACTGCTAAGTTAAAACTGAGATTAGATAAATAAGGAAAAGGATGACTAGCATCAATAGCTAGAGGAGTAAGTACGGGAAATATGTGTTCTTCAAAATAGTTTCTTAGATATGTTTTTTCTTCTCTATCTAAGTCTATATAATTTAGGATATCAATACCATTTTTTCTTAACTCTGGTCGTAAGTTTTGCTCAAAGAATTGGTGTTGTAAAGAAACCATTGGTAATAGTATTTGATTAATCTCATCTAGTTGTTCTTGAGGAGTACGACCGTCTGGAGTTAACTTATGCACTTCAGCTTCTATTTGTTTTTTAAGAACTGCTACCCTAACCATAAAATATTCATCTAAGTTAGAACTAAAAATTCCTAAAAATTTTAAACGTTCTAATAGGGGAGTACGGGGGTCTAAACCTTCAGATAAAACCCTACGGTTAAACTCTAACCAACTCAATTCTCTATTAAAGTAGTATTGTGGATTACTAAGTTTTTTTTCGATAGGAGTTTCTACTGTATTCTTTTTGTTTTTGGACATAATTATAATATGGATTTAAATTTATATTGATTGTAAGCTAGTCTTTATTACTTGTAAAGTATATTTTTTTTCTATGAATTGGTTGTGTAATTAATTATAAGTTATCTACTTATCACTTATTAGTACTGACCTTGCTTAGTCCGAGAATTAAATATTTATGGTAAGTATTTTTTTGACTCCCTTAAAAGGGGCAAGAGGCCTAATTTTTTGATTAAAGATTACTTTATTAGTAGATCACAAGGTAGGTCTTTTACATGTCATGTCTCACAGGGAGTTATCGTTTTTTATATTCCTAACCTAAAAACTGCTATAACTATAAGATAAAAAAAATCGTAGAGTTAATAGACATAAATCACCTGATTACCCTATATTTTATCTGCTTTTTTAGTTGAGTATATTCCACTTTATTTAGCATTTTTTACAAATAGGTATTATCCTTAATACGATTCATTTTTTATTAATAATTAGATAATAAATTCTTAGTTATCTTGTTTTAATTTGTTAAAATAATTCACAATAAAATCTAATTATTAGATAATTTTCTTATTATATAAGAGTACAAAACATAGATTTTAACTATATTAATTACTGCCAATATTTACTTAGTTATTAAACAAACTATACCATCACAAATTTACAAACACTCTCTTCGTAAGAATTCAGGTATGAGATGTGGAAATAAGAGAAATACCCGATAATTTTTTGTAATTAAAGGTAATTGCCACTAGAGACGGCTCAAAGAAATTAATCAGTAATTACGAAAAAACACTATATATAGCCTATACTAATCTATGGGATCAGACTAGATATTGTAGCGATCGCTTCCAGTTTTCTCTTGATAAGATATTCCTAAAAAACAGTTTTTTTATACTTCATTTATCAACTCTAAAATTCAAAGTATTTTGGATTTTATTACTGAATATTTAATTTCATTTATTAAATAATTTGATAATAATTAATTTTTGATTTTGTCAATAGTTTTCCCCATTGTCCTACATTGAATTTTTAAATAATTCCCAACTACCATGGCAGAAGCAATATGTTTTTTTTAAATTCTGGCTCTATGATATTGGCATTTCTCAAGTCTTGTTAATTGCTTAATTTACCTGTGACACTATTCTATTTTTCATATAGTTTGTAACTAAAATCCTACATCATCTTTCAAGAATTGCTTCAAGTCATTAGTCACTAGATATTCTGCTGAAGTTTGTGGAAACAGTATCCCAGAAAAACCTGATATTTTTTATCTCTATAAAAACCTTTAATATTAATAAATTTTCCTGATACTAATTCAAAATTACTCTATCTTAATTTTTCTAGTTTTTTATACTTTTCTACACCTCCTGTATCGTCTAATAAACAATTTATTTTTAATGGAAAGTAGTATATTTTCTATCATTATTTATTAAAACCATTAGCTTTTTGGTTGCATACTAGCTATCCATTAATACTTTTTTTACTGGTATTTTTTTGTTGTCAACCACATCAATTATCATTCCTTTTACGTGATTTAATTTACTCCTATCATCGCTTTCTAGGTCAGAAATACGATCATCTATTATCCATAATTATTATATTTTTGGATAAAAATATAAGCAATTAACTACTCCTATTCCACGAACTACTATATGCTCATTTCCATTATAATGACGTCGGAAAAGTTCAATTATTCGGGAATGTTTTTTAGTTATCACTGTATCGTCAAAAACTAAATATATATCCCTAGTAGTTTCAATTTATTCTTTGACATTATCCCAGAAAACTTCAGTCCCTAATTAAAAAAAAATTAATTGAAAATTAATCCGATCATGACTGACTTTTTGAAGATAAGTCGCCAGATTTATAATAGTATAATTTTTTCTAACTACTTATTAAATACTCACAATATTGTATGTAATCAAATTCTATGCAAAAATCCTTGATAAAACCTTTTTTTATATACTATAATGGTTAATAATATAGATAAACTTGACTCAATTTTTTCAGTAATTTCAATGTGAAAGTTGATAATGCGATCATCCTCCGGACGGTGCGACTCACCATCACTACCTTCATGCAATAAAGTCTGAGGATAGTATAATATAGCTTTATGGCACTGCTCAAATTTACTAACTAAGTACAGACATATCATAATTCTTATCTACTATATATATATAGAGTCTTTACGTAAGTCCTGGTTATTTTGACGCTTCCATGCTCTTAGTTGAAAATTTAGATCGGAGTTCCTTTCTCCTGTATTTCCTCCTGTAGGTAATCTAATAATTAATTCTACTGTTGCAGTTGTTTCAAATCTTAAATCATTATTTTCATAGACACTGTTTGCAACCATTGTAATTGGGTAAGATAGATTTTTAATTCTAACCTAGCTGGTCAATAAATTGTCAATGTTTCCATGACTTTGCCTCCTTTAACATTCTTATGGTAATCTTAGATAATAGATTGTAGCTTAATGATTAAATATTTCTGGTATTGTGAGGAGTAAGCTGATGGTAAGTCAATTTAAAAAAAACCTGTCAAGATTAAAATCTCAATTAAAACTTATTAGCTTAGTGGGAACAGTAATAATTAATTTCAGTTTTCCAGTGCCAGCTTTTGGTGCTTTTTTAACAAACTGGTTTTTTGACCCAGATAATAATCAACTTCAGTTTACTCTCCCAGCAGGTACAACTCCTACTTATTCTGTTGAAAGCAAACCTACTCGTCTAGTTGTCTATATTGAAGATACTAAAGTTAGTGTAAATGTGACTGAATTATATCCAGCAGGGTTAGTGCGTAGAGTTAGTCTCTCTCAAGAGAGAATGCAACAAGCAAAAGTTATTATAGACTTTGCTCCGGAAGTAGCTATATCTGCTAAAAAAGTCAAATTAGAACAGGTCGAAGCGCCAGAAAATAGTTGGAAGTTACGTTTACTTGTAGGTAAGGAAAAAACCTCAACTCCAAGAGAAACAAAAGTTTTAAATGGAGATGCTGTTACACTAACAACAAAATCTACAGAAACCACAGAACTAGAAGTAGATTCTTTTACACCAACAACAACATCTATAGAAACCACAAAAATAGAAAATTATGAATCTACCAAAGCAGAAGAGGATCAAGCTTTCACTCCACCCAAGCAAAACAGAGTAAGCTTTCAACAGAGAGCTCCCAAAGTAGAATTTCCTCTACCCAACCCCGCACTTTTGGCAGAGCCTTCTATTCCATTCTTAGTTATTCCCACGGAAAAACGAGATGGTGTCATATTTCCATTAATAGACACTTCGCGTGCTCAACAGTCTCCTACTGCATCCTCTGAAATTTCGGAATTACCACCACTCCAAGGGATAGAAATTGAAAATGCTTTTGTTCCACCTCCCCTAGACCCTGAAACTGTAGAAGAACTAAACGATAGAACTACTAAATCAGTTGATGTAATTTCCTTTGGAGAACCATTGCCTGGAACTTCAGGCAAAAATCAGCTTGAAGATGATGCTTCTATCTTAATTGAAGCAGGAAAGATAATATCTCTAATTTACCCCACTAGCGAGCTTGAACTACCACAGGGAGTTGAAATACAGGAAGTTTTGCTTCTCCAAGAGGCCATAACTGATGAATCTGGTAGAATTATAGTACCAGCTAGAACACCTGTGGTCGGTAGTTTTAAGACCTTCAGTCACGGTAGTCAATTTATCGCCAGAGCTATATATTTCAATAATCGTTTAATCCCCTTTGATGCTCGATCTCAATTGCTCGAAGGAGACCTTGATTTTAATGAAAAAGTTTTAGCAGGTAGTAGCACTGGTAGTGGTCTAGCATTATTACTGTTAACGGGTTCAGGTTTTGGTTTCTTGGCAGGAGCAGCTCTTGGAGCTGGTAGTGTTCTTTTTACTGCTCCTCATTCTGTCACCATTGAGCCGGGGCTTATTGTAGAAGTTCGTGTTGTTAAAGATTTACCCCGCTCTAGATTTTATGATACTAGTAGTTTTTAGGATCTGAAAAAAGGGCTGTGCTTTGGGAGGTAAAATCCTCTGGCTGCAGAGGTTGAGCTGATAATCAATAATTTTTACTTGAGCTGATAGCTGATAGATGAATTTCTGTACTTTAAAAGTTTGGCATTCTTCCCAGCTGTTAGGTACTGGGGTTTTATTGGAAGCCTAAGCTTAACCTCGGGTTGACCTTGGAGATCAACACCAGTAGCATTACTATAATTAGATAGTTAATTAGGAAAACAGAACGAGTGGAAAATTTGCAGTTTGAGCTGAAGATGAGTTTTTTTTTGGGAATAAAACGGTTTTGTTATCACAGGCCACTACTTTTGTTTAGCCATCTTTAGTGCCTGGCAACGAGTGGATAGGGATAGGCTTTTTTGTCTGAAGACTGCCCAACTGCAAATAATAAATTATATTATAACATATATATTCAAAAAAAAACAAATAGTCTTCCTATGGGTGAGTCGAGCTTTAAGCTCAATTTTTAGGTAAGAATGGTATATCAGCTAGAAATTATTATTTTCAGGTGGAGCAAACCCGGGCCCCATATTTTTAAAGAATAGGTTTTGAGCGCTGTCATTTTGATAAATGCAATCAATCTCTGGTTCATCGTTAATATTTCCTGTATACCCAAAGGTATTCATCCGGTTTTTACAGTCACGCACTTGCTCATTGTTGACTAATTTTCTTTGTTGTAGAATTTCCCAGTTACTTCTGCGGATGACACATCCTGGTTTCAAACCAGGCTGAGATACATATACATTAAAAGGATTTAAAGTCAAGAAAACGCGCATATTCATTACCATTGCGCTAGCTCCAAACTGTACACAAATTTCGGGGTTAGGTACGCTGCGATCTATAAATTCACTAGAGGCCATATTTTGTGGGGTAAAATTAGCAGTGGAGCTAAAGGCGATGCCAATGCCAATACCCAAAACAAATACTCCGCCTAAAATTGCCAGAGTAGCATAATTAAATCTGGATACTTGGCTGGTGGTTTGATTTGTACGTTTCATATATATCGAAGTGTTATTATATTTGAAATTATCTGAGCAGAGCAACTATTGGGCCATTAATAATGGGAAAAGCTAGATGTATGTTTTTTCTAACATACAGCAAATTCCAAGTATATGTGTATGAAGTATAGTTAAACTAAGCCAGGTAAGTTACCCTACCCGACTCGTCTTCAGAACCGGACGT
>JAGGDU010000124.1 GCA_018457135.1 Trichodesmium erythraeum GBRTRLIN201 | reverse complement strand
AAAAGCGCGCGCAACTACCGCTAACAATGGCTACATGCCATGCCGGTAAAAATCTTCGAAAAGAAAATGGAGATAGAAAAGCCGCTGCGCTAGCATTTGTGAAATGAGATGAAAATGAAAAATTAAAGTCCGGCACAGCACGTAGCCGGGCCGTTATACATCATTAACAAAACAAAAACATTCAAAATGAAAGAGTACTACATCGCCAAAGGAGAAGAAAAAACAGGCCCGTTCTCACTTGATGAGATGAAAATCCAAACCTTTTATGCCGATACTTTGATATGGAAAGAAGGATGGCAAGATTGGATAAAAGCATCAGATGTGCCAGAACTTCAACAATTAATTAATAACGCCCCTCCCCCTATAAAGTTAAAGGAAGATGCCCCAATAGAAGATGAGGTACCCAAAAAGGATACACAATCAATTGTAGATAAAGCCTATACCAGAATAGGATTAGCGATAGATAACTTATTAGAAAAGAATAGAGATAAGGTTGGACAAAGTGCTTTCTACACCTACTTAAATCAAGCAAGGACCTTCTACAAGAACCTATCTGAAAAAAAGCAAAGAGGTCTTTCGTTTTTTATTTCAACGCTATTGATTTTCCTTCTTGCAAGTCTAATATGGGGAAGTTTTGCATGGGGATATGATATTACGAAATATTGGATTGCATTTATTGCCCTGAACCAAATCAAAGCCATTGCAAGTATCATCAACACAGTAACGGAATTGGTAATATTTTTCACTTTGGTTTTTCTTCCCGAAGCTTTAAAACGCCCTATTTCAAGGTTCGCAAAGAATATTAGCATACTTATACTTGCGTATTTTTTTGGATGGGTTATTGCTCCAATTTACATTGTCTATCGGATAGCCATATTGTTCATCGGTTCAGATGAAAACCCTGTTGAATCTGCCAATAGCAATGTGACAATTAAACGTAAAGAGCATGAAAACTAAGAGGGCATTATCAATTGCTATTTTAAAGGTTTTTGCTGTCATCATATTATACGGGCAAAATTCAAACGACCACTCTGATTTGTTTCAATGTCAGTATAAGCTGAACAATGATATATATAAAACCAGTCAGTCATGCTCAATTACAATTTGCGATGAAGATAATTTGGAACTAAGACTTACAAGTATAAGCCAAAGGGCACCTGACGCACAGTTTCATGTATGGAAGAGCCCAGGTGGGAGGTTAGATTACGGAAAGATAAAGCTACTCCGAAGCCCCCAACGTTATGGTACTTACGAAGTTACACTAACATTTGACGGACAGGAAGTTAGGAAAACATTCACGGTCGAAAAAAAGGAAAAAATAGAGTGTGATACCTTTTCTTGCAGATTACAAGGTTTTTGGTGGGGCATAGATAGAAAATATGAAACCTATCTTGATATAAACAATTACCAAATAATTGTAAGAGAGAACAAGAATGCAGATGAATGTCCAGTCCGTGACTTGTTTAGTTACAATGTAAGTGGCGACACGCTTATACTAAATAACGCCCAGTTTAGAAATTTGAAATTACTCATGGATTTCAAAAATTGTAATAGTTTGCATTTAACCGATTTTCAAAACCGTGGGTTTTTATGGAATAGGACTATCGTTTTCAACCGAATCAATGGTTCTCATTGTGATTGCCCATCCGACTATATTATGAAGCCAAGTTTCTTTGAAAGGGAATTGCCAAAAACTATAAGTATATCAGTTTTCCTGTTTTTATATGCGTCCCTGTTGATAAGTGTTATTTACCTATATTTCAAAAAGGCAAGTGTCCAAAAAAGATATTCCTATATTTTGATTATGGGTTTTTTGTGTTTAGCTTTTTCTTTTGTTGAATGGGCTTGTTTCTATCTTTTTGTCATTCACATTTTCCTGTATTTTAAATATGTACTCAAAAGAATAACAATCATTAACTCGGTAGGAAAAGTGGTGTTTTTCGCAATCTTTACGGGACTTATCGCAGTTTTTGAATACTTTCTAAGATATGGTTTTAATGATATTGGTGATAATTGGATTTCCCCCGTTCCGATTATTTCAATAGTAATTGGTTTTAGTTTGATATATGGATTTGTAAAGGATGGAGTAATGCTTACAAATATTAGATTGAGATACTTGTTCCTAATGGGCTTCTTGACTTTTGGTTTAGTACAAGGCTATGTGGCTTCAAAGAAAACTGAGATAATCGAATATGTAAGAGACAAAATCACAGATATTTCCTTTACTGATAGAGAAAAATGTCCAGAAGATTAAAACCAATTTAGATGAAAAGAGAAAACGATGTATAACAAAGTGCAAAACGGCAAGTGGGGCTATACGCCCCACCTGCGTTTGCACAAACCGTTCTCGCCAACTAAAAGAAAAAAACAAAGAATAAATCAATTTCATAATTCCT
>JAGGDU010000123.1:63504-164104 GCA_018457135.1 Trichodesmium erythraeum GBRTRLIN201 | reverse complement strand
TTACTGGTCCCATTGGTCCTATAGGTCCAAGTGGTGCCCCTGGTCCTGTAGGTCCTGTAGGTCCTGTAGGTCCAACTGGAGCTCCTGGTCCTGTAGGTCCAATAGGTCCTGTGGGTCCGGCTGGAGCTGATGGTGTTCCTGGTCTTGCTGGTCCTGCTGGAGCTCCTGGTCCCGCTGGTCCAATAGGTCCTGTAGGTCCTGCTGGAGCTCCTGGTCCCGCTGGTCCAATAGGTCCTGTAGGTCCTATAGGCCCAAGTGGTGCCCCTGGTCCTGTAGGTCCTGTAGGTCCGGCTGGAGCTGATGGTGCTCCTGGTTTTACTGGTCCTGTAGGTCCTGTAGGTCCGGCTGGTCCTATTGGTGCCACTGGTCCTGTAGGTCCGGCTGGAGCTGATGGTGCTCCTGGTTTTACTGGTCCTGTAGGTCCTGTAGGTCCGGCTGGTCCTATTGGTGCCACTGGTCCTGTAGGTCCAACTGGTCCCGTAGGTCCAGCTGGTCCTGTAGGTCCAACTGGTCCTATCGGTCCTGGAATCCCAACATTGCCTATCGGGTATATAATTGCTGGAGACAACTCTCCCACAGACTTTATAACTGGAGAAATAGTTTTGTGGCCTGGCCTATCTGTGCCACCTGGTTTCTTCTCTCTTGAAGGTCAAGTATTGCCAATTACTGGTAATAATGAGTTGTTTAATATCGTGGGTAATCAGTATGGAGGAGATGGAGTTAACAACTTCGTACTGCCTAATTTAGTTGGAATTAGTCCAGTAGGTCGTCAGTTGAATCAAATAGAAGATTCGGTTACAGGTCAACTTTTTGTTGAATTCCCTAGCGGTAGCGGTCAATTCATAAACGCGGACGATTTTCCAGGAATAGCTGGAGGAAATACTCCTTTGGGTCAGAATTTAAATAACAACATTGTTGTACCAGCTTAATTCTTAACCTTACTGGGAAGGTAAAACTGGTATGACACGAAATTCAATAGCTAAAATCTGATAAGTAATTTAAATCTATTACTGATCACAAAAAACTAAACATTTAACCTTGCAGGTTACTAAAACTTGCAAGGTTAAATGTTTAGCTAAAAAATTGGCATTTTATTCAATTTCTGTAAATTGTTAGAAGGATTATATGTGTAGTGAATTTAAAATCAATTACCATTGCTAATTTATCTAAAGTAAATCTAAAAACTTTGCTTATTGACTTGATCTCGTGTGACTCGCTGGCCACTAAGCCTTTAATTAGGATATAAATGACTGTTCCAAATCAACACATGAGGACAACCTCAACTGGAGAATAACCCTTATTACCTTATAACTGCAATTCCTATCGCCTTGTTGTCAGGTTGACAGCGTAGGCCACGGGGTAGAAACTGAATATTAACCCCCAAAGCTGTTCTAAATACAGGACAGTAACAGTTATCAGAAACGATAATGATAGCAGAGACTGACAAGTTGATAAACAGAAAGGTAATCAAACTTCTGTCATGTGGAAATATTCCAAAGGTAGCTATGGAGTGTAGGGCGAAAAGGGTCAATGAATAATCTTATGTGCTAGAGATTCATACCGAACCCTCTCGGAGAATTTACCCCACGCCCACCAGTCGCAATAAAAGAATAAAGGAACGAGGAAACGCCTCCCTCGACACCTAAATATATTGATCGAGAACAAAAGTGCGCAATTGTTGATCAATCTAAACAATGGTTGTAGGTTTTAGAAGGAGTAGGATTGGCTAAAAAGCAGTAATGCTGAGGTAATCAGTATTAGACGCAATTAATGGTAACTATTAGGAATTAATAAAGCTAAAAACTTAAAATAAAATTGAATAACACAAAACTCTTTCTAAGTGTAGTATGAGATACTTATGATATATCCAGTCAAGCCAGTGTCAACCCAAACATTAAATGGAGAGACATTAACTGGAAGAGGGTAGAAAAATATGTATTTAAGTTGCAAAAGTTAATTTACATAGGATCCAGCCGTGGCGATATCCCCAGCGTGCATAATTACCAAAAACTTCTGAGCAAGAGTTATTATGCAAGATTTCTAGCTATTAGAGGTGTGACCCAAGACAACCAAGGTAAGAAAACTGCTGGAATTGATGGCATTAAGAATTTGCCCCTCATGCCAAGATTTAACTTGGTATATCTTCTAAAATCGCATTTTATGAAAGCAAGCCCTACCTGCAAAGTCACCGATAGCAAAACCAAGACGAAAAGAAACATGCCCATTAGGCATACCAACAATATATGATAGAGAACTTCAAACACTAGTTAAGTTAGGTAGGTCACAGCTAGTGGGAAGCACTTTTTGAACCTAGTGGAACTTATACAACTTTTAAACCAAAATATAGCCCAAACTTTTTCTGTGAGAGGCAAAAACCAATAGTATTATTATTCAACCAATCAAAAAAAACGGTGCATACATAGCTGTACAAAAAGCTTTATCAGCATCAGTAAATGTTTTCAAAGATTTATTCCCCTATTGCCTTTGTCTTTCTCCAGTTAGCTTATGCTAAGTGATAAAAGTATAAGCACTTGCATACTAAGATAAAATCGCTATCTTGTATCTATTTATCTCTTACTTGATATTCTTTTAATCCCAACTATCATAAGCGTCTCTCAGTAAAAAACCTCTATCCAGTTTCTGTTTAAGTAGGTATTTACTATCCATTCAGATGTCATTTTTGACCTGTCAACATTGGTAATAAAATAATCAATTTATGTTGCCTTTTCTATAGAACTAGCATTCATAGCGATAGGGAAAGTTCTTTCTCCTTGAAGGGGTGAAACTGAACCTTTAAATGTGCTAAACCAAACTTTTTTTAGTTTTTCTACACTTAATATCACTCGCTCAAAGTCCTATTTTGGTATGGTTTTACCTAATTCATCATTCATCTCTTCTAGTTTCTATTTCTTGAGATGATTTTTGTTTAACTACTATTTTTCGATTTTTGACCATACCTCCGCGCATATTTTAATTCCCAGTCTTTGAGTTTTTTCAAAAATCTTGTATTATTGCTAAAGGCAGAATCAATTAAGACTATTACTAAACAATAAGCTCTGGTCAAAGTAGAGTCTATTTATACTATTCCTTAATCCTGCTTTTTCTGAAATAATTTGTTATCTTTGACCTGTGGTAAAAAGCTTGAATGTTGATCTAATTTAATGTTATTAAGGAAACTTTTTTTGTCATCAGCCATAATGGGTTGTTACGGTTGCCATCCCATTATCTTTTTTACTCATTTCTCCAATGTATTGTCGCCCTACTCCAGGTGTAAAATTACCACTTTTTCAGTGTCCAGAATCGTCTAAAATTAGGCTAAATCCTTTCTTGAATTTAGTTTGAGAAGGTTTATTCATTCTTTTTAGGAGAGGTTGATTTATTTGAGTACTCTCCCAAGGAGAATATGGAGTGAAATGATTTAGCCAATTATAAACTACTCCAATAGAGTTATTGGCCATTTGCCATATATTTTTCCTTTAATTCTCTCCTAGTCATTCACCTAGATAATGGCGGAATCCTATTTTTTGAGGTGGATTTTTCTAACAATTATCAAACTGTTGGCACCTCCTTTAAAAGTAAGGAGGCATATCATTAGGGGTTGTTTGTCTTATCTTCAGAAAGCTTTGAGGTAAAACTCTTATTTAACAAACATTATAGCCTAATTTAACTCATGAAGTTGTGTAAGTCCCACTAACAATTTTTTCAACAAAGGCTGATAACTATCTTGATCTAAAACCTATTGCTCTGTAATCAGTTTACAATGAATATTGAATAGAGTTTAATACCAAAGTTTGGAGATGACAATAATGTTAGATACAATAGTATTAGGTGGTGGATGCTTCTGGTGCGTAGAATCTGTCTTTTTATCTGTGGTGGGAGTAAAAGAAGTAGAATCTGGTTATGCTGGAGGAAATACTAAAAATCCTGACTATAGGTCTATATGTTCTGGAAAAACTGGTCATGCTGAGGTTGTCAAAGTTTCCTTTGACACTGAGAAAATATCACTGAGTCAAATCTTAGAAATATTTTTTGCAACTCACGACCCCACAACACCCAATAGACAAGGAAATGATGTTGGTACTCAGTATCGTTCAGTTGTTATGTGTCATTCCCAAGAACAAAAAGACATTGCTCAAGAAGTAATTTCGACCTTGGGTAATAATGGAACATTTGAAAATCCCATTGTAACTGAAGTAGTTGATTTGAAGGATTATTATAGAGCTGAGGAATATCATCAAAACTATTTTAACAAGAATCCTTATCAACCTTATTGTGTATTTTCAATTCCGCCAAAATTACAAAAACTCAAGAAATATTTCCCAGATCAAGTATCTGCCTAAATACAGCTATTCGCCTAATAGGTTGTAATGTTTTATCTAAGGGGGTTTGCTCTCATTACCTAACCAAAAATAGGATTGATATGACCAAACCCCTAGAGTTTTTTTCACAAATCATTTAGGATTATTATAGTTATTTCATCTTAGGGAAAAACGATTACTACAAAGCTTTGAGAAAAGTCTAACAGGACTTATAGCAGTTTTCTCATGGTAGACAACTGTAAGGGTCTTCCTAGAAGAGTTTTTGTTCAAAGAAGTGTGTTCTCAATTTGCTCTTAACTGTACGAAAAAAAACTGTAGAAAATCCTAACAGCTTTTATCTTGATATTAGATTAACCAATACAGGCTCTACCGCATAACTCACTATTCCCTCGGCAGTAAATGCCTCTGGGAATTTATTGTCTTAAATTTGAAGACTGCCATTGATATCGGCATTAATGACTATACCAGTTGCACTCCTGAATAAACAACGTTTGACTCGTTTACTTCCATAAGTTTCATATTTAATTGGTGGCTGTTGGTCAAGTGCAGAAGTTTGACTGGTGTAACAATATCCGTTTCAATGACTTTTATCCCAGCTAGTTGACATTTATAAGTTATCTGTTGAATTAGCTTATAGGGGGGTATTTGGGTAAAGTTTTGATGTTTTTTTTTACCGATGTTTGCATCTTGTTTCCAATTATCATTTTTGCCTATGACTACAGTACCAATATTATTTGTGCTTAAATACTCAACCACTAAGAAACTGGTATTATGCAGATAATTCTCCACAAAACGATTTCGGTGATAGGTTAACCCTTCAATCTTATGGCTAGTTTTTTTCTGGTCTTTGAGCACACTTTGGTACTTAGCTTTACCCTTGTGTTTTATAGTTAATTGACACTTTTTAGTGGCTTCCCATTCACAAGCAGTGGTTTGACACCAGGCTTATTTGTAGCTAGAGCAACTAATCTATCAATCTCTAAATTTATTCTTTCTACTACGTAGACTCTATCCGTTGTTTTTCCGTTTTGTAGGGGAAAAATACCATTAAACTTTACTAAAAATGGCGCTTGGTGGGTAAGTCCTCATTTACATAGATACAGTAGATCAAAAGACTCCATGGATTAAGTATTGCTAGCTATTGTACCCACAGTCAGAATAGTTGAAAAAAACCGTTTAACTACCTTCGGCTGGAGATTTTGCGATTTTTATTAGGGCTGAAGTTCAGTTAAATGTTCGAGACTACTATCCTGACAGACTACTTTGCTACCCAGATGAAACCCAAAGACTCTCCCTGGCAATGAAAGAATTACTTTATTCTGCGTAAGTCTTAACTAATATAATTCTGGAGATATCTCCAAAAACCACCCACATGAGCCCTGAAACTTAGTTTTTTCCTAGGTGTCTATTCTTAAAAATAAGGATTTATCCTAAAAACTGAGGGCTCCCGGGGGTAACTCCTAATCTATTTATTACCATTATTTTTAAACACACTATTAAAAAAAGGTGTGATTTCAGACCAAGCTTTAGTCGTTGCAACAGAGTCATAACGATAACCATCATCACGCATGAAAGTATGCTCTGCTTCATATAAGAAAATTTTGTGAGTTACACCAGTTTGCTCTAGAGTTTGAATCATAGTTTGGCGATCGCTTTCTGGTGTATGAGGATCTTTACTACCAAAAACAATAAGTATCTCACCTTTAATTTCACTGACTCGTTTAATAGTATCAGCAACTCCTTTACCTAACTTGCCACTAGGAATGCCGGTGGGATAACAACACACTGTAGCTTTAATCTCTTTTTCAAAAGCAGCCCGGAAGGCTAAATGGCCACCAATACAAAAACCCATAGCTCCTATTTGATCCGCGGCAACAGAACTTTCTGCTTTGAGAAATTCAATAACAGCTTGGGTATCTGCATCATACTCAGATACTGCTGTTCGACGTGCATTATCATTACCCCGCATCCGCCCTAAGTCATCTGGCTCAATAACAAGACCTATTGACTCTGTTCGATGAAATATTTCTGGGGCAGCAACTACATAACCATATCCTGCTAAATAGTTAGCTAGACGAATTATTGGGCCTCCTAGCTGATAGATGTCGCTGTAAAATATAATACCTGGGTAAGTTCCTGGTGGTTTAGGGGTTGCCACATATACACGCATTAAACTGTCATCAACTGTTAAATTAATGTTACGTTTAGTAATTTGCACCTATTACCTCCATTGTTACACCCAATAATTTTTCTAATAGACTAGCTTAACTTATTGGATGCTTATTATGAAGGTTTCTTAAAATTGATTTTACAATAACTTTTATCATACTAGCAAAAATAGCAAAAAAAGTTTCTACAAGAAAGTTCAGTAATTTCTGTTACAAAAGCTGCTTATACCAATTTTAAAAAAGAATGTTATAAAGAACGAAAGCGATCGTATAATAGGTAAGTTTTTCTCAGAGTATGGAACTGGCAACGGTTGGTATTTATGAGAGTTTATGTTCTACTAGAGCAAATTTATCTCAAGTTGTCATGTTTGCAGTAGTGCCTTTAATATTACCGGAGATGGTAGGATATACCCTTGATATTTTTGCTCCGAATGTGCGGGCGGCTTCAATTTTAGGTAGTGAAATTGATACAGGTAAACGGGTTAATTTAATCAGGACTTACACGGGTACGCTATATGTAGCTTAATGTCATACTGAATTATCAATACTATAATTAGTTTTTTTAAGAAAGGTTATTTAACTTGAACTACTATTGGTTTTTTGAATAAAAATAGTTAGGCGATCGCTAAGGCTAATCTCCCCTAAGCCCTAAAGCTATAGTGAAAATTGTCAAAATTGTCATGCACTACATAGCGCCTTTGCATAAGTCCTGTTTGAATTTAATTATACCTATATATTGCGGGGTAATATTCTGAAAATGGGATTTTATCAAACAAATTTCTATCAAAAAACTATGCCATTTTCTACAGGTATTCACCGTTATTTTGCTGTTAATGATAAGAGTAAATTAGAGTTTTATTTACCTTCCAATAAGTATAATTTCAAAGAAAAAAAAACTGTTAATACTTTTTTTTTGAGGGTTTGATTTTAACTCTGAATAAATTGATTAGGCGTTTATTAATTTGGCAAAACAGTCAGCTATAATTACTGATAAAAGTCGCAATTTAAAGTTGACTATTAATTATGATAGTAATTACTCAAATTTAGTTTTTTTGGATTCTAAAATGTAAAGTTTTTTTATTGTTTATAACGTTTAACTGTTCCTCGGAATGCGATGAATACTGGTCAATATTTATTAATTGCTGAACTTGGTATAACTATGGAATTAGTAATTAGTACGATAACAAACTTGGGTTAGTTGAAAATTTAACTTTTTTAGGGGAAATTCATAAATTGCCTCTACTTACTAAGGCGAAACATGACTGTAAAATTATTATCATTTACGATAATTTCATTTCCAAAAGGGTCATCAGCATAATTATGTTTCTGATTTTGCCAATTCAAAGATAGGGTCGGACTGTTATATTTATTTTTCAGTTTCCAAGTTACACTGGCACCATAGGGAGAGGAATTAGAAGTTTTATCAATTGGTGCAACAAAGCTAGAGAAAGTAACTGTTGGGAGCGGACGAATACTCAACTTTAGCAATAAGCGATCTTCAAAAGAATTGGGTATAACTTTAGCCCAAGAGTAGGTAACACCAAAAGTAACTGTTTTGAGCGGACGAATACTCAACTCTAGCAATAAGCGGTTTTCAAAAGAATTGGGTATAACATTACCAAAATAGTAGGTGACACCAACAGAACCTTTTATCCAATTCAAACGAGCTCTGGCAGCAAGTGCGCTAGCAGGTGAATTGCTGACAACACTACCAATTTTAGTATCCCGATCAATAGCATAATTAAAGAATGTTGACAAGGTAAAATTAGCATTTTTACTAATCCGAAATGTTTTGGTAGCATTGCCAAAAATTTGGCTGTAATAATCCCGATCTGGATTAATATAACCGATGCCACCAGTGCGAAACTTCCAACCATTTACTGTACTAATAGTATAGTCAAAACCCAGGTAAAACTTAATTTTTTCAGAGGCAATGGCACCAGTATAATAACGGAAAAGATCTTGAGGACCAGTCCAGTTTCCGGCAAAGCTCAGATGGGGATAGTAACTTGTTTTCTCCTGATAAATACTTTCCTGAACGAGGTTAGCATCTTGTTCTAAAAATTGGAGATAAACTTGAACATAGAAATTACGGAGGTTGGGAGTGGAAAATGTGTCTTGACTAACTGTGGAAAATGTGTCTTGATTAATTGCAGAGGTGAAATCTACATTACTACCTTCCCCACCTTCACTGCCAGAACTGGTGGTCGCTACTTGTGGACTTGTGGGGTCATAGAATGTACGGCCTTGGTTAATACTACGGTCAATAATGGGGGAAAGACCTAACCAAATACTATGATAACTTCCTTTGGGAACTTGACTTAAGCTGGTGATATCAGGTGTTAAACTTTTGGCTCTACCTACTCCAGCGGAATAGATGGTATAACTGTTGCCGGGTAAACGAGTATTGTTAGGGGCTAAAAATAAATGGCGGTTGATCCTGGAGTTGACAGGATTTTCACTGCCTTTTAAGTCGGGAATGATATCGGGTAAAAATTGCGCCACCCCTTGAATGGTTGTATTTAACCCCTGGTTTTCATCGTCAAAAAATACAAAACCCTGAATTGTGCGCCCGAGAACTGCTTCTGTATCGTTAGCTTTGACAACTTGACGAATTCGTGAGTTTATGGTGAAAGCTGTATAATTGTTTTCTTCTTTCCGCTCAATTTGAGTTTTTTGAGATTGAGTGTTTCCAGGAAAAGCACCGGCATTGGGAAAATACAACTCTAGTCCTATAGGTTGAGTGCTTGTTCCTGCTTGAAAACCGGGGCGCTCCATGAAGGCTAAGGTTTCTGGTTTCACAATTTCCCCTGCTTGAGAAGTTTGTGAGATGCGGGTGGGTACTAAAAAATCTGAATCTATGCTATTGCGATCTGTAATTATACTAGGGGTATAGCTACATTTTTGGTCGTTGGGAGTATCTGGAAAAATACAATCTGCTGTTAAACTCATGGAAATTTCTAACCCGGTCAGACTTTTGGGTTCAATTGTTCTGGTAGTAACTTTTCTATCTAGGGAAACACTTCGCAGTTGTAAATAACTGGCCTTTTGATCTACGGTATAAATATTATCGCGGGTTAAGCTTTCCATAACTCTACCGTTAAGTTTAAAGATACCATTTAAAATAATGTCATTGTTGGCAGTATTGGCAAAAGCTTGGGAACTACTAAACTGCCATTTTGTGAGGTGACTGATAAGGATATCGTTGAGGGGTAAACTTGTAGTGATAGGGCTAATTTTTTTATCGGCAGCGATATTTGGCGGGATAATATAATTTGGGTCTGAGGGTGTGGTTGAATTTTTCGTTTTTTTTTAATGAAGGTGGTGTGGGGCTGGCTTCGGATGCTAATTTTTTTGATGGGGGTTTGAGGTCTGTTGCTGAGGTAGACCATTTGGGAATTTCTGCTAATACTGGAGTTAAATATGCTGTAGTTAGAATAGTGGAAATGATAGCATAGCTAAGTGTTAGGGTAGGGGTGAATTGGGAAAAGGTGCTCATTATCCTAGATGAGGCTTTGGTAGCATTGGTTATAATTAGGGCTGGCTGAAGAAATTCAAAAAACTTGGATCTTTAAGTCAAGGATATATTTGCTGCAACGATGTACAAAAAAGTGGAGCAATATGGGCAGACACCAGAAAATTTTGAATGGCTGTTCAAATATGTCTCAAAAAAATTAACTAGTTAATAATGTGTTCTTGACATCCTCCCGGCGCTGCTCTTAGGAGACAGCGCGGGATTTCCTAGCATTAAAGACTTTCTCAGCAGGCCCTAAATATTTGAGATAAAACAGTTCACTAGCTACTAGATAAATACGCTGCCGTCGTTAATATCCGCCGCATTAACCCCCAACACAATAGCCAATTCTTCTCCAGTAGCAGTGACTTCAATTAAACTAGAAGAACCCCTTGGGAAAATCTGCAATTGGCCAAAACTCAGACTGCCCTCTAACTTGATTTTATCTGTACCGACCGCGAAATTGTAGATGCTATCGCGTTCCTGGCCCTCCCCTAAGACAAAGGTATCAATACCGTCACTGCCGTAAAGTCTGTCCATGCCAGGTCCGCCATTAAGCTCGTCGTCTCCGCCTTGACCATAAAGTAAGTCGTTGCCGTCTCCTCCGAGTAAAATGTCGTTGCCGGTGCCACCGTAAAGCCTGTCTGGACCAGCATCACCGTTAAGTTGGTCGTCGCCGCTGTCACCTTTAACGATGTCTTTGTCTTCTCCTCCAGATATGATATCGTTACCGGTACCACCATAAAGCCTGTCCCGACCATCATCGCCGTTGAGTTGGTCGTCACCGCTGTCACCTTTAACGATATCGCTGTCTGCTCCTCCAGATATGATATCGTTACCGCCTTTGCCGTACAACTTGTCGCGCCCTTCTAAACCGTAGATGGAATCAGCGGCAGCGGTGCCTCGGAGGATGTCGTTGCCGCTGTTACCGTCAAAAAGGTCGTTAACGTTAATCGTTAATTCCTTCTGATAAGTTTCTCCTGCTGCATCGGTGGTTTCAACTCTGATGCTGTAACTCGGTTTGTTTTCGTAGTCGGGGGAACTTTTAATTGTTAGTTCGTCTCCGCTGATGTTGAAGGTTCCGTTGTCGGTGTCTCCGGCACCTGAGACTAAACTGTAGGTAAAGGTATCTCCAGTATCGGGGTCTGTGCTGGAGAGATTGCCTATCGGGGTATTCGCTGCTACGTTTTCGTCGATGGTGTTGTTGCTGAGGGCGATATCCGTGGGAGGGGAGTTAGTATCGTCCGAGAACTTCACCACCAAACCATTCCTGTCCCCATTAGAGGTAAAATCATTGTCCCCATCGCCGTCAATGTCAATGTTGCCATTAAAATCACTCACCATCAAGACATTGCCGCTGCTGTCTGTGGTTATGGTGTAGGCGTTGTGTAGATTATGTTTAACCCAGACCAAATTGCCATTGCTGTCGTACTTGGCTGTAAAAGTATGGTTACCATTACCATTAGAGGTAAAATCATTGTTCCCATCGCCGTCGATGTCAACGTCACCACTAAAATTACCCACCACCAAGACATTGCCGCTGCTGTCTGTGGTCAGGCTCCTAACAACCCCACCAAGGCTACTGCCGAACTGTTTAGCCCAGACCAAATTGCCATTGCTGTCTAACTTGGCTACATAACCATCGATGTCGCTAATTGAGGTAAAATCATTGTTCCCATCGCCGTCGATGTCAATGTAGCTATTAAAAAGACCCCCCACCAAGACATTGCCGTTGCTGTCTGTGGTTATGCTATTAATATAGTCAGCACGGATACTGCCGAACTGTTTAGCCCAGACAAAATTGCCATTGCTGTCGAACTTGGCTACATAACTATCCGCCTCCCCATTAGAGGTAAAATTATTGTTCCCATCATCGTCGATATCAATGTTGCCCTTAAAACCACCCGCCACCAAGACATTGTCACTGCTGTCTATGGTTATGGCACCAGAAGAGTTACCATTGCTACCGCCAATACGTTTAGCCCAGACCAAATTGCCATTGCTGTCAAACTTAGCTACATAAGAATCGTTGCTGCCATCATTATTAGAGGTAAAATCATTGTTCCCATCGCCGTCGATGTCAATGTTGCCCTTAAAAGTACCCGCCACCAAGGCATTGCCACTGCTGTCTGTGATTATGCCAGAAATATAGTTACCTGTAGTGACGCTACCGCCGATCTGTTTAGCCCAGACCAAATTGCCATTGCTGTCTAACTTAGCCGCAAAAGCATCATTATTAGAGGAATCATTATTAGAGGAAAAATCATTGTTTCCATCGCCGTCGATATCAATGTTGCCACCAAAACCACCCGCCACCAAGACATTGCCGCTGCTGTCTGTGGTTATCGTTTTAATATCCTCAGAACCCCTACCGCCGATCTGTTTAGCCCAGATCCAATTGCCATTGCTGTCGAACTTGGCTACATAAGCATCCCGGGTGCTGCTATCCTTATTAGAGGTAAAATCATTGTTCCCGTCGCCATCGATATCAATATTGTCATCAAAAACACCCGCCACCAAAACATTGCCGATGCTATCTGTGGTTATGCGATAAACATAGGTCAAACCTTGACCGCCGATATGTTTAGCCCATTCAAATTGCAGTTCAAGAGTATCAGAGTAGCTAGCCATCGCTTCTACTTGCAATGCCAGAGAGGGTTTGGTTTGGCCCGTCCTCACCTCCAACTCCCAGTTCCCCCCTTTAACTGCCGCCCCAGTCAAAGACTTAGAAGCCGCTATCTCAGCCCCCGTCAACCGATGCAACTTATCAATAAACTCTTCTCCCCCATCCCCGGCAGCGACGTTACAACCATAGAGCAGAAGGTTGTCCAGTTGCCATTGTTGTAGTTGGGGCTCATAGCCTTTGAGAGTATCCAAACTCAATTGGCTATTTCCCAGATACAGACAACCAGGAGAACCGTGGGAGATAATATGAAGGGTATCCGTTTCTGGATTTTTTTGGAGGATATCCCCTATCTGTTGGATACCGTCAGTGTCGCCGCCGAGGAGAAAAGGTTTAACTCCGGGAATGACTCCGTTTAATAATTGCTGGTAGTTCTCTACACTAGCATCTATTATTACTATACTTTTTGTGTTTAGTTTCATAGTTTTTTTGTAGGAAATAGGTTAATAGATAAATGCTTGCCTGATATTGAAATATTAGGACTTACCCAAAGACACTTATTGTAGTACAAATACAACAGTGCTTTCCATTGTTAGATATAATCCGGTTATATAGCCATCCTAAATCATTTGTGAAAACCAGTAGTTTTCAAGAAAAATAGCTCCAAGCCTTGCTCCTTTTGCTTTCTGCCTTCAGCTAAACCTTATATAAGATAGGCAGCAACGGTATCTTGGAGGATATCTTTGCCGCTGTTACCATCAAAAAGGTCATTAAAGTTAATCGTTAATTCCTTTAAGTAAGTCTATCCTGGCTCATTGATAGTGCATCTTGGCAGTTTTATCAGATATTTGCATTACAGGTTAGTCTTTTCGTGTAATTCCTGTCCTAGTCGAGTAGAAGTCGAAGAGAAACCGATGAACCGTTCCGAGAAACCTAGGATCATTTACATAAATTTTTTATTTTCTATAAAGAATCACTTCTATTCCTGGTTCATCTTCGAGAGGTCTACTAGTCAACTAAAGAGTTTCCGTCAGTAGTACCAAGGTTTACACTAAAAGGGTCAGCCGAAAAAGTATTAGTCATGTCAGTCCCCCGAGCGCTATCTTCAGTAGATGTAGCATTGAAACCGTTAGCATCACCCACAGCAGTGAACTCCTGTGTACCAGCAGTACCTAAAGACCAAGCAGAGTTCTGTACACCACTACCAGCCTCGTAGTTAAAAGCAGCAGAAGAAGCATTTTCCTTACCTACCGCAGCAGACACAGCTACGCCTGTAACTTTACCATCACTATCAACGGTAAAAGCTGCAGAACCTGCAGTACCACCTTCACCAGCACGAGCTACAGTAGCAAGTCCCAAAGCACTGCAAACAACTAGCCCACTAACTACAACAAAACGAGAAATGATTGAACTCTTCATTATTTTCAACTCCATTTTTGATAAAAATTTTCTTGCTCTATATTAATGACTGTTTTAGGTAAGAAATTGTGAATTTTTTTTTTGAGAGTTGAGAGAGAAGAAACTTCAGCGTTTTCCCGACGAGATGCTGTGCCAATGGGAATAGATTTAATCTCATTTACCTGAAAGTCTTATTTTCCCATAGCAAAGTTCCCTTGACTCTATATTAGGCCAAAGGTATTCTGTAAGCGAGCTTTTGATGGCAAATAGCGATCGCTCTACATTTCTAGTTAGGAAATGAGCACAATAAATCTAACAGCAGTCCAAACCAACTACCAGCTGTGATTAAACCGTTGATAAATTTTAGCCAAAGGTATCCTAGAGGCCTGCTTTTGACCACAAATAGCGATCGCTCTACATTTCTAGTTAGGAAATGAGCACAATAAATCTAACAGCAGTCCAAACCAACTACCAGCTGTGATTAAACCGTTGATAAATTTTAGCCAAAGGTATCCTAGAGGCCTGCTTTTGACCACAAATAGCGATCGCTCAACTATGAACTTAAGAGTGGCTCAACAACAATGGCTTTAGCTGCGAAAAAGCCCACTAGCAGCAGTCTTTATATACCAGTTTTGCTGCTGAAGGCCCTAGGAAATTCTCCATTATTAACCAATTCAACTGTTTTTCTAAAGCTTTTAGTTCCCCCTTGCCAAAATTGTATAAATAATGTGGTTGAGCCTCTATCACTTTGTGGGTGAGCCATTTGAGCCGTTTCTTATATTTTTGGGTTAGCAGGATGCGGACTCCACTTATATTCATCCTGCCCCTCAGCAATGCCAGTCCTATATTTGTGCATCTACTAAGTAGACCACATTTTTGTTGTTTCTCACCCTTGGGCTTTTTATTCTCTACCCTAAGTAATTTCAACAATACAGATAGAGCAAAGAGCTGCTGTCCTCCATTGCCAAAAGTCTCTATTTCCCGTAACTCCTCCTCAACCGTGGCCTCAACTAAAATAGGCTCACTTTTCTCTTCAGATAAAATAGTCTCTTGGGGTATCTCAGCAGTAACAATTTCTGTATCCAACTCTTGAGGTTGGGAACTTTCTATTTTTTGATTCTCCACAATAACTATTTCTTCTTGTTTTTCGTACTCTTTCTGGCGCCTTTTTTCCAAAATAGCCCGCCCCCGGGAAATACGCTTACGGACATTAGAGTCAGAAATATTCAACTCTGCAGCTATTTCTTGAGAAGAGAATTGTTTCTGATAAAGGAGAACAAAAGTTTCTCGTAGTCTCTTTGGCAAATCATCAATGGCCAAGTTACAAAAATCTTTTAGTTCTTCGTAGGCAACAACAAAAAATGGATCTCCTCCTTGAGTGCTCCCATCAGCGCCAGAAATAACCAAGTCTAGATCCTCAACCCCTTGATTATATCGAGCAGACTCCTTCAGTAGATCCATACAAAGGTTATAGGTTAGTTTAGCCAGCCAAGGTTTTAAGTTCTCAATTCTTCTGGAAGACTGTTGTATTTTTTCCCTAGCCTTGAGCATGGCCATACTTAAAGCATCCTCAGCATTTGTAGAATTACCTCCCATCCATTTGACACAGCAACGGTAGAGATACTCTTGATGCTTTTGCCATTCTAGCCAAAATAGTGAATCAATATTTCTAGTTGTTTTCTGTTCGTTTAACATTACAAAAAATTATTGTTAGATACACTAGTTTTTTTTAAAATTGCCAGACTTTCTGATTTTTAAAGTAGCTTAATAATACTTGATTTTTCCCTAAAAAACAAGAGCAGTTGAGGGTCAATTTTTGACTAAATTTAGTTGATTTTTCTAGTAGATGTATATCAACTGAACCATTACTGAATTTCAACTGAACCATTACTGAACTTTAACTGAACCATTACTGAACTTGTCTCAATACATGGAATATGATCAGCATATTTTTATGAATTGAACCTAACTATTTATTAGAGACTATTTGTTAAAAAAAAAGCTAAATAGGGCTTACTGAATAAGTCTTATGGGTGAGAGTAGAATTCAGAACTTAGGAGTTAGGTAGAGACCCTCCATACAAGCTTTTTAGGTCAGAGCGAAGTTATAATTTACTGAAAAATTGGGTTTCAAGCCTCGCCCATAAGCGGGTTAATTTTTAGTTTATTTTTTTTCCACTGGTTATGTTTATGTGATTATGCTTTTTAGTTTCAAAGTCATTCTATGAAAGCAAGATTTAAGTACTGTATATATCCAAATTAGGACAAAAACACCGATTAGCAAGGTGACCTAGGTTGTGTCCGTGTTGTCTGGAATGATAGTCTAGCTTGCCCTGGTGCTTGAGCATCAAATTGCCCTCTCCATAGTCCAATAGATTTTTTTCCCAAATATACTTAAAGAGGCTAAAATTAACCTCAATAAAGAAAGTAAAAGGATAAAATTATGGGTTGGCCGCGTTCTTTACAATTGTCTGAACAAGGGTTGGAAATTATTAAAAATAATATTGCAAGAATAAAAAAAAATAATCCAAGTTGGAATGATTTAGATTGGCTTGAAAAAGCTACTAATCACATTGATAATAAAGCACGGGTTACTTCTGTATCAACATTGAAGCGATTTAAGAGCAAAAAGCCAATCGAAGTTAAAGGTTACATTGCCTTATGCCAAGCTATTGATATTGATTGGAGAAAAGTAACTGATTGGAAGTCGTTGGGAATAGATCAATATGAGTTTGTCTCAAATCCTTGGGAAAATACATTACTTGAAAATGAATATACTCTCACAGGTCATGCAAATAGTGTTGGCAGTATAGCTCTGAGTCCAAATGGAAACACTCTTGCTAGCGGGAGTTATGACGGAGAAATAAAAATTTGGGATTTACAGAAACGAAAAGTGAAATGTTCATTAAAAGCTCATGAAAAAGATGTTTCATGTCTTGTTTTCAGTTCAGAGGAAGAATTAATTAGTGGCAGTTATGACGAAAAAATAAAAATTTGGAATTTACAGACGCAAGAAGTTAAATGGACTTTGCATCAAAAAGAATTGGGGTCTAATCCTTATGCTATTGAATCTATGTCTCTGAGTCCAAATGGAGAGTATTTATTTATTAATTCCTATGAGAGTGAGCAAATTAAGGTTTGGTCTTTGCCTAAAGAAATAAAACAAGTAGGTTGTTTGTCTAAGCATAAAGATGGAGTTATGTGTTTAGCTATGAGCCCAAATGGTGGCATGCTAGTTAGCGGGGGAAAAGATGGCAAGGTTTATTCTTGGGGAGTACCTTCTAAAGATAATCAACCTCATCAGTACTATGAAGATTGGATATCTTTTCCAGAATCAGAAAGTTTAGAACAACATTCAGATTGGGTAACTTCTCTAGCAATTAGTCCAAATAATGAAGTTGTGGCTAGTGGAGGGAAAGATGGTGAGATTTATCTTTGGAATCTCAATTCGGGAACTTTCATAAAAAAGTTAGAGAAACATTCAAAAGCAGTTCTTTCATTGGCTTTTAGTCCAGATAGTCAAACTCTGGCTAGTGCTAGTTACAGTCAGACTATTAAGATTCATAATTGGCGTGAAAGCAATGTTATACAAACTTTGGAGACATATCCAAATTATACTCAGTGCCTTGTATTTAGTCAACATTCTCAAAGATTACTTAGTAGCAATAGCCAAGGAAATATTTGTACTTGGAAACCTTCGAGTATTAATCAGTAATAGATTAATAAAAAAATCAGCTCTAAAGCCTTGCCATAAGGGGGAATTTTTCGTTGATTTTATTGCCATAAATATGTTATCATAAATCTTACTTAAAAACTCAATTTATTAAATATAGCTTAATGAATAATATTTCAAATGTTAAACTTATTATAACTCTGATACATATTGATTCAAATAGACTAGAGACAGAAACAATAAAGCTTTTGAAACAAATGAAACAGCTAAAACTTTTGAATGTGATTGAAAAAGTAAAACGCATTCTTGAGCCTGAATCAAATTCATCTGAACCAAATAAAGGGGGAGGTTACTTACCAGGAATTATAGAGCTAGAATTAGAAGCAGAAGAAGAGAGAATCACTCGGTCAATGAGTTTAGTAGATGAAAAAACAAATGGAAAGTATAAAGTACAATTTTTCAGAGAAGATGGTACTTTAATTTTTCAAGCAGAAAGACAAAATTGTTCTGATAAAGAGTTTTATACTTTACTACATGAAGTTAAGAATATGATCTAAAATCTGGATTAACAGATATGGAAGGAAGACGTGCTTTATTAATTTGAATAATAACATTTTGTGAAGAATTAGATAACTTCCCCCCCCACACTGGAAGAAATTTAAGTTATCAATAAATGCTAAAAAAAAGGGGGGTATTTGAAGTTATCAAGAATGAAAATCTTGATAAAAAAATACAGGGAATATGTCATCAACAAGTTATGGAACGAAGACGTGCTTTATTAATTGGAATAACAATATTTGGTGAAGGATTAGATAACTTCTCCCCAACACTAGAAGACGTTCAAGTTATGAAAAAATGCTTGGAAGAAAAGGGTGGGTTTGAAGTTATCCAGGAGGAAAATCTTGATAGAAAAGACATGGAATATGCCATCAACAAGTTTTTTTACGAGTCTCAAAAATCAGATACTTTACTTATTTATGTTTCAAGTCACGGTATTACAGATGCAGAAGGAACTTTTTATATCGCAACTTCTGAGACAAGTTATGATAGGGATACAGAAATAATTACAGGAGCTATTGAAGCAAGTTATTTCCACCGACAAATAAAAAATTGTACTTCTAATTCTCAAGTATGGCTGTTAGATTTATGTTATTCAGGCGCTTTTGTTCGAGGATACAGTAAAGGTAAAAATGATTCAGCAGAGAATTTACTAATTCAACAGTTGTTAAATCAAAAACAAAGATATCAAGCCATATCTAAGGGAATAAGTTCGGATAATTCAGTTGAAATTAAACAAAAAGAAGGATTAGTAATTATTACTTCTTCAGCAGGGGATCAAAAATCATATTTTATGGAAAATCAGTCTGATCTTTCTATCTTTACTTACTATGCTCAATTAGCTTTAAATGGTGATGCTGCTAACGAAGAAGGAAAAGTAACAGTTGACTCTTTTTATAAGTTTTTGGAAGTTAATATACCGAAATATGTTAAAGAGAATATCCCCAAATTCAAATATGGCGGTGGTATGAAACCAGAAATCCACATTTTACATGGAGAAGCTTATGATATTGTTTTAGCAAAAACTCAACTAGAGCCAAAGTTACAGTTTAGGAGAAATGAATCTAAAGAGAATTTATTTAAGTGTAAATATCAAATAGAAAAACCAAAAAATAAATTAGGAATTGCCCAAGAAGAGCCTGAAATAATCTTTAAAGAATTACCAAACATTAACCTGAAAAGAGAGATAAATCAAGGCAAATATCAACAAAATTTTTTTAAAATATTAAAATCATATACTATTCTGTCTATTGTACTGCTAATAAGCATATTCATAACTACTTTAGTAACAAAGCCTCCAGAGAGAGTACAACAATTCAAACTACAGGCTTTCGATCAGATGATAAGATGGAGGAGAGATGAAGGTCCAGATAAACGCTTGCTAATTGTTACAGTTACTCCAGAAGATATTAAATATCAAAAGGAAATGGGGTGGGAAATAGGAGGAGAATCACTATCAGACCAAGCAATTATTAAAGTTTTAGACAAATTAAATACCTATAAACCTCTAGTTATCGGTCTAGATATCTTTCGAGATTTTCCTGCTAAAGATGAACATTTAAAAACTCAGCTCGCCCAGAATAAAAGCTTGATCGCTGTATGTAAAATTAAGGAAGAAAAAAATAATAGTATTGGCATAGAACCTCCTCCTGAAATTCAAGAAAAACAACGAATAGGTTTTGCTGATTTTCCTCAAGACTCTGGTGGCGTTATTCGACGTCAGTTGTTGGGGATGTCAATTCCTGAAAACTCCCTTTGTTCAAGTTATTCTTTTAGTCTGAGGATAGCAATTCGTTATCTAAAAGAAAAAGGCATGGAAAAGAGAGCAGGAGAATTTAATCAAGGTAACTTAAAAATTAATGAGGTCCTTTTCCATAAATTAGAGAAGGATGCTGGGGGATATCATTTGCCTAAAAGGGAAGCACTAGGTTATCAAATTCTTCTCAATTACCGTTCTTCTGAGAAAATTGCGGAAACGATGACTCTTAAGGAATTACTTGATGGATCCCGTGACTCTAAACTCGCCCATCTGGTCAAGAACAAAATTGTTCTCATTGGGACTGATGCTGCTGAGGTTGGTTATGAAGATATGCATTTGACTCCCTATAATAAGAAGATACCAGGAATAATGATTCATGGTCACATGATCAGTCAGATTCTCAGTGCTGTCTTAGATGGGCGAACACTTTTGTGGTGGTGGCCGCAGGCCTTAGAAAATATTTGGGTTTGGGGTTGGTCTTTTATAGGAGGAATACTGGGTATTTGTTGGAGCAGGCAAGTTTTTGGAAGGTGGTTCATTGGGATAACTGTAGTAGCAGTACCTGTTACGTTATGGGGAATCTGCTTTTTAGTTTTTATAGAAATTGGCGGATGGCTGCCACTGGTTCCCTCGATACTAGGTTTCTTTTTAACTGGGATAGCGATAATTTTCTCTAATAAAACAATTAATGACACCATGTTTCTGTAAAATGATATACATGGTAAATAATGAAAATCTTGTAGTGCAACTATATTGCTCCCGTTGGTGTATATAATAACAACGGGAATTGCTGTAAGTTACATAAATATAGGATTAGGAGTAATGAATCAAAATAAATTAGTTTTGTTAGGGTTTTCTTTTGCTGCTTTCACTATTGCTTGGAGTGTTGCTAGCTTAATTATATATTTTCCCTCAGCGGAGGGACAGGAACCTAGCTTAATTCTCAATTCTGACTCGGTTAAGGTAAAGCTTTTAAGCGAAAAAAAAACCGATAAAAAAAACGATTCTGATAACATCGATTTTTCTGGGACAGGGAGACCAAATACACGAACCTCTGGAGGAACTAAGAATCCTGACTGCCCAAAAGTAGATCCGCCGATGACTGCTTTGGTCCCGGAAAACATGGGTTTGACAGTTAGCAATTCTCCTACATTTTGGTTTTATATTCCTTACAATTCTCAGGAGGTACAAACTGGACAATTTGTCCTCCAAGATGAAGAAGGAGAAAGGGATATTTACCGAACTACTTTTAATTTTTCTGCTACTCCTGGAATTGTCAGTATTCCCCTGCCGGATAATTTACCGAAGAGTCTGGAAATTGAACGTCCCTATCTTTGGTTATTCCTAGTTTTCTGTAATCAAGAAGATACAGATGCGAACGTTGTTCTAGAAGGTTACGTGCAAAGGGTTAAGGGGAATTCTAATTTCCAGATTTATAGTGACTATGCTAATAAAGGTATTTGGCATGATGCTCTGACTGATTTAGCTGAACGCCGCCGTCGTGAGCCACAAGAACCCGAACTGAAAGGATACTGGAAGAAGTTGTTGAAGGCTGCTGGCTTAGAAAGTTTCGCGGAAGAACCTATATTATCCTGTTGTATCCCGGAAAAATAATGGCTTGTATCCTCAAGCTTATAGCCAATTACCTAGCAAAATAAAGGGAGCCCAATAATAGGGGTGATTCCACCGTTTTCCTGGTTTTTTCTGAGCCCATAATTTTAGTTGAGCTTGACGAAGTGCTTCAGCTTTGGTCATATTTTGAGCCTGGTTCTGGATTAACTGCTGATAAAATAAGAACATGAATTCGGCCGTGGATTCATCAAAGACTGGCCACAAGGTGGCTAGTGTGCTACGGGCACCCGCTTTCACTGCTACCCCAGCCATTCCCAATATTGCTCGCTCATCGCCTTTGGCTGTTTGGCAAGCACTCAGGACGAGTAATTCAATGGGAATTGACTGATTAGCCAGTTTAATTTGGAACAAGTTTTCTAAATCTTCCATTTTGAGTAGTTCATTCCAAGCTAAAAGATAGGTGTCTTCTATATTAGAACTAAATTTGCCGTGAGTTGATAGGTGAACGGTGTTGAAGTTAGCTGAATTGAGTTCATTTTGCAGTCGCTCTTTAAGAAATTTCTCATTCAATAGAGTTTCTGTTGAACTAGATATTACTGAGCGAATTTTTTTTAATTCCTCCTTGACAAAGGGAATTTCAGTAAAATCTTGTGGTTTCGTTCTACCAAAATTTATTGACTCAGTTTCTCGCTCTTCGCTCACACCTCCTGTTAACCCATTTAAGCGAAATTGTTTGACAGGTTGAGGACTCAAAAGTTGCAGGCCTGGGGTGAAGGCGATGGCGTAGTCTTCTACCAAATATCGCTCAGTTTCGATATTGTATAGAACTGCCATAGGAATATTACGTAATGGACTATCTAGAACAAAAACCAAGGTCTGGATCCCATTTGTTTCTAGTTGTTTTTGAGCTTTCTTGATTAGCCAATCATATATTTTATGGGATTGTTTTTTCACATCTTCCAAAGCCGTCGTCTTATTGGAGAGAAATGTGCGTAGGTCTTTTATTGTTTTTTTGATTGCTTTAACTTCATCTTGAGATTTGTTAGTATGGTAATGTTGTAATTCTTTGCCTCCTGATAAAGCCAAAATTACTTCTAAACGGTCTTTCAAAATAACTGCGTAGAAGAATGCTGTTGGGGAGGAAGTTTCTTTAATCACTGTGTCAATTTTCTTGGGTTTTGCTTCCAAACAAGCATTGCCAAAAAAGTCATTCAGTTCAGCTAGTTGCAGGGCTTCAATCACCTCACGAGCTCGTTTAAGGTTGTCTTGAGAGATATCTTCCCCTCGCAAGAGTAAATCGACATATTCTCGATAGACAGGTTCTACACTGTCGCGAAAAGTAAATTGAACTTCCTGATCAATAGAAACTAAGTCTCCCCGCAGGGACTGAAGGGTGGCAAAGGCGGTATTATAAGCAGCGATCGCGTCATCTTCCTCTCCCTGAATTTCCCGCAAGCGCCCCAGTTGCCACTGCCAGAGATAGGCAATGTCTGGCAACTGGAAAGATGATGATATGTTCAGAGCTTTTATGGTTAAATCTTGAGCTTCTGAAAATTTTTCCATTTGTTGCTCAACGCTGCCCTGATAACCGAGAGCATAAGCCTCTGCTCTCTTGTTGCCCAAGGTTTGAGACTGCTTGACAGCGGTAGTAACTATTTCGGCAATATCTTCCCATTTCGGAACATCTGAGGGCTGAAGTTGATTATTTTTCTCTCTATCCCTGGCTAAACTGCACTGCTCAATAATAGGAGATGAGAGTTGACGTTCTTCCTGACTGAGGGTTGGCTCTTTCCAGCAGAATAGGCTTTGGGCGAAATTAAGTCGGGCATTAATAGCGGCGCGACTAGGAGGCAAATTATTTAATTGGGGTTCAATTTGAGACACCAAATCTGGCACTTGAGGCCAGGACTGCTTTTTCACCAACAGACTCAGTTCATTGAGTTGAGCTTGAATTATGAGGGTAGCTGTTCCTGACTCAGTAGCTGCTTTAACTGCCTCTTGGTAGAATGTTAAAGCTTCTCTAGCATTGTCATTTTTGCCTTGGACACGAGCGGTATTGCCTAAGCTGAGATAGATAGCAGCAATTTCGGCGTTTTTGCTTGGGAAAGGTTCTAATTGTTTAGCTCCCTCCAAACTAGCTTCTAATAGAACTTCCGAGTTAGTTGGCTGACCTAAAACTCGCAGTACATCACCGAGATTTCGCAATTTCTGGACTTCGAGTAAGGAAGCGGGGCGTTGAGCAAATACTTGGAGTTGTTGCTTTAAATCTTCTGGGGTTAATTTCCTTAATGCTTGACAATTTTGAACATTCAGCTCTATTATTGATAATAAACTCTTGCAAGCGCGGGGATAAAGTCCTAAGTCTTGGAGTACCTGAATTTGGTTAAACTCATTCTGGGCGGCTGCTTCTGGTCTGTCAATTTCCCGATACAGGTCAGCAGCTTGTTGCCAAGTTTCTAGAGCTTTTTCCGGCTTTTCTACCTCCCGCAACTGCTTTCCTTGAATATCCAGGGTTTGAGCGAGGATGCGCTGTGTTTCTGGTGTTTTTTCTAGGGTTTGTAGGATATTTAGGCTTTCGTCAATAGCCTTTTGTGCTAATTCCCACTCTCGAAGTTGTTGACGAGTTAGGGAAAGGTTGCTTAGTGCCATGGCATGGTTGAGTTGATCCCCTTGTTTAGCAAAGGCGACTACCGCTTGTTCCCAAAATCTGGCGGCTTCAGGAAAGTTTCTGGTTTGATAGAGGCTTCTAGCCTGTTTTTCCAGGCTGAAGCTATCAGGTTGAATTTGGAATATGGGAGTTTGGGGGCTCATCTGAGCAACCACTGGGGGAATTGCTAGGCCTATGAAAAATAAAATTAACAACAGCAGACTTTGGAGGAAATGCCGTTGGTTAATTAGTGTTTTAAGGAATTTCCAATTATTTGGGGTATTTTTGGGCTTCATTCTTTTTCCTCATCAGTTGTCAGTTGTGAATTTTCTCAGCGAGGCTGACAGGTAGCAGGATTAGCTCTGTGCTTTTGAACCTGGGTATTAGTGGGGTCGTAACTCACTAAGATCACCTCACCTTTTTCATTAAGTTTCCACCCTTTGGCGGGAACAATTTGGGCAGTAGAAGTCGGTGGTGGCGGTGGGGTAACAGTGGCTGCCGTCCCTGTGGCTGCTTCCACTAATCCCACTTCTAAGGGGTCGCTGTTTAGGGTTTGAGCAGGACTGGGAGACAAACCCCCTCGCCCCGTGATGATATATTCGCTTTCTTCTCCCTGTAGGCATGGATTTTGGGCAATCAATTGGTCAGGATCTACCACGTTTTCTGACAACTTAATTAATCCCTGACTAGGATCAATATCAGGGGTATTGATTTCGATAACTCCATCAATTCCTAGTTGTGAGCTAGCATCAATGGTGCTATTAGGGAAGCTAAAAATACCTTGAGTTGCAATCGATATATTGCCACCGTTGCCTTCAAAAGCATTGGCAGTGATGTCGCTGTCGTCTCTGGCGAGGAAAAATTCAGTCGATAGGTTGATGTTTCCACCATTACCTGTCCCTCCTGCCGTAGTTGAGATGGGACTGTTGTTTCGCAAGCTGAAGAGATTGGCAATATTGAAAGTCATGTTACCTCCTTGGCCACTAGCAGTAATGGCAGAGACTTTAGAACCACGATCAAGGAAGAGGTCCCCAGCACTGAGGAATATATTACCACTGTTGCCCTGTCCTGCGCTGCTTACAACTATTTCAGAGCTATTGGTGATAGTAACTTTGGTGGCGTCAATGGAGATGTCGCTACCATTCCCTGTGGACTCAGGAAGAGTATCGGCAGCTATCCCAGCACCATTTTTAACTTCCAGAGAGCCGGTAGTAATAGTAACACCCCCTGCATTCCCTTCTGCTCCTTGTGCTACACCGCTAGCCACTACAGTTAAAATTTCTGAGTCTCCTCCATCCAAGATTACAGTCTCAGTAGCATTAATATTCACAGTCCCTGCATCTCCTTTACCAAAGGTAACGGCAAGTAGCTGAGCACCATTTTTAACTTCCAGAGAGCCGGTGGTAACCGTAACACCCCCTGCCTTCCCTTCTGCTCCTTCTTCCACACTGCTAGTTACTCCAGTCAAAATTTCTGAGTTTTCTCCATCCAAGACTACAGTCTCAGTAGCGTTAATATTCACAGTCCCTGCATCTCCTTTACTAAAGGTACTGGCTTCTATCTCTGCACCATTTTTAACTTCCAGAGAGCCGGTGGTAATAGTAACACCCCCTGCCTTCCCTTCTGCTCCTGGTGCTACACTGCTAGCTACTACAGTTAAAAATTCTGAGTCTCCTCTATCCAAGACGACAGTCTCAGTAGCATTAATATTCACAGTCCCTGCATCTCCTTTACTAAAGGTAACGGCACCTATCACAGCACCATTTTTAACTTCCAGAGAGCCGGTGGTAATAGTAACACCCCCTGCATTCCCTTCTGCTCCTGGTGCTACACTGCTATTTACTCCAGTTAAAATTTCTGAGTCTCCTCCATCCAAGACGACAGTCTCAGTAGCATTAATATTCACAGTCCCTGCATCTCCTTTACTAAAGGTAACGGCACCTATCACAGCACCATTTTTAACTTCCAGAGAGCCTGTGGTAATAGTAACACCCCCTGCATTCCCTTCTGATCCTGGATCCGCATCGCTATTTACTCCAGTAGCAAATTCTGAGTTTTCTCCATCCAAGACGACAGTCTCAGTAGCATTAATATTCACAGCCCCTGCGTCTCCTTTACCCAAAGTAAGGGAATCTATTATAGCACCATTTTTAACTTCCAGAGAGCCTGTGGTAATAGTGACAACCCCTGCTTTCCCTTCTGCTCCTTCTTCCAGACTGGTAGCTATTCCAGTGGAAAATTCTGAGTTTCCTCCATCCAAGACGACAGTCTCAGTAGCATTAATATTCACAGTCCCTGCATTTCCTTTACCCCAGTTAATGGAAAGTATCTCAGCACCATTTTTAACTTCCAGAGAGCCGGTGGTAATAGTGATAACCCCTCCATTCCCTTCTGCTCCTTCTTCCACACTGCTACTTACTCCAGTTAAAATGTCTAAGTCTCTTACTCCATCCAAGACTACAGCGTCACTCGCTTCAATAGTCACACTGCCAGCAGTTCCTTCTCCGGAGATGGTAGTACCTATAATTGAGCCATTATTAACTGAAAGTGCACCAGTCTTAATTTTAATATTACCACTGTTGCCCACAGCATTTTCTTCGACCTCATTATCAATCAAGCTGTTATCAGCTAAATTAATTCTACCAGTAGCATTAATCTCAATATCACCTCCCTGAGCTTCAGGGGAGCCTAACCCTTCACTTATTCCTGCCAGAAGTTCACTTCCGCCCACAACATCTACATTCTGGGCCTTGATAGTTATACTTCCACCCCCTCCACTACGGACATTAATTACCGCCTCATTCCCTAAAAATATATCCCCTCGCGCCGCCCCTTCAGGAAAAATGAAACTTAAATCCTCATTTAGTTCCACTACCCCAGGAACAGCGAGACTCCCCAACTCTACTTGAGTTCCCGGAGATTCAATGACAGTACCATCCAACCTAACTTCACCCCCCAACAGCCCCAAAGTTTGCCTTGGTCCTACCTTAAGCTCACTAGTAGCCCTAGCACTTATCGGTCCCGGATTCTCTTGAAACCGCAAACCCAGGGGAATATTTATCGTCAATAAAGGTGGTGCTTGGGGATTAGAGGCACTAAACTCAAAATTGTTGAAAACAAAACTCTCAGCGCTACTAACTACAAAAGACCCCTGCAAATCTAAGCTAGCATTAGGACCAAAAATAACGCCGTTGGGATTAATCAGAAATAGGTTAGCATTACCCAACACTCCCAAAGTTCCCAGAAGGTTAGACACATTAGTCCCAGTCACCCTGGTGAATATATTCTCAATCAAAGCAGGATTAGCAAAATAAGCTCCTTGTCCCTCCCCAACATTAAATTCTCCGAAACTGTGGAACAGATTACCATCACGAATTGCCCCTCCTTCCAGACGTTCACTGGGAATACCTTTAATATTATCAGGAACCACCACCGAACTCTCCTTACCCAAAGTGTCATCAGGAACAATTTGGGCAGTCGCAACAATTGGCGACAAAGAAAAGGCCAAAGCAACAAAAGCACTTAATTTAGGCTGACATCGAAATTTGTCCATAATTTTATCCCTCTAAAATTTAGCATCAATGGTAAAATAAAGACCATTTTCCTGTAACGTTTTTTCCTCCGAAGTAACGTCCATCAAAGGTATACCCCAATCAAAGCGGGCGCTGAGGCGATCGCTCATCTGCCATAGTAACCCAAAACCGACTCCTGCCAGACTATTGTGCTCTGGTTCAGGCAAATCAGAACTGTTCCAACCGACTCCAAAATCCACAAAAGGAACTATCTGCAAAACTCCCTCTACATTATCCCAGCGCATAATAGGCAGTCGGACCTCAGTGCCTAAAAAAAGTCCATTATCAGTAAACGATAAATCTTGGCGATAACCCCTAACACTATTAACACCACCAATACGAAACTGTTCTACAGGTAACAAACCTCTATCAGCCAACTGGATATTTGTGCGCACCACCAGCAAAGAATCCGAATTCTTAGCTAAACGTCGCACATACTGTCCTTGTCCTCGCCAACTAAAAAAGCGACTATCGGGGAGGTCATCATTAATGGTAGCATTGAAAGCCCCCACTCCCAAACTAAATTGAGAACGAACAGCAAATACTTCTGCCTGATTCCGTTTAACCCAATCTTGGAAAAGTCGAATCGCCGAGATTCGTGTTTCCCCCTTCTCATTAGCACCAGGAGATAGAGGAAAAGGTTCTCCCAATAGTTCACTCTCACGGTTTTGTCGATAAAAAGTTAAACCCAGAGCCAATTCTTGGGTAGGAAATTGGATAATAGGTTGGCGCACTGTCAGTTCGTAGTATTGGGACTCTCCCATAATATCAAGGTCATCGAAAGGAGATTCAACTACACGAGTATCAGTTAATTCTGTAGTAAGTTGAATCGTACCATTGCGGGCATTAAACGGAATAGTGTAGTTAAAACTAAAATTGTTACTACCGTCAGAATTTGTATAGCTCGCGTTTAGTCCATCACCAAAACCCAATAAATTTCCCTGCTTTAACCGAAGACCCCGTTGAAAGCTGCCCACATTAGGAGCGCGACTATTGTTAGCAAAAGATTCAATACTAAAAGAGTCTGCCTGGGTAACACTGACAGTCAGCAAACTAGATTGGGGAAGGGGTCCAGCTGATACCTCTGCTTTAATAATAGCTATTAGGGGGTCAAGCTGTAATAATTGGAGAGCCCGAAGTAACTTATTCTGATCAAAGGGCTTTTCCGTAGCTAGAGCTAACCGGCTACGGACATAGTTGGGGTTCAAGCGTCCTGTTACGGTTACCTGAATATCTTCTATTTCCCCTTCAATAATCTTTATCTTTACTACCCCATCCTTGAGATTTTGTCCAGCTAAGATTACGGCTCCGGAATTGATATAACCGGCCTGAACGTATTTATCAGTCACCGCTTTCTCAGCTTGGAGGAGTTCAGCAAAGGTAATAGGTCGCTCAGTAAAAGGTTTAACCACCTCCTCTAATTCTTCCTTGGTAAATGCCGTGTAACCGACAAATTCAAACTTATTAATCTTCACCCGTAGATAAGGTTCAGAGTTTTCTAATTCATTCTCTGAAGCTCCGGGTGGAGTAATATCAAGTTGGGGAGACTCTAGCTGAATAGGAAATTTAGGAAGAGGGGGTTCCGGAGTTTTAGGAGGAATGGGAGCAGGAACTTGAGCCAAAGAGCTAGTATTAGTCCGAGATAGCCAGAAAGTCCTAGCTATTTCTGGATCTTGACTAGAAATCAAGACCGGATGAGCAGACACTTTAACAGGGCTCCCCAAAACAGTTAGAAATATGGGCAAAATTAGCCACCTTTCCTGGGAAAATTTCTCAAACACTTAAATTCTACCTTTATATATTACTTGATAAAACTGATATAAAACCTCAATGTTTCTTTCTTAGTTTAACTGAGGCTTTTAAGAATTATATCATGCCTGGTTGAATAGTTATAATTAAATTTTGTAGTAAAGCTTTAGCCCTAAGTGCAGATATTTGCTTAGCAATAAACTATGATAATCTTTATGGAGCAAAGATTACATAGGTTTTACTTTCTCCTAAATTTTGACCTTTCTGGTAGACCACTTATTCCTTTTTGGGGAACCAGGCTTGTCAAGCTGGGGCTGACGAGAAAAATACATTATGCGATCGCTATTTAGATACTAGACTTTAAGAATGGATAAGCATATCTATATAAAGCTTTCAAAACTTATAGCGGTTTTTATTTCAGTAGACCACAGTAGGGACGCTCTATTGAACGCCTCTACACAGTTTAGGTTATCACCATGTGGTTCATCAATTTCAAAAGCCCTTTATGGACTAAGTATAGTTGTGCAAATAGAGCTCTTGCCCAACTACAAACCACATGCTTTTTATGACTAATGATCCAGACATGATATTACTCATACGCAGGCTACAACAATTTTCCAGCTTGGTTTTGCTTATGACGATATGGTTCATTAATATGAAAACGTTATAAGTCAAAACTCCTAGACTAGCACAAATTCCTTCACCTCACCAGTCAAACTAAATGGACGTACTTCAGTAATTTTCACCTTAACTAACTTACCCTTCAACTGAGCAATATCTCCCTCAAAAAATGTCAGACGGTTACCACGGGTACGACCCATAACTTGAGCAGCATTTTTAGGGTTCATGTCTTCAACTAAAACTTCTTCAATACGACCCATATAACGTTGCGAACGATCGGCCGCCTTCACACCAACCAAATGATTCAACCGTTGTAGTCTATCTGACTTCACCTCCTCACCCAATTGATTTTCCCATAAAGCCGCTGGAGTTCCCGGCCTAGGAGAATAAGCAGCAGTATTCAACTGATCAAACCCAATATCCTCCACCAACTTCAGAGTATTCTCAAATTGTGCCTCAGTTTCCCCAGGAAACCCAACTATTGCATCAGCACTAATAGAAGCATCCGGCATCAGTTCCCGAATTTTATCAATAATGCGGCGATATTTTTCATGAGTGTAACCCCTAGCCATTGCCTTCAATAACTTATTATCTCCAGACTGAAACGGAATATGGAAATGTTCACAAACCTTAGGCAACTCAGCACAAGCTCTAATTAAACGTTCTGTAAAATAGCGGGGGTGACTCGTGGCAAAGCGAATACGTTCAACACCTGGTACATCATGCACATAGTAAAGTAAATCTGTGAAAGTGTATTTATTACGCCCTTCTTTTGTTACCCCGGGTAAGTCCCGTCCATAAGCATCAATATTTTGACCTAACAATGTTATTTCCTGATAACCTTGTCGCCCCAACTCTTCCATTTCAGCGCGAATAGCCTCAGGTGTACGAGACTGCTCTACACCCCGTACACTAGGAACAACACAATAGGTACAGTGTTCGTTGCAACCATAAATTATATTTACCCAAGCAGTAATTTTACTATCCCGTCTAGGTTTAGTAATATCTTCCACAATATGAATAGGTTCAGTCGCGACTACTTGGTTGCCATTAAATACCTGTTCTAATAAATCTTGCAAACGGTTAGCATGTTGAGGTCCCATAATTAAGTCAAGTTCGGGAACTCGCCGCAGTAGTGCCGCCCCTTCCTGTTGAGCCACACATCCAGCAACAATAAGAGTGAGGTCTGGTTGTTTATGTTTACGTTTTGCTTGTCTACCCAGGTAAGAATAGACTTTTTGTTCAGCATTGTCGCGAATAGTGCAAGTATTATATAGAATGATATCAGCTTTGTTAGGGTCTTCTGAAGAAATAAGACCCATATTATCTAAGATACCTGCCATGCGTTCGGAGTCAGCTTTGTTCATTTGACAGCCGAAAGTAGTAATGTGATAGTGACGGTTATTTGTATTCATATTTAAAGATGGAATAAAATGATAGTATACCAGAACTTAATATTATCAGGACTTACGCACCAAACGCCATATCTAGTAGGAGTAAATGGCATTTGCCCCCTAAATGTTGCATTTGCTCTCTAACTATGGCATTTTTTATGCCGTTTTTCACAGGGCGATAAAAAATCATATAGTTCACATAATTATAGATATTATAGATAAGCAAACTAGGTAAGTTAAGTGCCAATTCTTCACGATAAAATAATTTTTTATAACTCTAAAGTCATTTCCGATATAGATTTTTATCTTGATATTTTTCTCAATATTACTGCTACTATTTAATTACTTTGAAGCAAAAAAAGTCATATAATTAAACTATATATTATTATACCAATTTTAATCAATATATTCTACATAAAATCCTACTGTTTATTAACTATAAATTAAAATATTAACCAATAAAATCAGAGTTAATTATAATAGTTTTGTAAACTCTGCTAATTTCTCTACCGGATTTTTTTGTTTGTCACCATAATATTAATATTTTTCTTTAGTTACTTTACACTCAGTTATAAACTTTACTTTTATAAAGTATACTTTAAATAATCACTTGATGGAGGTTTTGCTTTTATTTAATGTAGTTTTAAGTAATTGATTTTGAAAATATTCTTACCAAAGAGCATAGCTGAAAAAAAACTATTAATTACCCAAAATACTAAAGTATATTTCTATTTTTATTGCTTATTTAAAGCAAATTTTTTAGACAATTTAGTAACTTAAATATGTAATAGTTTCTCTTGAATAAGACTAAAAATAATATCAGTTACCATTAACAAATAAACAGGATAGCCTTGTCAATATATGCCTTAATTCAATTCAATTTAATTAGCGATCGCCTTAATTATTCCCCTATTTTCCCGAGTCAACTCTCCTGACATTAGCTTTTATTTCCCAATCTAAAATAATGCGTATTTTTATTATAGCCATTTTGGAAATAATTCCCTATATCAATATTATTCTGTAGGATTCATTTTCCGATATTAAAATTATCCCTCAATGTTCTTTGGGATAGATTTGATAATTAGAAAAATTTGATAATTTTGAATAAGCTATTTGCCAAAATAGTATCACAAAATTTTTATTTTTCAGAGTACTAAGTTTTAAATATTTAATCCATCTATTTACTTCATCTAATCTTTTTACTAAATATAAGTCTACTTAAGATATTTCCTAAATCAAATATTTTAACTGTAGCTTGATATTCCTAGCTGACAAAATAAACATTTCCTCCATAGATTATTATTGATTAACTGTTAATATCAATTTGTTAAATAACTCGAAAAGTTTTATCCCCCCAAAAAAACTCTGGGAAAGGGTTGCTCAATAATTCAGGTTTATGCCATAACCGTATTAAAACGCTAGAAGACATGAACAACAAGTAAAATACTTGCCAACTCAGCACCTAAATATAATAATAGGTAATATAAATTAACTAATAAATGCAGAACTTATGTACCCAAACAAGAAACCCAGTTTCTCACCTTAATTATTGTTATTCACTCTCACGAAATTTCCGATTATAATCCAGTTTCTGCCTAACTCCTAAAACAATTATAATATCATATAATTTTAAATAATTACATAACTAAAAAAGCAGAATAAAAAATCATGAACTTTTTTGATAAGCTACTAACTAGCATAGAAAAGAACCAAAGTTTACTTTATCTGGAATTAGACCCTAATCCAGAAAGTTTACCCAAACAAGCTGAGGGTAAAAATATTCCAGCAAAATATTTGCTTCTTAAACATCCAGAAAAAGATAATCAAGAACTAATTCAAGATTGGTGGGAATGGCTCCATTTTTTAATAACTCAAACAGAAAAATATGTATGTGCTTATAAACTTTCTTTAGGCTATTATCAATCTTTCGGCATACCAGGTTTACAACTACTTCAGCAAACCCTAAAAACTATTCCTTCTGAAATTCCAATTATCTTAGATGCTAAACACAGTGACTTAAAAACAAGCACAGTATTTGCTCAGTCTATATTTGCAGATTTGCAAGTAGATGCTTGTACAATTTTACCCTATACAGGATTTGATTTAGTTGTACCTTTTTTACTTTATCCAGGTAAAGCAGTTTTTCTACTTTGTGCCACAGCAAATGCTTCAGCAGGAGTATTACAACAATATCCTAATCAAGAGCAACCTCTTTATTTGAAATTAGTAGTAGAAGCTCAAAGATGGGCAACACCAGAAAAACTAGGTTTTGAAGTAGGAATAATGCCAGATATCCTAGGCAAAATCAGACAAGTTGCTCCAGAAAGACTAATACTAATTCAAGGGGATATAGCAGAAGAAAATGATATTAATAATCCCCAAAAATTAAATCAACTTTTAGCTGCTGGTTTGAATATTAATGGTGAAGGATTACTTTTACCAATACCACCAAAATTATTAGGAACTGCAGAACCTAAGACTGCTATTAAAAGTTTAATAAGCACGATAAATGAACAACGTCTAAAGATGGTTAAAGGTAGTCCAACTTGTGAATTGTGGTTGCCAGATATTTGTTTTTTACAACATCAACCACACCGGGATTTAATCTTACAACTTTATAATCTTGGCTGTATTATTTTTGGCGATCATGTACAAGCATCGGGAGCTATTTTTCCCTACTATATAGACTTAAGAAAAATCATCTCAATTCCCCAAATATTCCATAAAATTGTTACTGCTTATGCTGAAATTATCCAGAATTTGGAATTTGATAGAATTGCAGGTATTCCCTATGGTTCATTGCCCACTGCAACAGGTTTAGCTTTACATCTAGAACGCCCAATGATATTTCCTCGCAAAGAGGTAAAAGCTTATGGTACTGGCCGATTAATTGAAGGCCATTTTCAACCAGGGGAAAAAATTGTAGTTGTGGATGATATTATGATTACTGGTAATAGTGTAATGGAGGGAGCAGAGAAACTAAAATCAGTGGGATTAAAAGTAGAAGATATTGTTGTATTTATTGACCATGAACGAGGAGTAAAGGATAAGTTACAAGACCATGGATATCTAGGTCACTCAGTATTGACTTTGACAGAAATTGCTCAAACTTTATATGAGTCTAACAAGATTAATTATGAACAATTTAATATCCTAAAAAATCATCATTAAATCCGATGCTATTTCCGCAAATATACTAATTTATAGTGGATGTCAAAAAGAGGTAATTAAACAAATTACAAGTCAGAAAGTATAAGTTTTTCTTGTGATATAAATTTTGACCAAGATTACAAAAAAAATTAGTATTAATATATGAGATTTTAGACATAATTGTTTTGATTAAATGTATATAATATAATTTACTTATTTCCAAGAAAATTATCCACAATTTATCAGTATTTTTATTAGTAGAGTACTATTTATAAACTACCAGTCAATCTAGCAAATATTGATAGAGTAAATATGAAAAAGATTTTATTAACAACAGTTATTACTGGTTTAATATATGCCTTACCTATGAAATGTAAATCAGTTTTTGCCAACTCAATTACTAAGGCTAATTATGACAATTTAAAAATTGGTATGACATATCATGAAGTCAAGAGAATATTAGGTAGAGAAGGTAAAATTTATACAGAATATAATAGCCCGAATCTTGAAAACTTTGGGGCTGCTTATCGCTGGATAAATAATGATGGTACAGGAATAGTTGCCGTATTTAATTCTGAGAATAAGTTAATTAAATTCACTGCTCAAAATTTGAATACTAATAGCTTTGGAATAAATAGAGAAGCCCCAGTAGTTACAAGTTTAAATAGGGAAAATATAAAAGTTGGTATGACTTATGATGAAGTAAAAACAATTATTGGCAGTGGAGGTAAAAAACAACCAACTAGAGATAATCCTTTAAATAATCGTAATACTACTGAATATATTTGGCTTAATCCTGATGGTACAAATATGACTATAATTTTTGATTCTAATCAGAAAGTTATGACTATTAGAACGAAAAATATGAATACCTACAATCTTGGTAATCCTTTCTGGAATAAACCATTACCAGTTTATACCATTACACGAGAAAAATATGAAAAATTGCAGCTAGGAATGACATATCAAGAAATTAAAAATATTCTGACAAAGGAAGGAGAATTAGATACAGAATTTGATCCAGAAGCTTTTGAAAAATCAAGAGAAGCAAGAAAAATGCAAATCAATATGACTGCCTATCGCCAAGACTTACTTGCTCAGGAACCAGTAGTGCCAAATGAAAAGAAAGAAGAGGATAAAATTAAGGATGCTTATAAATGGATGAATCCTAATAAAACAGGAATTAAAGTAGTTTTTAATATGCAATATAAGGCAGTTGCTATATATACTTTTGGTTTGGGTGTTGGACTTAAATAAAAGGTTTTTTAGCTGATTTTAGCTTAATCATTTAATTGAATAGGATTCAAATATAATTAATTGTATATGCAGTAAAAATTGTGAGGCTTTAAGAATAGTTACCCTCAACACTTAAAAAAAAAATGAATATAATGAATATTTAGTATTTAGTAGTTATATAAATTTTCATGCATTAATACTATACTTAAGGTAAAATTTAAGTTATTAAGTAATTCAAACAAGCATAATAACTTTCTGATTCGCCTTAGCTAAGTTAATATTAATTATTTTTATGTTATAAAGACTCTAGGTCAGAAGTAAAAAGAGAAAAGCAGTATATATTGAAAACAAATGTAAAAATGATAGAAATATATGTTTTTTATGGCCTACTATATTTGAATCTATTTAACTATTCTTGAAGCCTTTAGATTCAGATAATATAAAAATTCTAAAATCCCCAAAAATTCTCATATTTATTATATTATGTTCTCTAATAATAATAGATAGTAAATATGTAGTCCAAATAAAAAAAAGAATTAATTTTACGAATAATAGAAAGGAGATTAAATCAGTTATAGTAATCAGGAACAAGATATGAGAAAAAAAACTGCAGGTATTGGGTTGACCCATCCCATTCCCCTATTTTTTTTTTAAGATTTGATATAAGTAACCAGCACCATTATCTATCCAGACATTTGTTCTGCCTAATTTCTTTGATTTATACTTATGTATACCAATCCTAAATATTATATAAAATCACCGGACTTCTTAAAAAATAACTCTAACTCCTGTGACTTCAGTACAAGTGTCTTCTGTCTTCTGCCTTAAAGCAGCCCATTTATTTCACTCTTTAGATAGGATTATTATATCTTTGTATGTAGCAAAAAAAAGTAAAATAAGATGACCCAAGTAATAAGTTGTTTTATCAAAAACTGTCTAGATAATTTAGAAAAAAATATTTATAAATTCATCATATTGTAGAAAAAAAACTATTAGTAAAAAAAAATATTGTTTTAATTGTTAACCTTTTGCTAAAAAAAATCAAATTTTAGATGCCTGAAAGTAAAAAATGGTTAGGTCTAATGATTGGAAATTCCCGGTTACATTTTGGTTATTTTACTGATAAAATAATTCAGAATACTTGGGATGCTAATCATCTTCAACAAATAGAAATTAAATCTCATATAAATGAGGAAAAGGGAATAGAAAAAAGCCTCAAAAATATATTAGAAACTAAGAACATAAACTTGAATCATAGGATACCTTTATTAATAGCATCAGTAGTTCCTGAGCAAACAGCACTTTGGCAAACTTATCCTGATTCCGATATGATTACCCTGAATAAGTTACCGTTGCAAGGACTTTATCCTACTCTAGGAATAGATAGAGCTTTGGCAGTGTTAGGTGCAGGTACAAACTTTGGTTGGCCTATACTAGTTATAGATACTGGTACGGCAATGACCTTTACTGGTGCCAATGCAAAAAAAAAATAATGGGAGGAGCTATTTTACCAGGGCTAAGATTACAGTTATCATCCTTAGCAAAGGGAACAGCTATGTTACCATTAACTGATATACCTGTAGAGTTACCCACTCGGTGGGCAAAAGAAACAGGAATAGCAATTCAAAGTGGAGTCATTTACACTATATTGGCAGGTATGAAAAATTACGTTGTATCTTGGTTGGAAGAATTTCCTGAAAGTAAAATAGTATTTACTGGAGGGGATCACTCCATACTATTTACTCATTTCACAACCCTGTTTCCTCAACTAGCTGCAATAGTTATAGATGCACCTGATTTAATTTTTTGGGGAATGGCAAGAGTAACAAATATTCAACTAGACTAGGTGAATATTTCCTGTCATTACCTAATATTATTAACTATTCTAGCTGTGCAACAAAGTCTCTACTCAAAGCTTGCACCTTAAATTAAATATGCAAGCATGACTCCATCCAAAGTGAGAGCTGTTACTGGCATGGTCTTATTGTTTGATGCCAAGACCAAGACGTTTATGGTTGATAGTTTGGATCATGTTGCTTGCCCGCACATAGCACTATAACAACACCGATGTCTATTTTTTGATGCTGCTTAACTTAGGACCAGCCATATGTTTTGATGGGTTTTATTCCTTTATTGGTTGGGAGTCTCTCCCTGTTCAACAAGTTACTAACTTTACAAATTATGACTTCACTTTTTAGCTATTCTCAAGTAATTGACTAAATTTTAAAGGATATCTTTTTCCAGATATATAATTACATGTCAGTAATTTAAAAAAGGTTTGTGTTTTGGTTTTTCGCTAACTATTGTTCCCCTATTTATAAATATTGTCTGAAAACTATAGTGCCAAAGTAAAAGTAGAGTTGATAAGTGAAAAACTATCAAGTTGTTACTTGTGCGAAATATATTGTCAGGCAAAGCATCATTTTAGTCATAAAAAATGATTTGCAATTTTTATAAAGTATGACTTTTTTTTATATTAAATAAATATATTTATGGAGTCATAAAAGGAATAATAAGGTAGTTATTTAATGTTAAAAATAGCTTACTAATAGTTAAGATTATCTCCAAAATATTTTTAGATTGAAAACCATATTTATCCAAGATACTTTAAAGGTAATTTAATCTTGGCTATTTGACTAAAAATAGTATATTATAAAATGGTTATTCAATCAAAATAAAGAAGAAAATTATGAGCAATTCAGAAATAAAGGAAAGTATGACAACTTCTTCTCAAATAATTAATTCTCAGTCAGAAAAAATCCAAGTAGATATCTCTAAATCTCAAGCGCCTAGCCCCAATATATTGCTATTGTTTAGAATACTGACCTATCTATCTTTGGTTATAGCTATTGCTTCAGGTATTACAACTTTTCTCTTACCAAATGAGATTAAATTGTTGTTGATTATTTTAGTAGTTTCTATTAGTTTGTTTGTTTTTTTCTTCCTGACTTCTAGGGAATTAAAGATCAACTATCTTAAAAAGCTTAAGAACTATAATTTACTTAAAGATAGAGACATGTATATCAAAGTGTCACAACTAGAAGACTCTCCAAAAAATCAACAGATAATGGAAGGAGTAGAATCAGCTTTAAAGTACGCTCAACGGCTAATAGACAATAATAAAAAAATTAGTTCACAGGCAAAATCCCTTTACTATGTATTGCAGATAGTAACAATAATTTTTTCTGCAGTGACTCCGATTTTAGTTCTGGTTGAAAAGTCAGAAACAAGTCCAGCTTGGTTAAAATGGTTACCTGTAATATTGCCAGCATTCGCTTCTATTATTGCTAGTCTTTCAACTTCGATTCCTCTTGAAGAAACTTGGTTGTCTTCTAAAAAAGCTGTAGAAAATTTAGAAGCAGAAAAAGAGAAATTTCTCTTAGCAGTAACTACAGGTTATAGAATTCCTCGTAATGCCGAAGAAAAGGAACGTTACAAAATGACAAGAGATGCTATGGCTAAATTTATTAATACGATGAGTAATATCCACCTCAAAAAAATACAAGATCAAGAAAAAACTGAAAAAGGATTAGAGGAAGGAGAAGAACAGTCAAAGGAGATGCTAATAAAATAAGGTTAAAGAAACTAGCCCATTTGCACCAAGTAAAGCTTAATATTTCTGGAACAGCTAAACTAAGTTTCTGATCCTCGCAAATCTAGTCTCATTATTTGTAAGATTACTTTATCAGTTCATCTCACACCAAATTGAAAATTATGGTATGAGATGAACCAATGATTTAGCTAAAAATACTAAGTAAATTTCTTTGTATGAATATGTTATTAAATAAACCTGAGATATTTGCTAGTCTAACTATTTGTTTATTAGCTTCTGTGAGTGCTTGCGCCAATAATCCTGCCAGCAAAGAATTAGAGCAAATTTTTGCAGCAGATCCCCAGTTAAAAAATAATCCTCCCTTTAACCAATTAATTCAAAGCTCTAGCCCAAACAACCAACAAACAGAAAAAACAGTACAACTTCCGACTAATTTTCCTCTAGAAAATTCCCCAACTCCTAACTCCGAGTTGCTGGATAAATCTGAACCTGCCAGAATTTCAACTTTACTACCAACTCCCCAAGCAAAAACTCAACCATTACCCCAAGTATTGCCCACACCTTTACCTACTTCCACGGCATCGGCACTATCAACACCGACATCATCTCCCCCTAATATTATCCCTCCAGTACTTACTCCCATACCTTCAAGTTCTCGTCCATTGAAAATGGCTCTTAAGGATGTGCCTACAGGTTTACGTCCATACATTGCAGATTTGTCCAAGTTGGGGCTATTTCCACAGGAAGAACTTAACAATCAATATAATCCCGATGGGACAACTATGTTAGTTAAACCTCAAAATCTTGTGAGTCGGCGTGTATATGCTAGATGGTTAGTCAGTGCAAATAATAAGATGTTTACTAATAATTCTGCTAAACATATCCGATTAGCTAGAGCAAATGAAAAACAGATTTTTCAAGATGTGCCAAAAACTGACCCTGACTTTGCTGTAATTCAAGGTTTGGCAGAGGCCGGTTTAATTCCTAGTCCTTTATTTGGAGATGTTAATTTGCTCAAGTTTCGCCCAGATGATTTTTTAACTCGTGAGGATTTAATTCTTTGGAAAGTGCCCTTAGATTTTCGCAAGCCATTACCAGAAGCTACAATAGAGAAAATTAAGGCTGTTTGGGACTTTCAAGACGCTTCTAAAATTAATCCTATTGCTTTGAAGGCAGTATTAGCAGATGGTGGGAATAAGTTTTCTAATATTCGCCGGGTTTTTGGTTATACTAAATTGTTTAGGCCAGATAAAACTGTAAGTCGGGCTGAGGCTGCTGCTGTCTTATGGTATTTTGGGGACCAGAAAGATGGTATATCGGCTCAGATGGTCTTGGAGGCCAAGGGACAATCCTAGTTGGAATTTATAGTAAGAAGGTTAATAGTTTGTGCTCCTAAACTAGGTTAGGAGTATGTCAAGCAACCAATCCAGACCTTTGTTCCTGATGGTTTCAATGTAGCTAAATAATGCCAGAGAAATTTTTTTTTCATAACCCTTGACATTTATTTAGAGATTCGCTATTCTTATAAAGGTGAAAAGAAAGAAGTAAGCCCCCATCGTCTAGAGGCCTAGGACACCTCCCTTTCACGGAGGCGACAGGGATTCGAATTCCCTTGGGGGTATTTAAAGATAAATAATAACATAAGCAGTTCTGCTTTTTTATGTTATATTTCTACTAATATCTGTTATTGTAGTATTTTTTTGATTGATTAGCTATAAAGCAGTTATATAGTTTATCAGTTTTCCTATAATAGGATATAGGTAAGTTAGTTTTTACAGATATAATTACAAGATTTATTTTAACTACAGTTATTTCTGAAATCTACATTTCTCTGGAGTGAAAGTGAAAGAAGTTTACTTCTAAATAGCTATCAGTCGTAGAAGAATGAAAGAGTAATAATACATATTAATAACCGAATCTGCGGCAAGTTTTTACCGAAATAATAGAGGTAAGTTATTAACAATTTTCCCACAGCATTTTTTTGTACTAAAAGACTTAATTTTGGTAGGCTGAAGAAAATTTTATAATAGTTATTAGACTTCTCTAGAAAAGGTTATTAAACCCTTGCCCCGCCTTTCCTAAATCGGCGTTTTTCGAGATGTCTATTGTATAAACTATTAATTTTTTTAAGCCCAAAAACTACCATTTATTTGAACCTAGTCTATGTTTGGTTTGATCATTGTTTTACTGGCATCCTTCTGTTTCTGTTTCCAAAATGTCATTGTCAGAATTCTCTTTAATGAACAGACAATTTTAGGGATATTTGAAACCGGTGGATTTGTTATACCTAACCTACAAAATTCTTTTCTACTAATGTTTATGCGGATGGTGTTAGTAGTTCCGTTGATGGCATCCTTCGCGACAAAACTTTACCCGCTTACCTGGCAAGATATTAGAAAATTAGGAAATCATGAAGCATATCCTATGTTGGGGCGATCGCTTCTTGGTGGAGTCTTGATGTTTCTCTATTTAGCACTACTTTATGTATCTATCGGTTTAATTGAAACTGGAATTGCTTTAACTCTGTTTTTTGCTTACCCAATATTCACTTCACTATTTTCTTGGATATTTTTGGGTATTCCTCCTACAAAGTTTCGCTGGATGATCATGGTAATTGTATTAGTTGGTACTTTTCTGACTATTCCTTACACTCAGACAACATCTGATGATTACTACAACGGAATTGGAGTAATTTTTGCCTTGGCTTCTGCAGTTGCTTATGCTCTCTATACTGTAAATGCACAAAAAAGTTTTGAAACTATACACCTAGTTCCCTTTACTTGGATTAGTTTTGCTACTACTTTAGGGTTATCTTCCATAAGTTTGTTAATCTGGCAAGGAGATAATGCAGACCTTAACTGGACTCCTATGTGGGTTGGTGGTTTCTTATCAGCGATCGTTACTTTGAGCGGTCATTTAATGTTTAATTATGGAATTAAGTTGATAGGTGCTAGTACTGCAGCAACTATTGGAGCAACTAATCCTAGTCTGACAGCAATTTTAGCATGGTTAACTATTCAAGAAACTATTAATGGTTTGCAAATTATGGGTATTGCTATTGTTACTATGGGTATTTTATTTTTGAGTCAGGAGCATAAACGTTTATTTTAGAAACAGGACTTACGCAAGTCTCCTAGATAATACCCTATCTGTAGGGAGTAAATGCCATAAAGCCACTACTATAGAGGTTTTGCATTAGTCCTGAGAAACTGAGAAATGATTGTTGCGATCGCTAAAATTATTTAGGGCTTACTGATTAAATTTCACAGCATTGACATATAAAGGCAAGTGCCTTTGTAGATTTCAGATTCTATTATTAATAATTAATATTAATAATTAATAGTAATAGTCTATCTAATATTTATTTTTAATTATAAATTTCAGAATTATGATCAGACAAGGCTTAAAATAGGTGATCTTAAATACTACATTTTGAGGTACGGAATCTGGGATAGAAACAAATCAACCAAATTCGAGTCAAGAAATGGTATAAATTAAATTTTTAGGAGGCATATAATTTTGAGCGGTTATCTTATTTATCACCCTCCTCGTGTAGTTTCAAATTTTGAAACTACGAAAGTTTACCACGACAACACAAATGGTAATCAAGATCCCTATGTTTGGAATCAAAAGTTTCTTCATACTTATTGCCACATTACTCAAATGTCACCACAAGTTGGCAATATAAACTTTTGGGTTTCTGGTGACACCTTTCCCAACTTTAGTAATCTTTATTGTGATTTAGTATTTATAGTTGCAGAAAAGCTAGAGTGGGAAAATCCTAATACTATAAAAACTTCAGACCCTATTATTGATACTCATGAAGCATATAACGATCATTATAGTTGGTTTTGGCAGCATCACTATCAGCGTCGTCGCAGATTTACTTTGAAAGCAGACCCAGAATCTAGTTTTCAACCACAAAATATTTCTCAAGAATTAATTGATATTGTTCCCTTTTTACTACAGCAAGGTTTGACATTAACTCAACTTCGTAAAAATTTGCGTTCAGGTTTTACTTCTAAACCCATGGGTTTAGGTTTGATAGCAGCTAAACTTTATTCCTGGCTAAATCAATATGCAAACGTTAAATTATCTGGAGCTAAATTACAAAAAATTCGCCAAGAAAATTCCCATCTTGCCAGTGTCAGGGCAAACGCATCTTGTACAAAAAAATCGCAAAAAAAATCTCTCTCTTGCTAGCACCAGGGTAAACGCATTTTGTCAATAAACCTGGAGTTATTATCAATAAATAAAGCTTTATGGCGCTTGTTGATAATATACAGGGCTTTGCGTTGTTTAATGGTATATTCACGGGAGCAAGATGCTCACAGTAAATAATTTTTAGCAAACACAGCTATACATCATTTGCCCGAAATCTGTTGTATTTTCTATATATATATCAGGACTTACGTATTGTTTCTATATGTGGTGTATTTTTGATAATTATTTCCGATATTTAAACTACAATTAGTGTCTTTACGTAAGTCCTATATATATTTAATTTTAAAAAAACTATATATAGGAATCAGCAAATTAGATCGGTTTATCCTGTCTGGTCAGCTAATAAAAATAAGTAGCTGGTCATTTAAGTTATTGGTTATTAGTACTTGACAACACTTAGTATCGGGATTAGGATACTGAAGTTTATTTTTTCCCAAACCTTGAACAGGAAGGGTTAAGACCTACTTTTTTTAGTTATTTCAGTTATCAGTTATCAGTACTTCCTATAAAAACAATTATTTATTTCTATTTCTACCTTCTATAGATATTGTCCTTAAAACTATAGATAAAATATTCAGAGTCTAAATTGAGTTTATAAAAAAAATATTTTATATTCTTGACAAACCAGAAAGTTGTGTTATTTTAGCATTGATATTTAATATTTAGTTAAGCGAATAAGTATGTTGCTTCAAGACAAACAAATGACTGCACAAGATTTCATGTCCTTACTGGATGAGATTATTGAAAAACAACATTTACTTAAGCACACATTCTACCAAATGTGGAATCAAGGAAAATTATCTTTAAAAATGTTGCAGGAGTACGCTCAGGAATATTATCTACAAGTTCATTATTTCCCTACTTATATTAGCGCTACTCATGCAGCTTGTGATGATTTAGAAATTCGTAAAATGCTCTTAGAAAATCTGATTGAAGAAGAAATGGGAGCAGCAAATCACCCTGAGTTATGGTTACGTTTTGCTGAAGGTTTGGATGTAAAAAGAGAAGCAGTTAAAGAGCGGGAACATTTAGCAAAAACCAAGAAATCTGTAAGTATTCTCAAGGAATTAGCTGGGAGTGAAAACCCGGCTAAAGGTTTAGCTGCTCTTTATGCTTATGAATCACAAATTCCTGAGGTTGCTAGTACTAAAATTGCTGGTTTAAAAGAATTTTATGGGATTAATTCTGAAGCAGCTCTATCATTTTTTAAAGTACATGAAAAAGCTGATGAAATTCACAGCAAAGTCACAAAAGAAGCATTAGTAAAACTATGTGAAACTGATGCTCAGAAAGAGGAAGCGTTGGCAGCAGCAGCAACAGCGGTGGATGCTTTGAATTTATTGCTTGATGGTGTTTATGAAGAATATTGTCAAGCTGTGAATTAATGGTTAATTAACATGTTGAATAATTAGCTTACTAAACAGAGACTAGAGGTTTTGTATATCTACTTCTAGTCTCTATTAGACCATTATACCAGTTTTTCTGCATTAATATTATACTTAGATCACATTTCAGTTATTAAGTAATTAATATAGGCAACAATAACCTTCGGTAGTGCATCAAGAAACTATGAGAATGGTCATATAATTATTTTCCTTTAATCCTTTTGATGATGAAACTTTCTCTATGTAGCCATCAGAGAACTCATAAATATGGAAAAAAGCAGTAATCTTGTCAAGAATATTATTGTCCTGAATAACTACAAACTTTCACCGATACTTTTAATAATCTTTACTATCATAAGAAAAAATAAGTAATAATCAGAACTAGAACACAGAGAACAATAAATAGAAAGTACCGGAGTTAGTTAATAGTTATAATCTCCTTTCTGTTTACTATTTTATTTTAGGACTACTATCTTCTTTAATTTATAGCTTGTTAACAGCTCCTTGAGGAATTTCTCCTGATAAAACTTGCACAATATTTTTGGCTGCTTCAAAAGAAATATCATGGCGAATTTCATCAACAGCAGAACCCAGATGAGGAGTCAAAAAAGTCTTATTTTTTTCAGTTATTAATGTATTGTAAATCCCTTGAGGGCGATGAGGGATAGCCCTATCTTCCATCTCAAAGACATCAGCAGCATATCCAGCTAAATGTCCTGATTGAATTGCTGACCCGATCGCTTTCTCATCTACAACTGATCCCCGACAGGCATTGATCAGGAAACTTTTTGGTTTCATCTTGGCTAAGGTATCTTGATTAATAAGATGATAGGTATCAGGAATTAATGGTACCATTAAAACTACATAATCACTAATCTTTAAGAGTTCTTCTAAAGAAACTCTAGAAATTTTCCAAGCAGTTTCTTGTTCTACAGATAAGGGAATAGAATCACTGTAGAATAAATTCATGTTAAAACCTACCAATCTTTGGGCTAAAGCTTTTCCTAATTTTCCCATCCCTACAATTCCTAGATTTTGATGTAATAATCCTCTACTGTAAAGTTTTGGTTTCCATCCTTGAAATTGACCATCACGAATTAGGCGATCGCCTTCTAACATTCGACGAGCTAATCCCAATAATAATCCAACAGTTAATTCCGCTGTGGGTGCTGCTAATAAGTCGGGAACAATTGTGAACCAAATACCTCGTTTTGTACAAGCATCTATATCAAAATTATCATACCCTCTTAAAGCTCCTGCAATAACTTTTAATTGAGGACAAGCATCTAAGAAACTTGATTCAATAAAGTCAGGCATAAATACCATTAGACCTTCAGCTTCTTTTGTTCGATTGATAATTTCTTCACGAGACAATGTGTATTGAGTTTGATTGAGAATAACTTCACAAGTTTTACTTAAATAATCAATAACTTGAGAATGAATCCAATGGGTAATAACAACTAATGGTTTTTTATCCATATTGAATACCTGAGAAATTAAGGGAGTAGATAGTGGGAAGTAGGGAATATATTGAAATAAATTATATTTCCTTCTCCCCAGTAGAAAAAACTAGATACTTGAACTACTTACTTAAAGCTTTAAATAAACTTTTGACGCAAATAGTTACTTAAACTATCAACTAAAGTAACCATTATTAACACGACCAGTAATAGTGCAGAAACTTCCTCATATTTTAGTAAACGTAGGGCTCCAATAATTTCAAACCCAATGCCGCCAGCTCCTACAGCACCTAATACCATTGAGGCTCGAAAATTGTATTCCCAACGGTAAAAAGTTAGGTCAGCAATTTGAGGAAAAATTTGAGGAAAAATGCCATGAAAAATAATTTGTAAATGATTAGCTCCGGCAGATTTTGCAGCTTCAATAGGAGAATTATCCGTATGTTCTATAGCTTCAGCCAAAAATTTTCCCACCATACCAATTGAATGAAATCCTAATGCTAATACCCCAGGAAGTGTGCCAAATCCAACTGCTGCAACAAAAATTATTCCTAAAATTAATTCAGGAATTGCCCTAGCTATATTCAGAATCATTCTTGAGAGAAAATAAACAACAGGATGAGGAGTAGTATTGCGAGCAGCTCCCAAAGAAAGAGGAATAGAAAGAGCAATAGCCATACCTGTACCTGCAATACTCATAGCAATAGTATCAATTAAAGGTTTAATCCAGTCTAAAGCGCGACTAAAATCTGGCGGTAACATTTCTCCAACCATCCCAATTAAATCAGGAATACCCTCAGATAATCGTTGTCCATCCAATAATCCTACAGTCCCAAAGCTGACTAAAATAATACCTAATAATATCAATGTTTTAGTCAAAAAAATATACCAACTTCTTTGTTGTTGACGGAGTAAAGTATCAAACTTATTGGGCGTAATTTTAGGAGTAACTTTCATATCTTTCAAGGATAATTTTTAAATAAGATTGACTAATTTTTCTGAGGTTTAGTCTCTTATTTATTCAATTGTTCAAAATTAAGCTCTAGCACTTCTCCTAAGTTTCTAACCACATCATAATCTTGATCTGTAACTAATGTAAAAGCATCTGCTTTAAATGGTTTTAGTATTGCCTTATCTTCCAACTCTAAAAATGCCTGTTGAATTTGTGTTTTAAGTTCAGAATCTAAATCAGAGCGCATTGTCCAAGGATACTGAGGAAAAGGTTTAGATTCAGCAATAATAATTACCTTATTTTTATCAATTGTTCCCCTTTCAATTAAGGCAGTAAAAATGGGTTTACTCAACCCTCCAGCTTGCGCTTTACCATTGGCAACAGCAATAGCAACAGCATCATGGGCACCCACAAAAACTTCTTCATAATTTTCCCCAGCTTTTAATTGTTTTTGCTTTAACATTGACTTAGGAATTAAGTGACTAGAAGTAGAAGCTTGATCGCCATAGGCCATGATTTTTCCTTCTATTTTTTCATAGGAATTAATTCCTGCTTCTGCATTACCAATAACTAGAGCTTGATAAGTATTTTTTCCATCTTTTTCTAAAGCAGCAAAGGGTTCAATATTACTTTTAGTTTTCGCTAAAACGTAAGATAAGGGACCAAAATAAGCTAAATCTAAACGTCCTTTACTAGCTACTTCAATCATAGAAGAATAGTCAGTGCTAACAAATAATTCAATATCTTTATTTAGCTTATTTTCTAGGTACATCTCAAGTCCTTTATTATTCTGAATAACAGTAGCAGCAGATTCATCTGGCAATAAAGCAACAACTAATTTTTGAGGATTAGCTTTGTTCTCTGATTTTTGAATATTAGAATTACTACAACTAACTAAACTTAAGCAAGCCAAAAAAAGCACTGTAAACAAATTTTTTTTGAGGATTAAACCTAACATAATCTTTATGTCCTGAAAAATTAATTAGCTAAAGGCGGTGAAACACATACAAAAACAAACAACTATTGCATCAATATTACTATGACTCTAAAATTGTCAATTACCTCAAACAGTCAACTAATGTGAACTCATTAGATCTGAGATAAAGTTTAAAATATGTGCCTATAACAAGGGAAGTTTAGGATAGGAGCTAGATGAGGTGAAAGTGTCATCTTCAGTTTTGAAGACGAGCAGACCTTATAAATAATTATTTGGAAATGGGTTTGCGACAGTTTAACTTTACTAAGCTTTTTTTTTCTAGTACATTTATTTTAATTAATATAGTCTAGATAATACCAATACTATTATAGTATAAAACTTTTAGTATATACAAATAAGCTGTTCAGATTACAGAAGTGCAAAAAATCGTTGATTGAACTGTATTGTATGACGGACAATATGTATATAGTTATATAGTCTTACTTATAGGATTATAGGATAGAGTTTGATAAATTTCTTCAAGTTGCTGTTTTTTGATCTCTGAAGGATTACAATCAAAGAGAATTGTCCCTTTACCTAATCCAATAATACGCTGGGCATATTGTAAAGCTAAATCAACTTGATGTAAACTAATTAAAGCCCCAATTCTATCTTCTTGACAAATCTTTTGTAAATTAGATAAAACTTGATGAGAGCTAGCAGGATCTAAACTGGCGATGGGTTCATCGGCTAAGATAAATTTAGGTTTTTGGGCTAAAGCACGAGCAATTCCTACTCGTTGTTGTTGTCCACCACTTAAAGCTTGAACAGGTGTTAAAGCCTTTTCTAATAAACCTACTCTTTCTAAACAATTTAAGGCAATATACTGATCTGTTTTAGGAAGAGGAAATAAACTTCTCAGGGTAGAATGATAACCTAAACGACCTACTAGAACATTTTTGAGAGCAGTTTGCCGAGGAATTAATTGATGTTGTTGAAAAATCATTCCTGTCCTTTGACGATGTTTTTGTAATATTTTAGGGTGATTTAAATCACCATTACCTTCAATAATGACTTTTCCACTGGTAGGATAAGTAAGAAAGTTTATACAGCGTAAGAGAGTAGATTTTCCAGCTCCAGAAGACCCTAAAATTACAGTGAATTCTCCTTGATTCAATTCAATAGAAATGTTGTGTAAAGCTTCTGTGCCATTTGGGTAAGTCACACCCAGTTTATTTAGAGAGATCATAATGCTTGATGGGTTAAATGGTTAACTAATTTTTTCTAGAGCTTACTTTTATTCTTAATATATGCTCAAGTATATTTTATAAGTTTCTTATCTAGATGCCCAGAAATATTATAGATTCCATTTGATATATCCTTGCCTAGTTATTATCCTTAGATTTTCTAAATTTAATTATTTTTGTTATGAATAGTTTTTACTCAACTATTACAAACTTCTGATATTACTTAATATACTACCTACTTATGAAGCTAAGTTAGCTAAAAAAAGATATCTTTAGGGATTATATATATATTTAGATATTGAAAAAGTATGTGTAAGGCATAATCTTAAAATTTGATGAAAAATTATGTCTTAATCCTATTTTTTTCGTAGGATTAAAATATCCTATTGACTATTTTTTTATCCTCTGGGTTTAGCTGATTTTCCTAATAACTGATAATTGATAACTGAAATGATATGAGCGAATTTAAAATCCAAAAACAATATGATCAAATTGCTAATATTTATGATTGGCGCTGGCAAAGTTATATCATGAATACTCTGAGTTTTCTTCACACTTGGGAACAAATTGATCCACAGGCAAAGATTCTAGATGTTGCTTGTGGTACTGGGGAATTTGAACGACTCTTGCTCAAAAAAAATCCGACACAGAGAATTATCGGAATTGATATATCTGAGAAGATGTTAAATATAGCTAGGAAAAAATATCAAACTAATTCTAATGTCGAGTTTCAAAAAGTTTCAGTTCATTCACTACCGTTTAACAGTCATTCTTTTGATGTGGTTGTATGTGCTAATGCTTTTCATTATTTTGACTATCCTCAAGTAGCATTAGGAGAAATTAAACGGGTGCTTAAACCCAGTGGCAAAGTAATAATTCTTGACTGGAACAAAGATTATTTTTTTTGCAGAATATGCGACTGGTTCTTACGAATTTTCGATTCTGCTCATCAACAATGCTATACTCAAGCTGAATTACATCAGTTATTGGTATCTGCTGAGTTTAAAATACATAATGCAACTAAATTTCGTTTAGGATTTATTTGGGGACTGATGGTTGTTACAGCTATACCTATAAAATCCTATGCTTAGGTGATTTTAAATTTATTTATCTTTGTAAATTAAAGTAAACTTACTCTTAAATTTTACAAAAAAAGTTAGACAAAAATTTTTTATACCGAAAATATAGTTATCGGAAAGCTAAACAAAATGATACTTACTTATTTAAAGTTTCAGGTAATATCATTTTTTGCTGGTTATTCATAATATAAACAATAGTTTCTCTTAAGTTAACCAAAAATTATCAAGTTGAAAAATATTGATTGACTAATATACTCTTTGCACTCCCCATCTACTCTACATCTGTCCAAAAAATAGCTGAGGCATCCCGATCGCTCTCATAAATATCCAACATTACTGAGCCTAAATAACCTCTGGCTAAAATTATATTCATTCCCCATAAAAACAGAGGGATCAAACAAACTATTCCAATCAAGAAAATTTTTTTGTAGTCTTGCATAGTAATGGTAATATATTTGGCTTTGGTCAATGTGTAATAATGATTGTAGGAATTGGCACAGTCTTAAATTTTAAGTAGTATAGTAGTAAGAAAATGGAATACTTAAGCATTTTTAAGGAATGTGCAAGTAACTAATCGTTTTTCGTTCTAATATTGCTAAATAAATTCTTAAACAAGTGTTTTTACCCTCTACTTTAGTTATATAAGGAACTCCAAATATTGATTAACGTTTAAATCTTGATAGTATACCGACAGTACCCGCAATTAAATTTTTGAGTCACAGAGTCATCTATGAAAAGAAGCAATACAGAAAAAAGGTAAAAAAATACTTCAATATATCCCATTTCCCCATCTATTGAATACTTACCTATATTTTAAGCCTGGGTCTTGCCAGCTATCAATTTGGTATTTTTGCTTAAAGGTAGAAACTTTTTTTCAATAACCCCTGAAACAAAATCCTCTTACCACGGTGAACCTATCATGGTAAATGATGCCCAATAATAAGGGTGAGATAAATCTCTCCTACCTCCTATGGCTAACTCCGGTGGTAAAGGGAGACCCTGATTACCATTTCGGAGTATATGACCATCTTGTAAATGCAAATCTCCCCTTAACATTGCCAATTGAGCTTTTCGTAATGCTTCTGCTTTAATAGGTCTTTTTGATAAATGTTGATAAAACTCAGTCATCAAAGCTAATGTACCAGCATCGCTAACATACCAAAGACTTGCCAAAGCCGACTTGACTCCTGCTTGCACTGCCAAACCTGCAAAACCTAATTCAACATCTTCATCTCCCACTGCAGTAGTACAAGCACTCAATACCAATAATTCAATTTGGGGGCGATGCAAACGTAACTGTCGTAATTCATTTAAGGGTAGCTTAGTATCCCAAAATTGAATATAAGAATTATCAGCACCCCCTGGATGAAATTCTACATGAGTAGCTAAGTGAATAATTTTGAATTTTTCTTTTCGGCGTTCATACTTCAAGTTATCTAGAGTAAATTCTTGATTCAAAAAATACTTACCCGGCCAAAGATTATTCACAATAGCTTTAAGTTCTACAAGTACTCCAGGTAGAGGAGTTTCATTGGTATTAGGAGAAAACTTAGATGCTCCCATTGCTAAAACTTGAGAACCATCTAATCCCAAATATCTTGTATCTGTTAAAGTAAAACTAGGGATTAAACCCAAACTATATTTTTCTACTAGGAATTGTTGACCATCATGTAAAGCTGCTATGGGAATAGTTCTCAAACCACTATCCATTGAAAAAACGATCATGTTAATATTATAAGCTACCAATTCTTGAGATATTGGCGCAATCAACCATTTATATAATTTTTTAGCATTTGATAAATAGCTGTGAGAATCTAATTGACGAGGAGTTCTAATTTGGTTAGTGAATTTTTTTGCAACCTCAATTACCTCATCTCTATTTTTTTTAATGCTTTTAACAACTGGTTTACCATTGGGCAAAAACAATTGTAGTTCTAAATAATTGGGTTGTGGGGAGACGTATATCATTGCTGGTCTGATATCTATTTTGGCAACACTGCTGAGAGTATTGCGGATATTTGTTGCTGTAGCAGTTCTCTTAGAAATGTTTTTTCCTAAATAATTAGTAAATTCTCTGCGTCTGGTTAGCTCTATCTGAGATATGGTATCTGTTAAACTAATTTGATGGAAATTATTCTTGGGAGAAATTTCTGAAGCAGTAGTTGTAATATTTTCTTCTACAACTATCGTTGGAGTTGGTTTCTGGGAAAAATTACCTTGAGCAGGATTTTCTATAGCAACTGTTTGATTTGAAACTGCTGAATTTAAACTAGAGGTGGTATCCTCTAAAATTTTATTAGAAGCTGCTGGAGTTTCACTATATTCGATATCCTCCACAATAATTTTTGCTTCTTGATTTTCTAAGAATTCTGGAACAGGTGGAAAATTATCAGTTTTTTCTAATTCTATTGTGGTTGTATTTTGATTTTCTACTACAAGTACTGGGGGAGGAGAAGTTTGCTCTTCTAAGCTTCTTGATAATTTGATATTATCTACATTTTCTATAACAGAGGGAGTCACTTCAGAACTGTCTAAACGTTGTGAACTTGCTTCAGGTTTTTGAGATACTGTCTGTACTTCTTGGTTTGTGTTTAAGGATGGTTGATTATTTTTCTCAACTGTCTGTACTTTTTGGTTTGTGCTTAAGGATGGTTGATTATTTTCCTCAATAGAAACAGGTTCTTGAGATACTGTCTGTACTTCTTGGTTTGTGTTTAAGGATGGTTTATTATTTTCCTCAATAGAACTTTGAGTTTTTTCTACCTGATCTATCTTAATATTGTCTGATGGCTCAACTAATTCTTGTTGAGTCACTACACTGGTTTGATTTTCTTCCTTAGAATTACTAGACTTAGTTTGAGTAACTACAGAAGCTTGGTTATCTTTATTAGAACTGCTATCCGCGGTTGAGTCTGGCTGGAGTGGACTTTTTTGAGTCTGTAACTCTGTTTCTTTTTGAGTTTCACTAGAGTTATTATCCTGTAGTTGAGAGTTTTCCCTCTTTTGGATATCAATGAGATTAAACTTATTGGGTAGAGAACGATCTGGTGAAATTATCAGGTTTCCATCTGTAATTGCTCCTACAGAACCGTTAGTCGTAATATCTCCTACAGTAAAAGGTGTTTTCCCTGTGCTGATATTAATATTCCCCCCTGCTAATTCTCCGGCGGTAGAAATGCTAACCAGCTCCTGATTTTGATTTAAAAAAGTACCTGCTATTCTCAAAGCATCTCTCGTACTAATTTCTACATTACCTCCAATATTTCCACCTTCTGCTTGTATTGAGATAATTTCAATATCATTTTCCGCACTCAGTTGAATTTTTCCAGCATTTCCTGGTGTCGCACTAGAATTTATTATACCTGTAGTTAAGTGAGCGCCTGCCTGGAGATTTATATTTCCTCCGGCTGTTGTTCCTGTAGTGGTTAATTTCCCTGTTTCTATAGCACCACCAGTAACAATATCAATGTTACCAATGCTATTTTCTGATATATTTACAGCCATGTTCCCAGTCTTGATATTTCCTTGAGTGCTTCGAAGACTAATGTCTCCAGGCACAGAAATATTGCCAGTAAGAATGTCACCTTTAGCATTTATCGTAATTTTAGCATCATCTATTCCGGTTATTTTACCTTGACCTGTAACTTTTTCTCCTTGAAGAGTCACCGGATCGCGAAATATGACTCCATTGTTGTTACTTTTTTCTGGAGAATATATAGTAATAGTACCAGAATTTTCTGATTTGCCAATGGTAATAGATGTAAAACCATTTGCAAAAGTTGCTAAGTCTGATGTTTTGAGGTTAAGTGCTGCTGTATTTTGAAAACCGCCCAGAGTAATATTGTGATTTTCTGATGCTGAGTGTAAGTTCAGTTTTCCATTGCTACTAATGCTATTTTCTCCACCTAAAAGGTTGATTTCGTTTCCAATAATAGAAATGTTGCCAGTTTCTCTGCTATCACTTAAGGTTGATATTACCCTAAGGTTGAGAGTGTCTTCAGATCTCAGTTCAATATTTCCACCACTTTGTTTACCTTCAGCGTTAATATTTTCTATGTCAATATTAGTAGCAGCATTCATTCTGACATTTCCACCCCGGCCATTTGAAGAAGTAGTATCTATATTTACTCTTGTAATTTTAATGCTACCTGTTTGACTATTGATATTAATATTTCCACCACTGGACTCTCCACTAGAATTAATTTCTCCTGTAGTAATATTTCCCTGAGCATTAATATCTATATCTCCTCCATTAGTTTTTACTGTTGTATTGGAGTTGCTAGTAGATAAGTTATTAGTCATAACAAAACCTTGACTACTACTCAGACTTATTTTTCCTCCTTTTGTATTAATATTATCTGTATTTATTGTTTTTCCAGAAATACTAATTTCTGCTCCTTGAGTATTAATAGTATTTTCTGAATCTATTCTAAATGACCCGAAATTATTTTTGTCACTATCTGCTATAAATGATATTTTACCTCTGACATTTGAAAAGTTTAACTCAGCTTCAGATAAATTATTAATAGTTATATTATCTGATGCTTCAATCCTAATATTTGTATTTGATATAGTTTCTATAGATGACTTAGCAATCTGAGATTCTGTTTCTGCTTCTCCAGTTAAAGGATTATCTTCTAGAGCAATATTTCCATCTACAATATTAATATTTTCCGACTTTAAGGATAAATTTCCTAAAGTATTTGGAGAACCTAAATTAATAGTACCATCAAAAATTAAAGTTCCTTGACTAGAAACTTCTACTATATTTTTGCTAGAGTTTTTTTCTTCCGCTATAGACTCTTCTGTGGCATCACTAATAGCTTCTATTTTACCCAAAAATATAGTTTCTTCTGCACTCGAAATAATGACATTACCTGCCTCACCTAAAGAAGATGTAGTAAATATTTTTGTTTTTTCATCGACATAAGTACGAGTAGCATTAGGAATATTTACTACACCTGAAAAATCTCCACCAATTTGAATACTTCCACTCCCATAAATACCACCAGCATTCAGCTTGGCATCAAATAATCCTACTTTTTCTCCAAAAATATTGATTCTACCTGTGTTTGCAAATTCCAATTTTTCTGCTGAAGAAACATCCAGGAATCCAGAGACAATAGTTGTACCTAAATCTGTAGGAATTACTTGATTAGAACCTACCAAAACTATTTGATTATCATCATTAACTATTACTCCAGTAGCTGTTTCTATAGCTTCACTTTTACCAGTTAAAAGTTCTGGTATTGATAAGTAATTGAACGTTTTTAATTCTTGGGCAGAATTTGTGCTTGAGTTTTCTTCACTTTCCGTTGGTATTTCTAAACTTAATAAACGTCCTTCTTGACTAATGCGGACTAAATTTTTTCCAGGGACTGCAGAAATTGTAATTTCACCACCAGGTGCAGATATTTTACCTGTGTTAATAATTGTTCCACCCAATAAAACTACACTTTCTCCTGCTTTAACAGTGAATTCACCTTCATTTATTATTACTCCCGAATTATTTATAGGAAAGGAAAAAATACTGGGATTTCCTGTTAAAATATCGTAGTTATTTTCACCAGTAGAATTAAACAAACCATCATCAAAACCAATACTTAAACCAGTCGTTACAACAAAAGATCCAGGTACATCTAATCTAGAATTTGGACCAAAAATAATACCAGCAGGGTTCATAATAAATAAGTTAGAATTTCCCCCTGTTACCTGAATTAAACCATTAATTATAGAAATATTTCCACCTGTAACACGAGTTAAAATATTTCTGATATTGGGGTTAGATATAAAATTAACAATTTGTTTTTCTCCCAGATTAAATTTAGTAAGGCTATGGAAAAGATTAGCATTATCTTCCGAATACTTTCCACCTGTAATATCGAAGCGAGTTTGGGAAGAATTGTTTGATGGTGTTACTGGAGTTACTACTGTGTTTGTTGAGTTGGCTTCAGGAACTATTGGTTCAGTCGATGGTTGAGCTAATGTGGTTTTAGGGGAAAATAATTCCCGTGATATTATTCCGAGTTTAGCATTATTTTTGCTGTTTTTGAATGGTAAGAGTGTAGCAATATCAAATACCCAAAGTCCAGTTAAGGGGATAGCTATGAGTATTTTGTAAATTTTATCAAAGGGTGCATAGTTCATTAGTTTGTGATATATTATTTAATAATAAATAACTTTTTAGCCAAGAATATTTTTTTTATCCTTCTCATAAGAAGTTAGGTTGTTCCGATAATCATTTCTAGGTATATAAGGTTGAAAATAATATGGTAGGACTATCCAATGGCTGGATAAATCAACCTCAACTTCATAACTATAACAGTTTTCATGATTAAAACTAAATCATAAAAACACAGCAGTTGCCAAAGTTGTTAGGACTTTCTCGCGCCTCTGAAATCTAGTCCGTACTGAGAATGTACGGGTAGTGGCCATTTATCCCGACTTCTGAGTTTTGCCCTTCTAGAACTGTTCCATGGAACTTTTCTATTATGGGCTACTACTGTTTCTCTTGCTTTTGACTTTTAAATTTTAACTTAAAAATTATGCGCTTAATTGGTTTAACTGGTGGTATTAGCACAGGAAAAACTACTGTCTCTAATTATTTGAGTAAAAACTATCAGTTTCCAATTTGGGATGCGGATGTTTATGGGCGAGAAGCTGTAAAACCTGGTTCATCAATTTTAAAGAGCATAGTAGAACACTACGGTCAAAATATTGTCTTACCTAATGGTAATTTAGATAGACGACAATTAGGAGAGATTGTTTTTAATGATCAAAAAGAGTTACTCTGGTTACAAAAACAAATTCATCCTTATGTCCGCGATCGCTTTGAGCAGAATATTAAGTATTTTATTGCCAAAAATAGTGAATTTGAGCAGACAAATTATATACAGGTAACATCCCATAAAATTACTTCTCAAGATGTTACAGCGGTATTAGTAATACCATTGTTATTTGAAGCTAAGATGACTGACTTAGTAACAGAAATTTGGGTTATATATGCTCCATTCCAACAACAAATAGAGAGATTAATGAAACGTGACTGTTTGACTCAAGAACAAGCTTACACTCGAATTAATAATCAGATGTCCCTATCAGAAAAATGTCAAAAGGGGGATATTGTTGTGGATAATTCCTCTACCTTAGAAGCTTTGTTGAAGCAAGTAGACTTAGCGATCGCTCATCAATAGAATAGACTGGTTGGGAATTAAGCTAAAAAAGTAGTAGGGTCATTTCATTTTAACAAAATCATTGACAAATAGTCTTTTTTATAATTCAATTGCGATGAAAGATTATTAAATTAATCTAGTCACAAAAATATATCCCAATTCTTAAGCAATAAAACCGATAATATTCTGTGATATTTATAATTTCTTGAAAAGTTTTTGAAAAGTCCCACTAATATACTTTACCAATTGACCAAAGACTCTGAAAAGCACCGAAAAAAAGTTTTATATTTTTCATTTTTTATATTGAAGATGAATATTTTTAATTTTTAAACTACCCAGAATAAATCAGATACTTTTTTAAGATACTTTCTGTTGATAGTAGTCCCCATTACTAGGGCGTAAATTATTGCTTACCTCAAGTTTAGTAACAGTAATAATTCAAATATTTTCCCTTCTTATTTTGTAGTTTTCGCCTTCTGAATTAAGCTATACATACTATATAATTATCTAGCTAACTATTGTTTTGGCATTAAAAAAATATTTAAAATTATGACTGAATTTAGTGATTTTAAATCCTTTATTGATTCTTGGGAAGATAGATTTGTTGAAGTAACAGAGTTTGACATATTTAAACACAGTCCTCAGGGTAATATTAATAGTGATGGAACTGCTGCCTGTTGTGATTCGGCAATTTTTACTAAATATCATCGTTATTTTAAACAGTCAATTGAACAAGGAGTTAGAGATTTAACTATTGCCCTAATTCTGAAATTAAATTGTATAACCTATTCTAGTTGTCAAGGTCATTTCTCTAGAGAAGATGCAGGGATGAGGCAGAGGTATGTAGCAGTTATGCCCCGGGATGAGGAGGAATATCAATGCTTATTTAATACTTTTAATCAAATAGCTGAATTGACAAATGAGAGATTTTCTGAACATCCAGTGAAAGTTTTTGTGGGTAATGATAATTTAAAAGATGAGGGGAAAATAATAAAATGTTTGACTTTGTTTTTTGTCTCAAATAATGCTGATGAAGCTGAATATTTTCGAGGAATTGAACCTGTCTATAATTATGTTTTACAACAAGTTAATCAAGGCAAAAATTAGGATAAATTTGTATGTTTAAATTAGTTATAAAGTAGGAAAATTTTAGTTAAATTCCCTACTCTATAGCTGGATAAAATATTTATCTAATTTATTTTATTAAAACTCTCCTAAAATCAAAGATAAAATTAATTACCATCGAAAAAGTATCAATTACTTCTAACTATTCTCTATTCCCTATTCTAGAATTTATAGGAATTAAAAACTTTAGTCTGACCATCTTTTTCAAAGGTAAATACATCAAAAGATTGTTTGCGATCGCCCATTTCCATGCCAGGAGTACCAATGGGCATTCCAGGAACGCTAATTCCAGCAACATCTGGTTTCTGGGCGATTAAACTTTTGACATCTGCCACGGGAACATGACCTTCTACAAGATAGCCAGCAATTTCACTGGTATGACAAGATGTTAAATCTGAGGGTAAATTATATTTCTGGCGAATAGTTTTAATTTCTGACTCAGGTTTGACAATATCAGTTATTTGAAAGCCATTTTGCTTGATATGTTCCACCCAACCCTTACAACATCCGCAAGTAGGAGTACGGTAGACAGTGACATTAAGGACTGGTGGTGCTAAGTCTGTGGTAGATAAACTAGAGTTAAGAACAGTCTGAGTTTTTGTACTCAAGGTAGGATTTTCTGGTAAACCGACAAAATACCAATATGTTGCCCCTAAAACTCCAGCAACTGCAACACCAGCAATTAAAGACTTTATCCAATTAGAGAAAACTTTTTTCATAATTATTACCTTAAATAATCTATAGTACTCTATTGTAATGATAAATTTTCTGGTTAAATAGAAAGTCTTGCTTTAATTTCCAAATTTCCTATCATTCCTAAATCTTCGTGGTCAAGAATATGACAATGATAAACAGTTTTTCCAGCAAAATCTTGTAATGGCATCCGAATTAAAACTGTTTCTCCCTGTCTGACTAAGACTACATCTTTCCAGGCACGATAGGGTTCTGGTTTGCCATTCCGACTCAAAACTTGAAAAGCATTGCTATGAATATGAAAGGGATGATCCATTATGCCTGTGTTAATTAATTCCCAGTCTTCAACGGTATTGAGCTGAACTTGAGTATCAATTCTTTCTGGTTGATATGGCTGACCATTAAACAAAAATGCCATCCCTTGACCAGGTATCATGCCATGGTTCATCTGAAAACGACGTACTTTTTGAGGTTCGGGCAATGCTGGGACAGGGATGAGTTTGGTTGGCAGTGGCACAGCAGTGGACTGTTGGTCATAACTCACTGTTGCTAAAACTTGTGGTTGACTTTCAGATACATTTCTCCCCATCATACCAATACCCACTCGTTCATAAGGTAAATTCAACAAGCGATATTTTCCTGGCTCTCGGTTACCTTGGACTAATACATCTGCACGTTCTCCAGGAGTCAATAATAGTTCTGACATTTCTACAGGTTCAGCTAATGCTCCTCCATCAGTAGCTATTAAATAAAATGGGTGTTCTTCTAAAGATAACCGATAAAATCTGGAACTTGAAGCATTAAGAATACGAATTCTTAATAAATTTTGAGGGGGAATGGTTAATTTAGGGTTAGACTGACCGTTAGCAGTGATCAAATTTCCTTGCCTTCCTGTCATTATTGAAAGCTCATGAGATGGGAGTATATTTCCTTTTTGGTCTAGGGCAAAATCCTGCAACACTAAAAATTGTTCTGAAGCAGCTTTTACTTCGGGAATTTCATCGAGCTCTCCACGGACAATAAATAATCCAGCTAACCCCCCAAAAATTTGTTCTGCTACTAAACCATGGAGATGTGGATGATACCAAAACATTCCAGCATGGTGATTTTCAGGAATTTGAAACTGATATGTCAAGCGATCGCCTGGAGAAATATTCAGAAATACGTTATCAGCATTTCCAGTCATGGGAATATGTAGTCCGTGATAATGAATATTTGTAGGTTGGGGTAAATTGTTAGTGAAATTAATCCTAATTGTATCTCTTGGTTTTACTTCTAATCTTGGTCCGGGAATTTGTCCGTTATAATTTAATACATAAGCTTGTTTATTTCCCAGATTTATTTGACTAATATTAGCTGTCAAATCAATTTCTAGAATTCCATCTTGGCTCTGATGTATTTGAGGGTATGATGATATAAGTTGTTGATTTTTTTGAGTATTATTTATATTACATTGAGTGATTAAAGTTGCCATCGCACTGGAACTTAGGATGAAAAATTTTCTTCGATTAATTTTTTTCACAATTAATATTTTGGGAATTTTATATTTGATTTAACATTTTATTTTAGCCAATTACTATGATGATCGAGTAAAATAATGAAATCAAGATATTTTTTTGTCTTAGGAGCTAAATGTAATTATCCTTTTCTCCGAATATGACTGAAATTGATAGGAGTAAAAAAATAGTGCACACTATATCTTTCCTCGCTCATGCCCCAGAACTGCATGTACCTAGTAAAAATGATAATTCAAACCCAGAAGTAAAACAAGTAGAAAGTAATTCTGTCAATAAAAAACCGAAAAATGAAATACCACAAGTATCTTCTCCAAAGGTAGAAACTAAAGTAGAAACACTTGTAGAGCAAAAAGCTATTAATGTCTCTGACCTAGCTCAAATGAATAATTTTTTGGTACAACCTGGAGAAATTATTTTTTTACTATTATTTATAATCCCCTTTTTACTATTTTCAATGAAGTCGTATTTATTGAGATAAATTTGTATAATACATCTGGGATGTTTGCCTGCGATTAAATTTTTAAGCTATGAAAATTAATAAAGCAAGACTGCGCCAACTTCACTATTGGTTTGCTCCAGTAATGTTATTTCCTGTACTACTTAGTTTAATTACAGGTTCCCTATTTCAAATATCAGTCATTACAGGTAAAGCTGGTGATTTTATTTGGCTATTAGAATGGCATAGAGGCAAGTTTGGGAGAATTAATTTAGAGATGATTTATCCATTTTTAAATGCCTTTGGAATGTTAATGTTGGCAGTAACAGGAATTATTATGTGGTTCCAAGTGAACCGAAAATATAAGAGATAATCAGAAGAAGAGAACTTGGATCATGTCTGGTTACATAGTTATAATTAAAGTTCCTAAAAAAACTTTTTGATAACTGAATTATCCAGACATGATATTACTTGAATAAACTAGGTTTCTAAGATAAGTCTTTGTTTTTAATCATAAATATTAATGAAAAAATTCGGTCTCTAGGTTCACCTGTGTAAGTCCTGAAGAAGCTATTTGTTCAACTTTTAGTTTGAAGATAAATTTAATAGAGACAAGACAACATAGTATCAATTGCTGTTTGAAAAGCCACTGCAGCATTTGCACTCATGTCACGGGGTACACAAACTCTATTTCTGAGAAAAGCTAGAGCGATCGCTCCAAGGGCAGCATCAGCAGAATTTATCTCTTTGACTTCATTGTGTTGTTCAGTTTTGGCATCAATTGAGTGAGTAAAAAATGATGGGACGCCCCCCTCAATTAAAGAATAAACTAAACGTCTCAAGTAAAAGTCAATAACCAATTCAATTTTTGGTAAACTCTCCTGACTCACCCATGTTTGAATTCCCGAATTTTTGAGAATATCAGCAACAACAGTTTTGTAGTTACTACTTAATCTCCCGGCTGCCTCCATCCGATAGTCTTGTTCCTGACTTTCAAATTTTGCTTGAGGTTCTGATTTACTGTTGTAAATAGCCGGCAAATGAAATATTTTTTGTATGATCAAATTATTAGTTTGAGAATTTGGTTTTATATGTTGATAAGCCGGACGCTGATTGATCGCCGTCAACCATTGATTAATTCTCGCAAAGCGATCGTTATTATATATAGAATACCCCCGAAATACAGGTAAATTAGCTGCTAATCTCGTAATACCAGGAGTATATATTATATCCACCAAACTAAACTCGTGCAAAAAATAAGCACCAGGATACTGACTTAATGTTTCTTCCAACTGGTCTAACCTAGTCTCAAAAATTGTTTGCAAATTCAGTAGCTGTGCCTCTTTTTCTTCAGGTGTTATTTCTTTTGATTTCACAGAATTAAAGAGAAACTCATATCCTGATTTAACTAAACCATTACTGTCAAAAGCTTCTATCATATTTAAAGCTACAGACCTTTCTTGGGGTTCCTTAGGTAATAGGGGAAGCCTATCAAATTTATTTTCTAAAGCAAGTAAAATATTTTTCGACTCATAGACTAACTCTCCTTCAATTTTCACTGCCGGAACTAACCCGGTTGGCACCATATCCTTGTACCATTGTGGTTTATCTGCTAAGTTAATTAACTCAACTTCAAAAGGGATTTGTTTTTCTTCTAACGCAAACCAAACTCTTTCACAAAAAGGACACCAAGCATTATTATCTCTATAAAGCAAAACAGAGGGTTTTTCCTCAGGGTTTAGTCGAGCAATATAACTAGATATTGTTGCAGTGCTAGGACTTTTATCTGTTCTTAATATCCATTTTGCCGTAGTATTTTGTTGGGCAACTTGTAGTAATTCTTCCCAGTTAGGAAGGGGTTTATTCTGGAATATATCTGTTACCATTGCTGAATTTTATCCTTTCTAATTTATTAGACTAAATGTGATAAATATTTGTTAGAAATGACTAAAATATTTATTAGGATTCAGGAGTCACATTCAAATAGTTTTAACACTATTTTTTAGGTCAAAAGTTATTTTTTTTTCCAAGGAAAATATCCTATTAACTTCTTTAATCACACTGATTATTAAAACATATTTTTTTGTTAAATTTTGGTATAATAAATTGATTCTTGAGTATATTATAAAGGAAAAAAAGTAGACAGTAATTATATGGCAAAGGTATTCTATCAAATATCTCTATTTTTTGAGGATATTATTATAAAAAATAAGGATTTTAAATATAACATATTCTATATTTTTAGTCAATTTTTTCCTATTATCAATTGGCGATCGCTCTTTTTCTGGCAACTCCCCCTAAAAGAATTACCTTTGACAAAAAGTAAGGTAAACAGCTGACCTTTCAGGAGAATATCAAAAGAATAAAGTATTTTCAGCTTTTGGCTTGATTTTAGAGGTACTAATAACTGATAACGGTACTTTGATATTTTTTTAGCTTATCATTGCTCTTTTGGCGTCAAGGAAATAGGTACCTATTGCTAAAAATAGCTCTAACTTAGATATATTAGGAAAAAATCAAACAGATTTATTAAATCTCAAACCTAGACTATATAAAGGCTTGATGCTATTTTTAATGCATTGTTTACAAAAGTACCCATAACTAATAACCAAAATTACTACTTTTCCAGCCAGTTTAATCTTTCCGGTCAAAAACTTCAGAAATTAACTGGATAAATTTGCCATTTTTATCGTATTTAACAATCATCCTTTTATACTTATTTTCTATCACCATCTTACCTACTAAAATTTCAAATTCTTCTCCTATTTTTAGCTGTTGAGGAACATTGATAACTATAGCATCAGGTAGGAAAAATGTTTGATTTTTACCTGTAGTTAGATTTAACTCAATTTCTCTCATCTCTGGTTCTTGAAAAACTTGTAAATCTGGAGTCATAGATTGTTTTTTTCTAACCCAATTTCCTGATATATTATTTAAATTTGCTCCTGGTTTTTGGTCTGGATAACTATTTAGATGTTCGCGAATTTGTGTAAATCTTGCTAGCTCGCCATTTTCTCCATAAATAACGACAACGCTAGTCCGAAAATTTTGATGTTGGAAAAACAATTCACAACCGAAAGGATTCTCTATTTTTAATTGTGGGCATATCGAAGTTTTGGCTTCTTCACTGAAAGATAATACCCTCATAGATTCTGCTCCCGAATGAATTATTCCATCTGGTTGATTGGCAATTTCTTTATCAAGAAGCCATTGTATTTCTTTCGTACTACCATCAGCATAAGTATAATTATTACGATGAGTAATTACTGTTTTATTATTATTAGCTGACAAATTTCTGATACCTTGAAAAGATGTTATAACTTCTAATTTTGGAGAATATCTAGTCCAAATACCATACCAAGCTATTCCTTCTGGAGAAAGATCTCCGAATAAATTTATCCAATTTTGTTCTTGTAGATTCATGTTCATGTATTCTCAAATTTATCTTGATTTTGTACTATTTTACCTGATTATTATCCCCATATATACCACTCGCAAAAATTAGAACCATTACTAACTTCTATCCCTATTTTAGGCTGACTTAAAAATCTAATTTTGCACCAACAATGGCAAATTTCTCAACAATTTTTTTCATTATCTGAGAGCAATTAAAGATTCTGTATAACTCTCAGTATTCTATTAATATAATCAGCACGCCATTGTTCTCGTTCCTCATTTACTTTTACATCTGGCTGATAATTTTCAATATCTTCAAGAGACATAATACCCTTAGCTACTACTAATTTTTCAATTGTATCTAGGCGTTATCGCAATACTGACACCTCTCCTGCCAATGCCATTATTATTGCCAGTAATTGATCGTTATCTGTATTATCTAAATAAACTGGTCGTTTACCTTTTGCTTGTTTAGGAATCATTTTTTTTCTGTCTTTTTTTTTTATTTAGTACCAACAATAATAAATAACTGCATTCCATTATTTTTTACCAGTAGCGTTTCAATGAGACTATCTCTGGAAAAACCTGCTTCTTCTGCTACAGCTACTAAATCTAAATCTCGCATCGAACTCCAGAAGGGTTCATTATTATTAGTTGTTTCTTCATCGTAGAGGAACGCAGTATATACATCTAGATGACAATACAAACGCGCATCTTGATGTATCATTATTCCACCTGGAGCTAACAAACGATAACTTTCGCGGAAAACATTCTGAATTGCTGGTACAGGTATTTCATGTAGTAAAATATGACTTACCACCAAATAAAATGACTCATCCTGAAAGTTAGTTTTCTCGGCATTCTGTTGACTAAAATGCACCCGTTTTTCTAAAAACTCGGCTCGCGCATGACCATAGCGTAATATAGCCCGAGCTAGATCGATACCATAAACTTCAGCATTTGGGTAAGCATCTACATAAGGCAAAGTGTTATCACCTATCGTACAACCCATATCTAGAATTTTTCCAGGCTGAAAATTTGGGTATTCCTGCTTCAAGAATTTGTGGATAACTGTCTGAACTCTGTCATCGCGAATGGAGTCACGGTTTGCCAGACTATATATATAAACACCTAAATTATAGATAGCACCAGCAGATATATCATCTTGAGTGTATTCACCATTATATCCCCCAGGCATACAATGAATATCTACCGCAGTTTGGTAGGCTGGTATTTTCAATTCAGGGTCTAAGGTAACTGTTCCTTGGGGTGCTTCTCGATCTTTTGCTTGTTCTATCAATTCTGGTAGCTGACGTTCGACTGTAGTCGCAACTGACTCCCACATCATCTCTTGGATAGTCCGCTTTAAGCTACTAAACCATTTATAGCATTGTTGTTGCTTCATACCCCGCCGAATTTCATAACGGTCTTTAGGAAGACGTTGGTTTTCTACTTCAAATTGTGGTTTGACAGTTTCTTCCTATACCACCTTCAATTCAGGGAGCATTTTTTTAAACATATATTTTCTCAAACTGAAAATTTTGCCGTGCTAATTCATCATTATTAGCTTGTGGTAGCATGGGGTGACCTAATTTTGTCTTCATAGTTTTTTCTTACTAAAATGTTGATCAGTATCTTACCGACATCCTTGTAGTTAGTTAATATAAATCTTGAAATCAAAAAAGAGTTATTTTTTAAGAAGAGACTCAGTAATTTGACAAATTATTGAGAGAATTCATACAATAATAATTGTGTATAATTCAAGGAAAAATACAATAGAGTATCCGTAAGACCACAGCCATTAAATCTAGAAAAAGGTGAACAAAATTATATTTGTGTCAAGTGTTGTCATTATTTGCTCCCAGAATATCAACTTCTGCGCCTGTTTTTTTTGTTTTTTTGAGAGACTGAATTAAGCGATCGCTTTAATAATTAAGTTGCTAAATTATACTAAAATTGCTGCCATAGTTTTATCTCTAATTATAGCATTTCTGAATAGTAATGCTATATTTAATGCCTAATAGTTCTCATCCCGTAATGAGTATGTATTGATTTAATTTTTAATTTTTGGAGATATCTAATTTACTCTGACCTGGTTACCATCTCTCGGGCTCTCCTTTCGAAGAAGATAACTTAACAAAATTTCTACACGATCTAATAATTTTTGGTCAACTTCCCTAAATCTAGTTTTTAGCAAGTTAGTGATCTTTAGTCCTTCAGCCTCAGCCTTCAGGTTGTCCTTCAATAGGAAGAAAATTGGACTAGAAATAGTCCCTAAATTTGAATATTATTAGCAGCAACTTCAGAAAGACCCTACCAAAAGCCATAAGCTGACAAACTTAGTACAGTCCTAAACCGTGGCCCTTATTCTTCAAAGATTGTTTCGGGGCTTGAAAGCAAATTGTACAAAATGAACCAAACTTACTTTACTAACTTTTAACCTTGTGGAGTAAAGCAAAAATATATTGTAATAGTATTATTTTAACACTCTTTAGATTTAGAGTTTAGATAGGGAGTCTCGGTATTTATAATCCTTAAAAATGTTAAGTGATAAATAATTTAATTTTTGGCCACTCCCTACTTTATTCTCTCTACTCCCTATTTCTTATTCCATATTTCCTATTCCTTAAAAATGCAAAATAACCCCTATAGTTGGATAGAGTCATCCCTATCAACAATACATAAAGCTAACTGGTATCGTTCGGTCAAAACTATTGAAAGTATTCCCGGTGCAATAATTAAATTAGAAGGAAAAAAACTAATAAATTTTGCCAGTAATGATTATCTAGGATTAGCAGGAGATGAACGTTTAATCGCAGCAGCTATACAAGCAACAAAAGAATTTGGTAGCGGTAGTACAGGCTCGCGTTTATTAACAGGTCATCGAGAAATACATCAGGAATTAGAACGAGAAATAGCCAAATTAAAACAAACAGAATCAGCATTAGTATTTAGTTCAGGATATTTAGCAAATATTGGTGTAATCTCTTCGGTTGTCAGTCAACGTGACCTAATTTTATCAGATGAATATAATCATTCTAGCCTGAAAAATGGAGCTATTCTTAGTGGTGCCAAAATTATCGAATATAGCCACAATAATATTGAATATTTAAAAAATAAATTAGAACAAAAACGAGAAAATTATCGCCGCAGTTTAATAATTACAGATAGTGTTTTTAGTATGGATGGTGATTTATGTAAATTGCCATTGTTATTAGATTTAGCAGAAAAATATAATAGTATGCTTTTAGTAGATGAAGCTCATGCAACAGGAGTATTTGGAATTAATGGAGGAGGTTGTGTTGAACACTTTAACTGTACAGGAAAACAATTAATTCAAATTGGTACTTTGAGTAAAGCATTAGGAAGTTTAGGCGGCTATGTTGCCGGGTCAAAAAATTTAATAGAATTTCTCAGAAATAGAACACCCACTTGGATATATACCACAGGTTTAACTCCTGCTGATACTGCAGCAGCTTTAACAGCTATAAAAATTATTAAAAAAGAGCCAGAACGTCGTATGAAACTATGGCAGAATTTAGAGATTTTTATTAATTTACTAGAAACAGAAAGTCAATTGTTACACAAAGGTAAGAAAACCTCTAATTATGAATCACCAATTATTTGTTTTCCCCTTAAAAATGCAGTCGAAGCATTGAAAGTTGGAGAAAAGTTAAAACAGGAAGGAATATTTGCTCCTGCCATTCGCCCGCCTACTGTTAATACCAGTCGCATTCGTATTTCTCTAATGTCTACCCATGAAACAAGTCATCTTCAGCAATTAATAGCTGCATTAATTAATTTGAGTCAGTGATACCAATTCCAGAAAATAGCCCAAGGCCTTACTCAAAATTTTAGTTATTAAGTAATAAGTAAATAATAACGATATCTTTAATAATTATAGGCGAAAAGCGCCATTATTTATTACTCCTAAAACCTACCTTTTACTTCCTACTCCTATAATAAATTATCTTCGTCACTCAAAAAATCTATAATTTTTTGTACTACTATATCTGGTATTTGTTCAGGTAAGTTACTCTCCCCAGAACTAATTAAACTAAGTTTAGCCCTCGGCAATAGTTCAGCACAGTATTTACTCATAGATAGAGTAATATCCGTATCTTTATAACCTTGTAAAACCAACGTTGCTACTTTTAAATAACCTAAATTTTCTGCTAATAATTCATGTTTTATCTGTGCCCAACGGCGCCGGAATAAAATTTGATTTACTGTTGAATTAAGACGCAAATTTTGTCTTATTTGTAGTATTTGTTTAACCTTCTTATTAAGACCTAGTAGCCTAGTAAAAGGATATATTAATCGCAACATCCAATACAACAAAGAAACTTTCGGAGCTAACCAGCGATACCACTGCCAACGTACTTTTACATCAGCAATATCAATTCCTTCAGGGGATACTAAAATCAAACCCAATAATTTATCTGGATATTTAAGACCATAGCTAGCCGCTATCCAACCTCCTAAAGAGTGACCAACTAAATAAACTTTTTCTAATTTCAAGGCAGCTATATATTCAGCTAAATATTCTACCATTTGACTAATTGAGTAATAAGTAGAATAAAATTTCGACTCATTACATCCAGGTAAATCTGGTGCAAAACAATGGTAATGTAAACTTAATTTTTCCATCACTGATAACCACTGACTACTGTCATACCAAGTTCCATGTAGAAAAACTATATTTTTTGAACCAGTACCAATTTCACGCCAAAATAATAGTCCATCAGACAATTTTACACGAGAATTAAGCCATACAGATTGCATAAATATTTAATGGGAAAATTTCACAAATATTTGACCTAAATACCTAAACATTACCTATGTAATGGTAGATATCCTGAACAAAAGTTTTAGGTGCTAGGTTTGAGGTGTTAATTATTGGGAAAAAACACTGAAGTATTAAAAAGTAGTTGTGAAAATTTAGGAATTAGGAGGTGATAAAATTTTAATGTTGGATATAGCCATCCTATTTTATTTATATCTAAAATATTTGTTCTTTTTGGAAATAATAATCCTAGCAAGGGGCAAGAGTTTTGAAGTGTATTTATAGTTTTTGAATTTTGATAACTTATAGGTGGATTTCTATATATACTTATAACACAGTCAAACATAATATTGTTTTCAATAATTAGTACAAATTAATTTTTTTTTATTCATACACACTGAGGAATAAATATATATTTTTATACACAATTTTTTCTGATTTTATTAGTAGTTTTGAGGATAGTGAGTTAGAGTTTAATACTAATGTTTATTCTCTATTTATTATTCCCTAAATCCGTAAAACTTGATACCTAATTAATTTCAAAACTGCTATAATTAAAGAAATATTTAAGCCAAAACTGTCAAGAACTCAGATAATCCTTGATCATCGATAGTAATGATGATCAATCCTGTAGTAAAGATGTCATTTCAAAACCTTAAATATCACTAATCTCTAAGTTGTCTTTAAAATCCATATTTTCCTTCACATCAGCCTCAAGCAGAATATTCATATAATTTACTATTGGCTCCAGATTTAGTGTAAAATATATCCCTTATCAATAATTATAGTTTTTACTAATTATAACTCTGTTTCTTTAGATAACTCCCTTTTCACAGTAGTCGAAACATCCTTGCCCTATTCCACCATACCTCCTAGCAGAGTATATTGATTATTGTCACGAAGACGAACTAAAACTATTTGGCCTAATGGTAAAATAGTTATTGTACTAGTATCCGTAAGAGGATGGGGGTATATTAAGCCTAATATAGTTTGTCCAACTTCCCATAATCTATGCATAAAAAATATATCAAAATTAAAATTATAATAGAAAGTAATTTTAGTAATTATTTTGAGGTTTATAGCTAACAATAAATTTATTAATTATACTAAACGTATTTTATTCGCGAAAGACAATAATCAGGGCAATAAACCCTATTTCATATTGATTTCCCTAAGCCCTACTAACAGTTAATTTAAAATTAACAATGTTGTTAATTTTTATTGATGATTTTTTAAACAGAACTAAAGTATAGTCTTGTCTGACTTTAGTTGAGGTCAAATCTATGAATAGATGGATTTTATTTTCAGACTATCATATTTAGTTCAATTTGATCACGTTGATTCTTATAATCTGCTTTTAGACACAAAGAATACTATTATATTGTAATAAGTTATTTGTAGTTAATCAATTTGTATCTTGACGTTAAAGGAAAATATAAATAAATGCTCAATAGTCTCATCTTAGTACCACTAATTGGTGCTGGTATTATTGGTTTTTGGCCAAGTTACCTATCGCCAAAATTGGCCCGCCAACTAGCTTTAATAGTGGCCATCATTAGTCTTTTATGGTCTTTGGTGTTACTTACCCAATTCAATACACAAGATCCAAATCAACAATTTGTTGTTATGGTTCCCTGGATAGATTCCCTAGGCCTAAACTACTCCTTAGGAATAGACGGTTTATCTCTACCATTAGTGGTATTAAACGGTATATTAACCACTATTGCCATATATGCTACAGATGAATCAATTAATAGACCTCGTTTTTATTACTCCTTAATATTATTATTGGCCCTTAGTGTATTTGGAGCCTTTCTTGCTCAAGATTTACTACTGTTTTTCCTGTTTTATGAACTCGAACTTATTCCTTTATACCTATTAATTGCAATTTGGGGAGGACTAAAACGGGGTTACGCATCCACTAAATTTCTTATTTATACAGCAATTTCAGGAATCCTAATCTTAGTAGGCTTTCTTGGAGTAGTTTGGTTAAGTGGTTCGTCAAATTTTGCTTATGACCAAGCAGTTGTCCATACTCTACCTTTAGGAACTCAACTATTATTATTAGGAGCAATAGTTGTCGGGTTTGGAATTAAAATTCCCCTAGTTCCCTTTCATACATGGTTGCCAGATGCCCATGTTGAAGCCTCTACACCAGTTTCTGTACTCTTAGCAGGAGTACTATTAAAATTAGGAACTTATGGTTTGCTAAGATTTGGATTAAATATGTTTCCTGAAGCTTGGGCAGATGTTTCTCCCTGGTTAGCAGTGTGGGCTGTAGTAAGTGTAATTTACGGTTCACTTAATGCGATCGCTCAAAAAGACATGAAAAAAATGGTGGCTTATAGTTCAGTTGGTCACATGGGTTACATTTTGTTAGCTAGTGCAGCAGCAACTCCCCTCAGTATCTTGGGCACAGTTTTTCAAATGATTAGCCACGGTCTAATTTCAGGCCTACTATTTTTATTAGTGGGAATAGTCTACAAAAAAGCTGGTACAAGGGATATAGATTTATTGCGAGGTCTATTAAACCCAGAACAAGGTTTACCAATGGTTGGCAGTCTCATGATTTTAGGAGTAATGGCAAGTGCTGGTATTCCAGGAATGGTTGGATTTATTTCTGAATTTTTAGTATTTAGAGGCAGTTTTAATGCTTTTAGAATTCCAACTCTATTGTGTATGATTGGAACAGGATTAACATCAGCCTATTTCTTGCTTTTAATTAACCGAGTATTTTTTGGTAGGTTATCTGAAACAGTAATCAATCTGCCTCCAGTAAAATGGTCTGATAGAATACCAGCAATTGTTTTAGCAGTTATGATCGTTGTTCTAGGAATACAGCCTAATTGGGTGGTGCGTTGGACTGAAACTGAAGCAAATAGTATGAGCACTAGTAAAACTACAGTCTCACAGGTAGTTAACAAATCTGCGATCGCTACCCCATCTCCATTTCAAGGAAGTTAAAAGTCATGCATTAAGATTTTACAGTTTCAACACTAAGAAAAATTTTGCTCAGAATTCTTAGTAAGTAGGTCTACTTAATTATTAGTACAATAGCAAGAAAAATTCAAAACAGTAAAAAATTGGAAACTGGGTTATAGCTACTTTTTCATATTTTTTATATTAACCTCTATTTATGCTTACCTACTTAGAGAATTCTTTCTCTTTTTTGCTTATATAACACTACGGAATTTTTTGATCTTAATTAATCTATAATTTTGAGATTTGTGTAGGAAATGGACAGAAAACCGCTGTAATGAGTGAGGGGTTAAGCAAGGTAGAAAAAGCTAAACTCATTCTCAACTCATTACTATTGATGAAATAGGGCTAATTATTGAGGAGATAACTGCCCAAACTTCTACAGTCCAAAAAGTTTGACCATGGGCTTGCTAAACAGGTTCTTCCCAAAAATTGCTTGGGCTGATGATATTAAGTTTAGTGGGGTGTAGCAGTCTGAGGAAAAATACTATTATAACCTTAAGAGAGAGTGAGATTCTAGAAACTGAGTATTGGCCGGTTGAATCCAAAATGGCGATCGCACAGTGGAATGGAGGATGTGGTATAATACAATATCTATAGGAATTAATGGCAGGAGTTAACGGCCACTAACCCCTACTAAATATGGTAGTTATGTGTAAGTCCTGAATTCAGCAAAGAAGACTTAAAAGCTGGAAAAAATTAAATTTCCTGTAGATATTCACCCTTAGGTTTATACAAAGGATGCCAGTGGACATGATGTCAGAGATTACTTTTAACTTTTGACTTTTGATATCAAATTTGTTGGTATTAGGGTGAATAAATTTAGAAACTGAGTTTGTTTTCAGACCTTATCCCCTCTACCCCCTTTCCCAGCTATGATTTACAAAAATCTTTATTCACATAAAACTTGACAAAATTGACAAGTTATGGGTAGGTTTTGACCTAGCTTTTGCGGGAGAAAAATGTATTGAGTTAGACACAAAGAAGTGAAGGCTGTAGACAGAATTATTCCTCCCACTCTTCCCAATACTCTCACAAATGTTTCAAGATTTCCTTATAAGCGATAGCTTTCCAAGGGGGATGAATGCCAATCAATCTTGCGGTTTTACAAATAATCTGTTAGAATTTAGATGTTGAAAAGTAAGCAGTAGATGGTTGAAAAAGCATACAAATTTAGATTTTACCCAACTCCTCAGCAGGAAAGTCTGGTGAGGAAAACATTGGGCTGTGTGCGTTTAGTCTACAACAAAGCTTTAGCTGTCAGAACTCAAGCTTGGTATGAATACCAGGAACGAGTAGGTTACAAACAAACCTCACCTATGCTGATCAACTGGAAAAAACAGGAAGATTTAGATTTTCTAACTGAAGTAAGTATTGTACCGCTCCAGCAAGGCTTAAGACACTTACAAACTGCTTTCAACAACTTTTTTAGCGGACGAACTAAATATCCTAAATTAAAAAAAAAGTGCCACGGTGGCAGTACTGAGTTGACTAAGGCAGCCTTTAAGTGTAAAGATGGCCAAGTCTATATTAATTTAGGAATCAACAGCTTAGTAACTACTAGCGATGGAGCAAAAGTCGCCTACCCAAAGAATCTTCAAAAGTTACACAAAAAATTAAGGCGTGATCAAAAGTCTCTAAGTAGAAAAAGAGGTAAAAAGTCTAATAATTATCAGAAAGCTAGACTTCAAATAGCAAAGATACACGCCTTAATTAAAGACTCAAGACTAGACTACACCCATAAGCTAACAACTAAACTGATTAGAGAAAACCAAACTATTGTAGTTGATGATCTAGCTGCAGGTAACATGGTCAAGAATCATAAATTAGCTAGAGCAATAAATGATGCTAATTGGGTAGAATTACTGAGACAATTAGAATACAAAGCTGAATGGTATGGTGGTACATTAATAAAAATTAAGAGATATTTTCTCAGTTCTAAACGTTGTTCTAATTGTGGTCATGTAGTAGAAAAATTACCTTTAAATATTAGAGCATGGGACTGTCCTGAATGTGCTAGTCACCATGACAGGGACATAAACGCAAGTATAAACATTTTGGCTGCTGGGCAGGCAGTGTCAGTCTGGGTCGCGACTGTAAGACCTGAAGAGAGTAAATCTCAGAGGGCAAGTGCTATGAAGCAGAAAGCGCTTAACACTGATGCTAAAGAATCCCTTGCTGTCTCAAGTACAGCAGCGCCGGGAGGATGTCAATTAAGAATTGAATTTAGGAAACACTAAGCTTATGACAAACACTATTTTAAAATCTTCTACTCATCCACTTTCAGCTTATATAAACCGCTTAAAATCTGGTCAAGCTCTGCTCAAGGATAGCCCAGAAAATGTCTTAGAAGTTGTCGGAATTTTAAAAAGTTACGGCATTGTATTAGATGCTTATTCCCAAAATCTTAATTACATTGCCGAACATCAATTTTTAGAAATGTTTCCCTTTTTCAAATACTTTAATGGTAAAATTTCATTAGGTAAATTACTCAAGTTTTGGTCTCATGACAGAATTAATTATGAATATGCAGAATATTGCATGAGGGGAATGTTATGGCATGGAGGGGGAGGTCTGGATACATATTTAGATTCAGCTGAGTTTAAACAATTAGCAAAAGCAGCAATAGATGCTAAAATTTCCGGGAATTTGATGTTAATGCCACTCAATCAATTATTTCCAGAATTTTTACCAGATATGGTACGTCAACAAGCTTATTACAGTGCCTTAGGTCAATTTTGGCGGGTAATGAGTGATATCTTTATCACCTTATCTGATCAATATGACCAAGGTCAAATAAAATCTATTCCTGAAGTAGTCAATCATATTTTATCAGGGTTAGTCGCAGAAGCAAATTTACCAATTACTTTTGCTGTAAATATTAAAGGTAAACCTCATGATATAATTCCTAAGTCAGTAGGTTTAACGTTTTTAACAGATACAGCGGTTCCTTATGTGGAAGCAATTTTCTTCCGAGGAACACCATTTTCAGGAACAGTTTCATATAACGCTCAAGCTCAACAAATTGACCCTGATCAAAGTCAATTTACTTATGGTGCCTTGTATGCAGATCCTTTACCTATTGGTGGTGCAGGAATTCCACCCACATTATTAATGCAAGATATGCGACATTTTATACCAGATTATCTTCTTGAATTTTATCAAAAAACTAACCGGGGTACAGATAATTTACGAGTGAAAATTTGTGCCACTTTTCAAAAGTCAATGTTTTGTGTAACAACGGCAGCAGTTTTGGGTTTAACACCTCATCCTTTAGATACAGAAAACCTAGAGGAACAAGCAGAAAATCAAGCCTATTTCGAAGGTTGGATGGATAGATTTTTAACATCAAGACTAGAGTTTGTTAATAGTTAGTATTGTCTCTTATAGCAGCTATGATAAATATTTTCTACAAATATTTACATTATTGTTGGAAGTCATTAGTTAGGACTTAATTAGGAGAAATATTATCATTTATGTGGGTGAATTGCTCTTTTTGATCAAAGAGTCATCACTTATAAGGTTAGAAGTCTTGGAATTATTATTGCTATTTGTCATACCAATTCTCTAGTTGGCTAAACAGCTTATATCCAACCTGCTATATTTGTCATAGAATATGTTTTAGCCAACTTATGATCGACCTGGGGAATTATAGCACTTTTTAAATTGGTGAACTATATCGTCATAACTAAAACCTTGTAGGGAGGTTGCATTTAACCTCCTTATTGTGGTTTACCGATATGAAAAATGCTGTCAACCAGATGTAGTGATGGATCCTAGTGTAGGAGGATATGTGGTAGCAACAGTAGCCGGAGTTTTCTTTTGAGAAGATGGTCTGAAACTAATGGCAGCTAGAGGAAGGTTAATGCAGTCATTACCTCCAGAAGGAGAAATGGTAGCTGTGATAGCAACAGTAGCCAAGGTAAAAAAAAAATTAACAGCTAATGGGGATAAATTAGCGATCGCAGGGATAAATGAACCGAAAAGTGTGGTCATTTCTGGTGAGGTAACAGAAGTTAAGGAAATTGTCAGCGCTTTAGAATCAGAAAAAATTAAATTCAAAATATTAAATCCAAAATATTAAATCCAAAATATTAAATCCAAAATATTAAATCCAAAATATTAAATCCAAAATATTGCAGGTATCTCATGCATTTCATTCACCATTAATGGAACCAATTTGAGCCGAATGGAAAGCAGTCGCTAAGGAATTGAATTTATAATCAATAAAAAAATCCAGTCATATCCAGCGTCACCGGACGGGTAGCAAGGGCACGTAAGCCTTTGGCTATAATCTGGCATCATTTATGATCATCTATAATTACAGCATATTTTAGGTTTATGAGCTACGTCTCGCGGATAAGATCCTACACTACATAATTTTTATCAAATATAGCTGTACATCACTTGCCCGAAGTCAGTTGTATCTTTATTCAATATTGAAATTCAGTCAGGGATGAGTTTTGAATTTTGACTTGGAGGTTTTATGAAACTGTATTAGTCCTAAAAATATCCTCCTCCTACAACGCCAACAACATCTCCATCTCATTTGTCAACTCATCCAACCAACTCGCCGTAACCCCAATACCTCGAATTGAATTCAAAATTGCTCTCACTTCCGATGGTATCAAGACACTTACAAACGGATAACGCTTCACCCAAACCATGCTTTGCTTGATGTCCCAATAAAAATACCCCTGATTCGACTTGGGTAAAGATCTCCTAATTTCCTCAAAACTTTCACTACCAATTAAACTATTCTCAGGCATACTCATCATTACTTCTATTAATGGTTTCCCCATTGCTACAAACAACGTATTATTATCCAACCACCCATATCCCAAAAATGTACCAATACCAAGCATTTGCAATTCCGTCACCAACTGATCTCCTATCTGTTTTTCCTCAACCACCACACCTTTCTTTTGGCTCGCCATCTGATTTAACTTTTTCAATGTGGCTTCGGCAGTAGAGCGATCGCTAGTCTCAAAAACCATTGCCGCACCAACCCCAGTTGTTGCTAATATTCCCTTATTTGATGCTATCAAACCAAGGGCAAATTCTCCATCCATCCAACTAAACACCTCTCGATCTACATCAAAGCCTACTTCTTTAAAAGAATTTCTCACAATACCCAAAGCATCCTGCAAATCCTGATTTTCCTGTGCTTGGGTTACAAGCTGGGACCAACTTTGACTAACTCCAATGCCACTGAGCGATATCATTGTCTCCGCCGGAAAGCGTTGCAAAATTTTCTCCGATGCAGGTTTAGTTAACTCTAGAGGCAATGGAGAAACTAACTTAGTCACCGCTCGCAACCGCACACCTGCATCATCAACCCCTATTCCCATTACGACAGAATTTATTTGCTGGAATTGCTCTAAACCAGTACTAGAAGAACTTTGATCCTCTGGCAAATCATCTGTAAATTGTGTGATTAACTGAATATAGTTAGGAATAAAAATAGTAGCAATAGTATTTTCAAGCTCCGTATTTTGCTGTAAAGTTTCAGGAGCATTTTGACTCAGAGAAACACTCTTACCCTGAAAGGTGTCAATAGCACTTTCTACTACTGCTGGGATGGGAGCGATCGCCAAGTAATCTCCCAAAATTGCTACATTAAAAGTTTTCCTGCTCTCATCAGTAATTTCTCGAATAGTCACCCCTTGATATTTTCTCTTTATTACCCTATTTTCCCCTTCACCTTTGAACTTACTAACAAATCTTAAAGCTTCTAATTTATTTTTAATTCCTACTACCATCAAAAGATTTACAGGATCCATATCTTGTCCTTCCTCACCAGGTACAAAAGCTAACATTACTCCTCCCAACCAAGATTGAATATCCTTTTCCCAATTAATATTAGCCTCAGCTAAATTTTCTTGCTGAAATTCTGCATAATTTTGACTAATCAACTTTTTTGCTTCAGGAGTACCAAATTGTTGTAATTTAGTGATGGCTTTTTGATTAGGATGAAAAAAAGCAGCCATAATTGCTGATTCTGGCACAATTTGGCCACTGTTAAGGGGACTAGATACCTTAATTGCTATATTTTTAAAGTAAAGATATGTAGCAAAACTACCTGCTGCAATGACAGTGACACCAGTAATTAAAAATTTTAATTTTTTCATAGAGATTATTTTTGTTACATTAGACCTCTCTAAAAATACATACCAATCTAAAAATGCATACTAATTTTTAAATTGGAGCATAAGGGTTTGAGAACCTTGTATGGAGAAGCCTGTTTATTTTCTATGTGTTTATAGTACCATAAAAGTAGTTTGTTGACTGTCATTATGGGTATGGTTTAGTAAAATCAAAAATAAGATATTTCTTTCTTTATGTTTAAAAGTTATTTTATTTGATGTTTTTTCTAAAAAATATATCTTTTGAATATTTATAATATAGGGAATAATTTATCTATTGGGTATCTATATTATTTTACGATTAAAACCTCCTGATTTGTCTAAAATTAATATCATTAAAATACTATTCAAAGATGTAAAAAATATTTAAATGTAGATTATTTACTTATTTAATTACTTGCCAATAATTCTGATAAATATATTAGCTGGGTGTAATAGAAAAAATATTAATTTTTGTAAATAATATAATTAATTTATTGAGGCATTATGTGTATTTGTAATTTTAAAAAAATGGTTTATCAAAAATTAAATTATTACTAATAATTTTTTTTTAAAATACGTATATAAGCCTTTATTTTTAGGATTAATGAATATCTATTTAAGCAATATTTAACCCTAAAAATGTAGTTAAAGATGTTAAGTTTATTGCTAAACTTTAGAAAATATGACAAATTTTATTTTTAAAATCTGCAAAATATTATTGCAAAACAGGTTAAAAAAAATATTTGTATCTGATGGCATAATTAATAAAAAATACCTCAAAAAAAATAGTAATTTATTTGATTTTATCTCAAAAAATGAAATCCCTGCTGTTGCTTTATTTTTAGTGGCAAGCTAGATGATTCGATAAGAGTTTTTAGTAACCAGTGATGTGCAATTAAAAAGAAATATTTATGACATATATTTAGATTATTTCAAAAATTTATTATGCCAAATTCAGGTAAAAAACAATTTTTTTTGTTAGAAGGCTGAAAAATTATTGATTGTAATTTACAAGCTTTAGGATTCTTTTATTATCTGCTAAAAGCATAAAAAATGTCTAATTTTTTTATTTTTTTCGCCTATTTTAGCAAATAAAAAAACTTAAAATAAATTTTATTTGGTCTAATAAATCCAGGAATATTTTCTCTACTAATTTTCAATATCTTTAGGGTTAGCAACAAAAATTAAGGAGTATCAATTATTAGTAAAGCCTTTGGAAAAGGATGAGATGGAGGAAGCAATTAAGAAGCTGGCGGAATTAGTAGAAATGAAAGTAGAAGCTAAATTAGCTGCTCAAATAACTTCAGATTTTTTGCGTAATATTGGTAGTTTACCTCTGTTACGATGTAATTTTGATTTTCTATGGAAATCTACTATACAGGGAGAAGATAAAAGTTAATATTTAACTCTAACAACTTATGAAAAGTTTGATGGAATTTCGGGTACTTTTACAAAGCAAGTTAATGCAGTTTTTGATAATTTGAATAAAGAGAAAAAGTCAGTTACTAAAAAGATATTTTTAGAATTAGTTGAGCATGGGAAACAGTTACTTAATTTTTTCAAAGTAACATATATTCGCCGACGAGTAATTTTGTAAAAATTGTCTAATTAAGAATATAGTTTAGAGCTTTTATTGGAAGTTAGTGATAACTTAGGGAACCTAAATAATCGATTAATTACTAAATATAAGTTAGAGGCAGGAAGATTATTAGATATTATTCATAATAATTTAATTAGAAGTTAGAAAACTTTGGGGAATGGATAGAAGAATATTAAGAGGCTTTGCCGGTAGAAAGGAATATTTAAGCTAATGCTGCTGAGTGGAAAAAAAATAGAAAAAAATAGGGTTTGTTATTACGAGCAACTAATACCAATTTCATAAACTTAGGCTACATTACTTAATATTAATAAGATTATATGATTTCATTCTTGAGTATAATCTATAGCCATACTTAAGGAACTTAGTATAACTTTCCCCCTGGGAATAAAAAGGGGGGGGATTGACTTTTGACTGACTACAAGGGTTATTTTTTGGGTTTCGTCCCTCAAACCAACCTACAGGTATTTTAACTTTTGACTTTTTAATTTTAGCTTGCAGTTGTTCAATCAAAATCTAGTTTCATACTGAATAGACAACACAGCATTCTCATCGAAATTACTATTACCCCGGAGACGTATTTTATTATTAATTTGATAATCTAAAGACAACTCTGTTGCTTCAAGTATAGTAACAGATGCTCCCACTTTATCAGTCAGATCAATACCAACTTCTAGACCCCAACCCAAACTATTAGCACGTTCCGAGCCACTGTTAGGAATATTGGCAGGAAATATCCGAAATTCACTTAATCCTGTTCCTTCAATAATATCCTGTTCTATGTTAGTAAATAGAGCAGTACTCGCCACATTTGCTAATGCTAAACTTCTGCCCGCACTAAGAGTATTAACAATATTACCACCTAATAAACTAACTATTTGTGTCTCTGTTCGCTGTGGAGAACTTGTCAGCTCTAAGTTATCTTTTAACTCTGATAGCAGTCCTTTCGCTTTAGCTCTAATTTTTATTCTCTGACTACTACTCAATGTACCTAGAGATGGAGCATCTATGGTTTCAGCGGAAAATGCTGAATTCGATCTTGATAATGATGAGCCACTAGTTTCAAAGGCTGATGCTAACAATTGTATATCTAGCATAGGGTCAAATCTATTATTGGGATTAAATTCAGCTATATTTTTATAGCTGCGGTCTAAACGTAACTCTGTACTAAATAAATTAATTGTACCTCCTTCTAAATTAATTTTACCACTGGGACGAATATTCTTGAGAGTACCATTTATCAGTAAACCACCTGCCACTTGAAAATTAGCTATTCCTAGAAAAGACATCTCTAGGCGATCGCTCAACATCAACTGAAAATCATTCAAACCAACCTCAAATTCTCCCAAACCAGAGCTTACCCCATCTGTTTGCTTTTCTCCTACTGCTCCTTCTGCTAAACCTACTGCTTGATTCAAAAATATCTTACCTTTGGATACTTCTACATTACCACCAACAACAGGTTCCAAAGCTGTACCCGTAATTATTACCTCACCATCAATACCACCTTTAAAGACCTTTTTAAAATCTACATTAAGTTTTTTCAAGGTAATGGTAAGAGGGTTATTGATATCAGAGTCTTCCCTGCCCAATGATTCGCGAATAGGTAAGACACCAGTAACTTCAACCACACCATCACTAATATTTCCTTGAATTTTTTCAACTTCTATGCTATCGCCATTAAATGAAACTGTACCTTCTAAATCTGTTAAAGCTTCAGGAAATGCTGTTGCAGCTATACTAATATCTGTAAATTTAGCAGTACCCTCTACTCGTGGTTGTTTTAATGTTCCTTTAACCTCCAATGATATGTCTCCTTCACCCGAGTCTAAAACCACCTGGTCAGTCAAAATATTTACTATTTTGAAAGCATCATTTTTAACATTGACCCTGGCATTAATTAAATTGTTATCTGTAGAAACTTTAGCGAAAGGTAAATTAATAGGTACATCACCTTCATATAAAATAGGATCTCCAACTATAGAAAGATCCCCATTAAAACCCAGTCGCCCAGCTTTATAACTAAAATCAGTTTGTGCTTTTTCAATAGGTCGTTCATTTAGAGTTCCATCTACTATCTTAATTTTACCTTTAGCTCTGGGGTCTTGAAAATTTCCATTTAATTCTGTTTCTAAATTCAACTTTCCCGTAATATTAATATTACTATTTTGCAGTACATAACTCTGAGCAAACTTCTGTACTTCTGCCAAATCTATATTTTTTAACTGTAACTTCCCACTTTGATTTTTTGTATTCAAATCTCCATTAAAAGCCAAGGACGCTTCTCCTACTTGCACTTCTAGGGGTTTGACAGTCAGGACTTCATTTTCATACTTACCCTGTACAAGAAAATTATCTATTTTGTAAACTCCCCAACTCCAACCGCTACCTTTGATATCAAACTTCCCATCAACACCAGACTGCAAAGATCCTTCTGCCATTATTTCTCCAGACAAAGTAACATCAAGATCAGCAAGAGGTGGTATCTGTATGGGAGTTTTTGGTTCTTGACTTTCTTCCTGTTGTTTGAGCAAAACCTTAATTTCAGCAAGCCGACGCAACTGCATCATTACTGGTGTCTTTTCATAAAAACCCACTGCTGATGTTTGTAAGTCTGCCGCCTTAGCATAATTTGGAGTTGCCACTCCCCGTGCAATATCTTTTAACTCAAACCATTGGAGAGCAGTCAAAATATCTTGCACTTCTGCTTTTTCTATTTTGAGGTTAGCTGCAAAATAGGGGTCAAAAGTAGCACCCTGTGAATTAAGATCAACCATTCCCTGTAAGACATATCGACTGTTTCCTAATAACAATATGCCATCATTAATACTTGCTTTCCCTTGAGCATAATTTATATCTGCTCTAAAACTTTCAGCATCTATATAACCAATACCAGGTTTTGTCACCTCTAAATTTCCATCTGCTTTGATAGACTTAATATCAAACGTTCTCAAATTAGATACAGCTATTTTTGCCGATGCTTCTCCAGAAACTGCGCCAATATCAAACTGCTTTGCTGGTGCTATACCTAACAACTCCAAAGGAAATTTTGCTAATGTTATTAGAAAGTTTTCTCCTTCAGTAACACCAGCGAGTTTTGCCTGGTCTCGTTTCACTAAAAAAGCAGTGGGAAAATAAGTTTCATCTAACACCAACTCCAAAGAATCATTCTTACCAGCAATTTTAAAGTTTATCCCTTGAGTAATTCCTGCATTTAACTTTCCTGATAACTCAGAATCAAAATCTACCTTATTTACTGATAAATTTCTCAAAACTACATCACCAACTAAGTTTAAATCTGCAATAGATTTTCCAATAACTTTCCCATCAAAGCTAACTCTACCTGTTAATAATTCACCTTTTTTTTCTACAGGTAAACTTTCCATCAACTTTTTTATTGGCAAAGATGCTAAGTTAAAATCTGACAAACTGACATCAATATTAATTCCAGAAATAGTAGGAGATTTTTGTGCTGTAAAATCTACATCTACTAATCCATTAACATTAACTTCTGGGGGAATAGCAGCTTTTGTTATTTCTATTCTTTTCTGGTTCCAGCTAAACAAACCATTGAAGGATTTATCAATCACTGGTAACTCTGAAAGTGTTAATTTTGCTTGAGCTTGAATCGCTTCTGGATTTAAGTTTGCTAGACTTCCTGACAAATCAATTTTGCTATTAAATAACCCTCCAATTACAGGTAAATTTTCAGCTTGCCCTAATAATTTTTGAGCTTTTCTAATGGCAGCAACAGCAGATTTTGCCTGTTCATGTTTTTCTAAAGCAGCTGAAAATTGCTCTAAAGGAATTTGGTTTCCTACTACGGCAGCTTGCCATTCTTTACCTACTAATTCCCCAGTAATATTTATGGCTCCACCATCAGCAAAAATTAGTTTTCCTTCTGCAGAAGCAGCGATAGCTTCTGGGTTTAAATTATCTAAATTTCCTGCTAATTTAGCATTCGCAAAAACATTCCCATTTATTGTTTCTAAATAACGTAAATTTTCTGAGGAAACTACCTCTGTTTCCTTGGCTATTTTTTTGACAAAACTTAGAGGAATAGGATCAGCGATCGCTACTGCTTCAAAATTTCCTTGCTCTAATTTACCTGTAGCATTAATTGTATTATTTCCAATTATTAATTTTCCACTTCCATCAACAGCTATATCTTGAAGATTAACATTATTAATATTGGCAAAAACGCTAAATTTTCCCAATATTTCTCCTTCAATTCCTGGGGGTAAAGTTGCGCTAGGAGGAAGAGAAACTAAATCAGTTTTTCTGATTATTTTTTCTAAAGGGCGTAAACTAATTCTTGCTGTTTCTACATTTACTAAAAAGTTGCCCCCGTTAAGTTTTCCATCAAAATCAATATAATTATCATCAATAAATAGCTGACTTTTAGCCATTGCGCTTATTCTTTCTGAAGTAAAATTTGTCAAATTTCCAGAAAAATTAGCCTTTATATTGACTTGACTATTTAACGAATTAATAGTATTAACTTGACGAATTAAAGTTTTAATTTTATAAGTTTCGACTGGTATTAATCCAGATACTAAAACTGACTTTCCCAAATCTAAAAGTGGATTTACTCTTAATTTACTGCTATTAACTGAGGCTTGAAAATTTCCTTGACTTAATCTTCCTTGAGCGTTAATTATTCCTCCTGCAATCAAAACCTTGCCATATCCATCAATAGTCACTCCTTCTGGAGTCAAATTATTTATATTTCCAGATACTGTAGCTCTACCTTTAACTTGTCCGTCAGTATTTTTTTGTACAATATTGCTTTTAGGAGAAACTATTCTGGTTTCTTTCAATAAATCTTCTACAGCACTTAGAGCTATTTGATTTGTTTGAAATATAGTTTGGAAATTACCTCTTTTTAAATTACCTACAGCGTTAATTGTTCCTGTTTTAATCTTGAGATTTCCTGTGAAATCTCCAGTGATATTTTCTTGTAAAAATTCTGGAGAAAGGTTAGTCAAATTTCCCAATAAACTAACCTTACCACTTAACTTACCATTGATAGATTTTAATCGGGGAATATTTTTCTTAATCAGATTTAATTTTTCTTGGTCATTAATAATTCCTGAATTAACTGCAGACCAGCCTAAATCTAGTAAAGGATTAATTGGTAACTCTGCAGTATTAACTAACACTTTAAATCCACCATTATTAACTTTACCATTAGCATTAATTATGCCATTAGCAAGATTAAGATTGCCATTAATATTAGCCTTTACTCCTGCTAAACTTAAATTATTTAAATTCCCGGATAAAGTTACTTCACCATTAATTATCCCGTCGTTTTTACTAGAAAATATTGAATTAGGAGTTCTTAGAATATCTGAATTTATAGCAATTCTTTCTAAAGCACTTAAATTGATTTGACTCCCTATTCCTTTTCCTTGCCAATTACCATTATTAAGTTTACCATTCAGATTAATTTGACCACCAGCAATATTAACAATACCATTTCCATTGCCATTAATACTATTAATTGAAAATTTACTTGTCAGACCAGAAAAATTAGCTTTACCATTAAAAATACCTTCTAATCCTGATGGTAAACCTAAAGGTTGTAAAGACTTCTTATCTAAATTAACTTGGTTAACAGTGGCATTTAGTTGCCAGTTTTCCAAGTTAGCATTGCCATTAATATTAACGGTTCCGCCACCAATTTTAACAATAGTATTTTTAATATTTGCCTGACTATTAATAATATCAACAGCACCACTTAAAGGATAAACTGCTTTAGGTAGCCGCCATTGAACTTGCCCTTTAAGAGTTTCAAGAGGACCAGAAATTTTAACCTCCGTGGAAAATTCACCAATAGGAAGAGGTGAAGTAATGTTATATTGTTGAGCGATCGCTTCCACAGGTAAATTTTGTACCCGCAAGTCTAAGTCAACTGTTGGGTTAAACTTCGTTTCTGACTCTTGACTCTTTAGAGATACTTCTTGGAACCTTTCTACAGCCTGAGTGCCAACTTCTAGTTTTTTACTGCTCGCCTTGGGGGTAGCAATGGGGAGGTCTACTTCTAAAACAGCCCCTTTACCAGTTATTTTACCTCCCAACATAGGGTTAATTTGCAAACCGGAGAAACTAGCAGCCATATTAACAGGTCGAAAATCTTGGTTTAACTGAGAACTAACAGTAAACTTAGTAGCAATATTCTTAAACCTTAACCTATCAACCCTAGTAACTTCAGTAGTCTCAATTTTTCCTGATACCAATGGTTCGAGTAAACTTCCAGAAAACTTGATATCAGTTTTTACTCTCCCTGCTAACAAAGGCTTGATACTTTGAATTTGACCATTGATCTGCTGTAACTGTTGTTTAGTTTCCGCTGATGTAGTATTATTTGAGAGTAAATTAATCTCTCTTGTCGCAGTATTAAACAAAGTCTCAAAAGAAACAGGCAAAACAGTCCCCTGGAAATCAAGTTTAATATTCTCTAAATTTAAATCTCTTGTTGTTTCTACTGCACCTCTTAGTTTTAAGCCAATATTCCCGTAGTTCCCATCCAAATTTTCCACATTAACTTTTGGCCAAGAAATATTAGCAACCGTATTCAAGTTAACTTGGTTGCTGAGGATATCAGTGTTTGCCTTCAACCTCTGTAAGCTAACCCTTCCTCTCACATCTTGTACAATATCTGCAATATTATCAGTTATTTTAACCTGAGCGCGGAGGTTTGCATCTAACTCCCCACTTTCTATATTTAGAGTCGGAATATTTTCTAGTGCAGATGCTAAGGTTGCAAATATTGGCAGCTGCAGCTTTTGTGCTACCATATTAGCTTCAATTTCCCAGGTTTTGATATTAGCATCAGCGTTAACCTTAAAGTTACCACCATCTATAACCCTACCATTAAGACTCACTAACCAACGTTGTTGTTTATCTAAAGAGCGAACTTCGGTTTTACTTAAATCTAATAGAATTGGGGTAGAAGATTTTCCTTTTTCCGACGGCTGAATAGAAACATTTATTTTTGGGAAATTTACCTTTTTAATCTCAATATCTAATGGTGGATCAGGTAAGTCCCCTGCCAATTTTGGTATAGCAAATGAACCATCAATTTCTTGTTGTACATAAGCTTGAGATTCTCCAAATGTAATATCCAGTTTTAAGGTTTTGAATAAAATTGATCTAAGAGGAAATTTGACTTTGACTACTTCTGTGTAGGCACTAATTGAGTCCTTTGAGTTTGGAGGTAAGGACGAAGGACCAAACTCTATATAACCGAGACCAAACTTTTTCAGTTCCCCCACTTTAACTGGTCTTTGCATTAGTTTGCTTAGACTCTTACTGACCATTGGAGCTAGTTGTTTCTGTACAAACCAGGTTCCTACTATTCCTCCTGCTACCGAGACAGTACCTAATCCTATACCACTAATAATAATTATTCGTATCCATTTTCTGGAGGTGGAAACGTTGGTTTGGTCATTAAGTTTTTTTGGGGCGTTTGTCATTTTAGTTATTAGTTATCAGTTATCAGTTATCAGTACCTCCGGCTCCATTCCTATCGTTAATTAGGAACTTCTGAAAACTTTGTAGGAACTAACCCAAAACTTGAAGGGGAAGTAAGAGAGAAAGGAGAAAGAGTATAGTAGCTAGACAAAACTACTTAAGTCCTTAATCCAATACACTTTTTTTCCGGGAAAGATCTCTTTGAAATAAAAACATAACTTGCTTTTTTTGTCAAGTATGCTCTCAAGAAAGATATTGATAGCATAAAGCGAAAGTAGAAAGCTGGAAACCTAGAATTTTCTTTTTTTATCCTTTTAGAAGAGGAGACTTGAAACCTTATTTATTGTTCATAAGTAATACCCTAGACTCAAAAACTGTTTTACATTTTCTTGAGCTCCAAAAGATGGAGTTAGGTGAGGACATTCCATGGAAAAGAACTACAAAATAAGGACCCGTCTTAAAATAACCTATTGGGTTAATGGTAAACTGAGCACTGAAATTCTACCCTGTTCCTATTAATGGGGACTACTTAGAAACTCTATTAGTAAAATAGCGGGTTTTTTTTATTCTTTTAACTGTTTAGATCATAGCGGTTTTCATAGTCAGCTACATTAGGGACAAATAGCCATAAATATTTCTCAAGATATTTGCCTAGCATTCCCAAAGTCAAACGCTTCTACAAAGTTTTGGTTATGAGGTAAGCTCATCAAGATGAAAAGGGCTATCCTTTATCAAGGGATAACTGATAACCAATAATTGAAAAAACCCTATTTATGTAGCATTCACCTATCAGCTAATATAGACAAAATTAAGCTATCTTCAAGGTATGGAAAAGTTATGCGAATATTTGTTTTACTGTTTAATGCTAGAACTGAAAATGAGGGAATACATACAATTCAGATGGACAGTAGCCAGAAAGTATTGATGTTTGAATCTGAGGATGATGCGACTCGCTTCGGTGTATTACTAGAAGCTCAAGCATTTCCTACTCCCACAGTTGAAGAGTTTGACCAAGAGGAAATTATAGAATTCTGCAAGAGTGTGGACTATGATTGGGAGATTATACCATCAGGTAAGTTAGAAATTCCTCCAGAGCATAATGTAGAAAAAACTAATTGGCAAGAAGATGCAAATCAAGCTTCTGAAAACACTGAAGCAGACTTAGATAAAATTAGGCGTCAATTAGAAGGCCTTTTATAAGCCATTTCAGTTAGGAGTTATCGTCTTTATAAGTTATCAGTAATAGCAGATTTCGGACAAATAACCCATAGTTCAATTATTAAATTGAATCAAGATAAGTCCCAAGAATAGCTAGAGTCTTTCTAGTCATCTGAAGCCAGGATTTACCAGTGGACAATGTAAATAGATTCAGGGGTTCTCATCGTAGCTCAAATTTTTTTGCTCAAGAGAATTAATCAAAAGAACTAATTTCAGTTCATCCATCTCCATGAAAATATAGAATAATAAACCCTCAAGCTGCTGTGGGGCTATGAAAAATAAAGAGGTATGGCATAAATAACAAAACTATTGTGGGGCAGACCTCACCTACCTCATCTACCCCATAGCCAGCCATAGGTGCGGATCAAAGTATTTATTAGCTCAATTATTAGAATTTCCTCAATTAACACGATTTATACCCGAGTTTTAACACAATAATAGTTAAGAGATAAGATTTATGGAGACGCTAATATTTTTTTGTATAATTTGTCAAGGTTTGATATGAAAAATTTACAACAGCGAGGTCATTTGTTAACCGAACAGGTTAACCCAAATAGTCATAATCTCGACCAGTTAAGTTCTTTAGAATTAGTAGACTTGTTTAACCAAGAGGATAAGCAAACTTTGAAAGCGATCGCTTCATCCCGTTTACAACTAGCTCAGGCAGTAGACATGACTACTAAAGCTTTAAGTCAAGGTGGTAAATTGTTTTATGTGGGAGCAGGTACTAGTGGTCGTTTAGGCGTATTAGATGCCGCTGAATGTCCACCAACATTTTGCACGTCTCCAGAGTTGGTACAAGGAATTATTGCTGGAGGTGCAAATGCTTTACTTCGCAGTTCCGAAGATTTGGAGGATAGCTGGGAAGATGGTAATGAGGCGATCGCTTCGCACAATATCACAAATCTAGACGTAATAGTTGGCATCACTGCAGGTGGTACAACTCCTTATGTTCACGGTGCTTTAGAAGGAGCAAAACAAAGGGCAGCAAAAACAATTTTTATTACTTGTGTGCCTGTAGAACAATTTAGCATCAAGGTAGATGTAGATATTAGGTTGTTGGTTGGTCCGGAACTATTATCAGGTTCAACCCGTCTGAAGGCAGGAACAGTCACAAAAATGGCCTTAAATATCTTATCCACCGGAGTAATGGTGAGGTTAGGAAAAGTTTATGGTAATCGCATGATTGATGTAGCTATAAAAAATAGTAAGTTACGGGATCGGGCCTTACGAATTATTGAAGACTTAACCGAGTTAAGTCGGGATGAAGCAGAGGAATTATTGAATAAAAGTGGTGATTCAGTTAAGTTAGCACTTTTGATGCACTGGAGTAACTTAAAAAAAGAAGAAGGGGATAGGGTTTTATCTGAGTATCAAGGTAATCTTAGAGCAGCCATGAAAAACGTAAGTTTTTCTACTGAGTAGACTACAAAGTGGGGAAATTCTATGTAATGTCTTAGAGGGGGTGATCATTTTTGAAAAGTTCCCGACAGAAAAACTACTATATATTAGTTTCCATAGTATTTGTGGGCGGATTCTGAGGGCTGATAGTTGGCAGTAAGAATTGACAACTGATGAGAGAAATAACTTCTAATACTCAGCCTAGAAAATTCATTTATGCGGGAATGAAAAAGCTACAAAACTTCAGCCAAAAATCAATCCTCAAGGATTGAAATCCCTAAGTTTATGGCTTCAACCATATCAAAGATGACTCTGTTTATAGAATTCCCCATATTATTTCAAGCTAGATTAACTAAGAACTGATATCTCAGACAACTCCCCTTACCGATAATAAACTTGGACATATTTCAATATGCCACGAGCGATCGCCTGTGCCATACGACTCCGTTGGCCAGGATCAGCAAGTATCCGAGAATCATAATTACCAGTGACAAAACCTACCTCTACCAAGGCAGCAGGCATCTTAGTATGTCTTAGCACATGAAAACGAGCTCGCTTCACACCACGATTATTCATCGTCGGAAAAGCTTCCAACATACTATTCTGAATATACTGTGCTAGAACCTGCCCACTTTGATAATAAAAAGTTTCTAAACCATTCACATCAGGACGACTCATACTAATAGCATTAGCATGAATACTCACAAATAAATCTGCTCCAACCCTATTAGCCAACTCTGAGCGTGGTGGTAAATCCAAATCCCGGTCTGTCTTACGAGTCATAACCACCTGTATATTATTCTGCTCCAGGATTTGAGCTACTTCCAATGACATCGGTAATACAATATCCTTCTCCCGCATACCACCAAAACCTACTCCACCAAAATCCATTGGTCCCCCATGTCCAGGGTCTATCACTATCATTACTCGTCCATCACTTTGAGGTAATTGATTTTGCAAAGGAAAACGACGATCATTATTTAATGAGCGTTGATTATTGCGACGAGGCCAAGTAAAAGGCCAGCGTCTCGGACGCAAATTTTCAGGAGAATTCCGAGGTAATCTATTCTGAGGTAGTGAATTTTCCCCCAATGAATTTGGAGATGACGAATTATATCTCCTTGGGAATAGTGAAGGTTTTGAACTAGAAGATGGCTCTATAGAGTTGGGTCTCCAACCTGGAGGCGCAGTTCCAATATTACCCCAACCCATAAGTAAAGATAACTGTTGAGTCGTAACCTGAGTGACTTCTGCAATTTTAACATTAGTAGCAGGCTTGACCAGAATTGTAACTGTTTCTGGATCTTCTTGACGTATTTTTGCCCAAATTAAAGGGCTACCAACTTCTCTTTTTGGTAACCTAAATCGGTCATCTATCTTAGCATTATATATAGTAATTCCATAGGCACCTGTTTCAGAATCCCAACCACTAGTATAGTTAATAGGCTTATCTGCAGTAACCACTAACTCAGTACCATTTTTTAATTCCACTGACTTAAGGAAAACAAAACCAGTAGCTTCATTAATTGTAGGTTGTACTTCTCCTTCAGGCCATACTGCTATTCCACCTGCATAAGCACGAGCTTGCCATTGAGTCCTTTTATCTGGCAAACTTAGTGTAAGACGAACTACTGCTGGTGAAGTCGAAAGTTGAGTTAGTTGAGTAATTGTTAATCCTGATTCATTAAATCTTTGACTGGGCTTGAGACCCTTGGCAGTCAGAGTAGAATTGAGGACATCAATGGTCATCCAGGTACGATCAACACTCTTCTTTAGTTCAATTTCTGGTAATCTACCACTTGTTTTGAGAACTACTCCCTCTTTTTTGATTTGGACATCTTCTACAAGAGTTGGTGTACCAGTAGTTGTAACTTGATTTACCAGAGGAGAGTTAGTAGGTCTTGTTCTATTTTGATTACTTGATCTTTCTTTCTTCAGAAAAGGCAGAGGAGGACTTAGGAGTAGTGGGGGTGAAGGCTGTTGTAGAGTTTGAGGAGGTGGGGGTGAAGACTGAGGCGCAAAATTAATATCTGTATTTGTAGTAGAGGTAATTTGTTGAGGACTTGGTATTTGTACAGTCCACTCACTAGGAGAAATACCCCGAAATTGTACTTGCTTTGGGTCAATGGTATAGCCATTGTTTAATTCCACCACTATCCGAGCTGTTTGAGAATCAAATTGTTCTACTCTTATTGCTTTGATAGCTCGACCTATAGCTTGAGAAGGTCTTACACTACCTAAAGTTGTTCCTGGCAGGTCTATTATTAACCGAGTTGGATTAGTTGCTAATTGGGCCTTTGGTTGAACCCCACCTTCTGTAGTAAAGGACAGTTCGTTCTGATTAACTTTAAATTGCCAAGATTCTAGAGTTGCAGCTTCTGAGGGACTGCCTAAGACAAAAATGCTGAGTATACTTGGCAGCAGCCATTGTAGCATAAGGGTTGTTCGCATTTGGGTATTTTTGATAAATATCAAACGATTTCCAGAATATATATTTTTCATCTTATGACTTAATTTTATACACAAATTATGCTACCGGACATGATATAATTTATTAGTTACTTAAACGGGTATAACATAATATTATAATTAGTGCGGTGAGTTGTAAAATCAGGTGTCCATTTAAAAAGACTCAAAGTATTGATTATTAATACTTTTGAGATTAAATTTTTAATTCTTGGCTTTCTGAGAATGGTGACACTAAATATTTCTTTCCTTTAAAATCATTAAGGGACTGTATATGGCAATTTCGGACAATTTAGTCTTAATATAAAGCTTTAACAAGTCTCAATTCTTGAGGTGTTTACTCAATTAATAATATCTGTGAGTAAGGTTATCTAACTTGAAGCTAAATATTTGTTTTTCAACTTTTGTTAGAACAATAACTAAATTTTTAATGACTGATTGAATATTTGCTGCTACTGTATAAACTCCACTTTTATCTGTATTTGGCAAAATTACCAAAAAAATTGCTTCTTAACCATCACCCATAAATTTTTTATTTTCTATTTGTTTTTTTTAAACACATATGTTAAATAATTGATATATTATTGGCATGCGGGCAGTCCGAAGAAAAAAAACAGACCTGGAAGGAAATGTAATATCCAAGACCAAAAACACTAGGCACAAGACTTAAGTAAACCATCCCTTGAGCTTTGACTGGCAAAAACTCCCCGCGCCTCACAGCCAGAGATTATCTCCATTTTCTCGTATTTATAATGTCTTTGTTTGATAAATTAGTTTGATAAATCACTATTTGTCAATATTTACAAAGACCACAAATATCAATAAAAAAAGAAAGCTAAACTTTTTTAAGACTAGGAAGTAATTTATCTATTTGAAGACGAATCATTCAAAAGATATCTTATATTTTAATAATTTAAATATTGAGTCATTTAAAATTAGATAGCATCGGTCTAATTAAACTATAACTTTCAGCAACATACATACTGGGTTATAGCCTTGATAAGAAACTACTGTTTTAAAAGAACTTGAAAATATTTAAACAAAACTTTTTCTAGCTCCTTAAGAATAGCAAATAGACTTGTCGCTAAATAAAACCTGGAAACTGGAAAGTGGAAAAACAAAATTATTAAATCCTCGGCTACATCCATTAACTTATGCTGCCATTAAATATAAATTCTATAGTTATACAGCAGTTAAAATCAGGCAATCATTTAAACCTTTTAGCTTATTTCTAATTATTCCTATTGTTGCATTGTCTCTTTTTACTCCTGATATTTTGTGTTCATACAGCAAGGAGAACGCTACTTTTTTTCTGTTTGATTATTTCTGTTTATTTGTTAATTCTTTCTTTCTTTCTTTCTTGGCTTTTTGTGGGTATTTTGATGTTAACAAATTCTTTTTGTAATCCCTAAAGACCTGATTCCAGATGAATTTTCACTTTATATATCACAAAGTCTACAAGTTTTTCTTAATCTAGTTGCTGTTGATCATGTACCTTACCCTCTCGTCATTTTGAAGGCACTAAAACTCTCTTGTTCTTATTTGTCATAATTAAGTGTTTACAAGTATGAGGCTTTTTTTTACCTGAGTAATTATTTTTCTGCTTCTGTTGCTATTTTGGGTGTTGAATTAGACGTTCTATACCATCAATTATTACTTCTAAGGCTGAAGGAAATTTCCTCATAAATTCTCCAACGCTTTCCCATTTAAGTTCTATTTGGGCCTTTTTTTGACCTAAGGACTTCTCCAGTATTATTTGTAGTATTAACATCCAAGGGTGTGCTCGACTGGGATGCAAGTCAAATAATACCTCCAGCAAATCAAAGGTAGAATAGCATTAAAAATAGAGCAAAATAAAAAATAGCAGCTCTTTGGCTTCTCGCAGTTTGGCAAATAACTTTCTCCTTTGTCTCAAAGTCTAGGCTTTTGGGTAGTGGCGATCGCTTCCAAGTCAAGCTGGACAGAAAAAGCTTCCAACAATTCATCAAATGCCCTACGGTTTAGTCCCGTTAATGCCTTTAACAGTCTATCTTCTTTGAACACTCAATTGATGTCCAGCATTTTCTTATTTGATCTTTTAAATATATATAACAACTATTACTTTAACTTATGAAGCAACAAATCTAATGAATGATTTGCTATAGGTTCATTAATTAGAGGCCATAAACGCTCTGCCAGTTTTAAATAAAAGTGAGTAGACTGGAAAATACTCCCAAGTGCTAGGCCAAAGAAATCTTTAATTCAGAACTTGTATGATATTGAGCTTTATCAATGGTTAAGATAATATCTTTTTAACCAATACTTTTAGATATTATAGTCTTCAAAAGCAATAAAATTATCAATACTTATATTTTTCATATCCTATTCAAATGCACGCAGAAAAGGTAGTATCCCAAACATTTCGTCGAGTTCGTCCACGATATCGTCCAGTAAAAAAACGGCCAGTTAAAGTTCGTCGGCGAGTTAAAACCAAAAATATACAGTTAATATTATTACAGTTAAAATATAAAAATATATTTATTTTAGTTGCTTTATTAATGACAGTGAGCTGGATTATTACCTTACCTTTTAGAGGTCGGCCAGCTTCAGAGAAACCTTTACCTACTCCTGCATCTTCTGTATCACCTACCCTAATACCACCCTATGTACCCCCAGTTCCTGAAGAAACTCCAAAAGATTTAGGATTTGCCTATAATGTTCGTAGACAAACATACAAACGTAATAGCCCGCAGTTACAAGAAATAGTTGATGAATTACTCAGTATTGCTAAAGAAAAAGGGCTGCCTACAGCGCCTCTATCTATTAGTTTAATTGATGTTAGTAACCCAGATCTTCACACATATGCTGGATATAAAAATCAAGTTTTAAGATACCCTGCTAGTGTAGCCAAATTATTTTGGATGGCTGCATTTTATGGAGCAGTTGAACAAAGTTTAATTGATAATGAACCGAAGTTTTATGAAGATTTAAGATTAATGATGCAGAAATCTCATAATGATTCTGCTAGTAGAATTTTAGATGCAATTACTGATACAAAATCAGGGGTTAAATTGGAAGGCAAAAAGTTAAATACTTGGTTAGAAAAAAGAAAATCAGTCAATGAATTTTTTCAAAAAGCTGGTTACCAAGATTTAATAGTTAGTACAAAAAACTATCCAAGATATTCTCCTAGTCAAACAGGTCCAGTAGGTCGCGATCGCCAACTACGAAAGCAAGATGGTAAGTTTCTCCGAAATTTGATTTCAACTGACCAGGCTACCAGATTAATATATGAAATATACACTAGGCAGGCAGTTTCACGAAAGTATAGTACGAGAATGGCTTATTTATTAACGAGAGATTTAAGACCCCAAGTATGGCAGAATGATCCCTACAATGGAGTCAAAGGTTTTCTGGGAGAGTCTCTGCCTGCTAATATTTATTTCGGTTCTAAAGTTGGTTTGACTTCTAAAGATCGTATGGATGTCGCCTTTGTCAGAACTTTAGATAATCAAGCTATTTATATTTTAGCAATTTTTGCAGAAGATGCTGCTTATTCTAATGATGAAGAAATATTTCCTAAATTGTCTCGTCATGTTTATGATCGCATGATGGCAATGGATAGCAAATAAATTGGATGGTCATTAGAGTTGTTTGGAAATAAGCCCAATAACTCTAATAAGTTAATAACTTGTAGCTGGTAGCTAATAGCTGACCGCTGAATGGTTACTTTAATTGTAAACATATTTTCTCAATGCTTTAGCCAAAACATCATTATTTTCTCGCAGACCTTCATAGAAAAATAACACTTCTCCATTAATACCTACAGAACGGTTATAAGCGATCGCTTCTAACAAATAATCCATACTAATACGATAAGAACCAATTTTAATTAAAATTCCCGGAAATATCTTATTTAAATGAGTAGCAATAAATTGCTGTTTTACCAACTGTTCTACAAGAGACTTATAACTAGAAAAGTCACGACGATAAAGTTGAGGATGAACAATATCAACAACTTCCCTATTTATCCAAGTGGGATAGTCTTGTAGATATTCATTGAAACCCCACTTATAAAAACTGGGTGCCATTGAGACCAAAATATTAGGTTTAACTGCTTTCACTTTTCCGTATAAACGAGCTAAAAAATCTGTCAGAATATTCGCCCGCCATTGTAACCACTTATGATCTTTATTATTTTGGGGTGGATGACAAGAAAATTGTTGGCGATAACGCCCTACTGTTTTTGCATCATAACCGCCCTCAGAAGGAAAGGCCGGCATTCTATCATCTCCCTGAATACCATCAATATCATAATTTCTCACAACTTCCAAAACCAAATCAATCAAAAAATTTTGCACCTCTTCATCTAAAGCATTCATCCACTCAAAACCATTTTTCACTAGTAAATTACCTTTACGCTCACGAGCTATCCATTCCGGTTTTTTGCTCAGGATCAACCCTCCATTTTGTTTATAAGAACTAACAAACCCATATTCAAACCAGGGAATAACCTTGAGACCCACTCGTTGTGCTTCTATGATGACTTCTGCGAGAGGGTCGCGACCTTTGTATAAGGGGTCTATTTCTTGTCCGAAAGTTGTTTCCATCAGTTGACTAGGATAGAGAGTAAATGCTTTATTCCAGACAACAGGAAATATAACATTAAATCCTGTGTCAACAAGAAAATTCATTGCTTCAGCAATTTTGTCTCTAGAATGGAGAATTTTGCTATCAACATTTGTCAGCCAAATACCACGTAATTCCATAATTATGTCAGATAAATTTATGAGTTTGATTTTGAAAAGCTTTCAATTATCAGCATCAGGACTTATGTATGTTAGAATAGTTAAGCTATCAGCCACGGACTGCAAGGCTTACACAGATGAAACACAAATGCTGTCTCTATGGGTTCGTAAGTCAAGCACGCAATAAGGATAAAATATGATTCACAATATTGGTTAGGAGTATTGCAGTAAAAGGTTTTTCTGCAAAAAACTTTTCTGCAATAAATTCTCATTTCTAAGCATTTTAATCTTATACCAATTCCCAACAACTCTAATGAATTATTTAGGTAGCACTTCAGTTATTAAGTAATTAACATAGCCATTCTTTTTCCTTCTTGCACGCTCAACCCTCTAGAGTGGTGTTAATTTTATCAATGTTCTACAGACATTGTCTGCAATGTCCCTACTGTATAAACGTTGTATGGAAACTCCTTAACCTTTTATGGTTGGGGTTAGGGTTAGGTTCCCGGCTGTTGATACAGCTAGAAAAGTTTTTGATAAATTGGTATTAGGGTAGATATTTCTCCAAGTTTTACCAAAAAATTTGGTTTAAAGCAGGACACGCCCATCGGACGACTTTTTGATTCTTTTTTTGAATCTAATATATATGTTATTATTATATTAATTAGTCGCGGTCGGGAAGTTTCAGAAAAAAAAGGACGCACCAAGCACAGGTTTTGGCTACCGTTAAGTTTCGCGCTGGCGATAATAAATTCACCAGCTTGTCAAATATTAACCTGCATCAGAGCTATGGCTCGCAAGAACTCCCCATCTAACAAAAGGGGAGGATGTTAAATAATTTCTACTAATAGACATAATCAATAGATAAGCATCAACTAGCTTATAGATTTATATACTAACTCCAAGCTCTTCCAAATAGTTAAGTTGAGGGGTTCTTGAAATTTTGTTACATAGGGTAAATTGTTAGCCCAACTTACTGATAATTAGTTATCAGGATTTAAATAAGCTATAAAATATAGCTAGTACTATACCTAGTCAATAGTGATTAAAATAGCTAATTATTTGAAATGAAAAATAAAAAAAAATTAAGTTTTGTCTAAGTTTGTAATACTAATTACCTACAGTCAGACTACATATAACTTGATATTTTGGCTTTCAAGTTTGGTAGATTACTTTTACAAGTGAAGTTTTAAGTTTATGAAACAGGTATATAATAGTGAAAAGTTTGTAGTTTTATAAAAAAGTGCTAGGACATTTTAAAAGTTGAAATTCTTTACAACTAATATTTATGACTTGAGCATATAGCTGATAGCTTTTAAGGATATAGCTATAGTTAATAATTACTTTTTACTTAATTATTCTTAACGTAAATTTTCATCCATTCATTTTAAGGTATTCAAATAGGCAATTAATTTCTCAGTTTCTGTAGGAATTTATACGGCCAATTATATAGTTTGGTATCAGTAAGGATATTTAGCATGAATTTAAACCTGGCAACTCAATTGCGTGAAGGAACTAAAAAAGCTCATACAAACGCAGAAAATGTAAGTTTTGTCAAGTGTTTTTTAAAAGGAGTTGTAGAAAAGACTTCCTACCGAAATTTAGTTAAGAATTTTTACTTCGTTTATTCCGCAATGGAAGAAGAAATTCAACGTCACCGAGAACATCCAGTCATTTCCAAAATTAACTTTCCAGAACTAAACCGTAAGCAAAGTTTAGAGCAAGACTTAAAGTTCTATTATGGTAATGGTTGGCGGGAGCAAGTGGCTCCCTCCCCTGCAGGTAAAGCTTATGTACAGAGAATTAGAGACATATCAGAAAAACAACCAGAATTATTAGTAGCTCACTCCTATACTCGTTACTTGGGAGATTTGTCTGGTGGTCAAATTCTTAAGAAAATTGCTCAGAGAGGCATGAATTTAACTGATGGAGAAGGTACTGCTTTCTATGAATTCCCAGATATTCTGGATGAGAAGGCATTTAAGAATAACTATCGTCAGGCCATGAATGATTTACCTATCGATCAGGCAACAGCAAGTAGAATAGTAGATGAAGCAAATGCTGCTTTTGGTATGAATATGAAAATGTTCAATGAATTAGAGGGTAATTTAATTAAGGCTATTGGTACCTTATTATTTAATACTTTAACAAGAAAGCGCACGGCTGGCAGTACAGAATTGGCTACTGCTGCTGAATAAATAATGCTCAATTAGGCTTGGCTAAAAAAGTTGAAGAGTGAGGGCCTTAAATAAGTTTAAGGACAATAAGCAATAAGCTTTTCAGTATTTAAATGATATATTCAATTCTTGTCAAAAGTAATGAGTTAGAGTTAACAGGCAAAGAGGAATATAAAATATAGATAGACGAAAGCTTATTTGCAATATGTTAATTTTTCTTTTTCGGCCTCAGGTCAGGGAAAATTATAACTAGCATGAATATTAATTTGATAAATTTTTGTTTTGGCACTTTTCTCAAGGTAAGCCATCACTTAAACTGATGGATTATCAGGATTATGTATTAGAGTTGTTTGGTGTGGGAAAATTTCAAATGCTCAAAAGCTTACTATAATAAAATTTTCATAATTTTCATTTTCAAGCATCATGCTTAAAACTAGACTTGTTTTTGATTTTAGCCATTTTTTTGGCTCAATTCCTAACCACTCTATTTATTTAGCCAGCCCTAATTAATTAATATTTACTATCTCACGAAAGACTA
>JAGGDU010000123.1:25448-63404 GCA_018457135.1 Trichodesmium erythraeum GBRTRLIN201 | reverse complement strand
AAATATTGTTTTAAATATTGGGGGTTTGATGAGTGAGGTTACACTCACCAAATCTATTTATTTAGCCAGCCCTAATTAATTAATATTTACTATCTCACGAAAGACTAGAGTGTTAATTTGTCTTTGAAATATTGTTTTAAATATTGGGGGTTTGATGAGTGAGGTTACACTCACCAAATCTCCAGAATTTTGTTTGAAGAGAATAAGCGCTAACTACTGAAATAAAATAATTGGACAAAAGTTGACCAGTTGTACATTTTTTGTAGGTATTGGTGCATAGTAATGGTGAAGGACATGGGACGTGACAATTTTTTCATGATCGTTTTAGGGAAAAACTCAATATACAGGATCCCAAACCGCGAAAAATATTCCCCATCATCCCATTACTCTACTCCCTGTTTTATTCAAAAACGATTACGGGAGTAGGACTATCTACCCTCCTAATTCTGGAACTGGAAAGAAGTTTCCACTTAACATTAACCACACCACAGCCAAAGTTAGCAATATATTAAAACTTTGCCCTACAATATACAAAATCATCGGTTTACCGCCTCGCATTTGTTGGGCTAAAATTTGAAAATTAGACTCTAACCCAATTGAGATAAACGCCATACAAAATAGCCAACCACGATAATTTTTAGTCTGCTTCAATAAAGCTTGAACATTATTCAAACCTATAACGGGTAAAAATACAAAAGAAACTAATAAAGATGCTACAATAAAACCTAAAACAAACTTAGGAAAACGCACCCATAATTCATTTAAAGTAGGAGTAGAAGATCCTGGTTGCTTTTCCACAGATGTAACCCAAAAAATTGCTATGGCAAAAGCGATCGCTCCGATCAACATATTTTGAATCATTTTTACTAAAGCTGCCGCTTTTCCGGCCACATCCCCCAATGCTTCGCCTGCTGCAACAACAGCGCCAGTAGCATCAATGGTGCCACCTAACCAGGCTCCTCCCACTAATTCATTCATGTTGACAGCTTTGACAAACAAGGGCATGAAAACCATCATTATGACTGTAAATATCAGAGTCATTCCGACGGCCAAAGTTAACTCATCCTTTTTTGCGCGACAAGCTGCTGCAGCTGCAATAGCTGCCGAGACTCCACAGACAGAGGTTGAAGTTGCTACTATCATTACTAATGTTTTTTGCTGCATTTTCAGGATGCGAGTGCCAAATAAATACATGAATATCACTACTATTGGCGTGACTCCCCAGGCTATCGCTAAACCATAGGGTCCGAATTCGACAATGCGACTAAACAGAATTTCTGCTCCCAAAATGACTAACCCAGTTTTAATATAGTATTCGGTGCGCACGGCAGGTTTCAACCATTCTGGCGTACCTACTGTATTACTAATTAATAATCCTATTAGTAGTGCCCAGAAGGCATAACCGAGATTTATTGCTTTTGCAGCTTGAGAATTTCCCAATACATAAGCGAGAGTAGCTAAGATAAAGATGGCCAAAAATCCTGGTATCATAGCATTTGCCCTACGCCCCTGCATCAAAATGTTGCCAAATGTAAATACAGCGCACAGAGCGATCGCTAATAATACTAAGCTAGGAATTAAATCTATCGGGAGTGCAGCCAGAATATCTATTCCTTTCCATTTAGGAATTTTGGGTACAAGTGTTACCCATCCACTAAATACACTTGCTAACAGTAACAAACCGATCCAGACTGCCCACCAGTCTTCTAATTTGTATAAATCAGACCATTTTGTTTTACTCATAGAATTAATTGAAAATAAATATTTATTTTATTTCAATTGAGATAAGTTCGGGGGTTTTCTCTATATTTTTTTTATCTATCTATGGGCGATCGCTGAATAAGATATCTATAAAATATAGCACTATGTATGCTAGAGCGCGGACATTTATCAATACTCAAATTCTATCATTTAGTGATTTGGTGCTTCCCTTGCTCCCAGCTTCTATCTCTCTAGAATGAAAATGCTTTTAGGAGTTCGTAATCATGAATAACCTTTAGGGAGTAAGGGGGATTTGATTTTTGAGTTGCCTGTAGTGCTATCAATATATTTAATTTGCAGATAACATATTAGACACGAGTTGCTCTATTAACAGTATTTTGTTCTACTTCTCTAGCTTTTTTACCACGCCAAAGTAATCTTATTGGTGTACCTGTAAATCCTAAATGTTGACGAAATTGACTTTGAATATAACGCCGATAATTTTCAGGAAAACGTTTAGGATCGTTGACAAATAATGCAATTGTTGGTGGTTTACTTGTTACTTGAGTTCCATAATAAATTTTACCTTGACGACCTTGACGATTAGTGGGGGGAGAATTCCAACTAATTGCTTCTTCTAATACCTCATTGATTACAGAAGTTGTCACTCGACGCTGATATTCATTGGCTGCATTATCTATCAAATTTATAATTTTCTCCACTCGTTTTCCAGTTAGTGCACTAACAAAAATCATCTCTGCCCATTCCACAAAATATAGTCGCGACCTTACTTCCTGTTCATAAGTATAAATAGTATAATTATCTTTTTCTATGGCATCCCATTTATTCACTACAATAACACAAGCTCTACCGTCTTCTATGATCCGATTTGCTAGTTTTTGGTCTTGTTCTGTTACTCCATCTAAAGCATCAATTACAAACATAACAACTTCAGCACGACGAATAGCTTTAAAAGCTCGGTTAATCCCAAAAAATTCGGCACCATATTCGACATTTTTTTTCTTTCTAATTCCAGCAGTATCAATCAAACGATAAGTTTTGCCATTTCGTTCTACTACAGTATCAATAGCATCTCTTGTTGTACCAGAAATAGGACTAACAATTGCACGTTTTTCTCCAATAAATGAATTTAATAAACTTGATTTACCAACGTTTGGACGACCAACAATTGCTATTTTAGTTTGATTAGTTTCAGTAATTTCTCCTTGGGTTGGTAAGTAGGTAATTAAATCGTCTAATAATTCTCCAGTACCATTGCCATGAATACCAGAAATAGGATAAGGTTCTCCTAAACCTAATTCCCAAAACATAGCAGCTTGGGTCAATCCTTCTGTTATAGATTCGCATTTATTAACTGCTAGGAGGATCGGAATAGTTTGTTGACGGAGCCATTGGGCAATTTCTTCATCTCCTCCAGTAAGACCTGTTTGTCCATCTACCACAAAAATTGCTACACTTGCTTCTACTAGAGCTGCCATAGCTTGTTCGCGGATTAGGGGTAAAAATTCTGTATTGTCATCAAATACTAAACCTCCTGTATCTACAACTTGAAACTCCCGGTCTTCCCAGTATGCATTTCGATAGGTGCGATCGCGAGTTATTCCTGGTTCATCGTGGACGATGGCGTCTTTACTTTCAGCCAAGCGATTGACTATTGTGGACTTCCCCACATTTGGCCTGCCAATAATAGCTACAATAGGTAAGGGCATAGTTAATTTTAATTAGTTTAGGTAAATCAAAAATATTCAATTTTTAATTATAGCAATAATTTAAGAGTTTTAACCAATCAAAAATCTGAGCATCCCCACCAAAAAATATCTTAATAATCTAAAGATATTAATAATCTAAATGGATGAACTATTACTAAAGGGTAATTTCCATTTTAAATAATTTATTAAGCAAAAAAAATCATTGAACAAAAATAGTTTAGGGAATGTGCTGGCAAAAGTTACTTGAAAAAAATTATTTAATTTCTGGAGATGTTTCGCTCTTTAATTCCCTGATATTTGAAAACTATGAAAACAAGATTAAAGTAACTCCCAAGCTACACTAGTAAAACGATCTTGCCAGTACATCCCGAAAGTAGTCGCCACTAACTTATTCTAAGGGAAATGTCCAGTTGGGGCACTGATATAAAAAAAATTGTATTGTCATAATTTTTTGCTAGTTAATCCATGTTTCCTTGCACTTATTCATAAATATTATTGATAATTCTAAAGCCAAAACATTTTTGACTAGATTGAAACCAAAGTATATCAACTATAATTAAGTCATTGTAGGGAAATGTCTAAATATTTTGTTGAGTTTGGATCAGGTTTTCTCTTTGATCTAGTTCTGCTATCATTAATACAACTAGTCTAGTTCCTCGATCTGCTTTTTGCAAATTTTTTACATTTAATCAATATATTTATCAATATATTTACTGTTGACTGAATTTCTTCGTTATGGTAGCCTCTGCTGTAAATTTCAAAATCTAGATATAAAGTCTAGGTAAAAAATACATTGTATAGCAATCCTACTTGCTCTGTCGGATAAACATCTAGGCTTTTCAGAGAATGGGGAATGGGCAATGGGGAAGAGTTTGATACATTTTTATTTATCTATTTTTGCATTTTGAACAAATTCTTTAGGATTGTTATAGCAATTCCAAATAGGTTATAATAAATACAGAAACCCTATATAAGTTTTAATATTTTGTTAGTAGTTAGAAGTCTGGAGTCATAATTTTTAAGATTTTCAGTTAAAGTTAGTTATTATAAAAATTCTTAAAAATAGTTTAGGATTTCTGTATATAGCATTTATTAGATTAATGAAGTACACTGACTTTATTTTTTGATTCCTTAAAGCATAAAAAAATTCTACCTCGCTCATTATAATAATTTATATAGCAAATATATAGTAAATATTTAATATGATCAGATATTTCGTGATGATTAATTTCAGAAAATAGTATAATAAATTAAGGGATATATAATTAATTGTGGAAAGATTAATATCAGCACTGGGGTTAATAGTTTTTATAGGTTTAGCTATTCTGTTATCGGCAAAAAGAAATGCAATTAAGTGGGAAACTGTTTTATGGGGAATAGGTTTGCAACTATTATTTGCACTGCTAATTTTAAAAAGCAAAACAGGTTTAGCAGTGTTTAAATTTATTGCCGATATAATTAGTCAGTTACTCAAATTTTCTGATGCCGGGGCTAAATTTGTATTTGGAGAAAACTATCTCGAACACTTTTTTGCCTTCCAGATACTACCAACAATTATATTTTTTTCTTCATTAATTACTATCTTATATCATTATGGAATTTTACAACAAGTAGTCAAAGCATTTGCATGGATAATGCTGAAAACTATGAAAACTTCTGGCACAGAGTCTCTCGCTTGTTCCGCTAATATTTTTGTGGGGTCAACAGAAGCACCGTTGATGATTAAACCTTATGTGAAAACAATGACGAAATCAGAATTACACGCAGTGATGACAGGTGGTTTTGCTACAGTCGCTGGAGGAGTATTGGCAGCTTATATTTCTTTTGGAGTACCTGCCGAACATTTAATTGCTGCCTCGGTAATGTCAGCACCTGCAGCATTGGCAATATCAAAAATATTGTTGCCAGAAACAGAAGAGTCTCCGACGGCAGGAACGGTCAAGGTAGAGGTAGAACAGACTTATGCAAATGTTATTGATGCAGCAACATTAGGTGCTAAAGAGGGAGCAAAATTGGCTGTCAATGTGGCAGCAATGTTAATTGCTTTTTTAGGGTTGGTAGCAATGGTCAATGGACTATTAGCATGGATAGGTAATGGTATTGGGTTGCCTCAGTTATCCTTGGAGTGGGTTTTCTCTTTATTATTTGCTCCTGTTGCTTGGTTGATGGGAGTGCCTTGGGGAGACTGTCCTCAAGTGGGGATCTTGTTGGGTAAGAAAACAATTTTGAATGAATTTATCGCTTATTTAGATTTAAAGACACTCATTGAAAATGCTCAAAAAGGTGAAATGGTAAATGTGATTTCTGAGCGATCGCAGATTATTGCTACTTATGCTTTATGTGGGTTTTCTAATATTGGTTCCATTGCTGTACAGATAGGTGGAATTAGTACCATTGCACCATCACGACAGGGTGATTTGGCAAAGTTGGGAGTTCGAGCAATGATAGGTGGATCTATTGCTTGTTTTATGACTGCTTGTATCGCAGGAATTTTGTTGTAGAAATTTCCCTATTTTTGGCAAATAATTTCTCGAAATAGTGCTTTTTCTACTCAAAGATAGCGTTCCCATTACTTGGGCTAGAAGTCTGAAATTATTATGCCATTTCTCAAAAACTTTTCAAATTGTATTTTGAGTGAGAGTAGAGATGTTGCAGAAAACTTTTGTAGCTTCAAAGAAGTGGGGGACAAGTAAATATTGATAAAATTATAGCAATGCGCTCTGGCATATTTACACATTATTTTTTGTACTCTTTTTCCCTTAAGAAACTTTGAATTAGAATTTCTAAGTACCTGAGCAAGTAGCTCTATAAAATTAACTTAGCTGAAGAGGATAAAAAAAAATTTATTCCTTGTGTAATAATTATTTAATAACTGAAGTTTTACAAAAAGTAAGTAGGGCTGCATAAGGGCGTCTGTACAGGGAAGCAATGAATAGAAAATAAGAAAAACAATTCTGTTTCAGTAACTTGACAAAATCTATATTTTTTTTATTGCCTATTATCTAAGAATAAAAAATTATATCTCTCACCAATTTTATCAAGGGTATATTGATTGACAATCGGCTAATATTATGATAAATTATATATAGGAAATAAACTAAAAATCACATTAGTAATATCTAAAAATATGCTGAATAAAAAAAAAATCACTTAAATTTATTAAAAGATTTTTGGTCAATTGCTAAACTTTATTGGTTCTCAAAAAATGAGAAATGGCGAGCTAGGGGTTTATTGTTACTAGTAATTGTTTTATTAGGAACATTTACTGTATTTAATTTATTCCTCACAAATCAACGAGCAGAATTTATTTCTGCACTATCTTCTCAAAATTCTGAGAGATTTTGGCGATCAATTATACAGTTTTTTGGCGCAGTTGTGATTGCTGTACCTTTTGTATCTTCCTATTCTTTTGTTCGACAAAAACTTAGTGTATTTTGGCGAAGGTGGATGACTGAGAGTTTTATGGAAAGTTATTTAAGCGATCGCTCTTTCTATAAAATTAGTTACCACCCAGAAATTGATAATCCAGACCAACGTATTGCTCAAGATATTAAAAGTTTTACAGACCAATCTCTAAGTTTTCTTGTAATTACTCTCAATGCCATATTTCAGTTATTTGGTTTTAGTACTTTATTATGGTCAATTTCTAAACCATTAGTATTTTTTGTAATTGCTTATGCTATTGCTGGTACAGTTATCACGACCGGAGTATTTGGTAAGGTTTTGGTAGAGATTAATTTTGAACAATTGAAGCGAGAAGCTAATTTTCGTTTTGGTTTAATTAGAGTTAGAGAAAATTCTGAATCTATAGCTTTTTATAGAGGAGAGAAACAGGAACTACAACAGGCAAAGAACATATTTAATGATGTTTTTAATAATTTTAATCGGTTAATTCAATGGCAACTATATTTGGATATTTTTAGAAATAGTTATGAATTTATTACTTTTGCATTACCATCTATAATTATTGGTCCCCGTGTGCTTTCTGGTGAATTAGAAATAGGTGTAATTACTCAAGCCGGAGTAGCTTTTAGTATCATCTTAAGTTCCTTAACAGTTATTGTTAGTCAATTGGATAGACTGACAGAATTTGCTGCTGGAATTAATCGTTTATCTACTTTTTCTGAGGCTATTCAATCATCTACTGAAGTTCCTAAAGGTGAATTAGCTATTGATACAATAACAAATTCTTGTCTAGCTTTAGAACATTTAACATTAAAAACTCCCAATTATCAAAGAACTTTATTCAGAGATATTTCCTTAGAAATAAAACCAGGAGATGGATTATTAATTATGGGACCTAGCGGTTGTGGCAAAAGTTCAATTTTAAGAGCGATCGCTGGTCTATGGAACTCTGGCACAGGAGCTATTTATCGACCTAAATTGAATGAAATATTATTCTTGCCTCAAAAACCTTATATGGTTTTAGGCTCTCTCCGTCAACAGCTTTTATATCCCCAGAGTAATCTAAACATTTCTGATGTAAAAATACAGGAAGTCTTAGAAAAAGTAAATCTCACCAAATTAGCAGAAAGATTTGGTGGTTTAGATGCAGAAGAAAATTGGAGTCAAGTTTTGTCAGTGGGAGAACAACAAAGAGTTGCCTTTACTAGATTATTATTAACTCAACCTAAATATGTAATTTTGGATGAAGCCACCAGTGCTTTAGATGTGCCAACTGAGGAAATTTTATATAAACAATTGCAAGAAACATCCATAACATTTATTAGTGTTGGACATCGCCCGACTTTAAAAAAATATCATCAACAATTACTAGAAATTACTGCGAACGAATCTTGGCAACTTAAGCCTATTATAACCTTAGATAAAAGATAATAAACCCAATTTTTTGCTGAAGTGGGTAAGTCATGATTGAATTTGACTAAAAAATTCAGATATTAAGCCTCTAGCTTAAGCTAGAGGTACTGATAATTAGTATAATTAACGTCTGAATAATACTTACACAACGAGAAAATTTCGCATTTACTAATATTCACACCCCTTATGAGGGTAGTATACTTTCTTTAGTTTCGCTGCATTCTAGCTAACATATTAAATCTAAATTCAGCAAATGCTTCTTCTGTCGCCTCAGAATTTTGCTATGCTGGACGTGCTATTAGGCTACTGCACCAAGCACTAATTTTAGGATATTTATTTAAAGAAATACCGCCTCTAAAGGACAACATAGAGATGATAGTAACAGCAACAACATCTACTAAAGTTAAATTGTCACTACCAAAATAAGGGCGATCGCTCAATAATTTCTCAAAAAAATGTCAGGACTGTTGCAATTTTCTCCTCTGCTTTCTCAGCTTTTTCTGGGTTTTCTCCAGGTAAATCTAAAATTTGTTCTACCAGTGGATGAATAGCGGGCAACAATTCATTAATACTTACCATTTTTACCATCTGCACAATTGTTAAGTTTTTGACCTCTTTAGGTAACATATTAGGAGTAGGATATTTGGCTTATATATAGTCAAGAATTGCCAAAGATTCAATTATATTAAAACCATCATCTACTAAAGCAGGAATGTGGTGGAAAGAATTAAGTTCCAAAAAATCAGGTAAAAATTGCTCTCCACTGAGTTTAACTTCTACCAATTCAAACTTAAGTCATTTTTCTAGTAGTGTTACCCAGACACGACGGGAGTTAGGAAATATGGGAGCGTGATCAAGGGTCAACATTAAGAAAACTCATGGTTTTATTAATAGTATAGGTATTATTAATTTTAACACTTAAATTTTAACTGGTAGAAATATTTTTTTTGTCTTCACCTCTAATTTTTTTTGATTCAATCAGATTTGAAAGCCACAAATGAGACAAAATTATGCAATTTAATTAATGATTCTATGTATGAAAAACCACTCTGTTTTAACATCTGTAATTGTTCAGCTTCGCTGAGTGGAATTAATACATTTTCTAGTGCTTCTTTTTTCCGTTCTATTTCATTTTGAGCATAACCATTTTTAGCCTTAAAAGCTTCATAATGGTGAGTAATTGTTTCTTGAAATTGAGGACAATCAGAACGAATTTTTTCACTTATAAATAGTAATCCGCCAGGAACTAAACCTTGATAAATTGCTCGTAATAATTTTTGTCTTTGAGGAAGAGATAAAAATTGTAAGGTATAGTTCATAACGACTACACTACTCTTTTCAAAAGAACAATTTTCAGCACTTTCACAAATTAATTCTATCTGATGAATTTGTTCTACTTGGGCTAATTTTTCTTTAGCTTTATCTAACATATCTGAAGAGTTATCAATTCCCACTAAAATTGCTGGTTGTTTCAAAAATCGCCCTAATAATTCTAGGAATGTACCAGTAGAACAACCTATATCAATAATGCGTGTTTTTGGCTGATAATATGCTCGTGTCCAATGGACTGCTCCAGCAACAACTTCTCGATATAGAGGCACCGAACGGCATACCATATTATCGAAAACTTTGACTACTTCGGCATTAAAGGCAAAAGGTTTCGGCCAGGGACCTTTTTCAAATAGTTCGTCTTTTTCTGAACTTAAATATAGTTCTGTTTCTAGTGGTTCAGTCATTTCAGTTATCAGTTATCAGTACTTCTAAATGAAGCCAAAGCCAAGAAAAACTGAAGTTTATTTTTTCATCCTCTATCCAAAGGAAGGCTATTGACCTAATTTTTTGATAATTTTAAATTACATTAAATTAGTAATAATTAAATACAATACTTTGCATGACTAATTGGTAAATTGATAACAATGAGTAAAAAAAATTTGATGTTTTCAAAAGATTATTACTTGAGTCTGTATACCTAATTGTTATTCAAAAGGCTATAAGTAAGTAAGCAATAAAGCATATATATATTGTTTAGTTTCAAGGTTCAAAGTTTTTTGAAGTAAATGGTATTTTTTTTGGTGAGTTATATCAAAATTTGTTCCATGGAAATTTTTGGCATAGGTTGAACATCAAGTTTTATCTGACAAAATAATCTCAAATATTCTGCTTTTTCCTGAAAAATTTGAGCTTTTTCTACGGGATAAATTACAGCTAATTTACCAGTTTTGGATAAAAGTTTAACTGCTGCTTGCAATAAATCAGCTTGTGAGAGAAAGTCAGTATGTATGGCAACTGTCCTCTTTTTTTTAGCAACTTTATAAGGATAAAAAAAAAAGGTGGATTTGAGGCTATTAAATCATAATTTTTTTGACAGATATCTGTATATTTTTAGATTGAATAATTTTAAATTTTAACTCTATCTAGTTCAAGAGATAACTCTTTTATTTAGCTTTAAAAAATAAGTTGACATCAATAATAAATAACTTTAGTATAATTAGGTAGGTCTAAATGTTCAAAAAAAATTCGAGGTGTTTCAAGAATTAATAATTATCTTTTCTGTAACTGAAACATTAGTTAAAAAGATTTTTTTTTATTTTTTTCTCTATGAATTGAGAGACTTGATACCTGAATTTTTTAGTTCAACCAATAGCCTTGACAAAGGAAGTCAATATTTTAGGTAAAAATCTTTAATTAAGGTAATAAATTCTGGTGTATATGTATATTGTTTGACTTCAATAGTCAGAGTATTTTTTTGTAATGGTAATTTTTTTTTGCTGAGTTCCATCAAAATTCGTTTTGTAGGAATTTTTGGCATAGGTTTAACATCAAGTTTTCTCTGACAAAATAATCCCAAATATTCTGCCTTTTCCTGAAAATTGTGAGCTTGTTCCACGGGATAAATTACAGCTAATTTGCCAGTGTCAGATAAAAGCTTAACTGCTGCCTGCAATAAATCAGCTTGTGAGAGAAAGTCAGTATGTCTGGCAACTGTTCTTGCCTTTTTTACAGGTTTAGAAGCATTTTCAAAAAAAGGTGGATTTGAGACTATTAAATCATAACGTTTTTGACAAATATCTATATATTTTTGGATTGAATAATTTTCAACTTTAACTCTATCTGACCAACGCGATCGCTCCACATTTTCCCTAGCTTGAATAGATGAGTTGATATCAATTTCTACAGCATCAATATCAACCTTCAGCTGAGACGAACGCTGTGCCAGCATTAAAGCAATTAAACCAGTACCTGTACCAATATCTAAAATTTTTTCTGCTCCAGAAACATCGACCCATGCCCCTAATAAAGTACCATCTGTACCCACCTTCATAGCACATCTATCTTGTCTGATAGTAAACTGCTTAAATCTAAATTGATTTCCTCCCATATTTTGTAAATAGCTATTAATTAGTAATCACCTCAATTAGTTATACGATGGGAGTCTATTTCTGCTTGTATTGAAGCAATTGTAGCCCTCGCCACTATACTTATGTGGATTAATCGCATTTTATTAGTGGGATAGGTTCAAATATGATTAAAGACTTTGACATTAAGCACGGGACGACACTCCTTGGGGGATTGACTTTTTATATTTAGCACGCACTCCCTTCCCTAATATTGACTGCTGTAATTTTTCCCCAGCTATCGCAAAGCTTGACCCTGCTATTCGACTGATATTCATTTCTGTGGTTTTATCGGACTTAGCCCCTGTAACTAATACAGCGCATTTAATGGTTTATGAGTTACAGTCACACTAGCTTCTTAAATAATTTTTTAACCATTAATTACTCTAAAATAATGACTGTATTTTTCATGTTTTTCTTCTCATACTAATTCCTATGCATTATTGCTATACTTGACTGAAATTTAGGGAGTCATGAGCTGAATTTTTAACTAACATTTAGGATAACTTATATATTAAAATAAAACAAACTAAAAAGTTCCCCTATAAGGGCGAGGTAATAGAGACCTAATTTTTCCGTAAAAATTTTATATTAATGATACTTATTGTCCCCTCACCTCTCCTGCGAGAAGAAGGGTCGGGGGAGAAGTAATTTCAAAATAGTTAATTCCTATTTTTGTATCGCACCCAACCTAGTCTGTTTAATTACAGCTAATTTCAGGCAAATAATGTATAGCTGTGTTTGGTAAAAATCTGTAGTGCGGGCATCTAGCCCGCGTTTGCGTACCTCATAAACCAGAAATATGCTATATGTCTCCCGCTTAATTGTTATATTAAATCCGGTAGCATAGGTGTTATTTAGTATTAAAGAAGCATAGTTTATAACTTAGGGGCTAATAGCCATGAATGCCCCGCAATATATTTGCGTAGTATTCCGCAATAAAACCCCCTTACCTATTCTATGACGATCAAAGAAATTATATTACTCCGAAGCCAACAGATTTGATATTAAATACATCCATAGAGATGAAAAACAAAAATCTAAGCTTGTCTGGAATAATATTCCACAATTAACAGTTCGTTAATTTGAAGCGCCACCCACTCCCGTTCCACAATACCATTAACTTTACCAACCAGCTTGTTTTTATCAAATTCTAAATGGCTAGGAATATTAGCTAAACCTGGATATTGGAGATTAGTCTTGACCATTTCCTTAGATTTTTCTTTTTCCTTAACACTAATTACCTCTCCAGGTTTACACTGGTAGCTAGCAATACTTACTACCTTACCATTAACTGTGACATGACCATGGTTCACTAACTGTCGTGCAGAAGGAATAGTTGGAGCCATTCCTAAACGAAATACAGTATTATCTAAACGCATTTCCAGAAGTTCTAGTAATACTTTTCCTGTGGAACCTCCTGCACGACGAGCTTTTTTTACGTAGCGTAGGAGTTGACGTTCACAAACACCATAATTATATAGTAGTTTCTGTTTCTCTTCCAGTCGAATCGCATATTCTGAACGCTTTCTGCGATTTTGACCATGTTGACCAGGTGGATAAGCACGTCTGGCACTTTTACGAGTTAGCCCCGGTAGATCACCTAGACGACGCACTATTCTTAAACGTGGACCTCTATACCTAGACATAATAATTTCCTCATTAACATAAAATTTAGCCACAATCCTATATCATATACTATTGAATTACTACTTTGTCAATTTTTCACGATTGAGTTTAGCTTTGATTATTTGTTATGCCTAATATGAACTTTTATCATTTTTTATCTGATAAATCTCCCTTATATCAACCTCAGAAATACTTGAGTAAACCCTGGGTATATTTAACAACAATACAACTTTTTACCTGTGGTTTATTGATGGCTATTCCTGAAGTAGCAACAGCCCAAGTAAATAGAAAATCATTTATAATTTGCTCCAGAGATTTATTAAGTGTAGGTTTATCTGAAAGAGAGGTTGCTAATGCTTGTAGTGCAGCTCTTAAACCAAAAGATTTATCAAAATGTGTCACAAAAATCTATGACAATACAACAGAAGAACTTTCCGCAGAAGAGATTTTATTGAATTGTCAAAAAGTGAGAAGAGTTGATGAATTAGGAACTTGTGTAGAAAGGATTAATAAATCAGTTCAAGATACATCTAATCAAGAGAATATCTTAGAAAGTTGTCGTATTAGTTTATTGCCAGAAAGTTTTTCTTCTTGTGTTATTGGTTTAAATGCTAATTTAGGATTATCGACAGAAGAATTATTAACTACTTGTCTTAATCCTAACCAAGAAAAAACTGAGCTTTCTGGAGATTAATAAAGTTAAGCTGAATACTTTTATTGCTACTTTTGGAAAATGATGTTAATATAATTATTTTAAGGATATTTTATCAACTAAACTAACATGAAAAAGCTGAACATTGTGGCCACTGCTTTGTCTACTGTGGCGATCGCTGGTAGTGTACTTTGTGCTAATTCTGTAGAAGCTTGTCTTTTGAAGAAAATTCATGGTTCAACATCAGAAAAATCTTTAATTTCACCAAATTCTTGGTTAAGCAAAAAACTTCCTAATAGGTCTGACTTTGCTATTGCTGGTATTGCTGCTGCTTCTCTAGGTTTAACTGGGTTAGGTGCTTTTTTTACTACTCGTTATATTACTCGTAAAGCAGAAGCTAATATTGATGCTAGTGATGAATCAAAAGAAGTACCAGCAGAACAAACATTTGTACAACAACATCCAGAAGCACCTGGTGGCCAACTAGATTTAGTTGAGGATAATTTGGTTGATAATATAGAATCAAAAGTTGTCGCGGATAAAGAAATTTCTCTTTTGAAATAATTTGATAATTAGAATAAGTAAAATAAATTTTATCTGAACTTCCAGTCTCTAAAAACTGGGAGTTTTTTGATATCCAGTAAGGAATAGAAAAAAAAGAATAACAACTGAATCCTGAATACTTAAGTAAATATAGTTATAATAATGGAATTAATTAGACTTTATCTCCACTAAAAATAGCAATCATTTGAGGAATAGTTCTTTGTGAATCTATGTAGTTATTTCCCTGACAAATTAATTGTGTTGAACCTCCACCATCTAACATCATTACTTGAGTTGCACCAAAACTTTTCAAAACATTAGTAGCATGAGGTTGAGTTGCTTGTTTAGAAGTAAAAATTAAAATTGTTTCATAGAGGCGATCGCCATCTTTATCTTGCACTCCAATAAATGTTCTACCTGTTTGATCCTCAACTCCTTTATCAGCATTTTCCTGTAAACCAACAATAAAATTAGTTGCTATTGAGAATTGCAAATTATTTGGCTGAAACTTACTAATTAACGCTCTATTATTCCAGACTTCTAGCATTAACTTTTCATGAGAAAATTCTATTTCTCCTGCATAACCATCACTAACTATAATTCCATCTGACTTTAGAGGAAATGCTAAGGCTGTAGAGGAGCTTTTATCATTTCTAAAAAATTGACCATTAGTAATGCAAAATAAACTTGAATTTTCTGAATATAAATTAGACCATACTTGTGATATTGTTTGACGTTCAAATTGTGGATTATTACCACCGTAAGCTCCTTTTTTCGTACCTAAATCTGTAATTTTTCCATAGATAAAATCAATTTTTGCACCTTCAGATAAATCAATAAGCTGTAGATAATCTGAATCTTTTTTATAAAGAGTGATTCCCTGAGAATTACTAATGATTTTAAAACCAAGAGAGAGAGGTTTTTGTAATTTACTTTCAGAGTTATGTACAGAGAATAAGTTGATTATTATTAGGAGGAAAGTTGTTAAAAATAATCCAGTTAAAAGCAGCTTTTTTCTATTCATTAGGCAAGGTAAAATAACAAAAAAAATAAAGATATAAAAATAATGAAAAACATAGCTAGAATTATTCAAAGTTTTTACATTTATTTGAAACTAGGCTGTTCAGAAAAGATGATTATTCTCTGCTTTTTCATAAATTTACCTCGAAAAACTCAGCTAGGATAATTAAGTATCTTCACTTACAAACAAACTAGTTAATATAGTCCTCTAAAAATTAGCTAGCTTATTAGATTTTTTTGATGTTCTTCATCTACAAAACAGATATTTATCGCTTTCATTTTGACATTAATATGATTATTATACTATACATAATACTATCTAGTAAAAATTTTTGATTTTGTCTAAAAAAACTTAAGAAAAAAGCTAAAGTAAATATCAACTTTTAGGGAAACTTGACGCAAAAATTAGTGAGTCTAATATTCCTGCTGATGTGAAGAAAAAACTATAACATTATTAAATTCGGCAAAGGCATCTATTAATAAAAAGGAACTTAACAAGGAAGTGGCTAAAGCATATTTGGGGAAGCCAACAAAAAATTAATTGCAAGATGAGAGTAAGGTTTTTGGCTCTAGCATGACTCTATGTACAAAAGTTGAACTAATTATTACTAAAATGGGAAATTAGTTAGTTGCAAATTTTTTTGGTAAAGAACTTATTTTCAGATCTATTCTATTTTTACAAATTAAAATACAATAGGGTTTGTTTTTTTAGTCATTGACAACTACCGTTATTACCTCATTTAATGAAGGAAATATTTTCAATACATACAACCGAAATAGATGAAAAAATTACTCCACGGAGCAAAAAATACTTTTGGGAAAAAGAGTTATATTACCGTGAAGCAAACAAATTTAATATAACTCAACCTCAAAGCATTATAACTATTCCCTATTCTTATCAAATAAACATTAAAGGCTTATCTTTTACTAAAACAAATGCTTTAACATCAAACCGATAAAGACTAGCAGGTCTACCAGCTCCTCGTGATGTTTTTACGCCAGTTTCAGATAAGAAACCTAACTTTAATAGTCTGGCACGAAAATTAGAATAATCTGAAAAATTGTTTCCTAAAATAGTTGCATAAAGTTGATATAATTCTCCTAAAGTAAACTCTGCTGGTAAAACATCAAAAGCAATAGGACTATACTCAAGTTTATTGCGTAATCTGGAATATCCATACTCAATAATTTTTTGATGGTCAAATGCTAACTGAGGAATTTTATCAATGGGATACCAACAAATACTTGTCACCCCATTAGCAATTAATTCTGCCTCTTCAAATCTAACTAGGGCAAAATAACTGACGGATAGATATTTAAAATTATCAATAGATTCTCTAGGCTCACTATCAGGACTGCAAAAAGTATATAATTGTTCTAAATATAGATTTTTAACCCTAATTTTTTCCACTAATATTCTGTATGCTGCTGCTTCTAAAGATTCTCCTTTTATTACTAATGTACCTGGTAAACTCCAGTATTTAATAAATGGTTCTTTTTGTCGCATTATTAATAATACTAAAAGACGATTTTGTTGGGTGTCAACTGAAAAAATTACATTATCTACTCTTACGTTAAAGTCTGCCTTATTATTTATAATTTCTCTGTGCTCGTTTTTTGCCATTGGTATAACTTATGCCGATATATATAATCTTTAATAGGAGGTGTAATGGTCATTTCGTCTCCTTGTTCACGATATGCAGATGAGGAAACATTTGGAACTTCTAGAAAAGCTATTTTTACTTCTGTACTTAGCTCCCTTAATTTCTGTAAATCTTCTTCTTCTGTTGTAATACCTTGGCGAGGTATTATTAATAATTCTACTTTCTGTAAAAGTTCTTCGATGTGATACCAACTTAGTAATTGTTTGACTAAATCTGAACCTACTACTAAGGTAAATTCTCCATCATTCCATTTTTTTATAGCAAGTTCAACAGTTTCTAAAGTACGACAACTACTTAATTCTTGATGTAGACAAATATTGTTTTGATTATAGTCAATATTTTCAATCAAAATTGATAACATTTTTGAGCGTTTATCTAAGAATGTTTGATGATTTTTTAAGGGATTATCTGATGCCCAAATTACTACTTTTTCAAAGTTTTTAGACAGCCATTTAATAATCGCTTGATGACCCTTTGTTGGTGGATCTGCACTAGTTCCAAATAAGGCTATTTTTGTCATTATTCTATATTTTTTTTAGATTAGATAAGTTTGTAAGTATTTAGTTATTAAATTCAGCTTTTCCTGTGTGATTTTAGTTGTCAGTTATCAATACTTCCTAATAAATTAGGCTCCTTGAAAACCGATTTTTTTTCATTCCTTTGGAAGGGCGGGCTTGAGACCTTAAGTCTGGTTTATGCTACGCAAACTGCTTTTAAATTTAATAACTAAAATCGGCTAGTTAATGACCTTTTTATTTGCCACGAAATACTCTCGCTACATAACTTTAATTCTCTTTGGAGGCTAATTCTTTGTTCCAAGATAAAAAGTTATATTATTTCTTATGTATTAATGCTACTATTAGAAGGTAGACAAAAAACTAGATGAATCACAGAGGTAAGTTAACTTATAAATAATGGTCAATAAATAGTATTTAGAAATATAAAATATAAGTATAGCAATCTTTTTAAGATTTAATATTATATCATGTCCAGTTTAATAGTTATTATTATATTATTAGAAATAATATAAGCAACATTATACTCATTGTTTACCTATTCTAGTTTGACGTCAGGTATATAATATAAGAGATTCAGTCTCAAATATAGGTTTAATTAATTTTGTGTACCTGCTTATATGACTGGCTGATTAACTCTCAAACTATTCAAATAATGTTTATCAGGTTTAATTATATAATACCCATGCTACCGAATTTGATATTACCAGATAGCAGTTGCTAAACGAGATACTAGATTTAATGTACAGAAGTTTTCGCGCTCTATGATATGAGGTACATTTAAGAAGAAGAATTTGATGATATAGTTATGAAATCATATCCAAAAGAACTCACCAGAAAAAAATAATGTTGCTGAAAGAACTTTTTGGTATCTAAATGGAACAGGTAAACCCCAAAACTACAAGCCATACGGGCATCTTATACTTTTTTCCTTTTATTCTCTCTCTTAACGTATCATTCATCCCATAAATATGCAATGCTTAATTTTTAAGAGCTGTTAGCTTGAGTTTTTTGTGTAAGTTGTTGTAATTTATGAGAAATTTTCATTGGTGGCAAAATAGGATTTTCTAAACTACGAGTTTCAGGTGGCAAACTAGCAACAGAAATAGCAGTACGTTTAGCGATCGCTTCTAGACTTTCTGATGTTTGCAGCATCTCCCCATTTTTAACTACTTGTATCATTAATTTTACAAAAGAATCAGTATGAGGTTCTGTTTGACTCAATACATCTTCAGCCATTAACCCCAAATAATCTTGTTTCAATTGACCATTTTCCAAATATCTATATATTTGTTTTCGACCAGGATAACTAACTTTTCCAGTAGTATTTTTCATCGCAGGAATACCATCTATTTCTACCAGTTTATAAACTCCATTCACAGGAACACCAGTTACCAACTTAGTACCAATACCATATCCATCAATACAAGCATTTTCCTTCTGAAGTCTAGCTATTTCCCACTCATCTATATCTCCACTAGCAAAAATCCTCACTTTTGGCAGTAGCGATCGCACCTTCTGGGACAATTCAACCAAATTTCCAGAATCTAACCTGACCCCACTTATCTGCATTTCACCCTGTTTAACTCGTCGTGCCAATAAACGAGTAGCTGATAAAGTATCATAAGTATCTATCAATAAAGTGGCTGTAGGGAAATATCGCTGAAAACTTTTAAAAGCATCCTCCTCACTACCTTCCACTGCAGATATTGCCATCACCAAAGAGTGAGCCATCGTTCCTACTGGTTTCCGACCTAATTTCAAGGCTGCCAAAACATTAGAAGTAGCATCCATTCCTCCTGCCAAAGCAGCACGAGCAGCCAAAACACTAGCTTGGGGACTAAATGCACGTCTTGTGCCAAATTCTAGTAATTTGGTGCTATTTCCAGCAATATCCCGCATTCTCGCTGCTTTTGTTGCTATCAGGGTTTGGTAATTCATTGTATTTAGTAGATATGTTTCTACCAACTGCCCTTGCCAAAGCGGTGCTTCTATCCGCAGTAGGGGTTGATTTGGAAAAATGGCTGTTCCCTCTTTCACCGCCCATACATTTCCAGTGAATTTAGCTTCTGCTAGTAAGGACCAAAATTCACTAGGGGCATTAGCAAAAATTCCCGTTGACTTTAAGGCGTCAATTTGCTCAGAGCTAAATCTAAATTTCTCGAGATAGTCTAATGCTTGTGCTAAACCCATAGCAATGAGATAGCCAAAACCTGTAGGTAGTTTTCGCACAAATAGCTCAAAACTAGCTTGTCGTTGGTCTATTTTTTCTCCAACATAGCAAGCTATCATTGTTAATTGATAGAGGTCTGTTAACAAGGTGTAATCTTCTGGAGATAGAGAAAGTTCTAGATATTCTTGTACCATTTAAAAATTCTTGGTAGTTAGGAAACCCGCAGTATTTTAGTTAAAGTCTGAAAAACGCACAATTTATAATTTTGGGCTCGTTTGCTATTTTACTTGAGTTCATTCATGGTTATTGACTGGAGAACTTCTTATTTATATGGCTGTTATTTTTATTATAGTTATTCTTACTATATTTGTCTACTGATGAGTTATTATTAAAGATAATAATGAGATTTATCACTAGTATTGAATGCTATCATAAACTACTCAAAGGGTGACCAAAATTTCTACAACTTTAAAAAAGTAATCCTACCCACCGAAAGTATCAGGACTGAAGCAAACAAGCCCAGAAACCAGATTTTTTTTGTAGATATTTATCGTACCATGAGTGAAACAAGAATGTAAGAATAATAAGGGCAATTAAAAAACTTGATAGGAGATGTATTTTTGACTAAAAAAATAAGTTATGAATTAAAAAATGGTATTGAAGCTATTTACAGCAGATGAGCAAGCAAATGACCTACAGGGTAAATGGTGAAAATATTGTAGTGCCATAACTTGCCCGCAATTTGTGTACCTGACTGGCAACGAGAGCCGCTGTATTTTGATTTCTGAGTCCTAACTTCTGATTTTTTACCGAAAAATTGGGTTGAAAACCTCTCGCGCTTATCAGGGGACTTTTAGTTGCTTTTAGTCCAATGTTATCCTGAATGTTAATTAACTAGTCGTGCACAGGCAGTCCGAGATACAAAATGAAAGCGGAGGCACCACTCCCATCCCCTGCTGGGAGGGGGCAAGAGTGGTTATAGTCTGCCCGAGAGGGGAGTGCGTGCTAAGTGTAAAACGTCAACTTAGCTTTAGACTTTGGCTGGCAAAAGCCTCCCGCCTAAAAGCTTGGGGAGGATGTCAAATTACATTTTGTAGCGTTTATAGGTTGGTTATAGCAGTCGCCAAGGCGGTTATGACATTCTTGCGCTTCTGAAATTTAGTAACAATAAGAATGTAGGGGCAAATGGCCATTGTCCTGTACCTCTAGCTTCTTCCCTTCTAACTTTAGCCATATAATCTAGTTTGAAGGTATGACTTGATCAAGAAGTATGACCTATTCTGAAGGTATAACTATTGTGTATAATCAAACTTACACAATGGGCTGTGGTTTGATAGACTAGCTTTATTAATTGAGCAGAATCATCCCCCAGGAAATTAGTATGGCTTTGGTTAATAGCATTGATGATTTGAGAGTTAACTGTATTTGTTGTAATATTTCTATTGTATACAAATTGTTCATTATATTATATTGAAGTTGAGGTTTTTGTGTCTCCTATTTAATGTCAAAATTTGTGCTGCTTTTCTATTATTAATTTAAATTGGAAAGTCAGCATTTTTATATGGAAACACATCTTAATTTTCCGGGGGTATGGAAATTATGTTAGGATGGAAATTTATTTTTAAAATTGCCAGAGTATTTAAGGAAAAAATTAGTCTTATGGTATTCTGTATTATGGGTAAATTATCCCACAAAAAAATTAATTACCTTATAGCATAGAAACTATTGTAAATAGAAACTATTGTAATAAGTTACTTTCTGGAGTAGGTCAGACAATTAATGTTTATATTGCCCTAAATTAACTCAATGATATTAAAGGCTTTGAGTTTATACATAATGCTAATATTAACAATAATGTATCTATCTATCTTTGAAAAAAATAGACACTTTAAGTTAAGTAAAAATGATTTATTTGAAATTAAAAATACATGAAGATAAAAGCAATACCAGTTTTGCTTAAACTTGGTATATTTGTGATGTTTACAGATAAAGTTACTGATCGATATATATGTGATACAAGTGGTAAAGTTAAACTATCATTAACTTTACGAGTAACTCAAACTACTATAAATATTTTGTCTGATTATAATTCTAATTTTCAGCATTCTGTATTGTCATAGAAATTTTTATACTCGTTAAATACAAAGTTCTATATTTTAGGAAACAAGAAAATGAAAAGACAACTGTACTTAGGCACCCAAATAAGAAACCGGGTTTATTGCTCTGATTATTGTTTTTCTGCAGTTTAGGGAAATTTCGTTTTATAATCAGGTTTCTGGGTAAGTCCTAGCTATATAAAACTTTGAATCAGAAAAAAAGTAGGAATTAAATGAACCTCATAAATAAATACATGAGATTCATTCAAAAAAACTTCACTAAGAAATTATCTAAATAAAAATGGCACAACAATCTGACAGCAATAATTCCGCTAACAAATCCAGTCCACAAATAGTAGCTTCTCGAACTTTTATTAACTGGTTAGAAACTGAAAAAATTAGTCTAGCATTTAGCACTTATAAAACTTCTAGATTACTTTTGCTAGGAGTTAATCCCCAAGGTGAATTTTCTGGCTTTGAGCGTTTGTTTAATCGTGCCATGGGATTATATGCTACTTCAGAACGATTATATATGAGTTCAAAATATCAACTGTGGCAGTTAGATAATGTTCTCCAAAAAGAACAATTTTACAATGGTTATGATAAACTTTATGTTCCCAGAATAGCTTATACAACTGGGGATTTAGATATTCATGATATTATTGTTGACAAGAATGACAGAATCATTTTTGTTAGTAGCTTATTGAACTGTTTAGCTACAGTTAGCCATAAAAATAGTTGTACTCCCTTATGGAAACCACCTTTTATTTCTGACATTATTAATGAAGACCGTTGTCACCTAAATGGTTTAGCAATGGTAGAAGGAAAACCTTCATATGTTACTTCTGTTAGTACTTCAGATGTAATTGATGGTTGGCGAGAAAGAAGAAGGGATGGTGGTTGTGTAATTGATATTGCATCAAACGAGATTATTATGAGTGGTTTATCCATGCCTCATTCCCCCAGATTTTATCAAGGAAAGTTGTGGTTATTGAACTCTGGAAAAGGTTTTTTTGGTGTAGTTGATTTAAATACGGGTAGGTTTGAACCGATAACTTTTTGCCCTGGTTTTTTGCGAGGTTTAGCTTTTTGGAAAAATTGGGCGATCGTAGGATTATCTAAACCCAGGGATAGAACTTTTTTGGGTTTAGAATTAGATGAAAATTTATTTGCTAAAGATGTGAAACCTCGTTGTGGTTTAATGGTAATTGATATTAATACAGGTAGTATAGTTGAATGGTTGCGCTTAGAAGGAGTAATTACAGAATTATACGACGTACAGATATTACCAGGAGTTCAACGACCAATGGCTTTAGGATTTCAAACAGATGAAATTAGTCGTCTGTTGACTTTGGACCCAATGGAATTTCTTTTGGAAAAAGAATAAGTAGTTTGTTAGAAAAATACAAATTTTTTTTACAAAGTGTGTAAATAGAGAAACTAATTTGCCAGAATATAAATAGATAATAGGGTACAAAAAAATCATGAAGGACATTTTATGGCATCAGCTTATGTTTTTTGTCTAGTTATTGGGGGAGTGTTTGTTGCACTTTCGGCATTTGCAGGTCTAGATGGTGTAGACTTTGATCAAGACTTTGAGGCAGACCTAGAAATAACTGACCAAGGAGATAAACAAGGTAATACCTCAATATATCAATATGGTCGGCGGCTATGGCTACCATTATTTAGTTTAAAATTTTGGACTTTTGGGAGTTGCTTTTTTGGCTTAACTGGAGTTTTATTACACTATCTTTCTCCCAACCTTTCACCAAAAATAATTGCTATTATTTCTATAATTGTTGGTATTTTATGTGGCACAATTATGGCATGGGTATTACATACTCTAAAAAATAGTCAGGTTAATAGTTTGGTGCGTAGTAATGATTTAGTCGGTCTTTGGGGAACGGTTGAGATTCCTTTTGATAGAAATAGTAAGGGAAAAATTAGAGTAAGTGTTAAGGGATCTGTGGTAGCATTTACGGCTTTTACTGAAGAAAACAGGGAGTTTACTAAAAAAGAAAAAGTATTTATAGTAGGAGTAGAAAATAGTAGGGTATTGGTAGTATCAGAAGATTCCCTAGCTAGATCTTATGATGAGAAATCTTAGAATTTTTTTGCTAAGAAACGAATCAAGATGAAAAATCAAACTCTAATGCTAGCTTATATATCAGTGGCAGTGAAAATATTTGGCGGGATGTTAATAGTATTTTTGTTGTGGATTTTTCGCTAAGGAAAAGTTATAAATAGTCTGGTTACTCCTCAAGGTTTGTTTGGTTTAACTTGCACTGTAAAAATTACATTTAATACTAATAGTAGGGGTAAAGTCAACCTAAATATTAAAGAATCTAGTCTTGAGTTAATTGCTCGTACAGAACAATCTAAATAATTTACTAAGGGGGAAAGAGTATTTATTATTAAGTATGGAAAATAATTAGGTATGGGTGGTTTAAAAATCATCTTTTTACTACAATAAATAAAAATGAGTAGTTAATGATACTAAATTGTCATTTTAAAAAATTGATAATTTATTTCAAAATAAGTTATTCAGGAAATATAGCTCATGCAAAATAGATTTTTAGAGTCAGAAATAAACAAAATACAAACTGTAGAAATAGCACAAGCTCCTAATGTAATAGATGGTAGTCAAACTGATAATTTGAAAGGTGAAAATTCTACTTTACCCATAGCTCTATCTATATTTGGAGTATTAATACTCATCTGGTTTATCAATACATTTATACAAATTTGTAAACCTAATGAAATTCTAATTTTATCCGGTCGTAAACGTCGACTTAAAGGAGGACAAACAGTTGGTTATCGCGTAATCTTTGGTGGCAGAGCAATTCCCATTCCCATTCTGGAAACAACTAAAACCATGGACTTGCGAACAATGCCAGTGCCGGTGGAAGTGCGCAATGCCTATTCCAAAGGAGGTACTCCATTAAATATTCAAGCTATCGCTAATATTAAAGTTTCGAGTGATCCGAAAATAGTAGGCAATGCTATAGAAAGATTTCTCGAACGCGATCGCTCAGAAATTACCCGTGTTGCCAGAGAAACCTTAGAAGGAAACCTGCGAGGTGTTGTTGCTACTCTTACCCCAGAACAATTAAATGAAGACCGTCTCCAATTTGCCGAACGTATTGCCGAAGATGTAAGTCGCGACTTAATTAAATTGGGTCTACAACTCGATATCCTGAAAATTCAAAGCATTTCTGATGACGTAGACTACCTAAACTCCATCGGTCGCAAACAAATTGCTATGGTTCGCCGAGATGCAGAAATTGCTGAATCTAATGCTCAAGCAGAAGCAGACCAGGTAGAAGCAGAGTCCAAACGAGAGTCAGAAATTGCTAAAACTCAGGCAGCTACATTGATAGTTCAGAAAGAAAACGAACTTCGTAAAATCAAAGCTGAATTGGAACAGCAAGCGCGTTCGGAAGAAGAACGAACTATAGCAGCAGGCAAAGAAGCTAGAGCGAGAGCAGAACAATTATTGCAAACATTTCGCGCCGAATTAGAAAGGTTACGTCTGGAAGCAGATCAAGTCTTGCCAGCAGAAGCGCAAAGGGAAGCTAAAGAATTATTAGCTAAGGGAAATGCCACTTCACTCTCGGAAAATGCTAAAGCTGAAGCTTTAGTTAACGATATACTTTCGTTAGTTTGGCAAGAGACTGGTAAGGATGCTGCTGAGTTATTCTACTTACAGCAGATTAGCATGATTTTGCGGGAGTCTGCTAAGATTCCAGGGCAAGTTAAACTGGAAAATATTAATGTTATTGATAGTGGGGATGGTAAGTCGATCGCTAGTTTAATAAATGCCTATCCGGAAATCTTCCGCCAGTTCCTCAAAAATGTTAATCAAACTCTTGGCATTGATGTAACAGGAAATTTAAGCAGTCATAATAGTAAAAAAGTTGAATTTATGGGAACTCAAAAATAGAGTTTTTTTTATTTGATAATTTGCTTCATAAACCTTGATAATAGGTATTTTTTACAAGCAGTTTCAATGAAAAAAATGGTTGTATTTATAGAGATGAAAAATAAACTTTATTTAACTATCTTGCTGTCAGTAAGTATATTAAAGGTACTAAAATTTACAGCACTTTTAAGGAGAGTAAGGTACAGTTTAATACTATTCTCTATTCCCTATTAGGCCAAGAATATAAATTACTAAATAAAGTTGAAGCTAACACTATTGGGTGAGGAGAGAGTACTCATAATTCAGAATAAATAGTTAAAATATTCCTTTTTAATCCAAGGTAAATCTGATTAAATTACCTTAAACAGTAACACAAAATTAATTACACTTATATGTGATACTGAACTTTTTGTACTATAAAAATTAGTCAAACTAGACTAGGTAAACAATGAGTGTAATGCTGCTGAATTAATCCCCGATTATTTATAAAAATTATTTTTTCAGCCTTGGTATTACTAACTAAAATTACGGAGTCAAAAAATAATGGAAATCATATTAGCATTACTGGCAGTTTTCGGATTAGGCTCTGGTGCGGGTCTCTTTGTAATTCGCAATCTTTATTACATTTGCCAACCAAGTGAAGTCCTAATTTTTGCTGGTAGTCGTCACCGTGTTGGAGACAGCAAGCAAAAAGTGGGATATCGTTTAGTAAAAGGTGGTAGTAGTGTTCGTGTACCTCTATTAGAACAAGCTTTTCGCATGGACTTGAGTAATATGATTATTGAACTCAAGGTTAATAATGCTTATTCTAAAGGTGGTATTCCCCTGACAGTGGAAAGTGTGGCAAATATCAAAGTAGCTGGGGAGGAACCTACGATTCATAATGCGATCGAACGGTTGCTAGGAAAATCTCGCCAGGAGATCGAAAAACTAGCTCAGGAAACTCTAGAGGGAAATTTGCGCGGTGTTTTAGCTTCTTTGACACCGGAACAGGTGAATGAGGATAAAATTGCTTTTGCAAAAAACTTACTAGAAGAGGCAGAAGACGACTTAGAAAAGTTAGGTTTGGTATTAGATACTCTGAAAATTCAGAATATTTCCGATGAAGTGGAATATCTTTATTCTATTGGTCGTAAGCAACAGGCGGAACTTGTACGAGATTCTCGCATCGCTGAAGCTAAAAGTCAGGCTGAATCAATTATACAGGATGCAGAAAACCAGAGAAATACTGCTCTCAAAAAGATTGAAGCTGAAATTGAGATTGCTCATGCAGATGCAGAAAAACGGATTCAAGATGCGATAACGAAACGGGAAGCTGTGGTAGCTGAGGCAGAAGCAGAGATAGGAGCAAAAGTAGCACGAACTAAGGCTGAGGTAGCGGTACAGCACGAGCAGATCAAACAAGTAAAACAAAGGTTACAGGCGGATGTGGTGGCTCCGGCAGAAGCTGAATGTAAGCAGGCGATCGCTCGGGCTAAAGGAAATGCTGCTGCTATTGTGGAACCAGGGAAGGCACAAGCTGAGGGTATTCGCAAGTTGGCGGAATCTTGGAAAGCAGCAGGTGCAAATGCACGGGATGTTTTTCTGTATCAGAAGTTGGAAGAGTTGCTAAAGATTATAGTGTCTACTGTCCCTGAGGTTGAGGTAGATAATGTGACTGTAATTAATGCTCAAAGTGGGAGCAATGCTACAAAAATGGCTGCTTTCTTTGAGGAGTTAAAGCAAACTGCTGGTATTGATATACCTGCTACTGTGGAAAATCTGACAGCAGGGAGGGATACATCGCAAATTACTAGTCAGAAGTCAACGGATTAAGAAGTTAAATTGTTGTGTAGCAGAGAAGATGCTAGCGCTACATATAACTAGATACAAAAAATGATACTTTGTAGGGACGTTGCATAAGGACGTCCCTAATTTGTGGTTTACTAATTATAAAAAGTGTTGTCAAAATCTGTTACAGGACACCATTTTCAATCTGTTAATATAGTAAGTGTTTGAATTATTAGTGATCGCCTTTTAATGTAGATTTTTCTTTTCTTCAAGGGTAAAAGAATTAAAGGTACCAGCATTATATTTACGACTGTTACTGACTTCCAAGTAGGCGCTTAGGAAATTTTGCTAATATCAAAAGTATTAATTTGATACAAATTGAGACATATTTGTGGAGCTTGTGCCTTAGTAGTCCAGTCCGAGCTTTTTGTCTGTATTCACTAGGTTGTAATATAGTTTTGTACCTCAAATTTCTGGAAGCAATGGGGAAAAATGACAAACAGGTTCACCAAAAGGTAAGGGTACGCATTTGAGGGATAATTTTCCGAAATCCTCGTAATAGGGGAAATGCTTGATGTTCTGCATAAGCAATAACAACTGTTGCTAATAGTGCAGCAAAACCTCGTATTGCTCCTATATAATGTTGTCACGGGCTTGGAATCAATAAGTTTACTAGAGGTATGAATATAAATAATCCTGCTGAATTGGAAACTCAACCCATAAACACAGATAATGGGAATATCTATGGGTCAAGGAAATGGTGATTATTGAAAGTTTTCAGACTGTGTAATCATAAAATATTTATTCATGCTAATTTGACTTACAACACTTTTCTTCCCTTGTGAGGTAAAGTAATGGTAATGAGTGAGTCTATAAAATAATGTATCAGAGGCGATCGCTAAAGTTAAAGTAATAACTGAGTGATTTTGTTAAAATCAAATTCAGAAGAAGCTATTTGCTCAACTTCTAGGTTGAAAAGATAGATCTAAAAACTATCAAATTGTTCTTGAGATTGGACTTGCCAAAAGAAATGCGGTTTCTGAATTCTACCGCATAAGTCCTGGAAATTTTGAAGTTTGAAATTGCTTCGGACGGAAATCTGTTAGTTTTCCTTAGTCCTGTCTCTCCTAATGATTATCCGCATGTTCAAATTCATAAACATAAAACAGTCTGATCAACTGTTGCAATTTATATCCACTAAAAGCAAATAAAGCTGCACCTCCTAAAGCAAACCAAAACCCTAGTGGAGGAAGTGGAAAACCTGAAACCGATGTTCCCGTTTCAGTTATCGTTGCTGTTGCTACTTGAATAGCGATCGCCCGCGCATCAATAATTATACCCAAACACAGACACAAAACCGCCACAACATAAGTCAAAATCTTGAAGCGATTAATGTTTTTGAGTGCATTTTGACAAACCATACAATTTTTTGTGTGAGTTTCCCACACATCAAAAAGCTTACGTCTGTCATATTCTGGTGTTGGTAGTTCAGGGTTACATTCTTTACTCCAGGGTATCCCACCTCCAGCACGTTTCTCTAACCATTTGCGGAAAGTAATAACCATTTTATCTTGGGGGTTAGGTGTATAGACAGCATCCAGGTATTTTTCTTCCTGTTTATTTGCCAAAATTTTCTCTTGGTAATGGAGAAAGACTAAATCTTGATGTAAAAATAGAGGACCTAACAGATGATTCAACCATTCAGGCATAGGTAAACCAAAGAATGCTAGACCTTTACCTCGCTTTCCTTGCTCGTCCTTTACAAATACCTGGCATCCAATGGTACGACACCAACCAGGGCGAGAGGGGCTAGCATACAAAGCGAAAATGGATTTTCCCCCATTCTCAAGTTCAGAGACAATTCTCATGTGACAGGGTGGTTGAAAATCATGGATAGCTTGTTTGACACCAGGTGTATTTATTGGTTGGATTTTAAAGGAGAAGCCTTCCTGGGTAGAAAATTCCCTAACTCGAATCATGTCATAATATTTATTATCAGTATACCTACTACCCATAAGTCCGTGGTGTGAAACGGGAACATGAGCAGGATCTGAAACATTTTCCATAAAGAAATCCCAGCCGTAAGGAAGTTCCCGCATATTCCAAAATTGTTTGACAACTCTGTCTGATGGATTTTCCAATTCAGGAACAACCCTAGGTTCCCGTAACTGACTTTCTGCTTGAGCTTGTTCTCCTGACTCTGGCTACACCCAAAGCAAACCTTGACGTTCCTGGGTGGGATAGACAGTTGCACAAGATTTACTATTGGCACAATGTTTGGCTTCAGTTTCTTTGTCTTTAGACTGAGGAATGCTGACACATTTTCCCTCAGAGTTAAACCGCCAAGCGTGGTATGCACACAATAAAGTGCCATCTGACTCTACCCTACCTTCGGACAAAGGAACAAGTCGGTGAGGGCAAACATCTTCAAAACAAGACCATTTTCTGCCACTATCCCGCCACAGAAGTAGATTTTTCCCTAGTAACTGGAATGGAAATGGCCGAGATGGGTCAGTGTGGTTCACAACTGCAACTGGATACCATTGTTTTGTCCACTGGAATGTTTTTGTTTCTATTTTTTCTTGAATGTCTTGTTAAAAAAATTTTTCTGTTACCATGGTTAGTTCTTATTTTAGAAGTTTCAGTCTACTAGAAATGAATCCAGATGTTATTCCACCCAAAAGTTATTATACAAATAATTTGATGTCTTTTTTTTGCCCTGATTAAATTTTTGATTTACATGACTTATCCACGGGTAATCTATTTCTGTGATGACGAGGGACAGGCTTCGGGTGGCGGTCTATCAGCATAGTTATATCAAGCAAATCTCACTGGTTGAAAAGCTAGTCAAAAGCTATATATAGGAGGAGATTTGCCAAATAATATGAAGAATGCTTCAACTAAAAGAAACCCTCCATTTAGTTGAAAAATAGTTCTAGTGCGATAGCAAATAATATTAGAAAAAAGGTAACTCTTATTAATTTTAATTAGTCATAAAAAATCAACAATTGTACAGTGTATTAATCTTTGAGATGGCTTGAATTCATTTTTTATAATAGGGTAACTTATGATAATTTAGCCTCATTAAATTTTCTACCCATTCTTGGATAAAACCATCATAAAATATCTAAGAAAAAACATATAATTCAAGCCAAAAGCTACTATACTCTCAAGCAGTTTTCTATTTGACTTGGACTATTATTCAGTTAAACCTGTAAAAACTTTGATACATCTATTTTCCAGCTTGCTTGTCACCCCGTGAGATGAGACATACCTTTACCTCTTTTTTCTGGTGAAATAGGAAAAATATCTTCAAATAACTTCCATTCTATGTTACTTAATTCTTAAATCTACCTGGCATTTTCTTTCAATTTACATATACTTAGTAACGCTTATCATAATATCATCGTTTTAGTATTAGTGGGATAAATTCATATTTCAAACTCCTTACCTTTTTCTCAGATGTACTTTCACCTCTATGCGACGGTTACGTTGTCTATTAGTCTGAGAGTCATTTTCTGCGATGGGGCGAGACTCTCCATAACCAATAGCTAACAGACGATAACCCTGACCTAATTTTTTTGATAAATATTCTGCTATTACTTCAGCTTGTAAAAATGACTTTTCTAGATTGACTTTTGCTTTTCCTCTATTATCAGTATAACCAGAAACGCTAATTATTACATCTTGATAATTTCTCAATTCACGAATTAAATTATCTACAATAACTCTGCCATCAAAACGAATTTTATTACTACCCGACTCAAACAAAATATCGCTAGGAAGAGTCACCATGTCAGCTTTAGTCAAAACTGGTGAAGAATATTGATTTCTCTGTTTATTTTTATTTGCAGAAGGGGGAGCAGCTAACTCTTGAGCAATTATATTTAACCTGGTTTCTAGATCTATATCACCTCTAGTGATATTTAGTTTATTTTCTATAGCTGTAGTACGAACAATAAGAGTTTTGAGCTGTGCTTGTAATTGTTTCAGTTCTGTTTCTAACTCAATTTTTTCTGCCTCAGTGAGTTGAACGCGGGGTTTTATAGTTTCTAAAATAGGTGCAGGAGGAGTAGTTGAAACTAGGGGCAACTGTTTTTCAGATACTCTACTCTTAAAATTATTAAGGAGTTTTTCTGCTATGGGTACCTTTTGAGAAGTAGAGGGATATTGAAAAGCGATCGCCATTCCCAGCACCCAGGAAAAACTGCTAGCTATCCCAAGCACTAACAAGCGAAATATCAAGGATAGTATTAACACACCTATCCCCGGAGAATTAGGGGGAATTCGATCAGGAGACAATTTACTCACAGTTTTTTTATTGGCGATATTTTTAATTTAGCTTTAGATCTGATTTTGGGAAAATTAGTTTTTTAAGTATAAGTTTTGAGGAAAAAAATTCCTCTTTCATAATTTCTTCCTCACTTTACCCAACCCTTTTTTTCCCTACTCCTGACTCCTGACTCCTACTCAAAAAACTTAATGTTGGCAAAAATACCAAATGATTTCTATATATCAGTCGCCATTACTAAGACAGACATTTTCACAGCTCTCAAATTTAATTGATGCTGCTAGTTTAACATCTGACTTCAGCTATATTTACCAGGGTTCTACTTCTACGAAACCTTGTTTGGTAAACAACACCTTAAACTCAGTCGTAGATTGATTATTATCTCGACTTAGTGCTTGTTGGTTTAATAGATCTGGCAGAGGAACTTTATCCACTTCATCAGCCGCAGTAGAACTTATTGGTTTGTACCCAATAATAGAACCATCGGCAGCGACCTTGACACGATAAATCAAATTTGTGTTTATTTCTGTTCTCCAATTATTATTAATTGTTTTAGATAGTAAATTCTGTAATCTTTCAATCTCTTTTGCATCAGTAATTTCTGAACTGGTAGTTAAAGATGACTCTAAATTTTTTTCAGATAGTTTCTTTTCATATGAATTATTAGTAGTTGACTCGGGAGAATATTCCCGACTTTTCGGGGTGGGAGTCTGATTAAAACCCGGTTCTGGGGTACCGGTAGGGGATGTCTCTAAATTATCTACGCTCTCGCTATCATTTGATTTTGGTTGAGGATCTTTGGGACGTTGTATTTCTGGAATAGGTATAAAGAATAAAGCTAATGCTGCTATTGCTAGCCCGGAGACTCCCACAGCAGCAGGCATAACCTTTGAAGCTAGAGGTTCCCCTGAGTTGGCCAGCTTTCGGGAAACAGGTATGAGTGACAAAGAAAAATCTGGTAAAGTTAGAGTATCAGCTATAAATTGGTCGATCGCCTCAACAAGATCAAATAATTCAACTGTGGTTAAGTCAATAATTCTTTCTGGTTGTTGGTGTTTTTTAGGGGAAATATTGCTATCAGAAAGTGTTAATCTGTGTACATTGGCATCTATTTTTTGTAAGTGCAGTAACTCTGGACTCTGACTATGGTGTTTAGGGCTAGATATTCCACTCAGAAATTCCTGAGTATAGCTACTAACTTCTCTCACCAAACTTTCAAAAAAATCTCGTCCTCCAGTCAATGGTGACTCTTGGCCATGAAGATGACATTCAGCACTCATTAATGTAGATAATACCTGCCCTTGCCCTGGACTTAAATTAAGAGTTTCTCCAGTATCACTCCAGCCTTGCAAAATCAATTTGCAGTTAGGTAAACTATACTGACGTTTAATAGTCATTGCATTTCTGCTCCATAAAACTGTTACAAAAGGTCATATTGTGACAATTTGATCTGTAATTTCCTCATCCAAAAACTATTGGCAATACTGATGAAATTTTGCTATGGCAATTATTCAATACTTTTATTTAGAAGGTTATTAACCATAATATTCTTTTTGATTTTGAGCAAAGATTTTTGTGCGGTACATCCAGTAATTCAAACAAGAGAATACCACTAAAGCTATCAAGCTAGAGTAGATAACTATAAATGTTAAGTTAATCACAAGTAAAGAGGAAATAACTTCTATACAAATTAAACCTATCAGGATATTGGCAATGGTTTCTCTAGGTAACAGGTTACAACATATTGCCCCCAGAGGTGCCCCAACAACAACCACTGGAATAGCTGCAAACCAATAACTACGCACTGGGTCGATAAAATCCTGAAAGACAAAGACCTGTAAAATAAATCCAGCTATAGCATTAACTGCCATGAGAATGACAGAAGTGGGGGTAGCAACCTTTTCGCAAAGGCCAAACAAAACTACCATTACAGAAAACGTAAATACATCAATTCCACTACCAACTAAACCACTCATAACTCCTCCGAGAAAACCAACTATTAACCAAATTCTCTGCTCTTTCACTCTCCAAACTGGCATGACTTGATACAATTCTCTTGGCTTTTGGTTTAATTTTAATAAGGTAATAGCAAAGCTGGTCAGCATAACAGTAAAAGACATTTTAATCACATCAGGGGGGACAAAAGGCGCTAAAAAGGCTGAACCTACAAATACTCCTAAAAAGCCACCCAGACTTCCCCACAAAATTACTCGTAGTTCTACTTTAATTCCAGTTAAAAGAATGGTAGTGGCAGCAGCAGTCATACCTACACTTTGAATGGCAAGGGAGAATATTTTAGCATCAGAAGGTGGAATGTGTAGAATTTTGGTAAAAACTGGAAATGCCACAGCTCCTCCTCCCAAGCTTGTACCCCCAGCTATAGCTGACCCAAAGACCATTGTTAAGGCTATTTCCCAATTATTTAGTAAATAGGAAAATGCTTCTGTTGCTCCTAGTAAGATTAACCATGTACTCCAGACTAAGAGTGCAATGGATATTAAAACTGTATTTTGAGAAACTAATACTTTTAATTTGGTATTCAAATCCTGGTACCTCTTAAAATATCGTAATATATATTATCTTTTTTTTATGATCAACTTAGCTATCTAGCTAGCCAGGTTTTGTTAGTTCTCTCCCAAATAGTTGGGAAGCTTTAGACAAATTCATCCCTGGACAGGGATAGGCTATATGAACAACTAATGTGTTTTGATCATTGCTTTTTTTGAATTTTCTTTACAATTTTTATTATATTAATATATTTTGATTAATTTTTTGTCAATTATTAATCCCAAATTAGGCTAGCTACTATTCTATTTTTTGTAGTGGTTTGTCGGTAACCAGTCGGCTAAATTTCTGAGTTTACTATTAGAAAAATATGGGGCATACTTTAGTAAATCTTGATTACAGAAAAAATTAGGTTTAAAGTTGGCTAATCATAGGAAGGCAAAGAATTTTTTAGATACTCCAGGGGGTAAGCATTGAAGGGTAGGGAGCTAATAAAAAGGGAAAGCTCTTGAGTATTGTAGAGAAATGAATTCCACCAGATATTCCAAAAGAGAGAAAAGACTAAGAATTACTGTCGGTGAATGCTCTAGTTGAACTCGTTGGACAATAGTAACAAGTAATAGAAAAACTGAATAAAAATCCTCAAATCTCATTATTGCTAACCTCTAGTGGCCTGGGCCAGCCCTGAGAAAAAGCCCCACTTAAGAAGGAACTGGACTACAGCTATGGAAAAACAGAAGGGCAACTGGGACACCCAGAAAGGACGAGAAGAGTATTTGGAGGGGTCAACCTAACCCAAGTAAAGGAACGATAATTTGATGATCTACACAAAAAAAATTACCTAAGCTCTATATCATTTGAGTTCTTTCACAAAAATTATGGACTTAATTTATGATGACTGAATAAATCTGAAAATCGTTGATTTCTTATTCAAAGAGAGTGATAATTTTTTATTATTATATATTCATTTAGTTATAAGGAAAAATAGTTAAACAGACTGAAAAAAAAAAGTACAAAAAAAGAGAAAAAGCTGCTTTTAAGAGGGTAGAAAGGTTATTACTAAAAAAAGTAATTGCGATCGCGCTGCTAAAGGTTATTCTATCCAAGTTGTGGAAGTTTCAGAAAGTTTGGCCATCACTTGTCCTAGATTAAATCTTCTTTTGTAGTGGCCAAAATTTACCCTCAATATAGTTAGGCAATTTTTGATCGCTCCTGACCTAGAATATTTCTATTTGATCAATATTTTTGGGTGGTCAACACAGGGAAATAATGCTCCTATAAAATACTTTTCTTTTGACAGAATTTTAGATTTTCTTGCTGATCTGTAAACTTGCTCTGCACCAGCCGACTCTGGGTGACGGCCTGTGTCGTTTTGCAGTTACTTTTAAATCTCCTGATTTTTTATAGTTATCCCAACTTATTCGATGTAAAAATACATATTGCTCTATACAACTTGCACAAGGTTTTGCTCCAAATTCTGTGTTTTTTTTAGTTTTTCCTCTCACTATTGGACGTATGTGAAGTTTATTTAAAATTACTATTATATCATTTATTTGTTATTTTATTTGTAATTTTATATCTATTTTTGTTGAGAATATACTTCATATTATGTCCAAAAAAGTAATGCAATTGTCTATTTTTTAGACTTTCTAGACTGACACCTTTCTCTATTAGCAATACTTTTATGAATATTTTTTCTAAAATTAGTAATATTGAGATAAATTAAAGTTTCAAAAAAGTGGCTATAACTAGCAAATATCTAGCAGGTAAAGTACAATTAAAATTATATTAACAGAATATTTTTAACATGAACACAGTTGATTATCTAAGAATTAGTCTGATAGATCGTTGCAATTTTCGGTGTCAATATTGTATGCCAGAAGGTGCAGAAATAGATTATATCTTAAAACAAGATTTGTTAACTGATAATGAGTTATTAAGTCTGCTTAAAGAGGTGTTTATTCCTGTAGGTTTTACTCGGTTTCGCTTGACTGGAGGCGAGCCTTTATTACGTCCTAATGTTATAGGTTTGATTGAGGCGATCGCTTCTTTTCCTGAAACAAAAGATTTATCTATGACTACTAATGGTTTTTTACTATCAAAGATGGCAAAAGATTTATATAAAGCTGGTTTAAGAAGAATTAATATTAGTTTAGATACTCTTGATTCAGATACTTTTAATTTAATTATTGGAAATAAAAATCGTAGTCATTGGCAGCTAGTTTGGAATGGTATTCAAGCGGCTTATGAGGTTGGTTTTGATCCTTTAAAGATTAATGTAGTTATTATTCCTGGGGTTAATGATCATGAAGTTTTAGATTTAGCTGCTTTAACTATTAACCGTAATTGGCATATTCGATTTATTGAATTTATGCCTATAGGTAATGATAAATTGTTTGATAATAAGGGTTGGATTTCTTCTGAAGAATTAAGGCAAATAATTAGGAAAAAATGGGGGCTAACAGAGTCTTTTGTCCCGGGAAATGGACCGGCGGATATATTTCAAATTCCTGGAGCAAAAGGAACTTTAGGGTTTATTAGTCAGATGTCTGAATGCTTTTGCGATCGCTGTAATAGAATGCGTCTTTCTGCAGATGGATGGTTAAGACCTTGTCTATTAAATGAAATCGGTCAAATAGATTTAAAAAGTAGTTTGCGTAATGGAATTTCTGTGGAAGAGTTACGGCAGCAGGTGGAATATTTATTAGGTCTAAAACCAGAAATTAATTTTAAGCAAAGAGAGTCTGGCACTACTGGAATTTATAGTCGAACTATGTCACAAATTGGTGGTTAATATCCTCCCGAGGCTGCTCCTATGAGGCAGCACGGGATTCCCTAATATGACTTTTCAAGACTTTCTATTTATTAGTATATTTACCTCTTTTTTCCACTCCTTCAATACCTCATAATTAAATGATTTTTCTCCTTTTGTAAAAGTTTATATCCTAACCTAAAATCTGGATTTTTAAACCTAATATTTGAGAGAATATATTAATACTTAAAAACCCTCAATTTCTCCCGAATAATCTCCTGTTAATGCTCTTGCTAAACCTCAATAAAACTGAGTTTTTTTTATTATTAGGCTCCAGTTTAACGGCTTTTTCACAGGCAAAAATTATATCTTGAGCCTGATTATTTAAGCTGCAAAAAAAATATAAGTATCCTAAATTACTCGTATCTATTTCGACATCTGAATCTAATTTTTGTGCTTGATTATAAAGATTCATTGCTGGTTCCATTTTTCCCTATTTTGCTAATTTTTTACCTTCTTTTACCTTGGCAGGAGCAGCAAATTTGTTGGCTACAAGTTGAGGGTCTGTTTCTCTGGTTTTTGTATTAGTATCAAGGTCAATTTCTGGTTCTAGTTCTAGAGGTTTTTTGAAGATAGAAATTGCTGGTTCCATTTTTCCCTATTTTGCTAATTTTTTACCTTCTTTTACTTTGGCAGGAGCAGCAAATTTGTTGGCTACAAGTTGGGGGTCTGTTTCTCTGGTTTTTGTATTAGTATCAAGGTCAATTTCTGGTTCTAGTT
>JAGGDU010000123.1:0-25348 GCA_018457135.1 Trichodesmium erythraeum GBRTRLIN201 | reverse complement strand
GCTACAAGTTGGGGGTCTGTTTCTCTGGTTTTTGTATTAGTATCAAGGTCAATTTTTTGAGTAACTAACTTAGCTTCTACTGCCATTCCCACTAATTCCGCTGGGTTCTTAATTGCTTCCTCTATCTCATCTTTTTCCAAAGAAGTTACTAATATTAGAGGTCATTAATTATAACCTTGCCCTTAGAACCAAATATTTTTTTACCTTCCTCATCATCCTTCTTTGGCCAGTGTTGAAATCGAAACTTACCATATTTTTCCAAGATATTAGTAATACCTTCGGCATCTTTAACAGGAGCTTTAAAATCAAAATCTCCTAACTTTTATTTTTTCAAAAATGGATAACAATTAATTCCAAAAACTACAGCCTCTTTACCCATAATTAAAACTATTTAATAGTGATACTATTCCATTCATGAGAAATATAAATTAATAGATATCTCAAAAGAAGTTGCTCAAATCCTGAGCCGCTTTTCTAACATCAACATTTTTGAGCAAAGTATATTAAATTTTGCTTTAGGTATTATCATAAATTATTACTCTACAAAAATTAACTAGTTATTTACCATTTGATATTTAAACCATAAATTTTTATTTTTTATCAATTTATTAAATATAGTCATGCTATCTAAAAAGTGAAAAAATTGGCGACTGTTAGGAAGGAAGTAGAGGGCAAAAAACAGAAATAACCGGAGAAAAAGCTATTCTTTAATAATTAAAGTAATTTGTTCTGAAGCTCTTAGCTATTACACCCAAGTTCTTGTCGCCAAAAGCGGTAAAATTTTGGAAAAAATAAAAATATGATTGTTATATATTTCATAATTATTAGTTTTTTTTGTTTAGAGTTTTACTTTTTATAAATTTTCCACAATCTGGAATTTATTTAATGTCCTATGACTAAAAAATTAATTCCAGTTATGATTCAATTAAGCGATCGCTCTTATGTTCTGGAGTAAAAAAAATGACTGACTATTTCCGAAAAAGTATCTGTGCTATTTCTGCTAAAATTTATATAGTTTAGACTTGACGATTTAATAACTATTCAACTATTTGAGTATTTAACTCTTAGAGATATAATGGTTTAAGATTAATAAATTAAATAGCCTATTCTTTTCAGTCATTAGACCTTTAATAATTGTCAGTAAAAATTATCCTTAAATCATAAAAATATGGTTCTTAAATATTGGAAATATTTTCTCATAGGATTATGCTTAGTATTGACCATAGGAATATTTAGTAGCTTTAGCTTAAGTTCAAAACAGGAAAAATCACCAATGGTAGACTTAATAATTACTGCTCCACTACCCGAGTGGATAGAACAAATTACTCCCACGGGAGAAGCAAAATCTTTAAGTCAAATTCTGATTCGGTTTAAAGAACCTTTAATTCCTTTGGAAACTGTAGGTTCTCTAGAACAACAGGAAAAATTAAAGCAGTTTGAAATTTTCCCGGAATTACCTGGTCAATTCCGATTTTTGACTCCGAAAATGGTAGGTTTTCAATCAGAAGAAGCCTTGCCAAAATCCACCAGATTTAAAGTTACTCTAAAATCTGGTTTATCTGACTTAAAAAATCATCAATTAGATCAAGATTTAGTCTGGACTTTTAATACTGAACCAGTCAAACTAACAAATTTACCAAGGAGTAGCAGAAAAGAACCAATTAATATAAATCCAACTTTAAAATTCACCTCAAATGTGGAATTGGATTTAGATTCAATTACAAAAAAATTAAAATTTTTGCCAGATGGTAAGACAGAAAGCTTACCCTTTGTAGTTAGTTTAGAAAAATTAGAAAATTCTGAAAAAGAACAATCTCCCAGAGAAAAATTTGACCCTTCTTGGCATCAATGGAATTATTTAATTACTCCCCAAGTAACTCTAGAAAAAGGTACTAAATATCGGCTAGAATTTGACTCAGGTATTCAAACATTGAAAGGTAATTTACCTAGTCAAACACCTTTCATTAGTGAAGTAGAAACCTACTCTAATTTTGAATTTTCTCAACTCAAATTTTCCGAGAGAAGGAGTATATTTGTTAAAGGTAATCCTATATTAGAATTTAATCATGGAATTGTAGAAGATTCAGCGGTTAAAAATATTACAATTGAGCCCGCACCAAAAGAAACTAAAAATCTGATTCAAGCTAACAATAACTATAACATTGTTCGTCTTAATCCTTTGCTGTTAGAACCCGATACAAATTATAAAATTACTATTGGTTCTAATACCAAAGATAAATTTGGGCAAATACTAGGAAAGCCCGTTGTCTTAGATTATCAAACAGGAGATTTATTAGGAGATATTTCTGTTCCTTCAGGGTTAAAAATTTTCGCGTCTAGTCAAGATTTACAACTAAAAATTTCTACAGTAAATCTGCCAGAATCAGAATATAAAGCAACCTATAAAGTTGTACAACCAACAGATTTAGTTTACACAGAGTCAGCCTATCCTATAAATAATCGGAAGAACTTATTACCGATAAATAAAAAGTGGCAAAAATATCCTGTTTCTGGAGAAAAAAATAAAATAACAGAAGTAGCAATTCCCCTTCAAGAAAAATTGGGTGGTCAGACCGGAATGTTAGCTTATGGAGTACAAGCTCGGACGAGTTTTTCTGAACAAAACGGTCAGGAAAAATGGCAAGAACCAGAATTTTATGGATTAATACAATTAACAAATTTAAGAGTATTTGCTCAGTGGTTTCCAGAGTCGGGAATTATTAGAGTAAATCATCTAGATGATGGTTCTCCAGTTGTGGCAAATGTGGAGATTTATCAATTGCAATTAAATTCTAAATCTCAATCTCAAACGACTCCTTGTGCTACTGGAAAAACTGATAAAAATGGTCTGGTAAATTTAACTAAAACAGACTTAAAAAAATGTATGAACGGTCAGCTTTTTTCTCAACCACCAGAACTATTAGTAATTGCTAAAGAAAATCAAGATTGGGCATTTACTATAACTAAAGAATATAGTATAAACTATGATTATGACATTAATTATGGTTGGGATAGTGGAAAACCTAAATCGCGGGGTACTATTTTTTCAGATAGAAAAATTTATCAACCAGGAGAAAAAGTTTGGTTGACTGGAGCTGCTTATTATTTGGAAAATGGCAACTTGAAACAAGCCAAAAATACAGATTATCAAATTACTCTGATAAATCCAGATGGTAATAATAAAAACTTAGGCACTCAGACAACTAATAAATTTGGTACTTTTTCTCTCGAAATTCCTCTGGATAGTAATCAGCTATTCGGTTATTACACCGTAAAAGCAAAAGGAGAAAATGGTGTAGAAATTTACGGACTATTTCGTGTCGCTGAATTTCAACCACCTAATTTTCAAGTTGACTTGAAACTTGATAAACAAATTGTTTTACTTGGTGAAAAAATTGGGGTAAAAGCTGAAAGTAATTATTTGTTTGGTTCCCCGTTGCAAGGGGGAAAAGCTAAATATTATCTGACTCGTACAAAAACAGAATTTTCTCCAAAAAATTGGCAAGAATTTTCTTTTGGTCGTCAATGGTTTTGGCCGGAAAAAATACCAAATGTTCCTAATAATGTGCTGACAAAAAATGTAATACTAGATAATAATGGTGGCGATAATCAAATATTTACAGTTGGGAAAGATTTACCTTATCCAATGAATTATCAAGTAGATCTGGAAGTAACAGATATATCCAATCTTTCTGTAGCAGATACTCAAACATTTACTGCTCTAACAAGTCAGAAGTTAATAGGTTTAAAAAGTAAATTTGTTGCTGATGCGAATAAAAAATTTCCAGTAGAAATTATTGTGACTAACTCTCAAGGAAAAGCACTTTCTGGGGAAAATATTCTACTGGAATTACAAAAAATGGAATACAGTGCAGTCACCCAGAGTGCTGTCGCCCAAGTAGAATACAAAACTGTTGCTACCGAAAAAGTTATAAGCAACAACAAACCCAAGACCGTCAACCTTACACCCCCAGAACCAGGCAGTTATCGCATTCGTGCCAACTTTGCCAATGCTGAGGATGACATTACTGCTACTGATATTCAGGTTTGGGCAACGGGAGCAGGGCGAGTTTATTGGGGAAGCCAGAAGGAAGAACGTCTAAAAATAAAATTCGATAAAGACACCTACCAAGTAGGGGAAACTGCAACTGCTTTAATTCAGTCGCCCTATCCAGAAGGGGAATTATATTTTGCTGTCGTGCGTGATAAACCTCTATATGAAAAAATTGTCAAAGTTAAAAGTGGCGCACCGGAAATTCAATTTCAAGTTACAGAAAATATGTTACCTAATGCTGCAGTGGAGGCAGTGTTAGTCCCGCAAGGTCAACCACTGCCAGATGTGGAACCTGGGTGTGTGGAAAATTTGATGAAAGTTGGTTTTACTCCATTGAAAATTGATTTGACGGACAAATACTTAAAGGTGGAAGTGACACCCCAAAGTCTGGAGTTACAACCAGGGGCAATGGAAAATGTGGAGTTGGCACTGAAAAATAATCAAGGGCAACCGATAAAAGGTCAGTTGACAGTGATGGTAGTGAATGAAGCGGTGTTACAACTGAGTGGTTATCGACCACCAAATTTGGTTGAGACTGTCTACGCGCAGCAACCAATATCTACCCGCTACTCGCAGCAAGCAATATCTACTCGTTTCAATGATAACTGCAAAGCAAGAAAAATGACAATGGCAAGATCGAATAGTACAGGTTACATATCAAGTTCAAATGAGAATATTAGAGATGGGATATCATCTGGCGGTGTTAGTACTCGCATTCGGAAATATTTTCAGTCTTTAGCTTATTATAATGGGTCTGTTCTTACGGATGATCAAGGTAAAGCAACGGTAAGTTTTAATATACCAGATGATTTAACAACCTGGCGTATAATGGCTGTTGCCACAGATGGGAATTTACATTTTGGCAATGGAGAGGCGACTTTTATTACGACTCAACCTTTAATGTCAAATGCTATGTTGCCTCAGTTTGCTCGTATTGGTGACAAGTTTGAGGGTGGTGTAGCCGTTACGAATAATACTGGCAAAAAAGGAAGTCTAAAAATAAATGGGGAAGTTAGTCAGAATATTTTGTTTACTAAAAATTCCCAAACTACAGAAACTCTAAAAATAAAAGCAGACCCAGGCACGAATGCTTACCGCTTTCCCATGGAGGCAAAACAACCTGGCGAGGCAAAAGTGCAGTTTAGGACTGGCTTGAATGACCTTGACACTGATGGGTTTGAAGTTGCTTTACCCGTTCGGTCTTTGGCAGCAAGTGAAACTGTGGTGGAGTCTGGTATAACTGAGTCTCAAGTGCAAATTCCTCTGAATATTACTGAGAATGTGATGCCAGATGTGGGAGGTCTGGAAATATTTATGGCAAGTACCTTGATACCAGAAATTACTGCTCCGGCAAAAGCAGTGTTGAAAAAAGACCAGTTACCATTTCTTGAACCTGTGGCTAGTCAGTTAGCGATCGCTTCTAATTTACAAATTTTAGGTAAAAAATATGAGCAAGCATTTGTAGACTTTAACCCAGAGGAACAGGCAAAAATAACATTAGAAAAATTAGAAAAGTTACAACTGCCAGATGGCGGTTTTGGTTATTATCCAGGGCAGGAAATTTCTAACCCTTATTTGACTGCTTATGCCGGGGAGGCGATCGCTCAAGCCCAAAAAGCATTTCCAAATTTAGTGAATGACTCAATGTTAAATGGTCTACGGAATTACTTAAACAACCTATTAGCAAACCCAGGTAAATATGATTATTGTACCGAACAACCCTGTAAAAATCAGGTGCGGTTAAATGTCTTAATAGCATTGTCAGAATTAGGTTATACCCGCAAGAATTTCCTGTCAGATATTTATCAACAACGGGAAAAATTGTCACTAGTCAACCAAATTAGACTAGGGCGTTATTTATCTAGTTTCCCCCAGTGGCGTCAGCAGTCAGAAGAAATATTTAGGGAAATTCAGAACAGTGTTTATGAAACAGGGCGCAGTGCCACATTGAATTTACCACCTACCTGGGGATGGATGAATTCAACTACCGCAAGTCAAGCTCAAGCATTGCGACTATTTATTACCCGCGACGCCAAACCAGAAGTAATAGACCGAATATTACAAAGTTTGCTCAACTTGCGGCGGGATGGCACCTGGCGTACAACTTATGATAATGCCGAAGCATTGAGGGCGTTGGTTACTTATAGCAATACTCAACCCACCCCACCAGACTTTGTCACAACCGCCAATTTATCTGGTAAACAGCTAGATACTACCCGTTTTCAAGGTTATGAAAATCAAAATCTATCTGTGAATGTGGCAATGGATGGGTTGCCAAAAGGTAAATCAGATCTAGTCTTGGAAAAATCAGGGGAAGGGAAGTTGCATTATTTAGTTGAGTATAGTTATCGTCTCCCAGGAAACCAGCCAGGAAAGTATAACGGTCTGCGAGTAGCACGTGAAATTAGTCTGGCAAATGAAGAGGAAATATGGCAACGGATGGATATCTCTGAGGTTCCATCAACATTAGATGTTGTTGCAGGTCAAGTCTTTGATATTGGAGTCGAAATTATTGTAGACCACCCTGTAGACCATGTAGTGATCAGGGACCCACTGCCAGCAGGTTTAGAAGCAGTTGATACCAGTTTTCAAACTTCCACTTCTGCTGTGAAGGCAAAAGCTGATAGTTGGCAAATACAATATCAACAGATATATAGCGATCGTATCGAAGCTTACGCTGAGGGTTTAAAGCCTGGGGTATATACCTTACACTATTTAGCTAGGTCTGTGACTCCCGGAACGTTTATATGGCCTGGAGCAGAAGCGCGGTTACAATATGCCCCCGAAGAATTTGGGCGATCGGCAACGGCGACGTTGGTTGTGAAGTAGTTATAGCAATTTTTTTAATTTGTGAGGTACGGATATTTGATTCCCCTTAAGTCCCTGGAAGTTCAAATTCCAGCTTTAAAAGGAGAATATTAGGGGACCTCATCTAACAAAAAAAACCTATATTTTTAGGGTACGTTTTGCGTACCCTAATTAATGTTATTATTTAAAATATGTACTTCACTCATTAAAATAAATCTTTAAGGAAAAAAGTTCCTATTGAAATTCAAAGTGTGGATTTTTGCATAACTTGTGTCAAGGCTTTGATAATTAATCAACTAGCCCTAAATAAAGTGCGAGCATCTTCCTTAGATAATAGAAGATACTCGCAACTATATTCAGAATCAAATCAGAATCAAACAAGACAATTTTAACTGTGGCAGCTAAATATTTTGGTGTTTATTTTTACAGTTTTATAGGCTTAAATTAATAATGATTACCTACTTTTCTATGATGCACTGCAGGCAAAACATCTGAGTCACTAACTCGCCCATTATCAACAGTCGCATAAATAATCCAATGGTCACTTGCCTCCATCCGAGTTGCCACTTCACACTCTAAATAAGCTAGAGCATCACTCAAAATGGGGCTACCATTATTAGCAGTTTGAGTATTTACCCCTGCAAAACGGTCTGCACCAGGTTTAAAGCGCTTCAAAAAATGTCGCATCAAATATTGATAGTTATCTTCTCGCAATACATTTAAGACAAAGCGATCGCCTACTTGCATTAGTGCCTCAATAGCTCGATCCTTTGCTACTGCGATAGAAACTCCCAATGGTTTAAAACTAGCTTGCACTACCCAAGAAGCTAACATGGCACTACTAACCTCACCTTTACTAGCAGTAATAATATACAAACCTCCACTCAGGCGACCTAAAGCCTTATCCAGGCCACTATCAAGGGATTTCATCTGCTTAATATTTTCCTTGATACTCAAAAGTTGTCCTGCATCTGTTCCAGCTTCTTCACACAACTTGTAAGTTAATTCTGAGGGTGTTTCTTTGATTGTAATATTAGGAAATGCTTGCTTGAGCCCTAGTCCTTTAAACTGGATAGCAAGAGGATAAATAGATAAGTCATCCCCTCCACCTGATTCAAATAAGCCAAATGTTTGTTTTTTATTAGCTGCTGCTAAAATAGTGCTGATGCCTATTTCCGCAGTAGTAGCGATAGGACCTGTACTGGGAGGAGCTCCAATCACAATTCCTTTGGCCATTTCTACCAGTTCTCTAACCTCTTGGGGATCAGCAGACTTTAAGTCCATCATTTCTACAGCTACCCCTGTTTTGATTATCCCATGGGCAATAGCTTGGGAGAGGCGATCGCTATAACCATAATCAGAAATGTAGAATACTGCTACTGTTTTTTCTGCTTTGCTTTTTGCTTGACTCCACTCCTGATAACGGTTTGTTAGTTCTACTAAGTTATGACGTAGGAGAGGACCGTGACCTGTCGCAATAGTATTGATATCTCCCAGTGCCTTCATGCGTTTCATGGCATTTAAAACTGAGCGAGCATTGGGGGCCATGAGACATTCATAATAGAATTTATAATCTGCTTCTATATCACTGAGAGTTTCATCATAAGTTTTGTCTGAGCAATAGTGCATCCCAAAAGCATCACAGGTAAATAGGGTTTGGGTTTTACGATCATAGCTAAATATTGTATCAGGCCAATGTAAATTGGGAGCTGAAACAAATTCTAAAACGTGACCATTACCTAAATCCAGTTGATCTCCATTTTTGACAATTTGTTTTTTAAATGGTATATGAGTTAAATTTTCTAAAAATTGAATTGCTATTTTTGCCCCAACTACTGTAATTTGTGGAGCTAGTTCAATAATGTCTTTAGCTAAACCACTATGATCGGGTTCAGTATGACTAATAATTAAGTAATCTATTTCGGTAGGTTTGATCAGACCCAATAGAGTATCTAGGTACAATTGGCGAAACTTTCCATGGGATGTATCCACCAAAGCAGTTTTTTCTCCTTGAATGATAAAGGAGTTATATGTGGTACCATTCTGTAGACCAAATTCTATATCAAAGCGATCGCGGTCCCAATCTAGAGAACGAATGGCCATTGTATCAGAGGCAATTTTATTTGTCTCTATTGTCAGTCTATTTTTGACTGGATCTGTTATTGCTACCATCAGAGACCTCTTTCTAAAAAAAATGGTTATTTCTATTCTATTAACATTTTGACCTAAAAACTTGGTTTAAAGCCCCACTCATAAGTAGAGACCTTTGAGTTTTTTTTATATATTATATACTATTTTAGTAATTTCTTAATGATTCCTGGGGGGATAGTCCGAGATAAAAAATAGATATGGATCTCTCGGGCTCACCCCTAGCCAAGAGCTTTAGCTAAGTAGAAATATCCATACCTTTTGCTTGGGGAGGATGTCAAAAAAAGCAAGAATTCAGCACCTTAGCAGTCAGCTCCAGAGTTTTTCCTCCGTCTAGCTGCGGAAAAAGATACATAAAAGTAATCAAATAATTATGTAAAGCTTATCATATTTTTCCTGTAGGATTTTAATTTTTCCTTCTAGCTGATAGCTGACAACTGAATGCTTACACCTACTGATAATATCAAGAGCAGTATTACTTAGAAAAATACATTTTTAATTCTATGGAATATCCTATTAATCGAAATTGTTCTTTACTCAGTAATGATATATTATGAAAACTTTGGTTATTATCAAAAATTAGCTGAATAGCTCCCCTTACCTGATTAAGATATTGATATTAATTTAGTAATTTGTAGTAGAAATATAGAACAATTTTCTTATTTAATCGTTGTTTGTCTGAGGTATTATCTGGGAGTAAATACAATAAAATAGTTCAAATAAAGTCGATCGTCTCCAGCATCTCCCAGTAAAATATTTAGATAGACATTTAAATCAAAACTCTACTTTTATTACTAAATGTTTTAAAAAATATGACCACCTTATTATCTAGAATTTATGAAAAATATACTATCCTTTCAATCTATTCCTTTAATAAAGATCTAATTTGATAGCTATCTAATCATTAAAAACTAATACTTAACTCAGCCCTTATTAATTGTAAAAAATTAAATTATAAAGAGTTTCTCATATTAATAAAGTATTCTATTTTTTTCTCTTTCCTGCTTTCTGTTCCCTAAAATTCAAAAATTGTATGCTATAGACATCAAACTAATTCTATAAACAATCCCCATCTACATCAAAAATTATAGATATAGATGGAGTAGATTTAAATTACTTCTCAATCTTTACAGAAATAATTTTATCACCCTGACCAATAGCATTGACAACCTCCATATCTTCAGTTTTTCCAAAAGTTGTATGAACGCCATCTAAATGAGGTTGAGGAGCATGACAAATAAAGAATTGACTGCCACCTGTATCTTTACCAGCATGAGCCATGGATAAAGTGCCAGCTAAATGCTTATTACTATTAATTTCACACTTGATTTTATAACCAGGACCACCTGTACCCGTACCTTTTGGGCAACCTCCTTGAATCATAAAATTAGGAATAACACGATGAAAATTTAAGCCATCATAAAATCCTTTTTCACTTAATTCAACAAAATTTTTTACAGTATTAGGAGCATCATTATCAAACAATTCTAGATTAATTGTCCCCTTCTCTGTTTCCATGATAGCTCGTGTCATTTTTTTAATTTCTCCTAAATTTAATTAGTCGCATTATACGCCATTTGCCAAAAATCTTTTTCCAGTCTAGCGACATTTAAAAAAGTAGCTTCAGATTGACTTTGTACTGTTTTTGAGGCACTTGCCAATACATCATTAGCTTGTGCCTCTAATAGTTTAACATAGTTTGTAAATTCTGGATTTCCCCAACGATTGGCAAATTCATTATAAGGCATTAACATTTCTCCTGGTAATTGCCAACCTTGATTATAAGCTAATTCAATTTCCCATAATGCAGTTGCTTGTATTGGGTATGGCATTTCTGTTAGTTTATTCATAAAAATGCCGTATTCTGCACAAGTAGATTGTTTTTCAATATTCAAATTTAATTGTCTTTCTCTGGCTTTATCTTGAAACCAATTTAGTTCATCTTGCAAAGCATTTATTCCCATAAGAATCACATCAAAATGAGAAGTTGGAGCATAGGTTAAAATTCTACCTACCATTCGAGTAAACTCCACAACAAATAAATAATCTTGTACTAGCCAAGTATTAAATTGTTTAGGTTTAATAGTACCTAATTTACATTCATTTAAAAATGGATGTACAGTAGCTGCTTGCCATTGTTCAGAGTATTTTTTTAAGAGTTCTTGACAGTTCATGCCATTAAATTATCCTGATAACTGAAATAACTGAATTATATTTTACTAAATATTATTTATTATACTATAATTTAAGAATCTATCTCTGCTAACTCTAACCATCTTTCTGTAGCAATATCAATTTCTTGTCCTAAACCTTCTACCTTTTCATGAAGTTTTTGAACTTCACTAACCTCTGTTGGAGGTGAATTATAAAGTTCATTTTCTGCTTCAGCTTTCTCAGTTTCTAACTGAGCAATTTTTTTCTCTAAGTTCTCATATTCTCGTTTCTCTTTTGATGATAATTTTCTTTGCCCCCTTTGATCACGAGAAACTCTTTCTGATTTTTGTTGTTTAGGCTGACTTTCTTTTAGCTTTTCCTCAACTTCTGAAAATTTTTTTGCTGTTGCTTCTGCTTCTTTATAATCTAAATAAAGTGAATAATTTCCTGGATATTGTCGTAAATTTCCTACCCCTTCAAAAGCAAAAATTCTATCTACAGTTCTATCAAGAAAATAGCGATCATGAGAAACCACAATTACACAACCATTAAACTCTTCGAGATATTCTTCCAACACCGCCAAAGTTTGTACATCCAAATCATTAGTTGGTTCATCCAAAATCAAAACATTAGGAGCACTCATCAATACTTTCAACAGAAATAATCGTCTTTTTTCCCCACCAGAAAGTTTATAGATAGGAGCATATTGTTGATTACCTGGAAACATAAATCTTTCCAACATTTGAGAAGCACTAATTTGAGTACCATCTGCAGTTTGAACATATTCTGCCACATCTTTTATATAATCTATAACCCGTTGATTTTCAGCCCCAGCATCCAGCAAGTTTTCTGAATATTGGTCAAAATAACCTATATGTATTGTTGTCCCAATTTCTACTTTGCCATAATCAGGTTTTACCCTACCTGTAATAATATCCATTAAGGTTGATTTTCCCATACCATTACTACCAATAATTCCTACTCTATCTTCTGGGATAAACTCATAAGTAAAATCTTTAATTATAGTTCTACCATTATAAGATTTAGAAATATTTTCTAACTCAATAACCTTTTTGCCAATTCGACGACCAGCAGTAGAAATATCTACCTTTCCTAAAGATTCTTTGAATTCTCTTCCTTGCATTTCTTCTATGCGTTGAATTCGAGCTTTTTGTTTAGTGCTGCGAGCTTTTGGTCCTCGTTTTAACCATTCTAATTCTCTACGTAATAGACCTTTATGCTTCTTTTGAGAACTTACGATAGATTCTTCAGCTAAAGCTTTTTTTTCTAAATAGTAGGAATAGTTACCAGAATAAGTGTAAATATCTCCTCGGTCTATTTCCAGAATTTTATTAGTAACCCGGTCAAGAAAATAACGGTCGTGAGTAATTAATAAAATTGCTCCAGAAAAAGTCTTTAAGTAACTTTGTAACCATTCTACAGACATAGCATCTAGATGGTTTGTTGGCTCATCCATTAACAAAACATCAGGTTCAGAAAGTAAGGCTGTCCCTAAAGCAATTCGTTTACGATAACCCCCAGATAAATTACCAACTTTAACCTCAAAATCTTGAATTCCTAATTTACTCAAGATGATTTTAGCCTTAGTTTCTAATTCCCAAGCATTAGTATAATTCATCTTTTGAGTTACCTGTGAAAAACGCGCCATTAACTGACTATCTTCTGGATAATGAGCTAGTTTTTCTGATAGTTCTTGGTACTCTTTTATCAGTGCCGTTTGTTTACCACTGTTGGCAAAAACCTGTTCTAATACAGTATTATTTTCATTCAAATCTGGTTGTTGAGGCAAATAAATAATCCTCACATTTTGATTAACTAAAATTTCACCGCTATCTGTGGGTTCTAAACCAGCAATCATTTTTAAAAGAGTTGATTTTCCTGAGCCATTTGTACCAATTAAACCAACTTTGTCCTTAGGATCTAAACTGAAGCTGGCATCTTTTAAAATTTCTTTGATACCAAAGTCTTTTTTGACTGATTGAAGTGTGAACATACTCATAATTTTATGATCAACTATAAAACAATAATCTTTTTTAACTAATTCAACTATAATTTAGATTATACATGAATTATAGCTTAAAGCAAACGCTGTAAAAAATATTTGATTTTAAGGATGATTTTTAATATCAGCTAATAGCTGAATATTTACTTAAATATAGTTATTATACTATATAAATTTGTTCTCCATCTATTCATTAAAAAAATAATTTTAGTGATTAATAGGTATTAAAAATTACTAAAAAAAATACAACTTATACAAATTACTATAGATGAACACTATACTTAGGTAAAACTTCAATCATCAAGTAATTAACACAGATATAATAACCTTTTTTCTAATTATTAACTAGAAGCGTATAAATTACTCCTTTGACAGTAAGAATGTTGTCTACAAATTTCCTATCCAGGTCAATAGCCAAGTAAAATTTTTTTTTAATAAATGGTATTATGTATTGCTAGTTTCTTGAGTAGGTAATAAGTAAACTATCCCTGAAATGATCGTTAAAGCAACAGAAACCCAAAATATAATTATTGTTGAAGTTGCCCAAGTTTTAGGCAAAGGAGCAATTAATAGAGCAACAGCGATAATTTGACTTACAGTTTTTAATTTTCCCCAAATATTAGCTCCTGAAACTTTGCTTTGATTAACACGCCAACCAGCTATAGTTAACTCCCGACTTAAAATTAAAAATACTCCCCAGGCCGGAACTTTGCCTAATTCAATTAATGCTAATAGAGGTGCTAAAATTAATAATTTATCTACTAAAGGATCTAAAAATTTACCTAAGTCAGTCACTTGGTTGAGTTTTCGTGCTAAATAACCGTCTAAAAAATCTGTAGCTGAAGCCATTAAAAATATCACTAAAGATATCCAAAGATTTTGATTAGTTGGAGTTTTGAGAGTGTAAAGAATAATAGGTATTCCCAAAAGACGAGAAAAAGTAATTGAGTTAGGTATATTCATAATTGAATAAAAAATCAGGAAAAAGAAGTAAATATTATTATATAATAATAGACATCTCTGGAAAAAAGAGAGTACAAAGCAGGGTAAAAAAACTAATGAATAAAAGTGCGATAATTAATTTTATTTTTTAGGTAGTGGTGTACAAGTAGTGATTTTTGTAGTTAGACTCCTGAGCATGAAAAGGGTTTATTTATAAGTATCACTATATCTACAGGACTACCAAAGCCATTCTCCCCTTGTGGAATTTGGAAACTGGAGAATGTTTAGTAACAGAAAAGGAACATCAAGCTCCCATCCGAACTATTGCTTTTCGTCGCGATAACACAATTGTGTGAATAGATGATCATGACCAGATAATTAAATGATGGGAGACTCTTGGGGGAAAATTCCTGAAAACTTTTTCAGGTTATACTAATTCAGTTTGTTCTGTTGCTCTTAGTCTAAATTAGAAACTAATTGCTAGCAGTCATTTAGACACTGCTATTAGCTTAGGGAATAGGTTATGGAATGTGGAAACTTGAGAGTGTATACAAGATTTGAGGGGGTATATTAGTTTAATTTTCGCAGTGGTTTTTAGTCCGGGTGGTAAATAAATTGCTAGTTGTGGTGATGATAAAAATATTATGCTTTGGGATGTTAATGCATCTTGCCGTAGGCAAATTTGGCGATATCCTACTCAACAATATTAAGGTGGAATTTGGACGGTAGCTTTTAGTCCTTGCGGTCAAATTTGAGCTAGTGGAGGTCAGGATGCAAATATTAAAATTTGGAATATGAATGCGAGTAGTTATCTTGTTTGGGAAAGGTATGAAAGTTGGTTTGAAAGGTTAGCATTTAACCCCGATGGCAAAACCTTGCCAGGAGTAGTGATGACCACATTCTTAAAGTTTGGGACATTAGAACTAGAGAATTTCTTCAAACTTGACAGGGGCACACAAATAATGTGAGAGCGATCGCTTTTAGTTCAGGTGGGCAATTTTTAGTAAGTAGTAGTGAGGATAGTACGTTAAAAATTTGGGATGTGATGATCAGAGAATGTGTAAAAACACTTCACAGACACCCCGGTTTAGTGTGACCTGTGAAATTTTCTGCTAATGGTTTAGGCTTTTTAGGTCGAAAAAAGTGTCAGCTTTTCAGTGACTCTTGCTCATAGATATTAGCATTAAGAGCCGAATAATTGCCCAAAAATCAAGGGACAAATATATTCGACTACCTCCTATTAATTCTCATTTCTACCTAAGTCCGTTGTCTGCAACGTCCCTAGGTACTCCTGACTCCTGATGAGTGACTCGGAGCCTAAAACTTTAGACTTTTTCAGCAAACCCTACTCAAACTTTAGCCTTTGCCTCCAAATTTTCCAAACGACTCCTCAATTCCTGATTTTCCTTTTTCACTTTATCCAGTTCATCACGCAACTGTTTTATCCCCTTGTCAGAACCAATATTTTTTTGCACCTTCTGTACTGCTTCCTCAGCTCGACGACGAACCCTGCCATCAGGAGTTTGGTTAGCTAAATTTTGCAATATTTCAATTGCTCGAGAAGTTTGCATTTGCGACAAGGCAGCAACTACAGAAACCTGAGTCAAGAAAAACGTTTCTCGTGACAATTCTGTGAGTCGTTGCAAAATTCGTTCCAAGTTAACAGGAGGTTGAGCAGTAGAAATAGTTCCCAAAACACGGATAGCATTCAAACGTAACCCTTGTGGCACACCAGGAACAGTGTATTTCAAGATCAGATTCAGAGCAGTTTTTGAAGTCTTCATTTTACTCAAACCTGATATTGCACCAGCACGTACTACCTCATTCCAACCCTGTTTGTTTTGTAATACCCATTTCAACAACTTAATTGCTTTTTCCTCAGTAGGTTTTTCATCAGAATTAGCATGAGCAGCAGCAATATCTCCAATACCAGAAACTGCAATAGCTTCAACATAATAACTGGGATCCCCATTTTTTACTAGATACTTGAGCAACTTATAACTTTTATGAGTTTTTACTTGTGTTAGAGCCTCTACCACAGCACGGCGCACACGAGGATCCTCATCTTTTAAACTTATAGCTAAACCATCAAAAACTTGGTCTAATTTAATTTTTCCTAGTTGCTTGGCGACTTCAACTCGCACACCCCAGAAAGGTTCAGATATCAGTGCTTGTGAAAGTGCTTTCACAACTTCTAAACCGCCCTTTTTCACCAATGCTTCAGCAGCATAAATACGAGATATAGGGTCTGGATCAAATTCTAATTGTGCTTTCAGTTCCGCCAATGGATATTCTAGTTTCACTGTTTTGAGATAATTATTACCCACATCAAAACTGATGAATTTTGGTTTTTCTGAGAGGGGAAAATAGAAGGTTTGTTCCTGTTCATGTATGCGGACAGTAAAGTTAATTAGTTCTGGTTTTTCAGCTTGGATATAACCAAAAGCTATAGGAATTTTGAGGTCAAATAATCCTTTGCTTACATCACCGTTTTTGTCATTTTTAGGTAGGATTTGTGTGACAGTAATTTTGGCTAATTTACTGTTGCCATCCCAAGCATAATTAACTTTATAATCTGGATGGCCACCCCGAAAAACATATTGATCAAATAAGGATAATAAGTTCCGCCCGGTTGTCTGTTCAATTGCTCTTAATAAATCAATAGTTTCAACAGTTTTATGAGCATTACCTTGCACAAAATCATGAATTGCTTTAGTAAATAACTCAGCTCCTAATTCTGTTTTAATCATGTGATAAACACAAGCACCTTTTTCATAGAGATGACGATCATAAAGTTCAATCGCTTCCCGATAAATATTAGTTACAATTGGACGACGATAGCGACCTTTATCTTCAACAATATAACTTCGAGCTTCCTTCAATAGGTAATAAGCAGCCTCATCTTGACCATACTCATTTGCGGTCCATAATACTTCCGAATAGGATGCCATTCCTTCTTTGATCCAAGCATGAGACCAATGTTTAATTACGATTAAATCTCCGAACCATTGATGGGCGAGTTCGTGAGCAACTATACTCTCAGAACTACGGTTATCTAAAGCAGCTTTTTTATCTAATAAACATCTGTCTGTAAGTAAAGTTGTGGAAGTATTTTCCATACCGCCAAAAATAAAATCATTGACGCAAACTTGAGCATATTTAGGATAAGGATATTTATAGCCAAATTGTTGACTAAAAAATTCTATCATTTGAGGAGTTTTGCCCATAGTCCGTCGAGCATGATCTTGGTATTTTTTTTCTACATAATAGGTGACAGGAATACCATTCCATTCATCTTGAATTTCGGCAAACTTACCTACTGCTAAGGTCATTAAATACGTAGGATGAACTTGTTTTTGTATCCAGTGATAAATTTTATTATCTTCACTCTCTTCAGTGTGGATAAGTTCACCATTGGAAATAGCAATAAACTTATTAGGGACTTTGACGCGAATTTCTGATGTTGATAGTTGACCAGGATAGTCGAAACAAGGAAACCAGAAACGGGAGTCTTCGTCTTCCCCTTGAGTCCATACTTGGGTTGGTTTGTCTGGATAATGTTCGTCAGGAGCAATAAAATAGATGCCTCGTTGCGGGTTATTGGCACTATATGTGATCGCTACTTTTACTAGTTGGCCTACAGTTGTTGGTACTTGTAAATAAATTTCTAGTTGTTTGCCGTCGTAGTCAAAAGTTTGTTCTATGTTTTCAATTTTAACAGACTTAATTTCTAAATTAACTGCATCAATAGTTAACTTATCAATACCACTCCGTATGGGGTTTAAGCTAATGATACAGATCCCTTGAAAACTTTTGTTAGGAATATCAAGCTCTAGGTTAAGGAAAATATGTTCTACTTGGCCTGGACGGTCAGGATTATAATGTGGCCTCGCACCTGGTAACTCAAAAGATTTGGAATTGTTTTCAATTTCAGAGTAAATACTGGACATTTGGTATAATTATTAATATTTTTGGACAAAGCAATGGTTATTGTGCTGTTAGTCCTGATAGTTATATTTTAGGTTATTTCTGATTTTTTTAAATATATGAATAAATTTGAAACCTCTGATTTTTTACTACCTTTACCAGTAATGCCTTCAGAGGAAAATACATTTGCCCATTACACAATTGTTTGTAGACTACCAGGTGTTATCGAACGAGTCATCAAAGACAATAATTTTCCTCCTCCCATTGTGCAAGAATTAGAATTTTTAGTAACAGACTTATTTGAAGGATGGGTGCGTCCTTTGAAAGATGATCAAGGGCCAGATTTAGTTGCCTGGGAATCCTATTTAAAACCTTTTGAGGGGAAAAGTTGGTTTGATTTACCATTTTATTTTGCTGAAGCTTATTTTTTCCGGCGTTTGCTTGAGGCAACTAATTATTTTGTACCTGGAATTTGGCAAGGCATAGACCCATTTGGTTATCAAAAACGCTTGAGTTTAGAAAAATCAATGGATGCTATTAGATTTATAAGTGATAGCGTTAGGGTGGCGCAGCAATATTCCTTGACTACTTTAAGTACTATAAAATCTGAACAACAGACTTATCAAACTTTTATAACTACTGTGCTTCAAGCTGTTTTATGGGGTGAACAATTTGATCTCACTTTATGGCAAGCTATAGCAGGAGATAATACTAATAGATATCTTACACAGCAACAAACTCACATTTTAGTAGATGATACCTATAATCTACTCAACTACTTAAGCAATATTCAAGGGCAACGAATATATCTAATTATAACAGATAACGCAAGTTTTGAGTTAGTTGGCGATTTTTTTTTGATAGACTTCCTTTTATCTACTCAAACTGCTCATACTGTTTATCTACACTTGAAAGCATATCCAACTTTTGTTTCTGATGCTATACATCAGGATGTCTTTTACACTCTAGAAAGGTTAGCTAATGATACCTCAGAAAATGTCCGAATTTTGGCAGCTCGTTTGCAGGAGTACATTGCTACTGGTTGTTTAATTTGTCAAGATAACCTTTTCTGGAATGCTCCTCTAGCTTTTTGGGAAATGCCAGAGTCTTTAAGGGAAGAGTTAGCTAAGGCTAGTTTAGTTGTAATTAAGGGAGATGCTAACTATCGGCGTATTTTGGGCGATCGCCATTGGCTATTTACTACACCTTTGTCAGATATTGCTAATTATTTTCCCGCACCATTTGTCGCTTTGCGTACCCTCAAGTCAGAAGTAGCAACCAGTTTAGAACCAGATCAAATCGAAATATTAAATGAACAAGACCCTCTGTGGTTAACTAATGGTCAGTGGGGTGTAATTCAGTTTGTAATACCAGAGAAGTTGAATAATTCAGGACTTACACAAATACACTACATATAGTGCCCACCAATTTAGGTGATCGCTTAAATTTTTATAGCGATCGCCCGTTATTACTGATTTTTACAAATCTATAAAACTTCAATAACTGTCATTTTAATAGTCAGATATTTGAACTCAGATACGTTTATATTTTGCCATAATTGATGTTTCAGTTTATCAAAAATTTCCACCTATAGATTTACCATTTTTTTCAAATAACTGTTAATTTGATAGTAGCTAACTTTTTTGATGATAGTCAGTAAGATTTGTCAGGGTGTAATTTTTATGACTACATTATTAAATACTGACAATATTTTATATAATCAAAATTCATCTTTAAGGTATTTACAAACAAATAATTTATTTTAAACTATTAGCATACCAAATAATCTCAAGTAACTTGAATTAAAATTTTAAGTTTTTTATATTTTGTTTTTTATCCGATTGCCAAATAGATCAATATTTCAGAGTAGTAAACACTATATACATATAATGTCTTTCCGTAAATTCTTTAATTATTATAATAGCTAATAATCAATACTACAACTAAGTCAAAAGTCAAATAATAAAAGTCAAAAGTTATATTTAACTAAGTTTGAGGTGCATAAATGATCTGCAAATAGTATTTGTACCATAGGCTGGGGCATGATATGAAGGGCAATGAATAGTCATTGTTGTCTGGGCAAAATAGGGGACTAAGCATATACTGAATATATTAGGGACAAGTACTCTAAGGTTGCCCGTGCCCTGAATGCCTAGTGCTAAAATTATTACTTTGAATGTCAATATTTCCTAATAGTCTAGGTTGAACCCAATTATTGTTCAACATAAAATGGAAGATTAAATAACTCAAAAAGATAAAAAATGAAACTAGCAGCAAGAGTTGGCAAAGTACCACTGTCTCTAACTTTAGCTATCTCAGCTAAAGCAAGAGCAATGAAAGCTGATGGAAAAGATGTTTGTAGTTTTAGTGCCGGAGAACCTGATTTTGATACTCCAGAACACATAAAAGTAGCTGCTCAAAAAGCGCTCGACTCTGGTTATACAAAATATGGCCCAGCAGCCGGAGAACCAAAACTTAGAGAAGCGATCGCCCATAAGCTGTCTCAAGAAAATGGCCTAAACTACAAAGCTGAAAATATTATTGTTACTAACGGGGGAAAACATTCTTTATTTAACCTGATGTTAGCATTAATTGAACCAGGAGATGAGGTAATTATTCCGGCTCCCTATTGGTTAAGTTATCCAGAAATGGTTAAACTCGCAGGTGGGGAACCAATAATTTTGACTACCGATCCTGAAACTGGTTATAAGGTGACACCAGAGCAACTGCGACAAAGTATTACTGATAAAACCAAATTATTTGTGCTTAATTCGCCATCTAATCCAACTGGGATGGTTTATCAACCAGCAGAAATTAAAGCATTAGCAGAAGTATTAGTAGAGAAGGATATTTTGGTAGTTTCTGACGAGATTTATGAAAAAATTATTTATGATGATGCCGAACATCTGAGTATTGGTGCAGTAAATTCAGAAATCTTTAAAAATACTATTATTAGTAATGGTTTTGCTAAAGCTTATTCCATGACTGGTTGGCGAATAGGATATTTAGCAGCACCTGTAGAATTAATTAACGCCACAGTAAAAATTCAGGGGCATAGTACATCGAATGTTTGTACTTTTGCTCAGTATGGAGCGATCGCTGCATTGGAGTCATCTCAAGACTGTGTTGAACAGATGCGTCAAGCTTTTGCTAAACGCCGCAAGATAATTTATGATTTACTGAAAACTCTGCCTGGTATTTCTTGTAATCAACCGGAGGGCGCTTTTTATATGTTTGTAAATATTAGCAAGATTAGTAGTAGTTCTCTGGAATTTTGTAATGCTCTATTAGAGGATCAGAATGTGGCTGTTATTCCTGGTATTGCTTTTGGCGCAGATGACCATATTCGGATATCTTATGCTACTGACTTAGAAACTATAGAAAAAGGGATGGACAGGTTAGAGCGGTTTATCCGATCTCAGAGCTCAGGCTAGTTTTCTTGGGATCTTAATGTAGGGACGGGTATGGCGCTACCCGTAACTCAGAAGTTAGAAAGGGCAAACTCAGAAGTCATATATGACTTAGTTTTTGGTGCGCAAATACTGCACAAATAGCATTGAGTAATTTGCAGGCCTCAGTGCTTCGACTACTATAGAACCTCTACAGGTATCTTTTTTAAGCTAAATTAGCTTCTCAAGTAGCAGCAATGTGGTAAAACATAAGTTCAAAATAGCATCAAACCCTTATATAGTATAGGTTACATTTTAATAAGCTATGTTCCTGATATATTTAGGTTTGAGCCATTTTTTTAGCAATACCTGGGTATTGCCCTTACATCAACTGAGCAATGATAGGAATTTTTGCTCTTGAAAAATGTCAAATTAAGAGTATTTAGGCGTTGGCAATTATAAGCAATTATACTACTTCAGCTCAATTTTGCTCAATGAAATTGAGACTATCACCATTGAGTCAGGAGAAAGTATTCAGAAGTTAAAAAAATACTTTCAATACCACTTTTTAATCAAAGGAAAATCTGATTAAATTCTCTCAATTTATTTGTAATATTATTTTTTTTAGACTTGGTATTACTTATCTACAGATATTAAAAGGTTTTATCCCACCCCATTCCTCACTATTAAACTTGTATTTCACACTCCGTCTATAGATATGCAACAAACCCGAGGTATTATATCAAATCAGGTTAATTTAGCATCAAAAAAATTTCTGGGAGCAGCAAAAGTTTAAATCTTACTAAGTTCTCTTCCCTCTTAAGTTTTGAGTACTGACTCCTAATTAACTATCTAATTATACCAATACTATCAAATTTGATATCATACAAAACTTTCCCCTGTTATTAGACATAAAAGTTAAGTAAGATAACCGTGCTAACGCCTTATACCTCCTGATGTCCGAAGTCAGCTATAAGTTTTCGGCCTTATGAGCATACCTTTTACATGACCACAATAGGACATCAATAAAATTGAAATTGTTGAGAACTAATGGTTTTGACTGGAGCTAATAACTGAATGCTATATCATTATAGGTAGTTATCAAAAATTAGGGGATAGGTAAAATTATGTTAATAACATTATATTTAGTAACTACAATTATTAGTTGTTTAGCAGGTCTTGGTTTTGCTTATTGGTTATTAGAAAAACGCTTAACAAAACAAGCTCAAAATTATAACGGACAGTTACGAGCCGCCCATGAACAAACCTATAATGTTGAACAAGTATGGGCACAAAAAATTGAATTATTACATACAGAACATCAAGGGCAAATTCAACAACTGAAAAATAAGTTAGAAAAAAAACAAGCAAAAATAGAAGCTTTAGAAGTAGAACATCAAAAAAAATTGACAGATAAAATTAAATTGGAGCACGAATTACAGACACAGATTAAATCATTGCAAGCAGAACAAACACAAAATTTAGTATTTGCTGAATCTCAAGCGCAAGAAACTATCAGAGAGTTGACGGATAAATATTCTCATCAAAAAATAGAATTAGAAAGAAATTATCAACAAAAAATACAAGAAAATAATAGTTTTTGGCAATTAGAGTATCATAAAAAGTTTCAAGAATTAGAAAACATTTATCAGGAAAAAATTCAATCTATTAACAATTTTTTACAAGAAAAGCATCAGCAGGAAATTACTAAGTTAGAGAATAAACACGATCAAGAAATACAAAAAACTATTCAATCTTTAGAAGTAAAACATAAAAATAAACTCCGAAATCAGATTAGGGAATTAGAAGAAATGAACCAAGAATCAATACTAGAAATTATGAGGTCTATAACTTCTCAAAATCAAAACCAGTTTCAGCGAAAAATTCAATTATTAAAGCAAAACTACGATACTCAGCTTCAACTAAAAATTAAATCTATTAAAACTGAGTATCAACGTCAAATTAGACATCTTAGCAAATTAGACTAATAATAAATTCCGTAACTTTTTTATTAAATATAGGCTTTCTTTATAAGCTTTAATTCGACCACCTTCCTGATAAAGTTCTCCTGCTTTTTGCAAATCTTTTATTGCCTTTAGAAGTTCTTGATTAGCTTTTCTCTTATTTTTAAGACTTTTATAAATGAGGCTATTCTGATAATAAGCATTAGCACGATTATAATAAGCATCAGCATAACCTGGATTCAATTCAATTGCCTTAGTATAATCTTTAATTGGATTTGGACCTCTCGTTATTGGTTCATAAGGGTTAACTAATAAACTTCTAGCAATACCCATATTAAAATATATTTCTGGACTATCAGGTTCCTTTTCTAAAGCACGATTAAAATTAGTTATCGCTTCCCAAGCATCTCCCTGATCTAAATAACTTATACCTCTAAAATATAAAGCTTCAGCACTTTGAGGATTAATGGTTGAAATAGGATTGGTATTTACTGGAGTATTATCAAAAATCAAGTCTGAACGATCAATACCAGCAGTAGATAATTTTCTCATAAAACTATTAATAGGAACTGCCGCATTAAACCCAGTTTTAATTGGTGCTACATCTCCAGAATTAGTTTGAGCAAATCCAAATTCTCCTTGCCCATGAATACCAATTATACGACCATTTGTATCAAAAACTGGACCCCCACTCATGCCACTCCAAGTAACAGCTTGATAACGTAAAGTATAACCTTCAGGACGACTTTTAGGGCGGCTGGTTACTAATCCTGGAGATAATTCTGGTGCTCTATCAGTACCAAATAAACCACCAGTTGCTGGATAACCAAAAACATATATTTGAGAACCAATAACTGATTGTTCAGAGTTACCTAAAGTTGCTACTGGATATGTTTGTGAACTTTCAAATTTAAGTATTGCTAAATCTGGTTCTTCATCAGTTATTTGTAAGTTAACTATATCTATTACTTCATAGTCTTTTTCTTGATAAGTTCTCACACTATATTTAATAGTAGAATCTTCAAGGACATGGTTAACAGTAAGCACTGTATAAATGTTTCCATTTTTAGCAATTATTACACCAGAACCATCACCTAAGTTACTATTAATTTGTACTGTAATTGGTGCAGCTATTTCTGCTACTTGTTGAGCAGTTTTAGCAGTTGCTGCTGTTGGGATAGTAATAACAATTGCTCCAAGAGTAGCAGTACCTAAGAAATAGGTATTAAAAGAATTACAACGAGACAAAATCATGATTTTACCCTGTGATAATCTTGATAAAGTTGAATATTTTAATGTTTATTTAGTATCTTGACATATATTTAGATAAATTTGTTCTCAGAATTTAATTTTAATTCTATGTTTTCACCTGATAGATTATTTACTTGTTGGCCACAGGCTTAAATTACTCATAAACACAATATGATTATTTTAACTAAATGGTTAATACAAGATTATATGATGATTTATACAGGCATTCTCGGCGATCGCTACTTAGAATTATGAGAAGGAAAAACTATTGAAATGTCGATCCAAAAACCTTGATATGGGAAAATGACTAATTTTGTTGCGGAATATTTGCGAAAAAAGTTCCCAAGTCTAGCAAAAATATACAAAGCACATCTAGTTACTCTTCCTAATTCATAACCTGAACTAGATATTGCTGTTGTTAAAATTTTAGTATTTTTATATGTATATGATTTTTGCCATCCCGATCCTGAATAATTTTATTTGCTAATATAAATTTATGATATAATTATACTAGTTTTATATCATTTTTCAAATCACTATACTTGTTAAAAAACGATTTTTTTTATGCTCGTGCTACTCTTTTAGAATGTTTGGCTGTGAATGTAAAAATTGAATAAATTATCGTATTTAAATAACTATAGCAATCCTAAGTAGGTTGCGGCAAAATTTCATACTGAAAAAGTTTTGG
>JAGGDU010000122.1 GCA_018457135.1 Trichodesmium erythraeum GBRTRLIN201 | reverse complement strand
TAGAGTATAGTTTGACTAAATATTATAATAGCTGACTTGAAATTTGAAAAGGCGTCAAGTTTTTGGTTTTAAGTTTGAAGTTTTAAACTTTTGGTTTTTGATTTTTGGTTTTTGGTTTTAGAATAAATAAACTTAAGCTCAAATTTTTCTTTTGGGAAACAAAATGCAATTTAATACTTTTGTCTCATCCATCAACGACCTAGAAAGGTGTGTCAAGGCCGCCAACTTAAAAGAAGTTTTACTGCAACCCACTCTCCTAGCCAGACAAGGGCAACTTTCACAACAACAAACACATTCACTAGCATCAACCGCAACAAAATATGGTTTACACCCGGTATTAGTGTGGGATATTTTGATGCCAGAACAAACCATGAAAAATATTTGTCAACAACTGAGTCTGTGGGAACTGAGCAAATTTCCAACAGTGCGGGTTTGCGACCCAGGAGCAGCTTGGTGGTTAAAAACTCATCATCCAAACATAGCACTACAGTTCATTGTCGAAACAGGAAACCACAACTTAGAAGCACTGAGGGGTTGGTGTGAAATTTTTTCTCAGTCTTTGGCACGTTTAATACTATCTATCGAGCTCCCAGAAAAAAAATTAATTGAATATTGTCAAAAACTCCCGGTTGCTTGTGAAATTCTGGGAGTCGGGCAAATATTGTTATTTTATTCCCCACGTTCCCTACTGTCTCCACATTTGTTAGACCCAGACTCAGAAAAAAAAATTCCCCTGGAAACCACAGTCTCATCGGAGGATAGCAATAACCGAAATTTTTCCACCTTAGAAACAGCCCACGGCACATTTATGTTTTTGGATAAAGATCAATTTATTTTAGACAAACTTGAAAATTTAGAAAAAAGTGGTTTGCATACAGTCTGTTTAGACCTGCGACATTTAGGGCAAAATGGAGATATAGCAGTAGACATTGACAAAATTTGTACTCATATTTTAACCGACCCCGTTTCTTTGCGGAAAAACTGGGGGAAACCAACCCAGTCAACCTTTTTTAAAGGCAACCGCACTAACTCAATGTTTTCCCGAATGAAGTCTAAGCACAAACTAGTTAAATATCGACAAAATCTTGGTTTAGCCGAAGTTGTAGCCGGAGAAAGCGGAAATTATATTGTCTTTCAAAGCTTGCGACCTTTTGCCGCCAGTCAAATAGAGAAAATAATAATACCTACCGGGGAAGAAATTGAAATTCCTGCAGAAATAGTATTGCGCAACCTAAATGGTCAAATAGTCCAGTCCTGCGATCGCGAACAAATTTTAATTACAGACTGGATCAGAAAAGCCATGCCAGGCTCATTATTGTTAGGTAAAAACCCAGAATAAAACCTAACAACAAAAAGCCATAACCAAAACCACCTTTAAATAGGAAAGCCATAAAATATTTTTATCACACTTGTCAAACTTTTGTGATAAAATAGAGTATTTTCAATAAAACCAAATCCGAGGCCCAGCCCTAAAAGCAAAACTCAAAAAAAGAAAAGAAAGGCCTAAATTCAAATGGGGGTGGTGGGACTTGAACCCACACGACTGTTAAGGTCAACGGATTTTAAGTCCGTAGCGTCTACCATTCCGCCACACCCCCAAATACTGGGAGGATTGCCCGAGGTTGTCAGCAATCATTATTTTATTTAATCACAACATCAAAATTTTGGCAAGTATATTTCCCAAAAAATTGAAATAATCTTGAGATTAGCCAGAAAAACAATCTCGTTATAATAATATATTAAACAGAATACAATTAACACAATTAATATAATTAATTATTATTAACTATTGTAATGTCCTCATCTTATTTATGAACTTAGACCTAGACACAAACCTAATCATCCTGATCATATATGCAGCCCTAGCCGGAGCCTACTTTCTAGTAATGCCAGCCATAGTTTATGCCTACCTAAAGACCCGTTGGTATGTAGTTAGTTCCATAGAAAGAGTATTCATGTACTTCCTGATGTTCCTATTCTTCCCAGGAATGTTAGTTTTGTCCCCATTTTTAAATTTTCGCCCTAGAAAACAACAAATTGAAAGTTAATGCGACGAATTGATGCTATTGGAATAAGTATCGGTATTTTTGTTGTTGGTGGTCTGACCTACTTAATACTACAAGTAGTAGGCATAGATAGTATGGACGCTGGTGTTTGGACACAAGCATTTTTAGTCATCGGTTTAGTAGGTTGGCTACTGAGCTATTTATTTCGGGTCAGCAATAGTGACATGACTTATAATCAACAGTTAAAAGACTATGAAGAGGCGGTAATGCAAAAACGTCTCGAAGAAATGACACCAGAAGAATTAGCCCAGTTGCAAGCTGAAGTTGAGCAGGAAAAGGCCACAAAGACTCACAAACAGAAATAACCTATCAAAATAATAATAGTCTTAGATAGTCACTGAATAAAAATCAACTTCAGTATTTAATCTGAGAAAAATTACCAAAAAATTGGGTTGAAAGTCTCGCCCTTCAAGGGCGACTTTTTAATTAATTTTTTTCAAAACATCAGTCATTATTTTGAAAGTTTTGAAAGTCAAATTCTGAAAGCTAAATTTAAGCGCCGTACATATCCAAAACCAGAAAAAAATACTATTTAGCTATCTTAAGTATGACTATATCCATATTTTTCGGAAAAAAATAGCCCAGCTTCCCGCCCAAAAAAGTACTCTCAAAAAGAGAAAAAAACTAAATAATTCTAAGCTATAAAAAAATTTATTACTGAGGCAAAAAAAAACTGAACACATAAAAAACCTTCAGTTATTTCTGCCATAAAATAGCAGTAATATAAAACCATGAGAATGCAGAGCAAAAATAATAAACTTTCCCAAATATTGCTCACTCATCCTCCTAATAAAAACAAACTCTGACTTCAGACCCTCTAAATTCAGACCTTGTTCAATTCCACCAAAACAACCTTTGTATATTACAAACCTAAATACTCCCCTATCCTAATTCTGAATTATTTACTATCTAATATTGAAAATTAAAAAATGATTTCAGTCTCCGATTGTTTTGAATCTCTACGCAATAATAGTAGTCAGTGTGCTCTAATTCCCTTCATTACCGCAGGGGACCCAGACTTAGAAACGACAGCCAAAGCTCTAGAGGTATTGGATAGAAGTGGGGCCAACATGATTGAGTTGGGAGTCCCTTATTCTGACCCTTTAGCTGATGGTCCAGTAATTCAAGCCGCTGCCACCCGTTCCTTAAACCGAGGGACTACTTTAGAGTCAGTATTAGAGGTAGTCCAGACCGTTAGTCCGAAATTGCGATCGCCAATTATCCTATTTACTTATTACAACCCAATTTTGTACAGAGGAGTCGAGAACTTCCTAAAAAAAATTTATGATGTAGGAGCTAGAGGTTTAGTAGTACCAGACCTGCCATTAGAAGAAGCCGATATTTTATTAGAACCAGCAAAAGATATTGGCATAGAGCTAACCTTATTAGTAGCACCCACAAGTCCAAAAGAGAGAATAAAGGCGATCGCTCATCAGTCCCAAGGATTTATATATTTAGTAAGTGTAACCGGAGTAACAGGAATGCGTGCTCAAATGCAGACCAGAGTAGAAGACTTGCTAGCACAAATGCGGGAAGTTACAGATAAACCCATAGGCGTCGGCTTTGGTATTTCTCAACCGGAACAAGCCTTACAGGTCAAAAAGTGGGGAAGCGATGCAGTCATTGTTGGTAGTGCAGTAGTAAAGCGGTTAGCAGAGGGAAGTCCCGATGAAGGTTTAAAAGCGATCGGCGAGTTTTGTCAAAATTTGAAAGCAGCTATTAACTGATAGCCAAAAACTGAAGGGAAAGAATAGAAACAGCTTAGACAAAAACTAATAAATCTTTTGCTTCTAAAGCACCCTCAAGAGAAAGAATAGACCAGGAAATGGATAGGGAAATTATATCCAAAGTTCATAGAAAAGAACAGAGAATTTACTTATCCCTAACCATTCCTGTAATACCTGGGAGAGGGGAGCTAGATATATTTATCCGTTGTCACCCTCAACCATAGTGAGACCAAAATACTAACTTTTTAAACCTTAAAGACTGAAAAAAAGACACTTTTTTTAACTTGAAAAAAGTCAAAAGTCTTATGTATCAATACTTTAAGACTTAATCAGTAAATCAGAATTATCAGAGTTGAATATCAAAGATATCTTCAGCTCAATTCCTCTGAAGGCTTTTTCCAAGCTGATCGATAATATATTTGAGAACCTGTATCTGAGACAAAATGACAATTCATGTAAGAATTAATAAAACTCTTCCATATTGGTTCGCTTGACTTGTGATAATATTCACCCAGGATAGGTTTAATTGCCTCCGTTGCTGTCTTCAAATGATAATGAGGCATATTTAGGAATATGTGATGAGCAACATGAGTACCAATGTCATGATGAATAGAGTTAATGAAACCATAGTCGCGGTCAATACTTGATAACGCGCCCTTGAGAAAATACCAGTCCTTTCCACGATACCAAGGAATATCTGAGTCAGTATGATGTAGGAAAGTTACTAAATCTAGCCAGATAACAAATATAATATAAGGAACTAGATAATATTTTACTAGAAAGACCCAACCAAATTGATAAGTTAGACAACCGAGAAAACCTACCATTAACATCCACAGTGCTGAACTAGTTAAAACATCCGATTTTTCATGGGGACGGAATAAAGGACTGTTGGGGACAAAGTGGGAACCTTCGCGGTTAGGCGATCGCTTAAATAAGTAGAGAGGATAAGCTAATAACAATAAATAGAAGCGAAATAGCTTTTCATACCAGAGCATCATATTGTACTTGCTCTCAGAAACTGGGTACCAACTTTCATCAGTTTCAATATTTCCTGTATTAGCATGATGAGTCCTATGACTAATACGCCAACCATGGAATGGCACGAGAATAGGAGTATGACACAAGTGTCCAACTAAATTATTAACCCATTTGTATTTTGAGAAAGAACCATGACCGCAGTCATGCCCGACTACAAATAAAGCCCAAAACATAGTTCCTTGCATTAACCAGAAGAAGGGAAAAAAGAACCATGAATCTAAACTGTAAGCAATACCATATAGACCTGCGATAATGCCAATATCCAGAAAGAAGTAGCTAAGAGACCTCCAGAGGGAAGATTTAAAACAGTGGGCAGGAATAGCTGCTTTCACCTCTTGAAGAGTAAAGGGCAACTCTATGGACTTTGTATCATTTGTTTGATCAAGAACAGTATTTGATTGCACTAAATTTTTTCAGTTTATCTAGTATGACCGATATTTCATCTTTCACAAGTGGTATGGAGCAGATTAAGTTTCCATAAATTACTTCTAGCTCTGCTGAATTAATAGAGAGAAAATGGATAGAAATTTATGCCATTTTGACTAAATTAAAGCAAATTTTATTAGCCTCAGAAAAATAGCCGTCAGTAGTAAACCAATCACGGTTTTTGATATGTCCCTTTTAAGACAAAGAGAGTTACAACAAATAGCGACACTATTTTTACAAGACTAACAAGTAACTAGTAGAAGACGAAACAGTATATACACTATCATATTAGGGAGCAGTTAAGCACAAAAACTTTCTTGAAATAGACTAAGAACCTTTTATCAACTGTATTTTGGCGTTCTTACCAAGATGGATAACCTAAGCTTTGGAGAAAAAACGTACCATTCAGTTACTGTTAATGGTGGTACTTAAATTCCTACTACAATATGTCCATAATTAGCCTCATTGTTGCGATAATAAAATCAGCTAATCTTCCAAGACTAAAAAAATTTACAGATAAATGCTTGAGCTTTTTTTCGTGCAAAAAAGGTATAAGTTTGTAGAACAAACGGAGCAAAATCCTCAATTTTGAGCTATGTCAAGCAGAAGTATTCAAAGAAAACACTTTCGACGCATCCTCTGGAATTCCTTATTTATTTCTGCCTCTATTTCTTCGCTCCGATCATAGCGACCAACCCTCCTACCCTCACCCATCAAACTTCCAGAAAGCCTGTCATAATTAGAATAGGTCAAGAATTTTAGTTATGCAGTTAGTTTTAACTTTTGACTTACCTGTAGTGCTATATCAATTAGTCAACCCATGCTCTAAAGCATAGCGAACTAACTCCGTTCGACTATTCGTCCCAGTTTTAGTAAATAGTCTACTCACATACTTTTCCACATTCCGAACACTGGTACTTAGATCCCTAGCAATTTCCTTATTCATTAGCCCTCTAGCCACCAGATCTAAAACACTCTGTTCTCTTGGAGTCAAATCTATTTTGATCACTGAAGTAGTTTTAGCGATTGCATTTTTTCCCATCAACATTGCCTTTATTTCTGCAATTTGACCTGCTAGAGCAGCAATATCCGAAGTTTTTTCGTCTCCATTAGCTGTTTGTGCTGATGCTCGACGCTCTAACAAATTATTGACAATAGCTACTAACTCCTCTGGGTCAAAAGGTTTAGAAAGATAAGCATCACAACCCGCCTGATAACCCTGAATGCGGTCTGTAGTCATCCCCTTGGCAGTCAAAAACACTACAGGTAAAGCTTTAAATCTTGGTTCTTCTCGTAATTTTTGCAGAAATTGATAACCATCTACTTGAGGCATCATAACATCTGTAATTACTAAATCAGGTAAATTTTTCTCCAGTATATCCCATCCTTCATTAGCATTACTAGCAACATCTACATTAAAATGACTATCTTCTAAATAAGCTTGTACGGCTTCGCGTAACCCTGGTTCATCATCTACTAATAATATTTTTCCTGACACTTGTGACATTTTTAATTTTTCCTCTAGTTCATTTTTATCTTAAGTAAAATAATATGATCAATATAGATTATCCTTACTCATTATTTTTAGTTCTAATTTAGCTAATTTTTATCATTAATGGAATGAACAAAATATATTGTTTACTACACTTGACTAAAGTTTTTTTTTATGAGTTGTATATTTCAAAGCAAAACCAGGTTTAGCTTAAGATATTCCAGAATATTGACTTGTTTTGTATTCTTCTGTTGCTAAGAAACCAGATGTATTCAAGCTGATTTATAAAATAAACATTAATAGACTCTTATCTTTTTATACTTAAACTGAAAGAGGTATAGTTCATTTAGACTTAAAATTACTAACATCTAAGTAGTATAAAACTTGTAGCTAGCTTAATACTTTCTGCAAAGATATCTAAATCATACTGACATCTATTATAATAAAAACTGAGCTTTTGTTTTCTGGTTTCTGTTTTCTGGTTTCTGTTTTCTGTTTTCTGTTTTCTGTTTTCTGTTTTCTGTTTTCTGTTTTCTGTTTTTGTATTACCTATCCGGAGTAGAGCGAGCAGTTAAAATTTCATAACCAGTATTTGTCACTAATACTGTATGCTCAAACTGAGCAGAAAGAGAATTATCAAGAGTAACAGCAGTCCATCTATCAGATAAAATCTTTGTAAACCTTGAACCAGCATTAACAATAGGTTCAATAGCTAAAGTCATACCTGCTCTGAGCCTAACATTAGGTAAATTTAAGGTCCGAAAATTAAATACTGCAGGTTCTTCATGCAAGTTTCTGCCCACACCATGACCAGTAAACTCCTCAACCACACAAAAACCATTTGTTTCCACATGGTCTTGAATAGCCCCTGCAATGTCTAGTAGATAAGCACCTGCCTTTACTTGTTCAATACCTTTATACATTGCTTCCTCTGCAACGCGAATTAATTTAGCTGCTTCTGGAGCAACTTCAACTACAGCAATAGTAATACAAGAGTCCCCATGAAATTCTTGATAATAAGCACCTGTATCTACCTTTAAAACATCACCAGTCCGAATAACCTTTTTTTTGTTAGGAATACCATGTACAACTTCATTATTTATACTGGCACAAATAGAACTAGGAAAACCTAGATAACCTTTAAAACTTGGTATTGCTCCCATTTCCAGAATACGTTTTTCAGCATAAGCATCTAGGTCTGCAGTAGTCATTCCTGGTTTAACAATTTGAGAAATTTCTTTGAGTACCGTTGCGACAATTTTACATGATTGTCGCATGATTTCTATTTCTTTTTCAGATTTAATTTCTATACCACGACGTTGTTGTTTTTTGTTAACAGGGCGTGGCTTAGGTATGAAAGCATTTGTAAGTTTATTTCTAAAAATTTTCATTTTTTGACACTAGTTATTAACTTATTATAAGTCAGGATCTTTGAGATAGTTAATCTTGATTATTGGTATCTATATTAGATCATACAACAGTATAATTTTAAGTTAATTTTATTTACTTTTATTAGTTATGAATCTGTTAAATTAACTTCTAAACTTGTCTTCTTTTTTGGTTTCTTTTTACTAAATAAACCGCTAATCATAATACCTGTTACTAACATCCAAATTAAGCCGATACCAATTAATAGTACATAAAAAGGTTTAATTTTTTCACCAAGATATCCAGCTTCGTGAATTACCATTAAAATATGTGCTTGGTCTTTGGATAATCCAAACCAATTTCTACCTAGTCTGTAAGCTACTCCTGTAATTACAGTTACAAATAATGGTAGGAAAACTATGGGAGCAAATACTTTGTGCCATTGACGAATTTTTTGTTTAATCATCTCTATATTAAATCTTGTTTTAAAGCTCAAAAATATATAGTAATTATCAAGTTTTAAAGTCTAATTAAATAGATAAAGTTTAATCTTTTTCATAAATAAACCCTAATGATAATTAAGTTGAATCTATAATTTAGAAGAATTAAACTTGTTCATATTAAATCACTTTTTTGTACTTGAATACAAGTTTTATTTTGATAGATAAATACCTAGGAATTTAATTTCCTAAGAAATTCTAGAGGTAAACCATCACTATCCGCAATAAAAGTTACCTCATAAACATTATTTCCAATCATTTGTTGAGTAGGTTCTAAGAGAATTTTTAATGGTTGAAACATTTTTGGTTGTTCTATTATTGCTGAATCAAACTTTTCTTTTAATGCATTTAACCAACTAGGTAAATCTGGAATATTTTCAGTTAAATCAAATGATAAATGATAATATCCAACATAATGTTCATCCCCAAAAGCATCAAATACAGTTAATGGTTCAGGAACTTGAATTAGTTCAATTATACTATTTAATCCTTCCATCCAACATGCTAAAGTGTAGCCTGTGGTAAAGCGTTCACAGACTGTAAAACCTAATTTTTCATAGAAAGCGATCGCTTTATGAATATCAGCAGTCTTAATTGAGGCATGGTGCATTGATTTTAATATTTTAACTTGATTTCCAGATTAATTCTCCACCTTAAAGCTACTCAAAGTAAAGTTATTCAAACAACCGAAAATAAGGATACCTAGCTAATTCCCCTTGTTCTTTCTCCAATTTAAAATTAATTACTTCCCAACAAGCTTCATCTTGTGGGTCTGGACTAAATTCTACAGGTAAACCATAAAGTTTTGGTTGACAAGAGTCGGAATCATGACGCCAGGAGGTACTCCGTTCCAAATAAGCATTAACTAAGTTTCGATATCTTTGAGCAATAATTACACGAGTAGCCCGATATCCTTGAGTATATAATTGGTCTAAAGCCTCATGTATTTCAAATCTAATCCCATCAGCATGGGCATGTTGCCGATACCACTGGTCATTCCAGAGACGCCAGCTACGGCCAGAGTGAAGATGAACTAATTTACCAGTATTTGAGTCAGCCTCAAATGCTCCATGACGAGGACATAAATAAGTATCTGTTAAGGTGAGGGCTGGAATGGTCTGGCAACAGTGGGGGCACTGGATTTCAGGGCCAAATATTGGATAATTGAGAAGGGGGTCAATAGAAAATTGGGTCATTTCAGTTATTAATTATCAGTTATAGTAGCCACTAGGGCCATGGTAGATATTTTCGCGCCTCTTAAATTTAGTCTGTGCTGGGAATTTAACTTCTTTAGGTGATTAATCTAAGAATCACCCTACCTGACATCAGCTATGTCATAGTTGATGTAATGGATACCTATAATGATTTAAATTATAAAGTAGGTAATTAATGATGATTAAATTACAATTATAATAATATTGATAAATATTAATAAAGTAATGTCAAACCAGCCCTTTTTTTGGCCTTCTCCAGATTTATCGAAAGCCGCTTTTGTTGCAGATAACGCTACAGTTATAGGAAAAGTAGAAGTAGGTAAAGGAGCCAGTATTTGGTACGGAACTGTAGTCCGGGGGGATGTGGAAAAGATTATTATTGGAAACCATGCTAATGTTCAAGATGGGGCAGTTTTGCATGGAGACCCCGGGTTAGTAACTGTTTTAGAAGATTATGTGACAGTTGGACATCGAGCTGTGATTCACTCGGCCCATATAGAAAAAGGTTGTTTAATTGGTATTGGAGCTGTAATTTTGAATGGTTTACGAGTCGGAGCAGGTAGTATAATTGGAGCTGGGTCTATTGTAACTAAGGATGTACCTCCTTCATGTTTAGTAGTCGGGGTACCTGCAAAAAAGGTGAGAGATCTTTCGGAGCAAGAGGTTACTAATTTACTGAAACACGCTGAACATTATGAAAAGTTAGCTTTGGTTCATTCTGGTAAAGGAACTGATATTGGGTTTAGTTAGTATTGTCAAAATTAAAAAGTTAATTGAAGGAAATACATTAGGGTAAGGTGAAAATTTTGTAATACTATGGTTGTGTTTTATCCTTGATGACATCTGCTGTATTAATAATTAACCTTTTTCTTTTTTTCTTCTTGGGTCTTCCTTTTCTAGGGAATACTCTTACTCACCAGTTAAGAATATGAAAATTTTTTGATGAGAAAGCTTAACATAAAATTCAAATTGCGATAGATTAAACAATAAAGAAAGATACTTTTAAGTCTTGAGGAGAAAAATAAATGGATTTTGACTTTCGCTTGTTAATTGTTCTATTACCTATACTTGCTGCTGCTGGTTGGGCTGTATTTAATATTGGTGTTGTGGCTATGCAACAATTTCAAAAGTTCTTGAATAAATAGTTCTAAAGTAAGCATAATATGACATTTTCACTCTGAGATGTAAAATAAGAGTTGGTTATTTACTAAAAGTAAAAAGGTCTGGGAAACTTTCTTATCTATTACCTCTTGCCTTTTTCCTAAAAGTAGCTAGTTTTTTTACCCAACTCAAATAGAAATTACTATATATATTCTGTCTCGGTGCCGACTGTTATCTTAACCAGGAAAAACAGTAGGCATTTTGTTACCAGTATACTAGTTTCCATAGAACGTTAAATACTTATTTGGGTATTGTTGTAGATACAGCTATCACTAATGATCATAAACAATATGTCCAAAGTTAATACAGACTTGTCATACCCATTTGAGCAACTCAAGAGTTACCCCAAACATTAATTACTAGATTTTTAGTACACGGTGCACCACAAAATTTTGGCAACGCCCGAACTTCAGCAGCTCAAAGTCTAATTATTAGTGAAGCGATCGCTTCACTTTACCGAAGATAATGTCAATAGTAGATTGTATTATTGTGGTTTATTTATCTTAAATGCGCTGTAGAGTTTGTTGAGTAAACCTTCTGAGTAAGGATAAAACTGAGAACTAAGAACTCAGAACTGTGAATTCAACAGAGATGGGAATTAGTTAGGATCTAGTAGTTGGATATATTTGTATTTCAAGAATTCCACCTAAGTTCAAGAATTGGCGACAGAAACTTAAGACTCAAAAAGTCATACAGCATATTTGGTAATTAATGTGGTGGAACTAACGGGGTATAGATGAACTCAGCAGCCAGAATTCGAGAGGTCAGATAGAGGACTCACAGATATTCAATTCGCAGCACGGACTAAAAGAGAGAGTAGGAAGAATGTCCCCACTTACTACTAATAAGAACTGCTTTAACATTCTCCCCAGCTGTGAGGCAGGAAAATAGAGAGAAATACTTACCGAGGTGAAGCTCAAGGACGATTTAAAGTTTTACGGGTGAAAGTTCCTGGCTCTAGGCTCTATAGACTGTTCACTCACTTTCAAAAAACTTCCACAAGAGGGTTGGAGGAGTAGGCTATACTTATCTTCATTGTCTGTTTTTTGTCTTGAACTACTCACCAAAGAGCAGTCAATAATATCATAACATATGTATAAAAAAAACTAAAAAGTTTATCACTTATGGATAAGGCTTTAAACCGAATTTTTTGCTAAAATTACTTTTATGCATAATAAAGACCTTAACTTAACAAATATTGAGTCAATAGCAGAAAGTCCTCTGGACTATATTGGAGAAGAAGAAGTCCTGAAGCCAGATCCAGAGGAAGTTTTACCATTGCTGACATCCTCAGAATCTTCCCAACGGATGATGGCTACTCGGGTTTTCTGTGAACTTCAGGATCAACGAGCTATTTCCCCGTTAATTCAGTTATTAAAGGATGATTGTCCATTAATACGGGTAAGTGCTGCTTATGCTTTGGGCCGAAACCCTAGTCCAGATGCTGTGGAACCCCTAATTGCACAATTAAATTTGGACTTTAATGGCTATGTTCGTAAAGGTATTGTCTGGGCCTTGGGGAATTGTCGCGATCAACGATCCCTGGAACCTTTGGTCGATGCCTTGAGAACAGATATTCCGGCAGTACGTTTATGGGCTGCTAGTTCTTTAGGGCAAATGGCTAAAGTAAGTTATGAGGTGGTAGTAGGAGCAATACCACCGTTAATTGAAGGTTTACGACGAGACTCAATGATTGTAGTGCGGAGTAATTGTGCATGGGCTATTGGTCAGTTATGTCGCGAATTACCTTCTAATATTGTTTATGCTGGTGCAATTGATGCTTTGATAGAAGCATTAGAGGAAGATGAGGATATGGGTGTACGCGAAGATGCTAAATCATCTTTGTTAAGAGTGGGAGACCCTAGAGGTTTGCAAGTTATTGAAGATTCAGAAATAGAAGGATTATAAAAAAAACATCAGAAGGTTAGAAGGTTTGGAGGTATCGCTGTAATAGTGAGAAGTAATTGATAATTTATGAATAAAAATTGATTTGACGAGTATATTTTTTGAAGAACTCTAATGCTAAAAATATGATCTCTACTTGTTAGAAAAATATCATGAAAACATCAGATTTGGGTTAATACATCAAGAAAGTGTGGGGAAAGTGATCAAGTAATACCAACGATGGGAGCGATCGCTAAACTAGATTTTTGTGTTGTTGTGTTACTCTTGCAGCTATGAACGAAAATCCCATTGACATAACTAACCACCAACCTAACTGTGGCTTCAGTTTGCCTCCAAACCTTGAAAAATTTATTCTGTCGTTAATCTCCGAGACACTTCTGTTATAGGATTATACCATTAGTTCGCTCTAGTTGTTGGATTTGCTATATCACCACTAATAATATATTTGACTTTTCCAGTATTTCCATTAATTCCGCTTCAGACGAAGCTGAGTAGCATTCTTTGTTGGAGCTTCCTTTTCTGATGGATATTAAGGTTTTCATTAATTCTACTTCAGATGAAGTTGGGTAGTTGAAAGAAGAAATTCGGACTATCGAAAGTTACACTGTTTCCATTAATTCCGCTTCGGGTGAAGCTAAGTAAACCATCAGCATAAGTTTTATATAAATAACCACCAGGAGTTACTTAAGCAAGTCTTTCCATATATTCCTGTGAATGTCGACTCCACTGATGATTAATTTTTGGAATAGGAGTTAATTCTAGAAGTTCAGAAATTGCTGATTCTATTGGTTTATATTGGTGAGGTAATAGTTGAGGTTTTGGGTAAGAATTAACCTTACCAAATTAATTGGCAATAAAAAAATTTATAGGACGAATTTGTGTTACTCCATAGGCAGCAGATTCTAAAATTTCTACAGATAAATCAGAATAACCAATATCGAAAAATTCTTGATAAATATCATTTTTCACAGCACCTTTTCTCATAGTAATAATTCCTGGCACATTTTCCATAACAACATACCAAAGACAAACTTCAGAAACTACTCTCAAAAACTCTCCAAATAAATTATTTCTTAGGTCATATAGATTTTTTTTTCCTGCTACTGAAAAACCCTAACACGGAGAACATCCTACTACCAAATTTATTTCTTGTAAACCAATTTATTTTAACCATTCGTGGTTGTCAAATTGTTTAATATCCCCACAAAAATGATAACATTGGAAAAAAATTTTTTATGGGTTGCAGATGCTATAGATTTTTCCTCAATACTTACTATTTGTTTAAATTCTGCTTGAACCAAACCTTATGTCATTTTTTTTCTTATGGTTTAATCCTAAAGATAACTGGCGAAAAACTTCTCCTCTTTCTTCAAAATTTTGATACTGGTCAAAACTAGCACAAGCGGGAGATAATAACACAGTCTTAGCATCATATTTTTTTGACAATGCTGCACCTCTAATTACTGCACGTTCCATATTTTCTACTATTTCATAATTCAGAAAATTAATCTTTTGTAATCTCTTAGCTAAAAACTCAGCAGCACTACCAATTAACAAAACAAAAACAACTTTTTCCTTAATTTGTCGCAACCAATCATTATCATTACCCTCTTTAGCTTCACCACCAGCAATCAATAATATAGGTGCTACTAAAGCTTTTAAACCCATTGCTGCAGCATCATAATTTGTAGCTTTACTATCATTAATAAAATCTACTCCATTCCATCTGCAAATATATTCTAGACGGTGGGGGACACCAGGAAAATTTTTCACCGCCTCGGCGATCGCCTCATTTTCTATCCCTGCAAACTTCGCCACTGCCACTGCCATCAATAAATTCTGCTGATTATGACTTCCCAACATTTGCAACAACTCCACAGGAATTATTTTTTCCTGCAAAGCTACTACCCATCCATCTTCAAGATAAATTCCTCTAGTCACATCTGCCACTAAATTAGCTTTTCCCTGAATACTTGTCCAGTAAGAATTATGATAAAGATGTGCTGCATTTTCATGAAGGTAGTAGTCATCACCATTGAGAATTTGTATTTGAGAGCGATTTAATAAATCAGCTTTAATATTAAAATAATTTTCCAAATTGTAGTGGCGACTAAGATGGTCCGCAGTAAAAGTAGTCCATACAGCAATTTGTGGACTTAGAGTATTGGAAGACTCAATTTGATAACTACTTATTTCTGCAATTACCCAATCCGGTAGAGTGTCCTGTAAGGCCAATTCACAAGCAGCATATCCTATATTACCACAAGCAGGGGCATACAATCCGGCCGTCTGAAAAATCGCAGCAGTTAAAGCAGTAGTAGTAGTTTTGCCATTAGTACCGGTAATACCCACCCAGGAGGAAGACTTGAGATATCGCCACGCTAACTCCATTTCCCCTATTGTTTCAATTCCAGTTTCTCTAGACCGTTGCAATGCAGGTAGGTCCCAGGGAACACCAGGACTAACAATGACTAAATCTAGAGAGGTTTCTGGTTCAAATGAATAATTTAACTTAACAGTAATACCCTCTTGAGTTAACTGCTTTTCTTTTTGCTGCAAGGAGTCGGAAGTATTGCGATCGCTCAATTCAACTTCCCAACCATTTTTTTTCAGTAGTCGCGCAGCAGCTACACCTGATTTTCCGAAACCAATAATATGAGCTTTTGACATAGTGAATTTTCTAAGAAGAACAAATTTCCAGGCCTTATTATTTTGAATTTTTAAGGATAGCCGGAGCAGTATTTATAACAGGACTCAGAAGTCAGAAAGCACGAAGTCAATACGGTTCACTTAAGTATTTTTTTTTGCAGTTCTGTCTATTTTAAGAGTTACTCTAATGCTTCGATACCTTATAAATTTTCGTCTTATCTTAACCCTATTAAACTAGAAGCAACCTTTTAGGTGAGTTTCAACATTTAGGAATGTTCTACCCTATACTTTAACTACTATATTAGCTATTTAGAGCACCTTACTGAGTTAATACTTCCAGAATTTACTCAGGCCAACCTTTCAATTCGGTTCTTTCCGAGATAGGGCTTGCTGATTAATTCTTAAAGCATTCATACAAATTATACTTTAGCCAAATTTTGCCCAGTACGAGAAGTACCAGAAGTTCGGTGGCTCAAGCTCCTGTATGGATCGGATAAGTGGGCGCATACCTAGACCAAAGAATTAGGGGACTATTCTTACTATACTGGACTTAGTGACCAAGCCATTTATCTGCGCTGACCTACTTCTTTACTTCCTGTACTTCTGTGTTGACCTGCAACAAACCTTATTCTATTGGACAATAGATGTACTAACTCTAGATATCTATTATTAAAAATAACAATTTATTCTGGAAACTGGGGAAGCTCTTTCAAAATCAACTAGACAAATTACTAGGAAAGCTTCTTAGGAACAAATTTCAATATTATAAGACTCGCCATTATTAGCGCGGATATTTTCAAATTCTTAAAATACATTTACAGCAAGAATTTAACCTCTGACTTCAGCTATAGCTTCTACCTTAATTTTTCACTATTTGGCCAAAGTCTGCCAACACTCTAGCATTGTTGCGGAGTAAACCTAATAAATTCAAGCGATTTTTTTTAATTTTCGGGTCAGGGTCTATTACCAATACACTGTCAGGCCCATCAAAGAAATTACTAACTGTAGGAGCTATTTTCAATAAGGCATCGACTAATTGTTGATAATTTCTGGTTTTTTGAGATATTTCTGTTTGAGGAACTAACTCAACCAAAGCATTATAAAAAGCTAATTCTGATTCACTTTTAAACAGTTTTGAATCTATAACTTTTAAAGGCTTAAGTTGTATTTTATCCAACTCACCTTGAGCAGCTAAGCGAGTTGAACGGTTAATAGTTTCATATATTTTACCAAGCATACCATTTTGCCGAATATTTTGTAAGAAAATTGCCCGATTACGCACATCTAATAAATCTTTTAATCCTCTTTCTTTATATTCAGCATCGTTATCGCCTAAAACCGCATTTACTAAATCATAATCAATATTTTTTTCCTCCAGTAAAATAGTTTTAATTCGCTGCAATAAAAAGTTAGATAACTGTGCTAATAAATCTGAGTTTGTTTGGGAATAAGTTTTGAAAAAATTTGTAGCAATTTCTTCTAATAACTGATGTAAATTTAATGGCAAATTAGCTGACCAACTAATATTAACCACCCCATTTGCAGCCCGACGTAAAGCAAAAGGATCCGCGGAACCTGTAGGTAACATTCCTAATCCAAAAATACTTACCAAAGTATCAAGTCTATCTGCCAAACTTATAACTTGACCACTAATAGTTTTGGGTAAAATATCCCCGGCACCTCTAGGTAAATAATGTTCAAAAATTGCAGTTGCCACTGCTTCAGTTTCTCCAGCAGCGCGAGCATATTTTTCTCCCATTACTCCTTGTAATTCAGGAAATTCATAAACCATTTGAGTTACTAAGTCAGCTTTGCAAAGAAGAGCTGCTCTTTCTATATTTTTGGATTCTTCTTGAGTTATTTGTAACTGTCCAGCAATTAACTTAGCTATACTAACAATACGTTTAACTTTTTCTCTCATTGAGCCTAATTTGGCTTGGAATGTAACTGTTTCTAATTCAGGCAAATAGCTTTCTAATGGTTTAGCTAAATCTGTTTTATAGAAAAATTGTCCGTCTGCTAATCTCGCTTTAATTACTCTTTCGTTCCCTATAGCAATAATTTCTGATTTTTCTGGGTCGCCATTAGAAATGGTAATAAAATATGGCAACAACTCCATGTCTTTAAAAGTTTTTGTAGATTTGAAAACAGGAAAGTAACGTTGATGTGTCTCCATTACTGTTGTTGTTACTTCCCCAGGTAAAATTAAAAATTCTTCATCAAACTTTCCAATTACTACTGTTGGCCATTCTACTAAATTTGTGACTTCTGCTAATAATTCTTCCGAAATTTCTGCTTTTCCTTTAATTTCTTCAGCTGCAGTTTTTATTTGTTGTTCAATTTTGCTTTTTCTTTGTTTATAGTCTACTTCAATGTAGGCTTTTTTCAATACTTCCACATAATTTTTTGCTTGAGAAATTTCTATTAATTTAGGATGCAAAACTCTATGACCATAAGAGAAGCGATCGCTTGTAATTTTCTGCGAACCATTATCTAAATTTATCGGCAAGATTTCATCATCTAACAATGCTACTAACCATCTAATAGGGCGGGGAAATTTAAGTTCTCCATCTGCCCAACGCATAAATCTTTTACCTTCTAGTTTATCGATCCATTTTGGTATTAATTCTGTCAGAATTGCTGCTGTTGGTTTACCCTGAATTTTTTTATTTACGAAAACAAAATCACCTTTTTCTGTAGTACATATTTGTAGATCATTAAGTTGTACTCCTTGTTTTTTACTAAATCCTTCTGCCGCTTTAGTAGGTTTACCATCTTTAAAAGCCGCCTTAGCCGGAGGTCCTTTAATTTCTTCTTCTCGGTCTGGTTGTTTAGTTGGCAAAGCGTCAATTACCACTGCTAAACGCCTAGGTGTAGCGTACACATTAACTGAATCATTTGTCAGGAATGCTTCTTTGAGGGTCATCGGGATAAGTTCTTGCCACTGTTGTATGGCTTCATAGACAAAATTTGCCGGTAATTCTTCTGTACCAATTTCTAATAAAAACGTTACTATCATAAAAATATTGAGATATCTGGATATTATCGACTAATTACAACAGTTTAGCAGAAAGTAAATTGACAAAAAAAAGTTATAAAAATTTTTATAATAGTTAATTTAAACGGGAAACCTTTTAAGTTATAATTTTTTATTTGCCGTATCTCCGACAACTTCCCTACCTAACTACCACCGAAATATTATCACTGAAATAGGATCACCATACATTCTTTATTTTTCCCAAAAATGTATATACAATTTAAGCACTATCAGAGATTAATATCTGCTATTTTTTATACGATAATTTATTGTTAACCAGAACATTGTACTATGCTATCTTAGTTATATAGATACACTAATAATTAGTTGTTTTTATACCCAATCAAGAAACTCTTTATTAATTTACGAGGACAATACCTACAAACGATTTTTCTAGGGACTAGACTTAGCCTAAGTATTATGACTCAACTAATTGAAATAATTTAAATAATAGAGTAGACTTATTAATAGTGTTAATAACTAAAATTTTAAATTTGCCAAGTTCATTCTATTAATTAACGGTTAAAAAATATAAATATTTTAATTTCAAAATTAATAAAAGTACTTGGTTGTAACTCCAAAACAGGAAAAATTTATCTTTTCTTAATGTCTATTATGTTGATGGAGGTGAAACCAGTAAAATTCTAAAAATCAAACATAAATAACTCAAAAAAAATGTGTTAAGTAAGTCAAACACAACTTAGAATTTATCCTAAATCATTTCTGAGTAGATTCTTAGACAAATTCTAGTAATTTTAATCTAAGTTTTAAGTGTTCTTAATTACCTTAAAACTTAGTAAGCTAAAATACAATATAAATAAATTGCCTCAGTTTCTCTTGATATTAAAGGCCATTCAACTTAAATTAACCCCTCATATTAAATTCATTTTTAACAGAGAGATTCAATTTAGGAAGATTAAACTAAAGGCTATAGGCAACTCAAAGAAAAATAATAGAAATATCCTACGCGCGCGAACTATCTATTAGAGGTATATTCCTCATGTTCCCCAAACACTCTACCTTACCAAAAGTCGCACCTATGACTACTTTCAATATGTACATGGCTGCTGCCACTAAAACTAAAAACCTATATCTTTGTAACCCTAGAGATATTGTTGGCTTAAGAATAGCTGCAATTTCCTCTTGTGTGGTAACAATGACCTACCAAACAGGACAGCAGTCCTACCAGGTACTCAAGAATATTGACTTGACAGTACAAAAGGGTGATGTGCAATTATTGATGGGGCCATCTGGTTCTGGTAAAACTACTTTACTATCAATCTTAGCAGGATTATTAACACCAACATCTGGCAGAGTGTGTCTCTTGGGACAAGAAATTACCAAAATGTCTAGGCATCAATTGGCCAAGTTTAGACTCCAAAACATCGGCTTTATCTTTCAGGGATTTAACTTATTTCCAGCATTAACAGCAGCAGAAAATATAGAAGTAGCTCTGAATATGAAGGGTATCAAAGGTAAGGCAGCAAAACATGAAGCTCAAGTGCTTTTGGAACAGGTAGGTTTGGCTCCTCAAGCTCAACTACATCCACGGGATTTATCCGGTGGCCAAAAACAAAGGGTAGCTATCGCTCGTGCCCTATCTGGAAACCCTAGAATTATTATGGCCGATGAACCAACAGCAGCTTTAGATTCTCATAGTGGCCATAAAGTTATAGAGTTACTACGCCGGCTAGCCAAAGAAGGTGGTTGTACTGTGCTAATGGTAACTCATGATTCTAGGATAGTTAGTTATGCTGATAGAGTGGCTTATCTTGAAGATGGAGTCATACAAGAAAATAAACTCTTATGATCATAATTTCCCATGATTTTTTTGAGGACTTACGCAGAGACCATAAGTTACATAGTTTTTGAACTATAGTTATATACTAGATAGTGGGAAGTTCTGGGAATAACTATTACGAGCTTTTGCTTACAGCTATCTCAAGCTTAGAAACTTCCTCAAAACAAAATAATTATAAATTCTGTAAGCAAATTTCTATAATCCTCTCAGCCTTTAAACCGAGTAGTTTTTTAGGAGAACTTTGTACTCTCCAGTTATGTATACTATATAAGTAGTAGTACTCTCCAGTTATATATACTATATAAGTATATACATATTACCTTTTAGTAAGTCCTGTTTTTGTAAAATATTTAGATTTGAAATTTCTATAACTTTCCCGGTGTTCACGACGGAGCTGTACCGATACTTGAGAAATCATATGGCATCCTTATTTGAAAGAATCACTGTTACCTTGCCAATGTGATAGTTGTCGCTACATGAGGAATGAGAATTAGAGTATCAAATGTTCTAGATTTACAGGAGTTACCCATAGAGGCCAAGTTATTTATTCTCGTGACTTCATTCGCAATAACAAAGCTAGTTGCTAAATTATTTGCAAAGGCTGAAACTTCATGGGTTCTAATATTAGGAGGGGTTGTATCTGGTGGTATTAACTGGTGGCTTATAGATGGTCTTTTAGAAGTAGCAGAAAATTATCATCGTTATAATTACTGAAAATTTGGATTTAAAGCCTCCCCCATAAGTGGGCAACTTTTTATTTGATTTTTTTTAAAAAGTATGTTATTTTGAGGCTTTTACAATATGAAAAATGGACGGGTCGCCAAGGGTAAGAATACAGCCAAAGTAGCTGTAGCTTCTGAAACTTCCTGGCTGTGACTCGGTTGTTTTCCTGTGCCTAATAGCCGAGGAGGATGTCAAATTCTGCTTAATAATGACGAAGTTCTTACTCTTGCAGTTGTTGTTGACCTATCTAATCATTAGATATCAACATAAAATGTTTTTAAACCCTGACTCCGCAGTTCCTAAATGGGCATTTTAAGAGAGGTCTATTAGCTGTAGGGAGAGAAGTGGCTATCGCTACGACTGTCGCAACAATTCATGCCTGTCACTAACCTCAACTATTAGGTAGACTTTTATACCTAAACAAGTGAATAATGTACTACTTTAAATTTTGGCATTTCCCTGTTTGCTCTAGTTTCATCCCTTATTCATCAAAGGCAAATTTAGGAATGAGGATCAAATTATAAACCACAAATATTTGCCTTAAGTATGGCACTAAAATGCTTCTATGCTAGAAATATGGAAGTTAATAAATCCTCATTTGTTGAGAAATTCATAGCTCAATTCGGAAACGCTTTTAATTCATAACAACCAATTTCATTGCCACAATTTTATTAATAGTATCTTCAACAGCTTGATCCGGCGTTGAAGCACCAGAAGTGAGACCTACAACTACCGGACCTTCAGGCAACCAACCCTCCGATATTTTCACTTCTCTTCCTAAAGGTTTATGTTCAATTTTATTCCTAGATAAAATCCTTTGAGCACCATCAATATGATAGGAAGGAATGCCATTTTCTATAGCCATTTCTTGTAAATGAGTCGTATTAGAAGAATTAAAACCTCCTATGACTACCATTAAATCTAACTTTTCATTAAATAAGCCTGCTATTGCATCTTGTCGCTCTTGAGTAGCATCACAAATAGTATTAAAGTTTTGATAATGTGCGTTTAATTGATCTGGTCTATACTTTTTCATCATTGTTCGTTCAAACAACTTTCCTATTTCTTCTGTTTCAGTTTTCAACATAGTTGTTTGATTCGCAATACCAACTTGTTCTAAATCCAAATCAGGGTCAAAACCTTCAGAATAAGCCTGCTTAAACTTAGCTAAAAATTCATCACGGTTGCCACCATTGAGAATATAATTACAGACATATTGGGCCTGTGTCATATTTAGAACTATCAAATATTTATCAGCAAAAGAGCTAGTAGCAATAGTTTCTGCGTGACTATATTTACCATGAATAATAGAGGTAAATTTTTTCTTTTTATGTTTTTCTATACTATTCCACACTTTAGAAACCCAAGGGCAAGTAGTATCAACTATTTGGCAATTTTTATCCTTTAGGATTTGCATTTCCTGAACACTTGCACCAAAAGCAGGTAAAATTACTACATCGTTATTCCCGGCTACAGAGAAATCTTTTTGACCATCAATTACAGGAATAAACTTAATTTCCATGTCCTTCATATCCTGATTCACAGAAGGATTATGAATTAATTCGTAACTAATCCAAATTTGTTGGTTAGGGAAATGTTGACGGGTTTCATAAGCCATTGCTACAGACCTTTCTACACCCCAACAAAAGCCAAAAGTTTTTGCGAGTTTAATGGTAACTTCCCCTCTTTGTAGGGTATAATTATTTTCTCGAATTTGTTGGATTAGGTTACTTTTGTAAGCAGACTGCATTAGAGTGGCTACTTCTTGAGCATGACCAAATCCTTGACGGTTATAATTTTCAGATTTTTTTAGTGCTCTGGTAAAGGCTTTTGTATCCATTATTTTTTCTTATTAGAGTTGACTTAAATTTCTCTAATCTTACAGTACTTTTTAACTAAGTACGATCATAAAGTTTGTGGAGTAGAATTTGAAAATTTTGGACAAAATAAATAAGAAAATCTCATTAATTTGATTGACAAATCCTCAATTCAATGAGGCTCTATAATGAGCATAAGGGAGCACTAAAAACTGACAAATAATACTTACAACTATTTACCATGGTTGTTCCAGTCTAATTTTGATATACATTTTGATGGCTGTACTCCAGACTTGATAACCTTTATCATTCAGGTGCAGGCCATCGGTACTTAGTTCAGATCGCAGAAGACCTTGAGCATTTGTAAATAGTGGGTAAAGGTTTAAATAGAATGCTCCTTCATCATCAGCTAAAGCTTTCAGACTACGATTAATTTTTCTGATACGACTATTGGATAGTTGCAGGAGGCGATCGCGACCTTCCCAAGTAGCTAACTCCCCACTATGGGGCAAAATAGATTGGACAACTATTTGACTTCCGGGATGAACAGTTCGTAGTTGACTGATAATTTTTCTTTGATTGGCCAGAATTTTCTGATTATCCACCCCATTTAACAAATCATTAATCCCAATCATCACAAAAATTGTTTCTGGCCTGGTACTATCAAATAAGTATAATCTTTTCAATAGACCAGCTGTTGTTTCTCCAGAAATTCCTTGATTTAACCAATTTCTATCCCAGGGAAGAAGTTTTGAGGGAAACCAAAGGCTCAAAGAATCTCCTACTAAAATAGTTAGACGTTCGGGACGGTTATTAGCTGCGGCGATCGCTTCTCGCTGCAACTGTTCCACCCATTGTTTATAAGTCCATTTATGGTTTCTCCCAATAGCTAGAAGTTTTGTTCGAGCTTCCCCAAATAATGGGCTGGGTTTGTTCGATTTAATACTATTAGTAGTAGTTGATGTGATTATAGCACTTACTTGAGGGTCTTCTGGCAAGTTGTAATCAGTTACAATTAGTATAGCTACTGTCATTGACAGTAGCCCATTAGCAGCCAAAGAAAACCAAACCCATGCTGGAAAATCTCTAGAGAAAGTAAACACCTTAGCTGAATTCAATTAGTGCAACATTTAACTGATACAAAGCTAATGCACAAGTCATCAACTTTGAATCTCTGTGGCATCACCAGTTAAAGTGATGGCTGTTGCAGTCATTGTCTTTCTGATAGCCACAAGAACCGTAGTTTGAGCTTGAAGCTTTGAAGCCTATAGTATAATTTTACCACAATCTATAAAATTTGATAAGTAAGCCGGATTAGCATATCTCAACTTATATGAATAAATATTATCAAATCAGTAATGTTTAACTAACCTCAAAAATCGGCGACAAGTACTTTATGCTTGAGTAGTGTGCAAGATTTCACTTCATAGAGATGGGAGTTTTTTTGTCTTACCTTACTCTGTTAAAGTTTTTCCCAGGTATATAGAATCCATTTGATAGATCTTTTTCTAATTATCAGCCTTACAGTTTTTGGGTTTAATGATTGTTAACATAAGTAATTCTCAGTTAGCCATTACAAATACTATTATTTACTTGAGCTGCTAGTTACTTTAGTAAGGGTATTTAGCTTAAAAAGATACCAAATGGCTTCTATATCTATCTAAAAAACCTAGGCTTTGACTATTTTACTGAATATGATCATGAGAAACACCAGTTGCAAGGGAATCAGGTTCTTTCACAAAGCCATGATAAGCTTCCATTCCATGTTCAGAAATATCTAACCCTTTATACTCTTGCTCTGGATGAACACGAATACCGACAGTAGCTCTTAAAGCTAGCCAGAAAATGCTGGAGAGTATAACTGTAAATAATCCAACGGAGATAATACCTATAAATTGGGTTATGATACTAGTATCTTCGACAAAAATACCAACGGCTAAAGTACCCCAAATACCGCAGATCAAGTGAACTGATATTGCTCCTACTGGATCATCAATTGTCAACTTGTCAAAAAAGGAAACTGAGAAGACTACTATCATACCAGCTATACTACCAATAATTACTGCTTCTAAGTAAGATACCCCATCACAACCTGCAGTAATTCCGACTAAGCCAGCCAAAACTCCGTTAATAATCATTGAAAGGTCTGGCTTCTTATCTTTAGACCAAGATGTAATGGCTGCGGTAGCTCCCCCTGCTGCTGCTGCTAAATTTGTGGTTACAGCAATATAAACCACGTTTTCATCTGCTGCAAGTTGAGAACCAGGGTTAAAGCCAAACCAGCCGATCCAAAGAATTAAACAGCCTAAGGTAGCAAAACCCATGTTGTGGCCAGGAATAGCTTGGGGTTGGTTTTTTTCATCATATTTACCCCTCCGAGGTCTAAGTATATACGCTCCTACTAATGCTGCCCAGCCACCTACTGAGTGAACTGCTGTTGAACCTGCAAAGTCTTTGAAGCCCATTGCTCCTAGCCAACCACCACTGCCCCAAATCCAGTGTCCAGTAATAGGATATGAAATACCTGTGATTAATATGCTAAAAAGTAAAAAGGCTAAAAATTCTACTCTTTCTGCTACTGCTCCAGAGACAATAGTTGCGGCAGTGGCAGCAAAAGCGGCTTGGAAGAGGAAAAATACAGGTACTGGCAAACCTGCTGGAAATGGATTTAGTCCATAGGTGCTAGATTCTCCAGTTAGAAAAAAACCACCTGCACCAATAAAGGGATGGTCTCCAGCAAACATTATGGAAAATCCTATAGACCAATAGACTAATGTGGCTATGGCAAATACAATTAGGTTTTTTGCTAATATATTAACTGTATTTTTCTGGCGACAGAATCCTGATTCTAGCATTCCGAAACCAGCATTCATAAAAATTACAAAGACTGAAGCTACTAAAATCCAAATGGCATCTAAAACCCCTTTTATATATTCTGGGGTTAATTCTTGGTCTTGCGCATTTGCTGCTCCTGCCCACAGAGCGATAATTAGGCATAATAGAGGTATGCAAGCTAATTTGGTGGGGGAAAACCACTTTGTCCGACTTAGATAATTTATCAGTTTTGTCGGTTCTAAGAAACGGCTATATTTTGCTGATAATAACCGTCTGTTTTTTGTTTTGTTGATCCTAAACTTTAATTTAGATGTCATTTTTTAGACTGAGTTAATTAGCTAGATTACAAAAAAAAATATCGCACTGTTAATTGTCTTAACTTTCTGTATCAAATGCTACTTTTTTTATTTATCAGTAGTATTTGCGGTGCTTCTACAACAGTTACTGCCAGTTACAATAACAAGTATTTGTGAGTTTTTTACCATCATAAGTTGGTGTAATGGTTAAGTTTATATTAAATATTCTTGATATCCAATTTGATCTAGTTTATTTTGCTTATCTATTACTGACTCAGCTAAGGTGTGACGGTACTTTTGCACTTGTTCTAATAATTCTGGTTGGTGGGATGCTAAGATTTGAATGGCCAATAAGCCAGCATTTTTGGCATTGCCGATGGCTACTGTGGCGACTGGTATTCCCCCTGGCATTTGCACTATAGAATATAATGAGTCTACTCCTTGTAAGGTTCGAGTTTGTACTGGTACACCTATTACAGGGAGTGGCGTTAAAGATGCGACCATTCCTGGTAGATGTGCTGCCCCTCCTGCTCCGGCAATGATGACTTTTAATCCTCTTTTATGGGCAGTTTGGGCATATTCAAACATTCTTTGGGGTGTGCGGTGAGCTGATAGGATGGCGACTTCTGAGGGTATGTTAAATTCTTCGCAAATAGCGATCGCTTCTTTCATTGTGGGCAAGTCTGAGTCACTGCCCATTATAATTCCGACTATGGCATTCATATATTAGTTAAAGACTTAATAAGATTAGGCTTAATTAAAATAGAGTGAAAAGTTGGACAAATAACCCATTGGTGCCTTGCTTCCACCATAGCTATTAGAAAACAAGTATTGGTTAATTTCACAGCTAAGATTATCTATGTTTATAGCATTAATGTGGCATGTTCATCCTTGATATAGCAATCCTAAGTAGGTTGCGGCAAAATTTCATACTGAAAAAGTTTTGGGA
>JAGGDU010000121.1:23550-27013 GCA_018457135.1 Trichodesmium erythraeum GBRTRLIN201 | reverse complement strand
GGGAGTGGTGACATTCCAACCAGGGCAGAGGAAAAAGATAGTGAATATTCCCATTTTGGGAGATCGGGTTGATGAAAATAACGAGCAGTTTCAAGTCAAACTCAGCGGTGCCAGAAATGGTAAGTTGTCAGATAAAACAGCGGTCGGCAGAATTATTGATAACGACGAAGGGGTTCCCAAAGATCAGATAACTCCCCAAATATCCATCAGGGATGCCAAAATTACTGAAGGAAACCAGGGAGAGAAAAACATGAAGTTTGAGGTCAAGTTAGATAATAGTAGCAGTGAAGTAGTGAAAGTTAATTATGAAACTGTTGACGGTAGCGCGAAGTCAGGAAAAGATTATTTGAAGAAAAAGGGAGTCCTGAAATTCCAACCAGGGGAGACGAAAAAGACAGTAAATGTTCCTATTTTGGGAGATACTGTTGATGAAAAGGATGAGAAATTTCAGGTGAAACTCAGCGGCGCTAAAAATGGTAAGTTATCAGATGCAAAAGCAGTGGGTATTATTCGGGATGACGAAAAACCAGTACCAGATGAATTCAAAAATGCTGTAGATATAGGAATTCTGGAGCTAGAGCAAATTACCAAGGTTGATGATATTGGTTTCTCCGAAGGACAACAGCGAAATACAGTAGATCATTATCGTTTTGAGGTCAAAAAAGAAGGTTCAGTGAATATTATTGTAGATGGCTTCTTTCAAGACTTAGGAATTAAATTGTATGATGATGATGGCAGTCTACTCAACCAGTCAAACGAGGAGGGCAATATCACCAAAGAGAAAATTCAAACTATTTTAGATCCTGGTTTTTATTATTTAGAAGTTTTTCCTGTAGGAGCGGGTGCAACTGACTATAGGTTAATTGTTAATATTGTTGAATTCTAATTAGGTTGCTCAATTATTTTAGCCTAGAAATTAGGTTTAGATCAATAAAATTGTGTAATGTTTGGATATTATATGGTAGTCAAAAGTCAACCTCTGCCTTTATCCCCTCCCCAGGCATAGAAGTCAAACCTCACCTTTTATTCCCCCATTGAGGAGAAGTGAAAAAGTTGCTCTAGAAGGAGGAGGTTTTAAACCAAATTTTTTGGTAAATGAAGATAATTTTTATAGTATAAATACTGAACCAAATTACGGGCTTTATACTAATTTTCATGTAACAAATTGAAGCGCGGAATGTGGGTGAAATGTTTCAGCAAGTCCATCCTATTGATAAACCCTAGATGAAAAGTTTTTCATCCAGGGATAAAGAGGTTTTGTCTAGTTGGTAAAAACTTCTCCAAGTTTATAGCTTTCCAAAAATGCCAACTTAAAAAGAGCAAGATAAGAGAATTAGAACCTTTTCTAGACACATCTAATGATGATGATGGTGGTGGTGACCATGATGGTGATGATCGCCGTGAGAATGACCATGGTCTCCATCGTGACTATGACCATGAGTCGACTTTGCCTGTGCTAGGGCCAAAGAAGGGTTAACAGCTAAAGCATTTTCACTCAATAATTCCTCAATATAAAGATTGGCCCACTCCCCAGCCATCTGCAAAAATTCTGAGCGGTCATTAACACAAGGCATTTGCCGATAAGTTACTTCAGGATATTTTCGACGCAAACCTTCAATAATATGCTCAACATCTAATAAGGTTTCGTGATTTTCCGTAGCAAAACCAATAGGCATAAATATAATAGCTGTTGCACCTAATTCTATCAGATTTTGAGCTGCAGTTTTAGCATCTGGTTGAGTCCATTCAATAAGTGGAGTATCATGGTTTAACCAACCCACAGAAATTAAAGCAAAACGATTAATTAAACGTTCCCGCACCAACTCATAAAGTGTTTGACTTTCATCAATTCCAGAAGTAAAACCTTTAGCTTTATGAGGGCAGCCATGATTTGTTAAAACAATACCAATTTGAGATGGTAAATGAGCAACCGCTAAATCATTAGCAATCTGTTCTTCTACCATTTTTGCCATTAAATTAATATAATCAGGTTCATTATAAAAAGAAGGAATATAACGTTGACCTTTAATCCAATGTTCATTTTTATCTGCTAATTTTACCAATGCTTTATTAACTTGTTCAACAGCAATACCACTAGTAAAAATAGAATCAACTACTAACAAAGGATAAATCAATAACTTATCAAAACCTTCAGATTTAATTTGATTTAATACTTGTTCTGGTAAGTAGGGAGCGCAGAAATTAAAAGCTTTAAAAACTTTAACCCGATCGCCCCATTTATCTTGAAGATTTTTTTCAATTCCTGCTCTTTGACTTTCAAAAATAGCATTATGAGGAGAGATAAAATTACCATGTTGATGACTCCATTCATGGAGGTCAAAAATAGCCAATAACTTTGCTAAAGGAGGATATATCCAGGTAGGAACAGGAGCAAACTTAGCGGTCAGTAAATTTAATGCTTGTTCATTATAATTGGCAAAATCTTCATAGCTTTCTACCTCGCCATATCCCATCAATAATACTGCGACTCTGTCTTGTCTGTTTTGGTTTGGAGATATAGAATTTTTTCGATTTTCAATTTTTTCTGGGGTTGTAACCACGTTTTGCTCCTTTAGTTATATTTATTAATTAACTTAATTAAAGAACATGAGTAATTTGACTCTTGAGTTAGTTTAGCATTCCCCACCGGGGGGATGGGTGCTCGAATAATTGAGATTATATAAAGTTTTTAAGTTTTGTTAGAATCTGCCTTTAGTAAAATCTAGTATAAATTTTAATTATATAAGTTGGTTCTTAAAAAGTAATATTAGAAATTTATTTTATTGTATTTTACTTATTTTGAAACAATTTTACTATGTTTCTCTGTCAGTTTCTCTCGAAAAAAATGACTCTATACACCCTTTATTTTTTTGGTTAAGGTAGGAAACCAAAGCAATATTCCTTTGTCAGTTTTTGTAGATAGAAAATTCCTCTAGTTTTCTCATACAGTAGTTTCACAGTTTTGAGCAGATGAAATTTTCATCTATTGACCCTTAACTTTTAACTCTTAACTTTTGAGTTTTGAGAGCTGAGATAATTTCATGAAATTACAGCTCATGTGGGAAAAATGATGTTGTGGGGGGCATCTTGCACCCGTGGGCGTACCTCATAAACCTGAAATATGCTGTAATTTAGCGCCACAGTTTTAAGCCAAGAAAATATTTATCCACAATTTTTAAGTTTTGAGAGCTGAAATAATTTCCGGAAATTAATTTAGTGTGACAGTTTTAAGTCAATAAAATCTTCATCCATAACTTTTTACTTTTAACTTTTACAGCATATTTCGGGAAAATGATGTACAGAGTAAATAGTGAAAATAATTTAGTAGCTGTACTTGATAACAACAAAAAGCGCTGTAGCTTTTAACTTTTAACTTTTAACCTTTAACCTTTAACTTTTAACTTTTAACTTTTAACTTTTAACTTTTAACCTTTAACCTTTAACTTTTAACTTTTAACTTTTA
>JAGGDU010000121.1:0-23450 GCA_018457135.1 Trichodesmium erythraeum GBRTRLIN201 | reverse complement strand
TTTTAACCTTTAACCTTTAACTTTTAACTTTTAACTTTTAACTTTTAACTTTTAATTTTTAACTTTTAATTTTTAACTTTTAACTTTTAACTTTTGAGTAATGGGAAATAATTTCCTGAAATTAATACTGTGTCAGTCTACTAGAATAATTAAAATCGAACAAAAATAGTATTTTCAATTTTAATTTTTCAATTTTGATATGACCATAGTAATTTGCCCAGGAATACATGAGCCAAAGCTAACCGATCAATTCTTGGAAGGTTTATCTATTAATTGGCAGAACCTCTCTCATTCTGGAAAGCTCTTAGTATGCCCAACTCAAGACTATACCCCCTACTCTACCATTGACATATCAAAATTTTTATGGAGCTCAAAATTGATAAGGACAAATACACCATTACTATTCATTGCCTTTAGTGCAGGAGTAGTAGGAGCAACAGGAGCCGCTTGGACTTGGCAACTAGGAGGGGGACAAGTAAAAGCTGTTATAGCTATTGATGGATGGGGAATGCCTGTCAAGGGAAATTTTCCCATCTATAAAGTCAGTCACGACCATTTCACCCATTGGAGTTGGGGAATTTTCAGTAGTGGGGACGAAAACTTTTATGCCTATCCATCTGTAGAACATTTAGAAATATGGCGATCGCCCCAAACAACTAGAGGTTGGTGGCTACATCAAAACATTATGGAAGTCAAAACAGCAACACCTGCAACAGCCAAAGAATTTATCATAAAAATATTAGAAAACCATGAAGAATTAAGCAGTATTTAAAGTAATAAACTTAGGGTTTTGCAAAAGTTATTTTGATAGAGATAATTTTCAACAACCCTGCCCAAAAAATTCAGAATATACTAATTCCCATATATTAATACTAAATTTAGATAGGGCTTCAGTTATTAAGTAATTAATATAATAAGTAATTAATATAATTAGAATAACCTTATTGCTCTTCAATAGTTAAGTGAATGTGAATTTTATAAATATTTACTACTTCCTCTCCTGGTCAAGGTTAGAGGTTACTCCCAGGTTATTGATAGGGGTTAAAAAGTTTTTGATAAATATTAAAAAAAAGTAAGGAATTAGACACATTACTTACCTTTACTAATATCCTACTCCCCTAGTCCCCTTGTTAAGAGAAGTAGGGATAAGTCCCCAGCTATTAATACGAGCTAAAAACTTTTTAATAAATAGTATAAAAAAGTAAAGTATTAGGCGTAATTATTTTAATCAGAGTAATAGCAATTCACTTTGTTATATAATCTATAAATTAAAAAAAAATCATCAAAAATCAGGAGCTAGTTAGAGTGAAAATAGGAGAAAAAACATCTTATATAAATATCAACGGTGTTGAACATTACTATGAGTGGATCAAGACATCAAACTCTAGAGAAAAATCAAAACCAGTAATGGTATTTTTGCACGGATGGGGAGGTTCTGGTAGATATTGGGAAAGCACAGCGAAAGAACTTTCCCATAAATTTGATTGTCTAATTTACGACTTAAGAGGATTTGGTCGTACTTCTTTACCTAAAGATAAATCTACAGGAGAAAAAAGGATTTCTTCAACTACAAAAAATCTTATTAATGACTATGACTTAGTAACTTATGCCGAAGATTTAAAAGTTTTGTTAAATGCTTTAAATTTAGATCAAGTTTATATTACTGCTCATTCAACTGGAGCATCTATTGCTATTATATTTTTGAATATGTATCCAGAGAGATTAGAAAAAGCAATTTTCACCTGTAGTGGTGTTTTTGAATATGACGAAAAAAGCTTTTCTGCCTTTCATAAATTTAGCCGTTATGTAGTGATGTTTCGCCCTAAATGGTTAGTTAAAATTCCTTTTATGGGTCGTATTTTTATGGCAAGATTTTTCCATAAACCTCTGCCTAATAGTATGTGTAATATTTTTTTAGAAGATTTTCTCTTAGCAGATTTTGATGCTGCCTATGGCACAGTTTTAACTTCCGTAAGTAAAAAAGCAGCAGAATGGCTACCAGAAGAATTTAAAAAATTAACAGTACCAGTTCTATTAATTTGTGGTGAATATGATCAGATAATTCCCTTAGAGATGGGTAGGCAAGCAGCAAAACTAAATGAAAATATAGAATTTATTGTGATGGAAAATACAGCTCATTTTCCTATGCTAGAAGATCGAGAAAAATATCTACAAAAAGTCCTAAATTTTGTAGCATAAATTAAAATTTAAGAGTCAAACTGAGTCAGGCAAAGGATATAACCTAGAAGACATAAAGGAACAAATATCAAGCCTCATTAATGAGCTAGAATCAAATGCTTTTCTCAGGTTAATTTATTTCAATTTCTAACTGTTCGTTTGATTCCAAAAGGCTTTTGGGATTAATTAAATATCCGGCTAATTTTTTATGTTTTCAAAACACAGGACTAATGGATCTGGGTGACATTCAAAGCCATAAACTGGAGCATCATAAGCAGGATCTAGTGTCATTGAGTCAATGCATCACTAGCTCCGAGCTCTAAGATAGTTTTGACTTTAGCCTGAGAAATGTGTGTGATAATCATAGAATGCAAATAAATACCAGAGTTTCCAGTTGACATCAATGAACCTCCTAATTACTCATAGTTTAATTGGCTCAAGTTTCAGGACAAAACCCCCGTCTTTTAAAAGGGTAATTCCATCTAATTTTAGATATTAATTTAACACCGACATTCCGCAGATATTCATACATCTTTATGTAGATTGACATTTTCTAAGTAGATACGATAAAATATAGTATTTAAAGAAGTAAAAACTTGAGTAAGTATTTAGACTCAATAAAAAAAAACCTCAAGCTGTTATTGTAGATAACAAGGTGGAGAATAAACAAGAGTAAAAAATATCAATAGAAGTGACTAATATAAACCACTTAGGTAATGTAGTTAGCGTAATATTTATGCTAACTACATTTTCTTTTTGTCTAAAGTCCAAATATATCCGAAAAACAATTAGTTATAGTATTTACAATTCAAGATAACGGTACATTATATATAGAATACCTGCCTAAGTCCTAATAAATCTAATATAAATCTAATATAAAAGTTAATATTTGGTTCCAAAATTAATATTAGAAATCTATTAATTTTATAGATTGCTATTAGGCAAAATTCAACTTATATTAGTATCTGTTGATAATATATATTGATCAGGTGTATTTACCTTAAAATAGCTTGAGCTGACTTAGGATTTTCTGGCCTGCTCTTGTCTTGCTTACTTGATACAAACAGGGATCACTAGACATAGTTGAACCTATAACATTAGATGCTTATAAACCCTTTATCAAAGCTAGTATTGATATTGCCATGAGTTCCAATAATCAGGACTTAGGCACGGGAACTGCATCCTATGAGAGCGAATATGATTTGCAACTATGGTCTTGAGATTACCTATCCAGTAAGGGCGATTTGAAACTCTACTCATTTAGCAGCATAGCCTCAATTACACCTGATCGTTTATCTAGTGGAAGTTGAACTATGAAGTTCTAAAAACGAGTTTCTTAGACAAAACTTCAGGGAACACTTGAGGATATAGTTTATCTAGTAACAGTCAGGCTACTTCACACTTATGCCAGTCAGGAATGGTTTTGTTGCTTTTATTGTGATTGGTTTTACTGCAATAAAAATCCATTCCTGGCTTATTTCTAGTAATTCTCTAAACTGCAACACAAGCAAAGGAGTAAAAAAAAGGAGTAAAAAAAAATAGTGAAACGAACTTTCTGCAGAAGCTTGCCAGCTTTTTTGATGACAACTGTGTTGATGCTAATAATTGTGTTATAGCCCGCCATTACAGCAAATGGAGCCATAGCTTAGACTCAAAAGAGTAATTATGCTCTCGATCAAACCGGAGCAAGCTTGGTACATTGCGATCTACACTTTGTAGACAAAGAGGATAAGTTCATTGATATTAATGCAGATACTGAAGAGGCAAAAAGACCCATATGGACTGCATATACAAGGGATAATTTCAATCAGGAAAGTATCGAGGATCTAAAACAATATTCTTTTATACATATCTCAGGAATATTGTTTCAGATAGGTTCCGCCAAGGCAAATTCACCCTAATTTTTTTTCGGAAGTGATTTAGACTTAAAAGCTTATCCCACAAACTTTTTAACTTGCTATTCTCCTTGGGTACTCTATAAACACCAAGGTAATTTTTTGATGGGCCCTCGTTTCCGGATTTTTCTCACTCGTAAGCAAGAAAAAAAACTACTGAAACTTAGAACTGAGGATTTACCACAGAAAGTTAAAGACCGACCAGAGGTCATCAGCTTTCTGGGAATGATGACAATTCAATACTTTCCGGATCCAGGCATTACCGCTATACATAGTGCAAAAAATTGTTATTTTTCCGATGAAGCCACTATAATTAGTTTAGTGACCTGAATCCTGACTTGACTTTTTGTACAATGCCTAGTAATTGAATAAATAAAAGCAGTAATAAATTTTCGTAGAAATTAAACCGTACCACCACCCCACCTGAAAACTGACACCTACCACTTACTAGGTTTTTAGGCGTCTTGTCACCCTTTCAGTGTTTTTACCTTGAATTAACCGTTTTTCTGACATACATAATAGGTTTTAGCTATTTTTATTTCCCTTGGTATTTCCCTTGTTAATCATGGTTTGGTGCCGTTTTCGGTATCAAAAATCTTAAATCTCAAATAGCTGCAATGCTTACTCTGCAAACGTTTCATTATAATCATAAATAATACCAAGTTCGCCAAATGTGAGAAGGTATTTTTTCAAGTTACAGCCTTTACTCAATGTCCTGTTAGGGAATGGGATAAGCCTGCTTTTATATCCGGATATCACCTGAGCACAATTAATTTACTACATATACAAGACTACCGGAATAAACGAGTAGAGAATAAATCAAGAATAAAAAAAATTAAATACTTTTATAGAAATAATATCAAAGAATCCGGAGTTTTAAATTATATCATAGGAAAATAGAATATTAACCGACTAACAATGGAAATGCTTACCAAAGTAAAAAATTATCAATTTACAATTTCAAATAGCAACCATTAAGGGCAAAATCAAATAAAATTTATATAAAATCTATGCACAATATGCAAGCATATTTTTTTATTGACAACATTTTAGAGAAAAAATTGTCATATAATCAAAATTTTCTTTCTTGGTTAGAAGATAAAATTTTTACTCCCTCTCCAACTATACCCATTGATGAAACTTTACCATTTTTACTAGAGGCATTAGAATTAACGAGTAACTCTCAAGGTGATCCTCAAACTGTTTATCCTCTAATTGCCGAAAATCTTGATTTATTAGAACCCCATTTTATATACATTTTACGCAAGTGGGCAAGGCAAACTTTTCCCAATATCTCTCAAAATAGAGCAACTATCATTGCCAATACATTAGTAAATTTTGCTGGGATTATTTGGGCACTACCTGAGGGAGATTCTGATGTTAACTTAGAAATTGCTTTAGCTTGCTGCGAGCTAGCTTTGGAAGTCTATTATTTAGATAAATTTCCTAAACAATGGGCAATAGTTCATAATAATCTAACTATAATTTATCAAAGTCGTTGCTATGGAGTTCCGGCTCATAATTTGATAAAATCTCTTGAACATTATCAAAAAGCTAATCTTGTATTTTCCCGCCAAAGATTTCCTAAAAAATGGACTGATTTAAGTTGATATTATGTAATACGAAATAACTTAGAGCTAGCTGATAAATATATATATAATCCTTTGATTATACAACAGTTTCAGTATCAGAAATTAAACTTGCAAGACAGACTATCCATTCTTGCGACTGCTATACATAATCTTTTTTATTTGAGTGCCAGACTCCAAAAAAGAGAAAGGGAGATTTGATGAAACCTCTCTAAAAAAGCAATTTGATTAATACATCCCTATAGCAATTCTATTCTATTTTATTTGTGTCCAAAACCTTGTCGCTTTTGGGGATGAGGGTTATAGGGTAATGTTCAATGGGCAAGAGTTTGGGAGTTTATTTCTAGTTTTTCAATTATCACAACCTATGAAGGAATTACTATAGTTAAAATTAGCTATAGATTAACTCTATTAATAATTCCCGGGGCACCAATCTCTAAATACTTTGACACATTAAAATATAACATAATTAGTAGAAACTATAAACCCTTAAAGTCCATTTCCTATCAAAATAAATGAGGCCCAGTAGTAAGGATTACTATCTTCTTGATCATTTCCAGTAATCATACTTATTTGAGCTTTGCGTAATGCTTCTGCTTTGCTTTTTCCTTCTTGTAAAACTGTGTAAAAAGTATTCATTAAATTATCCGAATCATCGTTAACTCGCCACAAAGAAGCTATTATTGTTTCTACTCCTGCATTTTGCATTTGATAACCAAAACCAATTATTTCTTCCCCATTACCCATACGCCCACTAATATTAGTTTCAGCAGCACTTAATACTACTAAATCCACATTTGGTAATGACCAATTTTCCATATTTGATAGAGTAATACGATCACCATCTCCAAACAAGATAAAAGAGTCTTCCGGTTTGCCACTTCCTTCTTTTTTTGTTAACAATGCCACAGGAGTATCTAAATGCAAAACATTGTAATCTTTAATATTATTAACTATTGCTTGTGAACTAAACTCACTATTAATAAACTGACGACTACCAGGAATTATTTCAACTAAATTTTCGACTAATTTTCCTGTTGTTGGTCTCAAAGAAACTTCGCGAGATCCGAGCCGAACCTTATATTCACCTTCTGTTAAAGCAGCTGCTAATACACGAAGTTGATTTTGAGGTTGAGTCTCAAAACTTGTCAGACTAGCTGCAATAATATTATTAATAATAAATCTTTCTACTAACCATTGTTCTCCATCATAAAGTGCAGCTAAAGGTAGATAACGTAGTTGCTTATCCGGCACATAAATAATTGTATTAATTTTAGCTTTAGTCAACTCATTTTCTATTGGTTTTATCAACCAATTATAGAGTTTTTCAGAAGATTTTTTAACATTGACAATAGGATTAGAAATTGTGCGGCGAAAATCAGCGATCGCTCGTTCAACTTCTTTCCCTTTTACCTCTACAGTTTCATGTACCGTTTTTCCATCTGCCGTAATTAATACCAATTCTAACTTATCTGGCAAAATCAAAGGATAAAATAATGCTGCTCCAGGTAACTTTTCCAATTTAAACTGCAGACTTTGAAACTGTGAAAAATTTGCCTTAAGATCATTTTGATCAATTTCCAGTTCTAAAACACTTTTGCTTTTCTGAGCCAGAATTTTTTCTTCTACACTTAGCAACTTTATTTTTTTCGCCCTTACTTCATTACCCTTCACATTTCCGAAATAATTATCTAATTCTTGCAGCCTCAGCAAATCTAAAACTTGTTGAGCTTCAAAAATACGTTCTTGTTGTAATAGTAAACCTACTAAATTACTGTAAATTTCTTTTGAATTTTCCCAGAAACCTTTCTGATATTCCTGACTCCCTATAGTCCGATAAATATTAATAGCTTGTTTATAGAAAACTACTGCCAATTCAGGTTTTTCTTGAGCCACTAATATTGTACCTAAATGTTCATAAATGCGACCAACTTTAGCAGTATTTCCAACTTCTTGATATCTAGCTAATGCTTTCTCTAAATTTTCTAAAGCTTGAGGATATTGTTTAAGCTTCAAGAAAGAATCTCCTATTCCGTGATAAGCTATAGAAACAGCATTTTTATCATTTTTATCAGGTAAATTCTTTAAAGCAAGCATATAATAATTTAGAGAAATAGAATAATCCCCAGAACTATAATAAACCTCTCCCAAACCATTCATATTATCAGCAACAACCGACTTTTCTCCTGCTGTCTGATTAATAGATAAAGATTTTAGTAAAATTTCTTTGGCTTTCTGATTTTCTCCTAAACGGTTATAAACCTTTCCCAAACCAATCATACTTTTACCTTGACCAGGGGAGTCTTCTGCTTCTTGGTAAAGTACTAAAGCCGCTTCATAAGTTGACTTTGCTTTAGTATTTTCTCCCATTTCATAATAAGTATCACCCAAATAATTTAAAGCTTTTAATTGTCCAACACCATCCCCAGCAATTTTAGTAGCTTCTAAACTTTTTTCATAAGCTTCTAAAGCCTTAGTTTCCTCTCCTTCTTTTTGATAAAGCATGCCCATGAAACCATAAATTCGTCCTACACTTATTTGGTCACCAACAGTTTTTAACATAGCAACTGCTTGCCGGAAATATTTGAGAGCTTCAGAATTTTCACCCTTTTCCCTATAGACAAAACCGATATTATTTAATAACCTGCCAATTCCAGCACTATCATTAATTTCTCGCCGTGCACTTAAAGCTTTTTGATATTTTTCCAAAGCTTTGTCATAATTACCTTGGTTGAAGTAAACTACTCCTATATTATTAAGGGTTCGGCCAAGATTTCGAGGATCGCCCACTTCTTCTCGGATAGCAAGTGCTTCTAAGTAAAATTGCAGTGCTTGGTCAAACTGTCTCTGACTTGCTTTAACTACAGCAATATTATGTAATGACTCTCCTTCCATAGAGCGATCGCTAGCCCCTTGAGAAATCTCCAAAGCTTCTTGATGTAAACTTATTGCTTGAGAAAGCTCACCTTGTTTCTGATAAACAAAACCAATAAGGTTTAGACTTTCTGCCACACTAGGACGATCATTTATCTTTCGGTGAATAGCTAAAGCTTCTTGCAAAACACCCATTGCTTCTGAATATTTTCTTTGGTTAATATATACATCCCCAATATTGTTAAGAACTTGGCCTATTCCCCCAAGGTCTCCTAATTCTTTACGAATATTTAAAACTTGTTCGTAGTTTTCCAGAGCTTCATCAAATATTCCTTTCCGAAATTGTTCTACACCTGTTTTGAACAACTTATCTCCCTTGGCCTTAGAGGCAGATGATTCCTGGGAATTTTCCGTCTCTAGGGCAGGAGTTTGGGCCAAGACATGGGGAATAATTACAATGCTAGGTATGGCCGAAATTGTCATCACCATAACAGTCAAATAGCTATAGTAAAGATATAAATTTTTCACCGTGAAAGACCTCCTTATTCAAAACAAGTGATGGGTTTGAGATAAAACAATTATTTCAAATACTATGCCCTTAAGAAAGGAGTTAAAATAAAGTAAATGCAAAAATCACCACAAATATACACTATAAATATATTTGTATATTTTTTAATTTTTTTTCTCTCCAATTTCTAACAATATATACAATCATTATCAAGAAAATGACCAGTTATGAAAATAGCAACAATAAACTTTTTGATGTGTTTCTCAATGACATACCCGATAAATTTACAGGAAAGTTAGAAGTAAAAAGTTCTCGCCAAAGTTGGACAATATTTTTGTGTATCGGTCATCTAGCTTGGGCAATAGGTGGCAAACATTATAATCGGAGATTTTACAAAATATGGCATCAATTTTGTTCAAATGTTCCTCTAGAAAAGATTAAATTAGGAAAACAAGATACTCTTTTCTGTGATTACTATCATATCATGTCTGTTTTATCGAGGCGAAAAATATTAACTATCCCTCAAATAAAAGCAGTAGTATTGGGAAACTTAGAAGAAGTTTTATTTGATATTTTACAGGAGGAATCACAAGAAAAATTAACATACGATGTATCCAATTCTGGATTCGACAAAACTTCGACCATAATTTCTTCAATTGTTAGATTAGAAACTGTTATTTCTCGAGTTAATAAGTTGTGGAAAAATTGGCAAAATTCTAATTTAGCTGCATATTCTCCTAACTTAATTCCTACAATTATCAACTATGAAAAGTTACAAAAAATAGCCAAAAATAACACTTATAAGACAATTACTAAGTTAGTTGATGGCAAAAAATCACTGCGAGAAACTGCTGTCTTGTTCAAAAAAGATGTGCGGGAGCTAACTTTGTTTTTAATTCCTTATGTTAAGAATAAATTAATTCACTTCAAAGAAGGAGCAGACAAAAAAAATCTAGAGAGAAGTACTCAAGATGTGCATAAAAAAACAATACCCAAGCAATCTCAAGCATTAATTATTTGTGTAGATGATAGTAAAGAAACTTGTTATATCTTAGAGAAAATAATTAAAAAAACGGGTTATAAATTTATGGGAATTCAAGATTCTATTAAAGCATTATTTATGATTATTGAATCTAAACCGGATCTAATTTTCTTAGATTTAATGATGCCAATTGCCAATGGTTATGAAATTTGTACTCAACTGCGAAGAGTGCCTATGTTTGAGAATACACCAATAATTATATTAACTGGGAGTGATGGAGTTGTAGACCGAGTTCGAGCGAAAATGGTAGGGGCTACAGGGTATTTGACTAAACCTATTGAACCGAAAAAAGTTTTAGCTTTAGTCAAGAATTATTTACAAAATCCTCGCTCTCCTGATACTCAAATTAAATCTGATGAATCAGATTTATAATTTAATACAATTCAACTAATAATTTTTTTAGTAATTGCTGAAAAATTAAAAAGCTTATCTAATATTTCCAAATTATAATAAAGTAATTCTGCAGAAATAGTGAAATAACAACCTTATACCAGAGTAAAAATGAACTATGTTATCTTCTCATAATTCATTTATTATTTCTGTAGTTTTGGTCTAATATGAAGCACCTTAATCGATAAAAAACAAATAAAAAAACAATGTATTTGATAAGTACATCAGACAATAAAAACACTTTCAAGAAATATATATTATAGTAATCAGATAAATTATTAAGTATATAAATTGCATCAAATTTATTTCTATTTTACTACTAACTTCTAATTCATAAAAAGAATCTGTAGCTACTTTTTATCCAATATTTATTATACTTATTATTAGACAGCAAAACATCCCAAAATAACTCAAAAAAATCATCAATTATCAGGCAGAATTATCTTATAAATTACGATTTTTATAAACCCTTCTCAATCACTATTAAAAATATAATCAATTGGAAAATTTTGAATATGAAGTGAGGATTAAACATACTTAAAAAGGTTTTTGACAAAAGAGAAATAATAGGTTAAATAAAGTAAATAATAAAAGAAAGTAGGCTATTAAATAAAAACAGGATAAATTAAAACTAATGAGCCAAATAACCACAAGGATATTTCTGAACGGCTGGCAAAAATTTCAGTTTCTTGGTCAAGTACTAAAGTTGCATAAATTTACTTATTACCTGATTATTAGTAACAATTATATCTAGTACATCCAACTTCAATACAAAAAAATTATGGTTATGGTTGGCTTTTGTTCTCCTGTGAACTTCTAACTCCTGAAAATAAAAATTTATTTATAATTATTGAAGAGGACATTATATTAATACTTCCTATAAGGCTTTAAGCAAAATAAATTCTGCTATTTTTAAATCTAGAGGAGTTGTCACCTTTAAATTAGTTTCCTCTCCCTCCAAAATTTTTACAGGTAAACCACATTTTTCAAATAAAGCAGCATCATCAGTAACTTCCCAACCTAAAATTTGCCCCTTTTTATGGCATTCTTTCAACAGCTTAACATCAAATCCTTGGGGTGTTTGAGCAGCCCATAAATTGCGACGATTTGGTGTATCCTGAATTATACCTGAAGGGTCAACAACCTTAATTGTGTCTTTAACTGGCACAGAAGCAATTATACCAGGGCATTTGAGAATCTCCACCGCACATCTGTCCAACAGTTCAGGAGTAGCTAAACACCTAGCCCCATCGTGAATTAAAACTCGTTCTGCTGCGGATGGTAAAGCCTGTAAACCATTATAAACCGACTCCTGACGAGTAGCTCCACCCTCAATTAGCTCTATGTGCTTGTCAGTAGATAAATCTGAAATATTTTTTTGAAAATCAGGAAAATCAATAGGTTGTCCAATAATACCAATCCAAGTGATATGATCAGATTTTACCGCAGCTTCAAGAGTCCAACTCAATAAAGACTTGCCCAATAGAGTTAACAAAAGCTTATTTCGGGAACCTCCCATGCGTCGCCCTATACCAGCAGCAGGAATTAATAGATTCATTTTTTCCTCAAGCAATCATATTAAACCAGATATTTAATTAGAGTTTAACAAAACTCTGACACTGAAAAATTTGCAAATTTTGGTAAATTTCCTTATTCCTCTATCTCCTTATCTCCTATTCTTACCCCCATCATTGAATTTAAATTGTATGATCATTTGAAGGAGATGGATAGTGTGAGTATAAAAGCTAACCTTAGAATAAATCATCAAATCTAGCTATGTAGTTTATCAAAACTTATGTACCTCTAAAGTCATCAAGGTTTGTTGAGAGACTGATTTGTCGAAAATATGAAAAGCATACAGTGTTTATGATTAAGGAATTTTTACTAGGGAATGCAGATATATTTTAGGTTCTGCTTGGGGAATAACAGATAAAAAAATCAACATTTTGCTCAAAAATGAAAGAGAAATACCTACTTATTCTGGTGCTTTAAAATCTCAAAGCCAAGAATTTGCTGCTCTTAAAAAGAAGTGAAAAATAATGAAAATACGATAAAAAAATATTTAATTATTGACAGAAATCAAAGCAGGTAAAAAGACGAGAAATATTTGTAGATGGATCCACTGATCATAATTTGAGAGAATTTCGATAATATTTAATGACAAAAAATAGCTGAAAAACCCGAAGTAGAATAGTGGATAAATTGTACAAAATTTTATCCCAATGCCTCAGAGTAAAACTTTATTGAAGATGTTTGGTGACCAGCCAAAAATTGCATCAGATAATTTGTTAATCTTTGCAGTTATTTGAAAATAGTTAAGTTATTTGAAGTTTTTCGCACTCTGGTCAAATATTCGACTTTCTTAAACTTTTCCAGTACAGAACTGGGCCATTGCAAATAAGCAGACTTCTATACTTGAGTTGCAAATGCTTATATTTAACTGTATTTACATATAATATTCATCATACTTTACTTAAAATTGAACTGATAATTAACTTTAACTCTTAAAAATTATGAGAATACTAGCCCTTGTCCCAGGTGGAATAGGCGACCAAATTTTATTCTTTCCTACTCTTGATGACCTTAAACAATCCTATCGTGAATCTCAAATTGACGTAATTGTAGAACCTCGTTCGAAGGGTGCATATCAAGTCTGTAAGTCAGTGCGAGATGTTCTAACCTACGACTTTAAAGATGCCAATAGTCTCGCCGACTGGGGCAACCTCTTAGGTATAATGCGCGATCGCGAATACGAAGCTGTAATTTCCCTGGGACAACGCTGGACAGTTGGCTTATTGTTATGGTTAACAGGAATTCCTAAACGGGTAGGTTATGCAGGTAATGGAGGAATATTCCTCTCAGACCCTATACCCCTGAAAACTGAACAATATGCAGCCCACATGTACCATGATTTGTTGCAAGGGATGAATATTAATACTACTTTTAAAGGAATCTCAATTAATGTGCTCAAGAAAGATATTGCTTGGGCCGAAGCTGAACAGCAAAGATTAGGAGTTGCAGAAAGTGGGTATATTTTGATTCATGGTGGTTCGAGTAAACTAGCTCAGATTAAAGGTATTGATAAAATTTACCCTACTAATTACTGGCTCGAGATTATTTCTCAACTGCAACAGAAACAACCTAACTTACCAGTAGTATTGGTTAAAGGTCCTGAAGACGGAGCTTGGAGCAGTGAAATTAGCCAATCTTCTCGAGATGTAAAAATAGTCATACCTGGGGATGTGGGTAAATTAGCTGCTTTTATTGCGGCAGCCAATTTAATGTTATGCACTGATAGTGCGCCAATGCACTTAGCAGTGGCAGTTGGGACATATACTATTGCTCTTTTTGGTCCAACAGATCCAAAAAAATTATTACCCAAGAGCGATCGGGTAATTGCAGTTAAATCTTCTACTGGGAAAATGGCAGATATCTTACCCCAGCAAGTCTTACAGAAAATTTGGGGCACAGAGGGTTAAACAAGGAAAGAGGAAATATTCTCGGCTCTGCATAGATAGGCAATGATTTTAATAATTTTGTAGAAAAGGTTTAATGCCATTATGGTGTTTCTTAAGTATGTTCTGGTCAAAAAAATGTTTCAAAACTAGTATATACCAGGGAATTATGTCGATGCCCTAAAAAATCTTGAACCTTTACTTATATCCTAATTTATACCTTTTTAACGTCAAAGCCCAAGGCCTGTCTATATTTCAATTTGTTTTCTGCCTCCCTGGTGATTTTTGTCCCATTATTCCTTATATTTTTGGGTGGGCATCCTGTCCCACTTATATTTATCTCCCTCCTCAGATATATCATATTATTGATTGCCTTTAGTCTGGAATTGATACAAAAAATTCCTCTGTCAAATCATACCCCAACATTTGAGACATGGACATTAATCTGGATTTACTAGAAATATGATGTTTATTTAACCAGTTTCTCAAAATAAAAATTTTGTGCATCAAAAATATTTCTAATGCTTCTGGGTTATATTGGATACCTTCAGTTCGATGAAATTGGTGAGGTACAAGCATTGCAGTATAGCGAGACAGCTCTCCCATTTTCCAGTTGAGCAGAAATGGCAACCAAGGATAACAACTGTCTAAACGGATAAACCATAAACGCACTTCTGGAATTTCTGAAAGTTCCCTTGGATCTTGGGGTTCTTGGTAATAGTTAATGGCAAAATTCAGCTGCTGTTCAGAAGAGGCGATCGTTCCTTCATTAAGTATTGGATAAATTACACCTTCAAATGGGGATAAATCTAAGTTATGGATCTGTTCAGTATTAACAGTGATCGTAATTGTCATTCTGGTTGTAGATAATTATAAAGTTCCTTTTGTTGTCAAAAAAATGTGGGATTCTTAAGTAAGCCACACTCTTACATAAACTGCCTAGATACAAGACAAATTATTGATGTTTATGTACAATTGCCCTGACTATTGAAAATTAAAAATTGAAACATCAACATTGAGTCAAAATTACTAACTGTTGTATAGAATTTTGAGGTTAGTTCTGTCTATATTCTGCACAACAACGGTAAAAAATTAAAGATAAATAATTTTTCAACCCAAGAGTATAATAGGATGATATCTAAAATTTTGCTGAGTGATACAATCAAGAATAATTTATAATAAATGTCTACCTTATGGTAGAACAAAAAAACAAATAGTTTTAACTGAAAAACATTTAAGCGAATTATTTTAAGATTATCTAATAATCAAAAAAATGACTTTCATTCAATAAGTGGTAAATTTGCTATAGTAAATATTTTTAACTTAGAGCTGATTGAAAAACTTAGCTGGGATTTTTATCCTGCCTAGATTTTAGTAATTTGGGGTGTACAGGACAAAAAATTGCACAAAATTTAAGGGTAGCAATAAATTTAGCTTTTTAATATCTACTTAATAAATCAGCTCTTAAAACTACCAAACCCTTAGCTTTGATCAACTCCTTGGAAATTCTTGAACCTAAACCTAAGTTAAAGTATTCCTTTAGAGGTGTTAAAAATACTCTGGGTGATGGAAAAGGCTAAAAAATTTATTTCAGCAAATTATCCTCACCTGCTTAAAAATTATTACCATTTGCAGAATAAATTTCCTTATGTCATTAGAAAATTCACAAACAAAAAACCTGGAGGCAAGTTCTGATAGCTCCTCTGAAAATGGAGTAAACAGCTATAATAGTAATTCTCTAGTAGAAACAGAAGCGGTAAATACTACTTCAAAACCTTTAGAGGAAGAACAAAACGATAACTTAGAAGTTGAACCCCAAAAAAATTCCCAAAAATTAATAGAATTTCAAGGAAGAAAAGACAAAAAAAAATATTGGGGATGGCAACTAAAGTGGTGGAGTATTGCAGCTAGCTTTGGAATTACAGCTGGTGTAGCACTTCTGTGGTTACTGGTTATCCCTGCCGAACCAAACTGCGAAAAAATTTCACCATTATCATCAGATGGCAAACGACTTTACTGCGCTAACAAAGCGGCCGAGTCACGAGATCTAGAAGAGTTAGAAAAAGCTTTCAATTTAGTAGAAAGTTGGCCAGAAGAACACCCCCTCTATCAAATGGGTCAACAAATGACAGGAGAATGGACAAAGTTAATCATCTCCATTGCTTATCAAAAGATTAGAAAAGGGAACTTACAGGGAGCTCTAAATGCAGTAGAGAAAATTCCGGAAGATAGTCCGGCTTACCCTAGGGTAGAAGAAGCAGTAACAGATTGGAAAAAACAATGGATAGAAGGTCAATCTTTCTATGACAAAGCTACAGAAGCTATAAAGGCTATGAATTGGAATAAAGCTTCAGATTATTCCTTGACCATGTCAAAGCTAGATAATGTTTACTGGCAAACTAATAAGTATAGAGAATTATTAGAGCGCATTGTATTGGAAAAAAAGGCTTGGCAAATCCTTAAAGATGCTCGTTATTTGATATACAGAGAAACAGTAGACGAATATGGAGAAGCGATCGCTTTAGCCAACAAAATAGACCCTAGTCTTTATATTCGAGCAGAAGCTGAGAAAAATATTCAACAGTGGGTTCGTACCTTAATCGAAATTGCTACTGAATATATAGAAGAAAAAGATATAGAAGGGGCCATTACAGCTATCGAATATATTCCTTCAGGGCATAAACTGAAAAAAGAAGCTAAAGACTTAATATTACTAGGCCATGCTCAAGCAGCAACTTGGAACAAATCTGAGGGAGAGTCTCAAATTGCCAATATGGTAGATCTCATAGAAGGAAAAGCTGTAGCAGCTCAGATTACTTTAGATAGCCCATATTATACACAAGCTCAGACTCAAGCTAAACAACTCCAACAATATTTAGACAACTTAACTCGTATTCAGCTAGCTAAGGCGATCGCCAGCATTGGTCAACCACCAGCATTACAATTGGCCATAGACCAAGCTCAAATGGTTGGTCTGAAACAACCAGGACGAATCCAAGCTCAAACCTTAATTGCTAAATGGCGCAAAGATATTCTCAAGATAAAAGACCGACCTTATGTAATTTTAGCTAAACAACTAGCTAAACAAGAGACTATTGATAGTTATACAAAAGCTATTAAACAAGCTAGTTATGTTGCCTTGGATCGTCCACTGAGAATAGAGGCTCAAACTCTAATAGCTGAGTGGAATAAACGAGTACAAATTATAGAAGATTCACCATTATTAGCAGAAGCTAGAGCTTTAGCAAAAGAAGGAAACCTAGGTCAAGCTATTGATGTTGCATATCAGATAGAACAGGGTCGTGCTCTATATAGGGAAGCTCAGGATGAAATTTATAAATGGACAACAGAGCTACAAATTGCCCAAGATCAACCAATTCTTGATCAAGCTTATAGCTTGGCCAAGCAAGGTAGTCTGACTGCTGCCATTAACACAGCTTATAAAATTGGCTATGGACGTACTTTGTATTATGAAGCTCAAGATGCTATATCTCGTTGGGAGTCTGAACTAGATGCGATACGGGAATCACAAAGAGCTGAGCAAGCTCGCAGAGAGCAACAATACCAACTAAGGCAGGAGCAACAATATTATTCCCCTGCTCCAAGTACCCAATATTATTCACCAGCTCCACAGAGGTCTTATTCCCCTGCCTCTAGTCCTCAATATTATTCTCCTGCCCCGAGTCCCCAATATTATTCCCCTGCTCCACAGAGGTCTTATTATTCTACCCCAGACCCATCTCCAGCTCCAGCCTCCAATAGGTCAGATGCCTATCTACTTCAAGAATAATTAACTATTAAGATTGAAGATTTAATCAAGATATTAAAGAAACTTTCAGTTTAATTTTTACTGGTTATTATAATCTTAAATATCTCAAGCAAAAACAAATTTATGAATAGTGAATCAGCATTAAAATTGCTGCTCATCGATAATGACCCTATCTTTCGGATGGGGTTAAAATTTTCCTGTGAGCAGTTTTCGGATATAGAAATAGTAGTTGAGACAGAAGTAGGCTCAAAAGCATTAAAAATTATTCACTCTTTGAACACACAAGAGAATAATTTTTTGGTAATTCTAGACATAGAAACCAATAATTTGCTTCCTCAAACTACAGAGAAAATTACAATTTCTGGAATTGACTTTTGTCAACAACTTAAAATTTCGTACCCAGAATTACCAATATTATTATTAACATATCTACAAGATAACCTATTATTGACATTAGTAAAAAATTTAGGTGTTAATGGTTATTGTCCAAAAGGAATCAGTATTTCTGAGTTAATAATTATTATTAGAAAAATAGGGTCCGGCCAATATCATTGGCAAAATATTATTGGGGTTGAAGCTATAGAAGAAAACTCTAATAAACTAGCAAATTTAAATTCAAGAGTGCAAATAAAAAAAATTTTTAATAATATTTTTGGTAACATCTGCAACTCGGGGATAAAACAAATAGATTCTGCTCTCTCAGAAGTAACATCTCAACTGAATGAAAGAGAAAAAAAATTAGATATCAACAATTTAACTTCTCTACTCAATATGGCAATAACTTCTGGGCAACGCCGAGAATTGCTAACAGCTAGATGGATACTAATTCAATTTTCAAGTCAGTCTTTTAATACTTATAATAAACAGGAGCAAATAGATTTAAATGAAGATAATTTTGACTACTCAAAAACACAAAATATTACCGATTTACAAACTAATAAGCTCATTGGTTTAGTTAACAATAATCGGGAAACTTTTCTGAATACAAATGCAGAAGTTATTTCCCAAACTTCCACTGATAAAAGCAATGTACAAACAGCAGTATTTGAAGCAACAGTAGCTAAATTAAATTCTAATTTAATCAACTTCAGTGGGTTACCTATGGAAATTGATATATTGCGAGGTTCTAAGAAAAAAGAACTAATTTATATAGCTTTATGTAAGTTTGAAGATCTTCTTGATGAACTACGTAGTGCTTCTACTCTGAAGGAAGAAATCATAAAAAAGAGATATGATATTGTACATAATTTGTGGGAATTAACGAGCCAGTTTTTTTGGGATGAATACCATAAATTAGAAATCAGTAATAGCATAGAATTAGTCAATTGTTTTTCAGAAAAAATTAGAGTAGAAGTGATGCCAGTCTTATTAAACGAGGCGGATAATGTACATAAGTTTATTCTTGATAAAATTCCTTTAGTTGAAGAATTAATAGCTTACTTATTATTTGAAGTTCCTTTGTTAGTTGATAATGTATCTTTTGCCGTAGGTACTCCTGAAGCTATGGAACGTTCTGAAGCTTTACTGCAAAATTTATTAATTTCAGTTGCTAACAGTGTTATCCAACCTTTATTAAATAATTTTGCCCATGTAGAGGAAATTAAAAAATATTTTTATGATCAACAATTATTATCCACACGAGATATTGAAAAGTTCAGAAATCGCTTATCTTGGAAATATCGCATAGAACAATATATAGAGGAACCAAAAGCAATTTTTGAGAGTAACTTTTTCTTATTTGTGTTAAATGAACGTGGCATTAAAAGAATATCTATTTATTCACCCCGTAGACATGAATTAGGAAAACTATCAGGGATTCCATTAACAGTAACATTACTTTTAGAAACTCGTGATGCAATAGCTCCTGGTATTAGAGGAACTATTTCTTTTATTGGCAGTGGAGTTGTGTATTTATTAACTCAAGTAATTGGGCGTGGTATAGGTTTAATTGGAAGAGGTATTATTCAGGGCGTGGGTAGTTCTTTTCAAGATGCTAGATTTGGTAAAAATAATAATATGGGACAAACAAGAAGAAATCATGAACAAAGCAGAAGGCAGAAAGGGAGTATCTAGGGTTATAAAGTCATGCATTTATATATTCATGTATTAATCTATGACTAAGTTTAAGCTTGAAAATTTGTTAGCCTATCAATGTTTCTTACTTGTCGACTTTTGTATGAATTTATATAACTCAGTTATGTAATATTTTTACTTAAATTGGTATGACTAATAGCTATAATATCTGCAAATTAAAATGATAATTTTTAGTAGTTAGGAAATACAGCATATCCCGTGATTCATCTGGTACAACTAACAGGGTAAATATTTGTTGCTTGTTTCAATTCCTATTGCTGATCTTCCCTATTTTCTATTCCCTAAAAATGACAAAATATAGACTCTCTCAACAACACCTAAATTTACTGACAACTTGTCCTCGCAAATTCCAATACCTCTACCTAGATAATTTAAGTGTACCGACAACACTCATAGAGCAAGAAAGAATCAATTGGGGAAGCCAGTTTCACTTATTAATGCAACAAAGAGAATTAGGATTACCAATAGAATCTTTGATAGTAGAAAATCAAGAAATGCAGCATTGTTTTGAAAATTTTTTCCAAGCTGCACCAGAAATATTAAATTTTGACACTCAAGATGGTTTAATCTTACGTCAAGCTGAGTATAATCGTAGCATTAATTTTAATGGCTATATTCTGACAGTTATTTATGATTTATTAATTACTAATTTTCAACAAGCACAAATTTTTGATTGGAAAACTTATAGCTACCCTCAAAACAAAGAAAAAATAGCTGAAAACTGGCAAACACGTCTCTATCTTTATACACTAGTGAAAACAAGTAACTATTTGCCAGAAGAAGTTTCGATGAACTATTGGTTTATCCCACCAAAAAATAAACAACTACCCTATAAATGGAAGTTTTCTTATAATCAAAAACTACATCAGAAAACTGAGCAGGATTTACAACATATATTAGATAATTTAAATGAATGGTTAAAGCATTATCAGCAAGAAGGGGTTGAATTTCCTCAGGTAGAGATTCTTGATACTTGTGATAATTGTCAATTTGCTAGAAACTGTGAACGTTTTTCAGAAGTTCAATACCAAGAGAAATCTGTTCAATCTGGAGATATTCAACCTAGTTTTATATTAAATCTAGAGAGCATTCCAGAAATATCAATTTAGTCTAAAATTATCAAAATAACTAGTTCAAATTAAGGTTACGATTAATATTATTTTGGATTATAAGTCATATTTATCTAATGCCACGGTTAAAAAGGGCTTTGGTTTACCTAGTTTCCTTTCTAGTGATTTAGCTTTATTAATTCCTGACATTACGTTTAACAGTAGGTATATCTGCTAAAGTTTGTTAACTCCTCAGTACTTACGCAAAGACAATAGGGTTGTTGGGTGTGGAAAAATTTAAAATGTTTAAAAGCTTACTCTATAAAGTTTTTAGATTTTTTTGATCTTGTAAAACACCCTTAAAGATAAACTTGTTTTGGGTTTTAGCTATTTTTTAGGCTTAATTCCCAACACATCTAATATATATACATAATAATATGACAAAAAAGCGCGACGTTCATTATAGCTTTATGTGTGCCCAGCCCTCCGTCATAAGCAAGAGGGTATATAGGACAAATACTTATCTAAGATAACAAATTAAGCAATTGAGCTGTTTATACCGATTTCTATAGAAATCAAAAATACAGAGATATTAGCTTAAAAGTAGAAGCTAGAAGCCAGAAAACTGAGGGTAGAAGTCAAGTTGAAATGACAGTGAAAACCGCTATAATTTGGACTTTTACTCTGAAACCCAATAAGTAATTTTATGGTTAATTTAGGCAAAATTATTAGTATTAAGACTATATGATAGCATATAATTATTAGTTACAAGTAACCTGAAGTAGATTTAGAAATTAATGTGGTATGACTGACGTGGTATAGCTAAAGTTATAAGTTAGGTATAGGAGCAGTCGGATAGGCAGTTTACAGAAGTTAAATTAGCACCATAGACTCAATGTAAGAGGTGTGATAATGTCCCCACTGCAAGTTAAAACTACTGTTTTTTCCCTATCTTCCAACCCATATTTCTTGTTCTATAAGAATGTTGCATCGAAAGTCCCCACTTATCCCTTGCTTCTTAAACCATCAACGTAGCTGTCTAATAACTTCGTAAACGGTTGTATAAATTAAAAACAGTTGGCTTATTAATCAGAATATCATGTCATCAAAAATACTTGTTGTAGATGATGAACCAGATTTTGAATCACTGATCATCCGTAGCTTTAGAAAGAAAATAAAACAAAAAGAGCTGGATTTTATTTTTGCCACAAATGGTATAGAAGCACTAGAAATTTTGTCAGAGGGAGTTAATATAGATATAGTATTAACTGATATTAATATGCCCTTAATGGATGGGTTAACTTTATTAGATAATCTTCGAGTTTTCTATCCTGATATTAAGGCAGTAATTGTTTCTGCTTATGATGATCTCGATAAAATTAGGTCTGCGATGAATAGAGGTGCTTTTGATTTTTTGACTAAGCCTATAGATTTTCAAGATTTAGAAATTACAATCCAAAAAACATTAGAAAATGTTCAACAGCTCAAAGAAAATAAGCGTTTAAAGCAAGAAAAACATGAGGCAGAAGCAGCTAATCGAGCAAAAAGTGTATTTCTCGCAAATATGAGCCATGAATTACGAACACCATTAAATGCTATTATTGGGTACAGTGAAATTTTACTAGAAGATGCTCATAGTTTAGGTTCTAAAGACTTTATTCACGATATTAACAATATTCATACTTCAGGAAAACATTTATTAACGATAATTAATGATATTCTCGATCTTTCAAAAATTGAGGCTGGTAAGATGGATGTTCACTGGGAAAGTGTTAATATTATGGTATTAATTGAAAATGTTTTAGCAACTATTCAACCTTTGATTGAACAAAATAATAATATATTAGAAATAATTTGTGAAGATAACCAAGAACCGATAATGGCAGATCCTAATAAAATGCGTCAGGTAATTTTAAATCTTTTGAGTAATGCAGCTAAATTTACAGAAAATGGCAAAATAATTTTGAAAGTTAAAGTTGCTAATAATGATGAAGATTTTATTTCTCAAAATAGAGACTGTAATTTTACAGATAAGGTGTTAATTCTAAGTGTTGCTGATACTGGTATAGGTATATCAGAAGAAAAAATAGATAGTTTATTTCAACCATTTACTCAAGCTGATAATTCAACAACACGAAAATATGGAGGAACAGGTTTAGGTTTAGCTATTAGTCGTCACTTCTGTAAAATGATGGGTGGGGATATTACTGTAGTTAGTGAAGTCAATAAGGGTTCAATATTTACTGTGAAATTTCCTGTTCCTCAAATAATATCTATTGATTCATAAAAAATATTAAATAAAAAATTAATATATACCTTACGATTAAGAAAAAAAATTATCTTTTTAGCTTTTACTATACATTAATGCTTTCATTTTGAAACGACTTTGTACTTTAGGATTTTTCTAAAAGTTGTTAAGTCTACTACTACCTGATACAGCTTCAAATAAGTTAAAGTTTAATTCTCCAGATGAGGTAAATTATACATATATCTATTTAATATTTTATAGGTTTAATTAGGGTTTTCTAAAAAAGTATGAAAACAGTTGATTTATTCTTATACTAATTTCATAAACTTAAGCTACACTTTTAGAAGTAACCTATTATA
>JAGGDU010000120.1 GCA_018457135.1 Trichodesmium erythraeum GBRTRLIN201 | reverse complement strand
AAAAGCGCGCGCAACTACCGCTAACAATGGCTACATGCCATGCCGGTAAAAATCTCCGAGAGGAAAATGGAGATTGAAAACCCGCGCAGTCAGCAAAAGCCAGGCTTCGCCAAGGTTGTCTTTTGCGGCCTGCGCTAGCATTGGTGAAATGAAACGAAAATGGTAAATTTAGAGTCCGGCACGTCACGTAGCCGGGCCGTTGGCTGCAACCCTTCGGGTAAAAGAAAAGAATAATGAATCGAGAAATTGATATTACAAAGATACTTTTGCAATCTGATTATGTTATTCAAAACTTATCTCAACGTTTAGCTTTAGATAGAGTGGACTCAGTCCTAACTTTTTTCTTAGAGAGAGACTTGCTAGACAAAGAAGGAGATAAATTTCTTATAAATTTATCGAGTAGACATTCAAGAAATGAAAAGGCTAAGAGTAGCGGGGAAATCACATACGAAGAATATAAAATTGAAAAAAATCTAATTATTGAAGTCTTAGAACATCTAATAAGTAATAATATCGATTATTCAAAAATAACACTTCCATCTCCTTTGCATGAAACGAATAAAGAAAAAAGGAACAGTTTTTTATTTGCAATTAATATATTTTCTTCTATTTACAACGGGAAGAAGCAATTTTTGAAGGAAGTACCACTACAATTTTTCTCTGATAATTGGTTTTTTAAAGGCTTCTACGTCAGAAATGGATTTTTATATGTTATTATTCTACTTGTTTTAATTTGGTTATCTGTAAATAGCGGTATTATTTTGTTTCAAAACCCTGATTTAGAGCAACAACATCGGATTGGATACACAATTTGTCTGTTTAGTTTTGTATCAGCACCACTAATTATATCAATAATTTTGTTTGATTATTGGCTAATAAATTTATTCAAAAGGAATTGTAGATGTGGCGGGATTGCACTGAATGGAATTAATCTTTTTTTGCAAGAGAGATATGAAGAAGCCAATACTGAACTAACATATGCGTTAGAAATTCAAGAAATTAGCATTTTATATGAGTTAAGGAGCCAAACACATTATTACTCTAATAAGCAGTCAAAATATTCAAAAAGAGAAAAAGAAATTAATGATTTGATTAAGGCGGTTAATCTTAGGAATACTATTTCCTTGAAATTGAGTTATAGACTAGCAAGAGTGCTGATGTATTCCTGTGATTTTAAAAATTCTCTATTAGTAATTGAATCTATATTAAAGAATTCACAAGCGAAAGGAAAAGAAGAGTTTGATGAGTTCTTTACTTTAAAAGGGATAGTACTCTTTTCCGAAGGATTGTTTTTAACAGTACTAAATGATAAAGAGGGATTGGCAAAGTTAGATCAATCAATGCAATTTATTAAAAAATTCCCTACATATGAATATTTCCTTTATGTGATAAAAGGCTGTAAACGTATGCATATGAAAGAATACAAAGAAGCTATTGATTGTTTTGATAATATATATCATTTAGATAGTTGGGTAGAATGGTTGCATGAATTATTAGGTGATTGTTATCGCTATTTGAAGGAAAGGAAAAAGGCATTTAAGCACTATAATGCTATTATAAATAGTATTCCCTTTGGCGACCAAACTATCGAAAATAGGCTATGGGGAACTCCTGAAGAAACAAAGAAAAGATTAGCGGCTAAAGTCAAAGCTCTAGGAGGTAAAAATATATTGGACAAACATTATCAGTTCCTGGAATCATGATGATGCAGCCAACACAGTGCAGCCGGCAATACTGCGCTGCGCTCCGTACTGCGGCTGCACAACCCGTTCACAGACAATCGCGCAACAGAAAACAGTATCTGTAAGAATTTGAAATAAAAACTTGTCCCCGCCTAAAAAAGGTAAATGCCTGATTATCAGTATTCAGAAACTGGGGTTAAATTGGTTAGTCCATTGGAGAATTGATCTGTTAAGGCGGGGTAAATGAAGTTTCTACAGCTTTTTAGTTGGTTTACGAGAATCGGGATAGCCCGAATAGAAAAATCAGATCAAGAGTTATCGCGGCCCGTCCGATGGAAAGGAAAACGGTATCAGGAAAAGAGTACACGTCCAGGGGGCTTATGAAAATCAAAACGGTAAATGAAAATCAACGAGCAAATAACTGTTTCATGCCCGAGTAAGATTGAATCTTGAGGGTTCGCAGGTGCATTGAATAGATTTAGCAGGAGAATAAATGGATGATTTTCATTGGGTTAAGGTGGTTTTTACGGGCGATAAAACAAATGAGGGTATATGTTTCGCCCGAAAACTGGTTTGTCTTCAACGAATAAATTGGATAAATTTGGGGAAAGCCCCCTTTCTCGTCTTCGAAAATAGAGAGATGGCCGCTTGTTATGGCAATATCGAATAAAACGCGAATGCTGTGAACACAGTGCAGCCGGCAATACTCCGCTGCGCTACGTACTGCGGCTGCACGTTCCCGTTGTGTGCAAAAATAGAATAGACCAAAACGAATAATGTTGAAATGAAATACA
>JAGGDU010000119.1:2234-2481 GCA_018457135.1 Trichodesmium erythraeum GBRTRLIN201 | reverse complement strand
ATTTTAATTTTTTTTCTATCGCCTTTTGCTGTAATTAATCATTTTTCTCCTTCAGCTATTTCCATTTTGTATTTTCGGCTAAAACTTGAAGACTTTATCTGAATTTTTGAAACAGCCGGCTCAGTAAAACCAATAAATATTTTTATTTCTTTCGGATAGTTATTGAGATATTCTAATGCCTGAGTCACTCGAATTTTAATTTTTTTTCTATCGCCTTTTGCTGTAATTAATCATTTTTCTCCTTCAG
>JAGGDU010000119.1:838-2134 GCA_018457135.1 Trichodesmium erythraeum GBRTRLIN201 | reverse complement strand
GAATTTTTGAAACAGCCGGCTCAGTAAAACCAATAAATATTTTTATTTCTTTCGGGTGGTTATTAAATATTCTCAAATTTAAGTCATTATTATATAGCTTTAAACAAATTTTTCGATAATATTAACATCAATATTAACTCTGATTTTGGAGATATCCAATTAGAATATTTACTGATAATTAATGACTGAAAAATTTGATTACGAATCAACAATATTAACCCTTAACTTATATTCAGTTGCAGCCACTCCCAATGGGAAAACTTTTAAATAATAAACACCAGGATCTAAAATAGTATTAATCTTTTCTTTAGTTGTATTACCTTTCTCGTTTGACTGGTTAAGTAAACTCTCATCATCACCATACAATTTAATTCCTAGATCCTGAATAAAACCATCCACAAAAATACTCACTAAACCTTCTTTTTCTACCTTAAAACAGAAATAATCTTCCGTATTACGATTTACAGGTCCAGTTGCAAACCCAATATCATCAACCACTACAGTTTGTTCTGAAGAAAGAATTCCTAAATCTACAGCATCTTTGAAACTCTCTGGCACCTGGTTATTTCGAATCATACCTATTGCATTTTTATCTGACAAATTAGCATTTTTCGCACCGCTAAGTTTGATTCGAAAATTCTCATTCTTTTCATCAACAGTATCTCCCAAAATAGAAATATTTACAGTCTTTTTCGTCTCTCCCGGTTGGAATTTTAAGACTCCCTTTTTCTTCTCATAATCTTTTCCTGCTTTCGCGCTGCCGTCAACAGTCTCATAATTAACTCTCACTATTTGACTACTACTTTTGTCTAACTTGACTTCAAATTTCATATCTTTCTCACCTTTCTTTCCTTCCGTAATTTTTGTATCCTTGATAGATATTTGGGGAGTTTTTCCAATTATTTCATCATTATCCCGAATAACACCCACTGCATTTTTATCTGACAACTTAGCATTTTTCGCACCGCTGAGTTTGACCTGAAAATTCTCATTCTTCTCATCGCGAGTATCTCCCAATATCGGAACATTCAAAATCTTTTTCCTCTGCCCAGGCTTGAATGTCAGTACCCCACTTGTTTTTTGATAATCTTTTCCAGACTTCGCGCTGCCGTCAACAGTTCCATAACTCACCTTCACTGTTTTACTACTCCCCTTATTCAACTCCACCTCAAACTCCATATTTTTCTTACCCTTATTTCCCTCAGTCACCTTCGCATCCCCAATAGATATTTGCGGAACCGTTTCATCATTATCCCGAATAACACCCACTGCATTTTTATCTGACAACTTAGCATT
>JAGGDU010000119.1:0-738 GCA_018457135.1 Trichodesmium erythraeum GBRTRLIN201 | reverse complement strand
TTTCTTACCCTTATTTCCCTCAGTCACCTTCGCATCCCCAATAGATATTTGCGGAGGTTGGTCGTTATCAACAATAGTTCCGATGGCTTGGGCATCTTTAAGTTTTGCATTTCGGGGGCGGCTGAGGTTGAGATTAAATTTTTCCTCCGCTTCATCCCGCTTATCTCCCAATATCGGAACTGTTATAGTCTTGTTCGTTTCTCCAGGTCGGAAGGTGAGGGTGCCTTTGGTCAGTTTGTAGTCTTGGTTGACTTTGGCGGTTTGGTTGGCTGTGGTGTAGTTGACTTTAACTGTTTCCGTCGTGGGGTTGTCTAGGGTGACCTTGAATTTAGCCGCTTTATTTGTATTGCCTTCAGTAATTTTCGTGTCTCCGATGGAAATTTTAGCTAAGTCTTCTGGTTTAATAGTAAAATTGCTGTTACTGAAGTCGGAAAGACTACCGTCGCTGATGCTGGTAACTTTTACCTGATAGTCGTTACCAGTGCTTAGGGATGTGGGAACTGCCCAAGAGTAACTGCCGTCGCTTTCCGTGGAACTGGAGATGGTGCCGAATAAAAAACCTGCTTTGTACAACTCTACCTTGACATTTTCATCTATATTATCCCTCCAAGTTATCCTATAGTTTTTTCCTCGTTTTAAAGTATTGCCTCCGTCGGGGGAACTAACTGTGATGAAGTCTTCTGGCTTAATAGTAAAATTGCTGTTACTGAAGTCGGAAAGACTACTGTCGCTGATGCT
>JAGGDU010000118.1 GCA_018457135.1 Trichodesmium erythraeum GBRTRLIN201 | reverse complement strand
GATGCCTTCGGTTGGTTCAACCACTGTGGTCTATTTACCTGAAAATTGCTGTAAAGCTATCAACTCACTCATTGTCAATACCATTACACGCATCCTTAAAACTTTAACGTTTAGCGATCGCCTAATTTATGAAAAATGCAGGTCATACTGCAAGTCATACTGCAAGTCATATATTACATTGTAGCTATTTATGTAGTATGTAAAGATGCCAGCGCTCATTGCTATAAACCTGTAAAAACTTTGATACATCTATTTTTCAGCTTGCTTGTCACCCCGTGAGCGCCTCCTCCCTGAAGTCACTATGTTTAGGCTCAAAGTGATACTTGGAGGGAAGTTGCGACAACATCAATTTGATGCTCAGGCAGTGGAGTTATTCATACAATATGCTATGGTCAACCTGATGATTCAAATAGGTAAGCCTAAAACCTACAAAGTTAAAATCTAGCTAACTACCAGTCAGGGCGTTGGCTGCGATCGCAACTTTTATGGAACAAAGCCCATTTAAAGCAAAAAATTTTAATCTCTAGAATGCCTTTATTTAAACTTTTTTAGTTGTTTCGTAATTCTTTGAGTCTATCTAGAGAGTTTTGATACCATTTTTTATTTCCTTGTTCTTTATACAGGTCAGCAGCTTTTTCAAAATCTGATATAGTTTTTTCGGTAGTCCTAAAAAGGAAAGGATCAAGCTATAGGTAATGAGGAATTGTAATGATGGATGAAATGCCAGATAGCCCCTATATGATTTTCTAGCTTTTTGGAAAAAGATAAGGTCTTGCGCACTAAACGTGAAACTCGTTGCCGTAAAGTACAGTTAAGTCGTTCAATGTAACTTGTTTTACCAGTTTCTTTCCCCACAGCTTGATGTCGTTTGCTGGGTAAGACTTCTGCAGCCAGCCGACCAGAAATCTGTATAGCAAACCGCACACTGACGATAGACTGCAGGTAACGACTCCCAAAGCTTTTGAGCTGAACCCGTAGAACGGTCTCCAATATAGCATCCAATAATTTCACGGGTGTCTACATCCAGAGCTAACCAGACCCACTGTTTATTTCCTTTATGCTCTACAAATGACCATAATTCATCCATTTGTACCTTTAAGCTTCCCTTCCCCTTCGGTTGTACCTCCACTTGCTCAGAGAACTCTGTGTATTTCTGGTTGACATAATTCTGCAACCATGCTTCTGAGACCTACGCCACTCTGGCAATTCCAGCCAGGGGTATCTTCTCAAGTAGCATTTGGTCTATCACCTCTTGGGTTGATTGGGTACGCTCTGAGACTCTTGTCCACTTGGGATTTTCCACAAATTGACGACCACAGTCTAGGCATTTGTGATTCTGTCTACCATGACGGGTTTTACCATTCTTGACTACTGAAGACAGAATTGCATGATGGACAGGGTGGCTTGGGGTCTGACATTAAAATGCATCTCTCTACTACTGTTACCCTATATTTTCCTCTATCCTTTCCTTTTTAGCACTACCGTTTTTTCAATATTTCCTCTAACTTTGTAAACTAAGCCTCTGTCGTAGTAAGTAGTAGGATATTCGGAATTGATTTTAATAGCTTGGTTATAGTCATCAATAGCCTTTTCATCTTCTCCCTGATTATAGTAAACCAAACCCCTTTTATTGTAAGCATCAGCAAATTCGGAATTGATTTCAATAACTTTATTGTACTCAGTGATTGCCTTCTCATATTTTCTTTGTTCACGATAAACATCACCTCTGCCGTAATAAGCATAAACAAATTTGGGATTGAGTTGAATAGCTTCATTAAACAGAGTGAGCGCCTTTTCATGTTCTCTCTGACTATAATAATCAATACCTCTATTGTAATAATCATTAGTTTTTTTATATTTCGTGTTTATAGAACTTGTAATAAAAAAAACTGTAGCTACAAAAATAATCCCGACTATACTTGCTATAAATTTGTTGAGTGTAGATGATAGTAGTTTAACTTTTTTTGTCTGTTATTCTTCATTTTATTGAGCACTTGCTTTTAAAGCATTTAATGCCGTCATAGCATTTTCATAACGAGATGGAAAATATTCATGTACCATCCGATCCAATACGTTTCCAAAATCATTAGAGTTGTTGGGAAATAAGGTAAAATAATTTCAGAAAAAATTTGCCATAAAAATGCTAAATATTGAACGAGCCTTAAAACAAGACAGATTACTCAGAGCATTAACACCCATTAAACCGTAAAGCATTTGAATCTTTGTTGGAGTCCTTTGGGCAAATGTATGAGCAAACATTGCACTCGCTCACCTCGTCAACGCTCTGTTGGAGGAGGTCTTTTGGCTCGTTTACGCACTCTACAAGACAAATTGTTTGACATTCTCTTCTACTTTAAATGTTACCCGACTTTTGACTTAGCTGGTATCTTGTTTGATATCGACCGTAGTCAAGCACATTATTGGGTTCATCGCTTACAAACTATCAGGACTTACGCAAAGACACTATATATAGCGCATGACAACTTCGACGAACTTC
>JAGGDU010000117.1 GCA_018457135.1 Trichodesmium erythraeum GBRTRLIN201 | reverse complement strand
AGATCTGTTATTCTTACTATTATATCTGTTGCGACCAATATGGGATTGCTATATCTTTTTCTTGATAACAATCTCTTATAAAATATTGTAAGTCTTTGAGTTTTATACATAAACTTTATGTGTTAAATTACCCATCTCTAAAGTTAACAGAGTTTTTCCTTTGGGTACTCTAAAGTAGACTTCTTTATAAATATCTTGATTCTTGGGAATATGTTCCATCTTTATGAAAAACACTATAATTTTGTAGTATAACTATCTTACTTCCCACAGTTGTAGCTAGCTAATTATGAAACAAGGTTAAAACTTATTTTTAGTAATTTATTATTTTATTTTAACCTTATATTTTTAGGGCTTTAATAGTATTAATTTTAGTGAATCTACCATTCCACTAATCTCCTTAATACTAATAGCTAGTGAACAGTGGCTCGTTTAAATGCTTCATCCAAAACTTCTGATAAAGTAGGATGAGTATGTACATTAAAAGATAACTCATTAACAGATTGTTTTTTAGCTATAGCATTTGCTGCTTCTTGAATTAAGTCAGAGGCATGAAGACCAATAATATGTACTCCTAATAATTCTCCTGTATCTTGACGATAAATTACTTTAGCAATACCATCTGTTTCATCTTCAGCTATCGCCTTAGAATTACCCTTAAAATAAGTTCTGACACTTGCCACTTCAAACCCCTGTTTTTGGCCTAAATCTTTTGCTGCTGGTTCTGTCATACCAACATAGCTAATTTCTGGATGAGTAAAAGCTGCCGCCGGAATACTAAGATAATCTGGTTCTCGATCACGACCACATATATTTTCTACCACTGTTATTCCTTGGGCAGATGCTGCATGAGCCAACATCATTTTTCCTGTTGCATCACCAATTGCCCATAAATTAGGTACTGGTTCACCACTTGACAAAACTGCCATTTTGCTATTTACTGGAATAAATCCATATTTATCAGTTTCTACTGCTACAGAATCTAGTCCTAAATCTTTTGTATAGGGAATGCGACCTGTGGCAACTAGACAAGCATCAACCTCTATAATTTCTTCTACTTCTTTAGTCTTGGCATCGGCAAGTTCAATAATTACCGGAGATCCAGGAACTACCTTTATAGCCAACTTCCCTACTTTTACTTCAATATCTCTTGACTGAATTAGAACTCTTTGTGCAATCTTAGCTATATCTGGATCGAAAGTAGGCATTAACTTATCTAATGCCTCAATCATCGTAATTTCAGATCCAAGGGCAGTGTAAATATCAGAAAATTCTAGTCCTATATAACCACTACCAATAATTGCAACCCAAGGTGGTAACCAGTCTAGTTTAAGAGCATCATCACTGGTAAATACTGTTTTACCATCCAATTCTATTCCAGGAGGAACAAAAGGTACTGAACCAGGAGCAAGTATAATATCTTTGGCAGTAAAGTTTTCTTCTCCCTTTTCCGTCTTAACCGTAACTTTTTGTTTTCCTGCTACCTGAGCCCACCCTGTAATAATATCTACACTCAGACGTTTAAGGCTTTTGCTCATGTCACCTCTAATTTTGGTCACAATGTTACTTGCATGAGTGGCCATTACTTGTCTGTCATAAGAAACATTATCCAACTCAATTCCCAAAGTTTTTAAGTGGTGAGCATTTCGTAACTCTCGAACTTTACCTGATGCTGCGAGAAGTGCCTTAGATGGTATACAACCTCGGTTAACACAAGTACCTCCCATTTCTGCTACTTCTACAATAGCTGTTTTTAGGCCACAACTGGTAGCGTGTAATGCTGCACCATGTCCACCGACACCTGCACCAATAATTATTAAGTCGTAATCAAATTCTTGAGTCATTTCTGTTTTCTAAAACTTCTAGGTATGTTTGCAAAAACTATATTTTTTTGGTTTCTTAGGAATGCAGCTAAATATTATTAGAGTTTTATTTGACTCACAGGACTTACATAGAATATTAGAACACGAACTATCTGTAAGTATTAAAGCTATTACCTTCGACTAGATTAGATAAAGTGCTTCTACGTAAGTCCTAACTAATTTTGCCTACATTCCACAAACCAACTTGGTTTTAAATCACAATCAATCAGAATATAGAACCCATTTAGAAACTCCTTGCATAATCATCATCTAAAAAGTTTCTTGGTTTAATCATTATTGCCATAGTTATATTTCATATTCAGCCATTGGCCACAATTGGCCATTAATTGGTACACTAATTACTTCAGCTTAAATAATATACCAAATAGGTCACATATATCATTTTTATAGATACCTTAGCTTTGTAACTACTTCCAATACTGATAACTTATAATACAATAAAGTAAAAATTAATTTAATCTTAAATTTATATCTTAGAATAAGACTGGCAAAATTGTATTCCCTTGATATTTAGTAGTTAAATAATGTTATCACAGTTATGTAGAAAATTAATTTAACATGATAGTGAATATATGGAATAGAAAAAAACTTTTACTGGAAACCGAAAATTTTATCTATACAAGTATTAATTATCAAAACTTTGTAGTGTAGGCATATTGCTTGATATTGATGTACTGTTATGAAAATTATCTGTCTTCTTGTACAAAGAATAGATGAATTTTTATTTTTGCTACTATAAATATAAACTCTTATTAGTAAATTACCTTAATCTGACTAAAGTTATGGCAAAAATTGATAAAATCGACAAGGATAATCTAGATCTATATTTTAGAAATTAAGTTATATAGAATTTTCAAATGATATATGAAAAAGCATCATACTTTTCTAGATTCATAAAAATGAAAAGCTTAAACTTAACTAAAAGCTTATATAAACCGTTAATAATCTTATTCTTTTTACTTTTTGATGACATCTTATCAATATTTTTTTAGTTGTCAAAAAAATCTGCATCAATCAGATTTTATTCCAGAGAATGAAAAGCAAATAGTTCATATATCACTTGCCACTCTTCCTCTATTAAAATTTGATTCACACAGCTAAATAATTCAAGTATTTCTTTTCTTTTAAGATAGGTTAAAAATACCAAATAATTAGTATTTGTTTTTCTTTAATCTTGTGATTTTTCCCTTCTTTGTCATTGATTATGATTAGCTATTTCACAAAAATAACTGTATTTTCTACATTACTTACTGTATATTTTCACTATTCAATCTAGATCTCATAAATTCAATCTACCAAAATAGTAATCTATTGACAATTTGTTAATTATTAATTGGTATTTTTAGTTGATTTTTACTATCTCCCCATCTGATATCAAAATCAACCTCATTATTTGCATAAACTGCAATCTTTCCATCTTGTATTTATTCTATAATTATTTCTAATTTTGACTAGATTTTCTCAAGCTATGTTGAATTTTACAACAAAAATTTTCAAATTTAACTAACTCTATATAAGTAGATTTTTATCTCAACCATATTATTTTTTAGCAACTAATATACATAAATAATTTCCTAACATATATAGGTTTAAATATAACGAATTTCATCTAATATCATCCCCAATGATTTTGGGGAATTTATATGATTTGTAAAATCAAATAAGCGATTAAAACACTATAGATATGAATGGAAATACTATTCTCATTCTTAGTCATTAATATGTCTGATTTTAAGTAAATTTTTAAATTTTTTACCAGTAATTATATCTGTTATCTTTGTACATAAATCTCGGCTATTTCTTTATTGCTTACTTATTCTTCTCTATCGAAAGGTAAATTAGTAGTTAACCTAAATTTTGTTCTCTTTTATAATACTAATTCTCTATGAAGCTGTGCTTAATATAGGTTAATAAGATATAATAACAAAAAAACTAATTAGTGAGCAAACTACGTGACCTTTCGCGATCGCTGTTAGTCAAGTATTTATGGCCCTTCCCTTCAAAGTCAAAATTAATGAAACACTTTCTGAACTTGAAAAGTGTTTAAGTAAATCAATAACAGCTAAAGGAAAAGAACGAATACAAATGATTTATTGGCTCAAAACCAATCTAGTATCAACTCGCCGAGAACAAGCCTTGCTGCTAAGTCGTTATGAATCAATGATTACACGTTGGCTCATAAATTCTTGAATTGAAGAACTACAAAAGCTTTTAAAACTCAAAAATGCACCAGGAAAAGCTTCAAAAATTTTGGGAGAGGTTTTAACAGGCTTACAATAAAAATTGTCAGAGCCAGTTGGATTAAAAAGTTTAGGATAAATTTATTGCTGGTTACCAGAGAAATATCAAATTAAAATAGCTGATAATAACGTTTATAAAATTGTCAAATATAAGGAGTGGAACTAAACTTGAAACACCTTGTATTTATAGTATTAATAAGGGTATTTTAGCTGTATAGAAAAATTTTAAAAAAACTAAAACAAACCTAATTTATACGAAATAAAATACGCTAAAGGTATTGATTTATAAGAGTTTCACTAATTTACAAAAAATAAATAATTTTCAACAAGTAATATTTATTTATAACGAGTGAGATGTCACAATAAAACAAAGTAAATTTTGCTTAAATAATATTAAATATTTTTAAATTATTTAGCATTATTTATGATTATTTTTTTATAAATTTTTCAAAGTATAAATGTTGTTAATTGTAAAAAATATAATTATGCAATTGAGTCAATTTTTTTGGTAATATCAATTATTTTTATGTTTAATTTTTAAGAAAGTATTAACTGTAATTCAATAAAAAGTTGTCAAGTTAAAAATATCAAAAAAAATCGCTTATACTTCAGTAAGATTATGACAATAATAATTGATTTTATTAGTCTAGTCATCGTAATTTTTAAGCTTATATTATTATCAATCAAAAATTATCAAATATCATCAAAAGTATTTTCATTATTTGTTTATTTATAATCGTTTTATCGAATTAATTATATTAAAATTAATGCTTGTTATAAAGTTACCTTAATATACAAAAACGTGACTGCAAATATTTTTTATTAATAGTATAGGAATTAAAATTTGTCATAATAAAGGATCCAAAAGAAATAAAGTATTTAATGGATTAGGAAAATGGGTTAAAAGTACAGTAGATTGGTATCTTGGATTTAAGTTGGACTTAATCATTAATTAACTTGGAAAAATATTAGCTTTTCAAATAACACTAGATAAGGTAGACGAGGGGAAATCAGTTTACTTTTTATCTCAAAATTTATAGGGAAAGTTATTTTGAAATAAAGGTTATATTTATCAAATAATTTTTGATAAATTATACGTCAATAATCTAAAGTTAGTGACTTTGTATTATCAGAAAAATATAAACAATAAATTAGTAAATTTATGAAATAAATTAATGTGTACGAAAACGTTAATTAATTAAAACTTTCAATGACCAATTAAAAAATATTTCACAGCTTGTTCACTCTCAATATTGAAGTGTGTATAATTTTATTGTGAATATAATTATAGGGTTAATTACTTATAGTTTAAAATATCAAAAAACAGCAATTAAATTAGATAAAAATGAATAAAAAAGTCACTATTTTTATACACTCAAGCGGCATTAAATAACATTTAATAAAGAATTAAAAAGTTTAATTGATGACCAAAGGTTAAATATTTTAGATATTTTTTACTTGTCTAGTTATTATCAATAAGCATAAGTAATTTATTATTTTTGATTCTGTTTACTTTTTGTCCTTTTTATTTATATATAACTTAGGTGTAATTAGGATTAAAAGTCTTATATAAACTATTTAGAAAAAGGAAAAAATTTTGCTACTTTTGTCAAGATGAAAGCTACTATAGGACTCAAAAAAACAAGCAAAATGATAACTTTGCACATGAGTTAAACCATTATGATGTAACCAATGACAACGAAAAAAAAATTACCTTTATAGGGCAATAGAAGTCAAAACTGGACACAGCTATTTTTACAAATTTTTTCCAACATGACGGTAAATGTTTTCAGACATTTATCAACCAATTATCTGAAAAATTTAATGAGAGTATCATTTTCAATTTTCTTGGCAATGAGAGTTTTTAGCAAAATATAGAAATTCCTGAAAACTTCCATACCAATATTCCCACGTCCTCACAGTTGCGGAATTTAAACCTATTGAAAGTTTTTTGCAACAATTGAAGCAAGAACTATAATGGAATGATTACCCAAATCTTCAAAAATTACAATACAAAGTTTCCTAGATTCTCTTTCCTGAAAACAGATGGGTTAAAATTGACATCTTTGATTAGACGAGACTATTTAATAGAAGGACTATTATGTGTAACTTCATAGAGAATTAATATTAGCGATCGCTCTTTGGAAGTTCTTTCTATTGCTAATTGACTTTCTTCACTATTACATCTTGTTAGTTTATATTAAGCACAGCTTCATAGATAATTAGTATAAAAACTTTTTTGACATAGATAAATATATTTAGACAGATAAGAAACACCAAACACTACCTATCTGCAAATTAAACCATAAAAACAGACTACTTTAATTCAAGTTGACGTTGACGTTGAATCTCATACAAAATTATAGCTGCACTTACAGCAACATTCAAAGATTCTACTCCATTACTCAAAGGAATTTTCACAGAATAATCAGCTAAATCAATTAAATCTTTAGAAATACCAGAACCCTCATTTCCCAAAACTATTATTGTAGGTTTTCGTAAGTCTATTTCCCAATAGTTAATATTTGAATTTGGAACAGTCGCTAAAACTTGTAGACCTTGACTTTGTAATTTTAATATTTCATTCTTTAGGTTTTCAGATATTGCCTTATGTAAATTAAACCATTCCCCAGCTGACGCCCGAACTACTTTAGGATGAGACAAGTCTACACTATCTCTACTTACGAATAAACCATCTATATTTGTTGCTACAGCTGTCCTAATTATAGTTCCCAAATTACCAGGGTCTTGAATTTTATCTAAAACAATTCCCAAAGTCGTAATCTTCAAAAAATTTGTCTGACTCTGTGGTGCTATAGCCACTACTCCATCAGGACTAACTGTAGTAGCAAGGGATTGAATAATCTTGGTACTTACTAATTCTATCCTTTGAGCTTTTTGAGATACTAATTCATACAAAAATTTATGTTTTTCTTGCCATTCAAATGTATGGCAGACAGTTATAAGAGGATAATTTCTCTTGCAAGCTTCTTCCAGGAGATGAGTTCCTTCAACTAGAAATAATTGCTGTTCCTGCCTCCCTTTTGATTGGTGAAGTTGGCGAATTTGCTTTACCAAAGAATTCTGTAAACTAGTCAACACTGTTGATCTTTTATCCCTTATTTAGCATTTCTATCTTATAAGTGAAAGAAGCTCGGGATACTTCTTATTAATAAAAAGTTCCGGAGATATTATCCAGTTTTTCTGATGCTTTTTTCTATTTCCCTTTTTTCTAGCTATTAGGTTTTTACAACTCATTTTATTTCCCTTTAAAACACCTAGATTAAACTTTGTTTTAACTAAACTTTAGTTTAGGTATTTTTTGTCTTTTTAGGTGGAGACCTCTCTCAAAATAATAATCAAAGATTGATTAAGAGGTATGCGGAACCCGGGACTTGAACCCGGAAGTCCTTGCGAACACTAGAACCTGAATCTAGCGCGTCTACCAATTCCGCCAGTTCCGCTTGCAGCACGAATTTTAATTATCGCTTATCTATTTAAACTTGTCAATTACTTTGAATTAACTTTTTGATCATAAAATAATTAAGATTTTTTATAATGAAAATTTATACTTTTATAGATTATGTTTGTAATTTTAAATATATAAAATTGTTATATAAGTTAATAAAAAACAGATTATTGAGAATATTCTCATTTATTTCTACCTATTTACGTTATTTGAAAGATTTGGTATAATCCTGAACATTAATGTATAATCTCGCAGAGCGTTTTAACTTAATTTAAATTAAACATCTATAAACTCCTTTATACCGTTAACTTCAACTACATAATAGCTATTTCTAACATTTGAAAGAGTTTTTTTAGTTAATAAAGCTTAACAAATTTATCAACAGTATTTGACAAAATAAATATTTTCTGGTATACAACATGACAAATTGTATATTAATTTCAATTTCAGCACTTTTATTCTTAATACATCCATAATTTTTTCAATTTTATTCAACTAAGAATTTTTTCTAACTATGATGGTCTTATTATCAAAACTCTCAGTAGGAAAATTCATAATTGTCTATGCTACGGTAATGTTAAGGGACTCAAAAAGGACAAAAATATACTTGAATCCAAATTTAGGAAGATATAAACTACCCTGAACCAAAGAGAAAATAATGTCTTTGGATAGATAAATCTATGCTTAGATGGAAAAACTCAAACCTTTGTCAACCGACTAAAAGGCAGAGGAAAGTCTCGCAGTGATGTAGGGCTTTCTATCATTTCGCTTTGCAGAAGATGTCAATTATTGGTTAATTAAACTGGCTAGTTTAAATCAGGAAATACTTCTCGGAGAGCAGGGTGAACCAAAACATGGTTTTTAACATTCAATCCCTTAGCCAACCCTGGATTCATATCTAAAGCTTTACTACCATAGTTAGCTAACTGCAATACATAAGGTAAAGTACTATTATTTAAAGCTTGAGTAGCTGTCCAGGGAACTGCTCCAGGCATATTAGGTACTCCATAATGTACGACACCTAATTCCTGATAGATAGGATTTGTATGAGAAGTAGGACGTAGAGTTTCCACACAACCACCTTGATCCACAGCAACATCGATAATTACAGATCCAGAATGCATCTGCTCCACCAAACTTTTGGGAACTAAAACTGGAGAACGACGGCCAGGAACTAAAACTGCCCCTACAAGTAAATCACAATCTGCGACTGCTGCTTCTATAGCAGAGGAACTACTATATAGTAACTCTAACCTTGAGCCAAATACAGTCTCTAAATAAGCCAACCTTTCCAAATTAATATCCAAAATTTTGACTTTTGCACCCAAGCCAACAGCAATTTTAGCTGCTTCTGTACCAACTATTCCTCCTCCCAGAATTACAACTTTGCCAGGGGTAACACCAGGGACCCCACCCAAGAGAACACCTCTACCACCTTGTTGTCTTTCCAAAAATCTTGCCCCAAACTGCACAGACAAACGACCAGCTATTATACTCATAGGAGTTAATAAAGGTAGCCTTTGGTCAGATAACTCTACCGTTTCATAGGCGATGGCCGTGACGCCACTTTCAATTAATTTTTTAGTTAACTTCCGATCCGCAGCTAAATGTAAATAAGTAAATAGCAGTTGTTCTGATTTGAGAAATTCATACTCTGAGGATAGAGGTTCCTTAACCTTAACTATCATGTCACACTTCCAAACGTCCCTGGTATCTGATAAGATATGCCCGCCTGCATTAAGATAGTCACTATCACTAAAACCTGCGCCCCAACCAGCTTCTGTCTCTATAAATACTTCATTACCTGCTTCAGTACAGACCTTAACACTTGCAGGGGTTAATCCTACACGAAACTCCTGATCCTTAATTTCTTTTGGAATACCTATTTTCATTCCCTATCTCCATTTATGTACCAAGGAACTATGTCTTTGACCAAAAAATCATGTCTGAGTAAATATCTGGTCTAATTAGCTTAAATGATAACAATTTGTTAATTGACCTTCAAAGATAACTGATAAATTTCCCTGAAACCCTGACTATGGGTATTAAAATTTCCCAGTTATCTCGGTGCCTTGATATCCCTGTGGTTTTGTTCGCAATTAATTAGGGAAAAGGTTCACGACTAAAATGGGCAAAAGCTACTCTAACTTTTATCTTTTCTTGACTAACTTTAGAGAATGAAATATCCCTGCTCTTTTAAGAAGGCTAAAAAACATTTGCTGTACACCTACCTATTTAAGGTTATAACTTTAGTCAGACAGAAGTACTTATAACTAATATAGTTGTTTTAATTAAGATTGAGACAAAAATTAAGTAGAATAATTTTAAGTCAATTATAAAATATTTCTAACCATGCTTTACAGTTTAGACTTCAGACAAAAAGTAATAAATTTTGTAGAAAATGGTGGTATGCTTACCAAAGTTACTCATGTATTTGGTATAGCAAGAGCTTCGATATATAGATGGTTATCTCGCCCAAAATTGGAAGCAACTAAGGTAAAATGTCGTCTAATAAAATTAGATTGGAAAGAATTATAAAAAGATGTCAAACTAAATTCAGAGTGTAAATTGGCCGACAGAGCTAAAAAAATTGGAGTTAATCCTACAGCTATATTTTATACTTTGAAAAGAATGAATTTTCCTTGAAAAAAAACTTCGTTATAGGTAAAGAAATAGAGAAGAAAGAATAAAATATTATCAGAAACTACGAATTTTTTTTGATGAAATTTGGAAGTAAAAACCTTGTATTTATTTATAAATCATGATTTGAAGATAATCAAGACTGTATTTATACCTGGTCAAAAAAAGGGAAAAAAGTTTATGTTGAGCAAGAGAGAAAACGAGGTAAAAGAGAAAATTGAGTAGCTGGGAGAAGAAAAAAGGAAAAAGATTTAATAGCACCAATTATATTGAAAGGAACCCTAAATGCCGTGGTATTTTAACAATGGCTAGAGCAACATTTATTACCATCGTTAAAAATTCCCAGTATACTGCTGCACGGAGAATTAACCAATTCATAGAAAAAAGGTTATTAGAGAATTAGTAGAAGCAGGGGATTATCAATTACTATTTTTGCCAAAATACTATCCTGATTTAAATGACTAAGAACATGATTTTAGTGCATTAAAAAGACTTAGAATTTATTCACCTATCAATACATCATTTTTTTATATTTATCGCTGCGTTTACATAAATTTATATTACTATACCGCAGTGTGGAAAATTTGGGAGTTCTTTTGGATAATTCTTTGGGGACTTTTTCACCATAATTTGAGAATCAAAAAAATCCAAAATAATATTCTTAATCAATGGAACTCAATGGGACATTGATTGACCGTCGATTTAGCTCACTCAAAGTCAATTAAACTATAGGTTAATAAGGTAAAAGTCTTTAACCTTAAAATCCCTACAATTTTTCTGGAGCTATCTAAATTTTTTTGGTAACTGATAATTTAGATGAAGAAAAAGAATTTGTCGACCCCTAGACATTTGCTGACTTTCCAGTACAATCAAGAGCAAAAATGAAAATCAATAACTTATGCCATTGAGGGAGGATAGAGCCATCAACCAACAATTACATTCAATAGCAGACACCGATAAGCTAAAGTCATCTCCTGTGAATCAGTCAATACTGAAAATTTGGGGTCCTTCTCGTTTAAAAGGAAATATTAGTATTAGTGGTGCTAAAAATTCAGCGCTCCCTGCAATGGCAGCAACACTACTTTCTTCAGGTGTTTGTCGTTTGCGTCAAGTTCCATGTCTAGCAGATATTAACATAATGGGACAAGTTTTATCTGCATTAGGAGCAAGAATAAAACATAATACTAATACTTTTACTTTAGATATAGATGCAAGTATTATTAATCATCATGAAGCTCCTTATGAGTTAGTTAGACAGTTGCGTGCTAGCTTTTTTGCCATAGGTCCTATTTTGGCTAGACTAGGGGTGGCTCGCGTACCACTACCTGGTGGATGTGCTATTGGTGCAAGACCTGTTGACCTTCATGTTAGAGGTTTACAAGCTCTAGGAGCAGAAGTTCATATTGAACATGGTATGGTTAATGCTAATATCAGTGGTAGTAAAAAGAGGTTACAAGGGGCAAAAATTTATCTTGACTATCCCAGTGTTGGAGCCACTGAAACTTTAATGATGGCAGCTACCTTGGCTGAAGGAGAAACTATCATTGAAAATGCAGCTAAGGAACCAGAAGTAGAAGACTTGGCTAATCTATGTATAGCTATGGGGGCTAATATTTTCGGTGCAGGTACAAAAAGGATAGTAATATCTGGAGTACCAAAACTACACTCAGTAGATTATACTATTATTCCTGATAGGATAGAAGCTGGTACATTCTTAATAGCTGGCGCGATAACTAATTCAGATATAAGTATTTCACCAGTAGTGCCTAAACATTTGAGTGCAGTTATTTCTAAACTTCAGTCGGTAGGTGTAAAAGTTATACAGGAAACATCTGATAGTTTACGTCTTTTACCTAGTGAAATATTGAAATCTACTAATATTAAAACTCAACCATATCCTGGTTTTCCTACAGATATGCAGGCTCCATTTATGGCTTTGCTTAGTGTCTGTTCTGGCACTAGTGATGTTACAGAAACAGTATTTGAGAATCGTATGCGCCATGTTTCAGAATTAAATAGAATGGGTGCTAATATTAGGGTTAAAGGAAATCATGCTATTGTTAAAGGTGTACCTAAGTTATCTGCTGCTCCAATTATTGGTACTGACCTTAGAGCTTCTGCTGCCTTGATATTAGCAGCGCTAGCAGCAGAAGGGGAAACAACTTTTCAGGGTCTACAACACCTTGATCGAGGCTACGAACAACTAGAAATTAAATTGCAAAAGTTAGGAGCAAAATTCGAAAGAGTGGACTTAGTTGAAGAAAATGAGATTTTCCAAGCTTCTATCTAATAAAAATCTGATTACACTCTAGTAAAAGTAGAAGCTATCAGAGATTTTGTTTGTTTATTGGAGAACAGATGTATTCAAAACAATAACTAAAAAGTTGTCTTTTTATGAGTGAGGCTCTAAACCAAATTTTTCGGTAAATGGTTTGAATATATACACTTCCTACGGCCCGTGAGGTAAATATCTAGCGGGCAATATGCTTATACTACAAAAATTTTATCTTTAACGCCTTGTAGATCATTTGGATAATCTGATCCTGTCTTTTCAAAGGTCATAAAAGATGTTAATAGACCTCTGAGAAAAGTCTGAATTTGAAGTATCTTATGGTTGACAAATCAGATATTGTCCTACTTTAAAGAGCTATTTGTAGCTAAATAATAATCAGTACTTATAGAATTTCAAAGAGCTAATGGAGTAGGGTTTGTTTCTTTCACGATTACCAACCAACAGTGATTTTATTATTTTTTGCTGATTTAGTTCTGGGCATAGCTTTTGTAAGTACTTTATGCTTCGATTATATCTTTTCTATACGTTTGCAAGGAGGTAAACTTTTATATAATACAGCAGTTTCTGAAGCTATGAGTTGCACTTATAGTTAAGAATTTGATGATATAAATATGAATTCATATCCAAAAGAACTTATCAGAAAAAATAGTTGCGACACATCTGAAACAGAAAATATTAATTCCCATTTGTAGCCATCATATTTTCTGTTATTAAAGGTTTAGTCCAGAAACTAATAAAATAACACAAAACAGATGTAAATTTAGAACTATTAAAATGTGGTTAATCAAGGTTTAGTCATCTGATATGCTACAGATTTAGATTTCCAACAACTTGTGTCAGAAAATCCAGATGCAACTATCGCAGAATTATATGAAGTATTTTAACCTTTTAATAAGAAATTGGTTAAGTTGTACTGGTATATTTCGAGCTTGACAAAAATTATGATTAAGTCGTAAAAAAAATGCAGCGTAGTAGTTCTAGTCGGAACAGAAAGAGTACAAAAATTAAGAGAAGAATATAAAGAAATTAGTGAAAAATATACACCCAGAAAATTTAGTATTTATAGATGGAATAGGTGTAATATTAGGTTCAACCAAAACTCATCCATGCTTACTCGCTTTGGGGATAATGGGTTAATTAAATGAAGTCATTTTATCTCCCTCAGAAAGTTACAGTAATTAGTGCAATAAGTATTAAATAAGTAGTAGGGTTAATGACAATAAATAATTCAATGGCAAGTATTGCATTTAAAGTATTTATTGAACGTTTTTGACTACCATATTTATAGTTAGGAGCGGTATTTTTGATGGATAATTTACCTGCACATAAACTAGCATTAATTGAACATAGAATAAAATCTGTAGGAGGGAAAATTATAAATTTATCCCCATATTTCTCAAACTTTAATTTTTAAGAAGTTATGATGGTCACAATTGAAATATTTTGTACGAATTTTTTCTCCAACAGTACACAAAAATGGTTGATATAGTCACCTGGGGTAGTACTTTAGTTAATATAATTCTCAACATTTAAAAAACTGCTTTACTAAGTGCTGTTATTGTACCTCATCGGCAACGGAAAGTGCTGTAAATTCTTTTCTTTAAGGGTGGGTTTTAGGGGTCTTGTCTGTGGTAAAAATACTAGAATTATAGTCAAAAGTAAAGGAAATTAGGCTATTTTACACAATAATTTAGATAGTAATTAGACAATAATTTTAGCCAAGGATAACTATTTATCATAAGTTTCTACCCTTTATTTCCTCTGTCTATACCGTGACATTTTTAGCACTAGCTAAATATAAATTTTCCTCTTTAGTTATTAATCTTAATTAAGCTTTTTGTTGGTGATACTTATGCTATTTTTATGCTAGTTTTTTGTTGTTTAAGTACCGCCATTCTGTGCTGTAATTATCTATTTCTACTTCTATTACTACACCTCTATATTAAGCCTATTATCTGTTAATAAGTCACTCATTAAAACATGAAAATAAATCATGTCGTCTGTGTGTACGTTAAAGCAGTCCTCTTTAGCTAGCATATCCAGTTCGGTTTTTTTTTAAGGTTATATTCCTAAATATTTTAATCTGGTTTCTTACTTTATTTATCAAGGTTCTTTGTATGTTATTATTATCAATTTGAGTATTATCACTTAAGATAAGTTTTAAGCTCAGAAATGGTATTGAAGCGATTCATTCTAACTCCTGACTATTGTAATTTGCAAATCTGAAAGTCCCCGAAATGTCTCCTAAAAAATCCCCTAGCTATTTGTAGAAAAAATTTGTAGCAAAAATTTATAAAATTAGTTTTATTTATGTAAAATTGATATTTTGGTATTACATTTTGGTATTAGTTATAAGCATAAAAAAGAAAGTAGGAAGATTCCATGGAATCTTCTTACAGAGGTTTGATAAAAGCTTGATTTACTCTTTTTTACATTAATACAGTTTGTTCAGTATTATCAGTCTCAGTTTTATTGACTTGAAATCTATCAGTATCATTTAATTCTATTTCTACCCTTCGCAACTGTGGAGTACGATAAGCAACTAATACCGCTCCAATATTCAATAAACCCATCAATACAAATAATAAAGCTATTCCTCTACCATCTCCAACCCCAATAATTCTTCCTACACTACTTGCCAAAATTCCATTTTCACTCATCAAAGGTTTAAACATAAACTCTACTAAAGGTGCCGCGCTTAGATGAGTAATTACTAACAAAAACTTTTCCATCATATTCTGCAAAGAAAAAACTCGCCCTTGTAAATATTGAGGTACTTTCTGTTGCCAAATAGTATGATTTAAACTAACAACAATTGCTCTAGAACATAAATAGCCAAATCCTCCAATAGCAGCCAAAATTACAGCGGGTTTTAATCCTCCTAAACATAGACATAGTCCTTGGATAAATACAAAAACTAAAATACCTTCTATCCTACGTTTAGAACATCCCCATAAACTTACTATAACACTTCCTAATAACATTCCAATGCCACTAACAGACATTACTATTCCTAGTTCTTTTTCCGAAGCAAAGCTTAATACCATTGGCAAGAATAAAACTTGCAATATTCCCGCACTTAGATAAATAACTCCAAAGAAAATAGTCAATTGGCGTAAACCAGTACGGACGACTACATAATTCCATCCTGAAATAACTTCCTGCCATAACTTTTCAATACTTACTTTTCGTCTAATCTTTTGCTGCTGACTTATGGGGAATTTGACACTTAACAGAGTAAAAAATGCCAGTAGATAGGTACTAAAATCGATTAATAATATGCCGTGAAGATGAATTTTGATGATCAACACACCAGCTATACTTGGGCCAAGAATTCTTGCTGTTGCTATTGCACCTTGTACCATGCCATTTGCCCGACTCAAATGTTTTGGAGGTACAAGTTGGGGGATTACAGATATATAAGCTGGCCATTGAAAAGCGTTACAGACAGAACTAATACCCACTGCTATATAGATATGCCAAACTTGTAGTTGTTGGGAGAATACTAAGAACATTATTGCTAATGCTGTTACTCCAGTGATTGAGTCGCTGACAATCATTGCTTGACGACGACTCCAGCGGTCTACCATTGCACCAGCAAATGGTGAAATAAAGATACTAGGTAGATGAATGAATAAAGACAACAGAGCATAGTGGGTAATTGAACCTGTTGTTTGATATACCCATACTGCTAGAGCAAATTCACTCAGACTAGAACCTAATAGAGAAAAAACTTGACCCAACCATATAAATACGAATGTTTGCATAACTTTAAGTTCTTAGATGAATCATATATAGAGTCGAATGGCATTTGTTGAGTTTGCTCGATAATACTTAATTATAGTTTGATTATGGTGATTTTAAAACACTCAATATTTATTAACCTAGGTATTTAAGCCCTAATATTTTTTTGTCTCTTGAACTTATTGATAAATGCTCAGGCTATTAGCTATTAAATTAATTTCATTTTTGTCAGATAGTTTGTCAGATATAACTAATATTATTATAGTTATTTAATAAATTTACTCTGTTAAATTAGTCACTTAAAAGTTATAAGGCTGAAAAACTAAAAAGTACTTTTATTTACTCTAACTGTATCTTCATAGAAATAAAGCAAAGATTAAATTATCTTAATATTTTTATAATTTATTTTTATCGAAAATTTTCTCTAATACTATTCCTGAAAGGAACCCAAGAAGTATTGTTGCAAATGAGACAAAAAAAATATATAAAATCAAGTAAGGTTTTGAATCTATAATTGATAGAAAAATAATCTGAATGTTGTTATTATTTAGATAGCTATAATTTTTTTTGACATTTTCTTGAGCACTTAAAATAGAAGTAATCGTATATTTTTAGCTAAAATTGTCAAGCACTTTTTTGATATAATTAAGTAAACTTTTTTCCAACTTTCGAGTATCATCAAATTTAATTCATTCATACTTAATAAATTTCCAGTAGTTTCTACTTCATATTTTCCTTCCTATCAGAAAGAAAAAGGAAGATTAAGATGATAAATTTATTTACTAGTATATTAAGAGAGTATCAAAGATAGCTATTCTTCTACTAGTATTGAATCTTCTATACTATATTTTATAGCAATTCCCAAAAATAATCTTATACTTACTTAAAACTTCAAAAGATTAATAAAGAAGTAAGACCAATATTTTTAACACTTTTTTTTTACAACGCGCAAAGATATCTTAATACCTAGGAACTCTAGATGCTATATCCATTATATGGAAACTCCCAAGCATCTCTTAATAAGATTTAGGAATACTTTTAATTTTGGTATTTATTTATTAGTTAGGAATCAAGATTTTTAGCATAATTAAACCTTAAATATTTTTTTGATAAATAGTTTCTTAAATTACAGATAAATCTTTATATTACTAGCAGAACGAATCCAATAAACCAAACCCTAGCTTATTATTTGTCACATCCAGATGGATAACCCTTAGTCTTATTTAGCCGTCAGGTCTTAACTGATAAGTTTATGCAAGTAAATACCAAGTTTACCTGATAATTACATGACAAACACTCCTAATATTCCTAACATTTTAGTACGGTGCGGTTCAAAGGCAATGGGAAGCAAAGTTTGCTGTACAAACATAACTTTTTCATTCTCTTTGGAGACTAATTACTTCTTTCAATAGAATGAGTTAATAACTGATAACTGATAACTGATAACTGATAGTTAATAGCCGAAAGCTGAATGCTTATGATTGGAGTATAATTTGCTCTTGCCAAATTTTAACTAAGTTAGCTACTGCATTATCCCAACTATATTTTGAAATAGTTTCCCTGCCATTAATACCCATTTCTTTCCGTAAATTACTATCTTCAATTAAGAGCTTCAATTTATCACAAAAACTTTCCTGATTTCCTGGTGTAAATAATAAGCCATTTCTACCATTTTGAATATTTTCTGTAACTCCTCCTGCTTCAGGAGCAACTACTGGAATACCTGCTGCAAATGCTTCTAATACAGTTAAACCTCTAGTTTCTTTTTCTGAAGCTGTGACATGAAAATTACTATTTTTTAAAATATTAGGTATATGTTTGGGAGATATTCTACCTAATAAATAAACATGATTTGTTACTTGAGATAACCTGTTTGATATTTCCTCACGCATCGGACCATCCCCAACAATTATTATGGCAACATTTTCTATATTTACTAATTGTTGAAGTTTTACAAAAGCACCTAAGGTAAATTTCCAGCCCTTATCTTCGGTTAATCTACCTAAAAATACTATTTTTACTTTGTTGTTTAAGTTAGGAATTTGATAATTTAGTTCCCAAAAATTGGTTGTTATTGTAGCTGAATTAAATTTTTCTATATCAAAACCATGAAAGTTGATATACATAGCATTTTTGATACCCATGCCAATAATTTTTTGATGGGTTATAGTACTAGAAACTAAAGTCAAATCGTATTTGTTGTAAATTGAAACAAAACTTTTTTCAAAGATTAACTGTAACATTAGGTTAATGCCTTTTGGTAAAGGCAAAAAATCTTCAAAATATTCTAAAAAGTTAGTTCTGAAAGTACAAATACAGGGAATATTGTTTTCTCTAGCAAATTTGATTCCAGCTAAACGAAAAAAAGCAAAAAATAATCTTTCTGGTTCATCTACATGAATAATATCTGGTTGAAACTTTTCTAGCTCTCGAACAACTATTTTATAAGTATTAAATCCCACATTCCTTTCAAAATCTAGAAATGGTGTACTAGGTAAGTTAATGACTTGAATTCCTGGGAAAATATTACCAGTATAATCCTTCCAATTGGGATATAAGTGAGCAAGGGGACTATAGTCTGGGCAAAATAATAAAACTTGATGTCCGAATTGACTAAGTTTTTGAACTCGGTAATAACCACTGACGGTTACTCCATCTAATACAGGTAAAAATCCAGAGGCAATAATAGCAATTTTCATAAACATAAATAAAGGAAAAATAAATAAAAAAGAAGGCAATAAATCTAAGGTTTCAGTTAATTTAAGTCATTATTAATAAGCCTAATTATGAGTGCTAATTTTTCTAAAAATAAAAACTTAACTTATTTTGTAGGATTTTTATTAATATATATAGAAAATAGTATACTACAATTAGAAAGAATAACAAGCTTTTAACTATAAATTTTTACCTTATAATGATTAGTTAAGGAGGTAATAAAAAAGTCTTTTTGCATTCATTTTTTTTTAATTTATAATTGCGCTTCATAAACTTACAAAATAAAGGTTTAAAATTTGGGAATAAAACGATTTATATGATTAATATTCTGTTAAAATAACTCGTAATCAGTAATAATATTTTAATAATATTTTCTGTAGTTTGAGACTGTAATTGTGATTGTGATGAAAAGAGGCGATCGCTTATTTTAGTTCTTGATATATTTATTATAAACTAACTTAAGTTTTTTGAATTTTCACAATTTATAATAATTTTTATATTTGTTGAATGGGAAGTTGATCAACTATTTTTTGAGCTTTTTCTAGTATCGCTATAATATACAATTGAGTTTAACTACTATTCTTTTATATAAATGATAATTTAGTTTCAAAAAAATGTGGCGATCGCTTTATTGCATCTGATTTAATTTAACTTGAAAAATTGCCTCAGTTTCTTTTCTCTCTATAGCAATCTAAATCATTTATGAAAATTACTAGTATTGTGAAAAATAGCTATAAACACTCTTACTTTTGGTTTCTCTCTTCAGGATAAGTACCTTATAGTCACCCATCTTTTTCAGAAATCAGATAGAATTACTATATAAATTTATGATAGTAGAAGATAATTAATATTTTCCGTATTCTGAATCATTAATAGTTCTAATTCGTGAAACTTTTATGAATTCGTAGGGATTTTATGAAATATATTTGTAAAAGTGATTTGTTCATCTTCTCAAATCTTAATTTCCATTGTCCTTGATTATAATTTATAAAACATCATTTATTGCTGGTAAATATAAATTATAGCAATGGAATAAAAGATTAAAAATCTGAATTATTTCGGTTTTTTTAGAGATTAATCTTGATATATTCAGCCATACTTATATGGCTATATTACTAATATTTTTCATAACAAAAGAAATTGATTTGCTGATAAATATTTAATAGTAAATTTAATAGTAAATTATAAATAATAATAGCAGTTTATTTGTATTTATAAATCAGAAAAATTAACTCTATATCAAAACTTGAAAGCAGTTTGTCTGTCTTTATAAATTAGCAAAAATAAACTATTTATCAAGGCTTTAAAATTGACTCAAATTTTGTTGTATTAAATTTTTATATTACTTTTAAATTTTTACTTTTTACTTTTTACTTCCATGAAACAGTTTCTCGCTTTCGAGTCATTCCTATAATTCCTTCAACTGTAAAATATGAAATATTTTCAATAGTAAAAAGTATGTGATTTCCGGCAAATACCAGTGGTAAACTTAGAAATATTATCTTGCTGTAAAAGTACTTTGAGTTCATAGACTGAGAAAAAATTAACTTGGCTTTCCTGACGCTTTACCCTGGGTAACGGCTTACTTACCATATAACTTGGTAGCCACGATGATTTTGAAGTTGAATAATTTTTCATTACATTGGCAATTATTGACCCAGTAAGTGGCTTAGGATAGGGGCCATTTTACCAGAATGACTTTACTATTAAACAACAGAAAGCGCTGTAAATCTTTTGTTTTTAAAGATGGGGTAATATTTTGACTTGGTTGGGAAAATAAAGGTTCAGAAAAAAGGCCCTTTTTTTGACCAATACCAATCTTTGGTTCTTCTCTTGAGGAAATTTGTTGTCCACCCATATTGGCCCTAATTTCATGCCCATACCCTATTATCTGAAACCCTTATAAAAACACAGTGGATTTTCTAATACAATGCTCCAATAACTAACCTGCTGAAAAAATTCTCAAATGGCTAAATACTCAACAATACTAGATATCCTAAACCATCGCTCCCAAAATCTTCCCGACCAAATAGCTTATACTTTCTTGCCCGATGGAGAAACTGAGTCTGGTCACTTAACCTATCAACAACTAAATGTCCAAGTACGAGCGATCGCTGCCCACCTCCAATCATTCATTACCCTACAAGACCGAATATTAGTCATTTATCCCTATACCGCTGGGCTAGAATTTATCGCCAGCTTCTTTGCTTGTATCTGTGCAGGAGCCATCGCCGTCACCAGTAACCCTCCCCTCAACAACGAAGCTATAGCCAAACTCCAAGAAAGAGTCGACTCCTGCCAACCAAAAGCCATCCTCACCACAGAATCTTTTTTACAGCAAATTAAAAAAAAATTAGCGAAAAATCTAGACTTAGCTCCCAAACTCAACCAGTTACCCTGGATCGCTACAGATAAAATATCATCCTCTGAAGCTCCAAAATGGAAAGAACCAAAAATAGAACCAGACACCCTCGCCTTTTTCCAATATACCTCCGGTTCCACAGGCAAACCAAAAGGAGTAATGGTAACTCACAGCAATATCTTACATAATTCAGAAATTATTTATCAGTCCTTTGAACATTCAGCAGAAAGTCAAGGGGTAATTTGGTTACCCATGTTCCACGACATGGGACTAATAGGCGGAGTAATACAACCTCTATATGGAGGTTTTCCAGTCACTCTCATGTCACCCGTAGCTTTAATTCAAAAACCCATACGTTGGTTAAAAGCAATTTGTAAATACAAAGCAACAACTAGTGGGGGACCCAACTTTGCTTATGACTTAGTTTCTCGTCAAGTCACCCCAGAACAACTACAAAATTTAGACTTAAGTAGTTGGAGTGTCGCATTTTCTGGAGCTGAACCTGTACGAGCTGCAACTTTAGAAAGATTTGCCCATACTTTTGCACCTTGTGGGTTTCAGCGGGAAGCTTTTTATCCTTGTTATGGAATGGCAGAAACCACTCTATTTATTAGTGGTGGAACAAAAACAAAAGCTCCAGTTATTCAATATGTAGATGCTGAAGCTTTGGCAGAAAATCGAGTTGTAGTTGGTCGTGAAAACAGCAAGCCAGTGGTTAGTTGTGGTTGGGGTTGGTTGGGTGATGAAATTGCCATAGTTGATCCAAAATCTTTAGCTAGACGTTCACAGGGGGAAGTAGGAGAAATTTGGGTATCAGGTGCTGGTGTAAGTAAGGGTTATTGGCAGCAACCAGAAGAAACAGAACAAACTTTTAATGGTTTTTTGGCAGATAAAGGACCTTTTTTACGGACAGGAGATTTAGGATTTTTACAGGATGGGGAATTATTTATTACTGGTCGAATTAAAGATGTAATGATCTTGTGGGGTAGGTATCGTTATCCTCAAGATATTGAATTAACTGTGGAAAAATGTCATCCAGCTTTGCGGTCTGGTTGTGGAGCAGCTTTTTCTATAGAGGCAGAAGATGATGAGCGGTTAATAATTATTCAGGAGGTAGAGCGTAGTTATTTACGAAATTTGAATTTTGAGGAAGTAGTGGGAGCTATTCGCCAGGCAGTTGCTGAGGAACATACGGTGGAAGTTTATACTATTAGTTTGTTGAAGACTGGTAGTATTGCCAAAACTACCAGTGGTAAGATTCAACGTCGGTTATGTCGCAGTCAATTTTTGGAGGGTACTCTAAATTCGGTTGGTAACTGGCAACTTCAAGCTGAAAAGGGTAGTGTATCTGAATTAGCCAATAATTCTAATTATATAGATAGTGAAAATTCTTAAGGGACAATTTTATTTGAACAGATGGAATTTCTGAGCAACTATTTATTTAATATAGCACTACAAAAAAGTTGGAGTTGTAATACTATTTATCGTAAATAATGCTACTCATTGAAGGTAGTTAACTAGGGCTGGAAAAACCACAGAAGTTAGTTAATAATAAAATTACATCAATAAATAGTATTTAGAAATAGAAAATCCAGGTAAAGTACAGTTTTTGATAATTTCTATAATTCCATGCCAATAAAAACATTTCAATTCACAAATAAAACAATTTTTTTATCACATTAACTACAAACAAAAATAGCTTTCAGATTACTCTATCAATAAAATCTTTGTTTAGCTCATATCATAAGAGTCAAGAAAACTTTTGAAACCCACATTTCCCAGACGTAACTCAGATTATAGATATTTTGAAAAAATTCTAGCCATAAAATTTTTCTTTACCTAATTTTCCTAGTTATTGTTAACTGTTTATGTCAAAAAATCGGGAGTATTTAAGGTTTACTGAAAAAGTCTTGGTGAGGGTTCTTCTACGGCAGTACGGAGACGCCGAAGCACAGATAAATGGACTGTTCACTAGGTCCGGTATAGTCAGAATTTCCCCCTAATTTTTGGGGCTAGATATGCCATAAATCCTATCCATACATTAAACTTAAGCCATCAAAATTATGGTACTTTTTGAAACTTTTTAGTTTAGCTAAAGTATAATTTCTGTCAATGCTTTGAGAATTAATCAGTAAAATCTATTAGTAACTTAATTGAATGAGTTTTCACAGATAAATTTTCTCGGGATATAAAGGTAGCTATTTCAGTTACAATTAACATCAGAACAGGAGCGAAAAATATTTTCATATCCTCCGAAATTTCTATTTAAAAATATTCTTGATTGCTTTTAACTTTTTTTCATTTCAAATAAACCCAATCAAATTATTAGATAATATTAACTACAACTATTTCATTTATATTTGACTATTTTTTAACGTTACTCTGTTAAATTGCAGCCAAGTTGTTGCCAATTTATGTTTACTAATTTTACAGATTGAAACATCAGAAATACCTAACTCATTGTCAGTTTATTTGTGATTTTCTTGACTTGATTTCTCCCAGGTAAGCTAATTCTTTTCTTAACTTTTCTGTGACAAAATTTTGGAGTTAACAACACTTTCGTCACAGTTGCTACTCAATCCTCGAGTATAGAACAATTATTTTGGCTAATTTCAAGAATTATTATATAAACTTTACAAAACAATATAATAATTTTTTTTAATATTAATAATTGATATTTGTCTTATTATAAGTGTATAATTATAAGGGCTACGTTATTTGTATATGCTTGATGTATAGCTCAACCAGTAAAAAAAATAGAGTCTGTCAAGCTAAAATAATATAAGTTAACATAGCATCCAATAATAGTTTGATTTACAACATTAACTATGAAAATTCAAGTAGGAGATCAAGCACCGGAATTTACCTTACCATCCCAAGAAGGAACCGAAGTTTCTCTATCTGACTTCCGCGGTAAGAAAAATGTTGTTCTTTACTTTTATCCCAAAGACGATACACCTGGGTGTAAGATACAAGCTTGTACATTTCGAGATCAATATACCATATTTAAAAATGTTGATGCTGAAATAATTGGCATTAGTGGAGACTCCAAACAATCTCACAAACAATTTTCTACTAAATATAGTTTACCCTTTACTCTTTTATGTGATACAGACAACAAAGTGAGACAATTGTATGATGTACCTCCTACCCTCTGGATCCTTCCAGGTAGAGCTACTTACGTTATAGATAAAGAAGGAATTATCCGTTATATCTGTGACTCTACGTTTGACTTTGAAGTTCACTCCAAAGAAGCGTTAAAAGCGTTAAGAAAGTTAAGAGTCACTGTATAACATAGCCCAGACGGGAAATCAAATATCAAGGCGCGTGACTGGGACTAATCGCACCTCCAAACTCCTTCTATTATGATGTCCGGACAATTTAATATCAAAAAGTTTTTGTTTGTAGTAGAACTTGAGGAGATGAAATATCTATACTGACTCCTCAAAACCTACTACAAACTTTAATTAGAACTATTAACTGGACATGATATTAAGATAATTCTAGATATGAGTAGATTTAAGGCCTGCTGCCTCACCAATACTATCGGATACTTTTCCATTATTACCATTATCATTACCATTAGGTCGTGGTTGAATTAAACCATAACCACCATGATGGTAACGTTTGTAAATAACATTAATTTCACCTGTTACTCCATTGGAAAACATATAGAAATCATGGTCAATAAGTTGTAGCTGCTCCAAGGCTTCCTCTACTGTCATACTGGGCATAGGAAAATATTTAGTCCGTACTACTTCACTGGGTAGCTCTGCTTGGCGATCGCCAATTAAATTCTCCACAACTGGCTGTGATTCAATCAAATCAACAGTTTTAGTTTTATTAACCTTAGATTGACGCTTTTCTTTGTACTTTCTGAGTTGGCGTGCAATTTTATCTGCTACCAAGTCAATGCTAGCATACAAATTTTCGCTACTTTCCTGGGCACGAATGACTGTACCGTTAGCGTAGATAGTTACTTCTGCTGTCTGCTTAGGATTTATGCGCGGATTTCGAGCGACTGACAGATGTACATCTACTTCGGTGGTTAGTTGTTGAAAATGATTAACTGCTTTTTCAATTTTTTGATTAACATATTCGTGAATGGAATCGGTTATTTCTATATTTTTACCCTGGATAACAAGCTTCATAAGCTCCCTCCGCTAATATTCTGGGCTTACTATTATTATATAAGGATAGCACTTTGTATGATCCCCAGCATCCTATCTTTAGAATCCTTTGCATCCCTTGACAATTCTTGATTTTTTTTGTCCTAGTTTTACCAAAAAATTGAGTTTAAAGCTAGACCCACCCATCAGACGACTTTTTGGTTTTTTTAGATATATACGTTATTATTGTATTAATTAATTGTAGGCAGGTAGTTACCAGACAAAAAAGGGACGCATCACGCAATATCTTTGACTAGGGTCAAGCTAGCAGCAGCCTGTTAAACGTCAAGCAACTGAGGAACTATAGCTCAGTTTTTTATCCTTGCTTTTATGTCGGAAAGGATATTAAGAATATAAGTTTTCTCAAGTTACTGAGATTAACTTATTTTTATTATTTTTTATTTTCCGTTTACCGAAAAATTGATTAAATTGAAAACCTCCTCAAGAAGTGAGGGTTCGCCAAGGTGGCAGCAGCCTTAGATACGTCAAGCTTTATCCTATCTAAGGCTCGTTATGAATACTCGTGCCTAACAGCGGGGAAGGATGTTAACAAATTATCGAAAAATTGGGTTAAAAAGCCTAGTCTATAAGCGACTTTTTAGTTTTTTTTGAATACATAAGTTGTGATTTAATTAATTAATCGCGACTGGGCAGTCCGAGACAAAAAACGGACACGTAAGGCTTAAGTAAGCTATCCTAACCCACCCCCCAAAAGGGGGTAAGTTCATTAGTCTGTGAAGTGCACAGCGGGTATGTCGTGAAAAACCTCAACCTGCCCTTGAACAACCCAAGGGAGAGCTACCCGCGCACCTAACAGCCGGGGAGCATTTTAATCTTCTTTAGGGACGTTCCATAAGAGCGCCTCTACCTATTCTCTACTCTAAAATGACTTCTCAAACTTGCCAGTTAATTTGTCCAGGATTAACAAAGTATTCGGTGGCCTGGGAATGGCAGCGATCGCTTGTTCAACAACGTCATAATTGTCCAGAATTGGCTGATGTTCTAATATTATTGGAACATCCACAGGTTTATACTTTAGGACAAGGGGCAAAATTAGATTTTCTTAAATTCGATCCTACTCAAAATAAATACGAACTCCACCGAGTAGAACGAGGAGGAGAAGTAACATACCATTGCCCTGGCCAACTGGTAGGTTATCCAATCCTCAACTTAAAACATTATCAGCAAGACTTACATTGGTATCTACGACAATTAGAAGAAGTATTGATCAAAGTCTTAGATATCTTTGGTCTCAAGGGTGAACGATATCCAGGTTTAACAGGGGTTTGGTTGGAGGGTCGAAAAGTAGGAGCAATTGGGATTAAAGTTAGCCGTTGGATAACCATGCACGGCTTTGCTCTCAATGTCTCTCCTAATTTAGAAGGTTTTCAAAGGATTGTACCTTGTGGTATTTCTGATAAATCTGTAGGTAGTTTGGCTCAGTTTATTCCTAGTATTACTACAGATGAAGTACTTCCTCTAGTAGCTAATGCTTTTGCTAAAGTATTTGGAGTCAAATTAGTCAAAAGTACAAATGCTATATTATTTTGACTAGTTATCAGCTTTTAGCAGCTCTGGGCTCAAGCCCCCTTGTCCCTGGCTTAAAAAATTATCCTACTGATTATTTGACTAAGTGTTGACTACTTCCTTAAAAAGGAATAGGATCAAAATCGTCAGCTGGTAATTCACTCTCTACTAGATCAGTTTTTGATTCTTCATTAACAGTAGAGCTAAGACGAGATTTTAAATCTACAACATTACTATATTGTTCTTCCTGTGATTGCTGTTTAGTGAAATTTCTCTTACTGGATTTATTTGTTGGCATTTGATTTTCATCTTGAGTCATAGCCTCAGAGCTAATAGGATAGATTTTGGAGGCTGTTAATTCAGCTCGTTTTTCTTTAAATCCTTCTGGTCGTTCAATAGTGTTTATACTTAAGCGGCCTTCAACAATAACATAATCTTCTTGGTGATATTTTTCGTTGACTTGTTCAGCTAAGTCTCCCCACGCTACTACTTTTAGTAAAGCAGGTTTATTATTAACTCCTAAATTAGGAAATTCTACTATCATTTCTGCTACTGGCAATTGAGAATCTGCTGTATAGCGCAGTTCTGGATCTTTGGTGATTTGTACCATTAATATACAACTATTCATTTTAATTTTTGACTAAGAATAACTTGCTTTGAACAAAGGAATATGGATGATATTCTTTGATTTTACCAATATTCATCTCAACTTATTTATACAATTATGATATCTGAAATAAAATAATTTGTAATTAATTCTCAAATTAATAAAAATAATCAAATTTATACTAGTTTTTCGATTCTCTTTTCCCTAATCGTAACGATATTTTTATAGATTACTCAAATCTAGTTATAGGTAACTATACAAAATTATTTGCCCAAGAGATGTTTACACAGTTAGAATTTTAGCTTTGCAAGTGTATAATTTATTTTGTTTAAGCACTTAACTCTCCTCAATAATTGGTGATAAATTGATTACTTGCTTATTTTTGTATTTCCTAAAAACTGGACTTATCGCTTTCACAGTATCGGGATCCTTTTCTGTATCAAAACATCCGGTTTTTGATGGTATGTATTGCTTTTCTTGGGAAAGCTTAATACCCTTTAAATCATTAGCTATTTTTGTGTCGTAGCAATGCCGATTAATAGTTGCTTGTTTCTCAAGCTATCGTCCCATCCCTAAGTTTTTAGTATGACTCTCATGAATGTCTGTATTTTTTGCCACTAAGGAGGTATTTATGAGGGTTGATGTTCCCATTTTCTGCTCCACTAAACCTATGAACATAAACTCTCCATAACAATCTTATGTTGGTATTATCCAAATATATTCTAACTTTTTGGAAATAGGCAATAGGTCATTAGCAATAGTTTTAAATTTTATTAGTTTTGTAATTTTTACAACGGTTTTATCGGATTAATATAGATTAAAGCCAGTTTTTTCAATACCTTTAATTATCCTTAAATCTATCAATACTAATTTATACCCTCAAGGGAAATAATTAGGAATAGCTGAATAAATTAGAACCATAATAATATATTATTTTTAGCGGGACTTTAGTGAAAAAATAGTAAAAAAAAGGGTATAATGTATACCTGAT
>JAGGDU010000116.1 GCA_018457135.1 Trichodesmium erythraeum GBRTRLIN201 | reverse complement strand
AAAGAGGTTTCCTCGTTCCCTTATTCCTTTATTGCGATTGATTTAGTGGGGTAAAATCTCCCGGAGGGTTTGATATGGTTGCTGACATAGACACATTAATATCTATGTCCATTAACCCTCTGACTTTCGTCCTACATCCCTTAGCTACCTTTGGGATGGTCTATAGTGTCGAGAGTTTGATTACCTTCCTGTTCGTCCACTTGTCAACCTTTGCTCGCGGTATCGTTCCTTGGTAACTGGTATTTTCCCGCTTTTAAGCCAGCTTCAGGGATTGATGTTCATTCGCTACCCTGTGGCTTATGCTGTCAACCTAACAACAAGGTGGGTGGAATTTCACCACCAAGGTAATAAGAGTTATTCCTAAGTCGAGGGTGTCCTCATGTATTGACTTGGAACGGTCATTTATACCCAGTTTCCCGGTTTAGTGACCAACGAGTCGCACTAATGCTTCTATATTGGTTCTTTTGATAAAAATATGTGCGTTATGGGCGTTAATAAAATATTCTTATGTTGTCAAAACGAAGGGTTAAAAAAAACAAAATGCGAAGGAAAAAAACTTAGAAAAAGACAAGAATCAAGTTCAATTAGTGTCTGGATGGAATTTATGCTAATGCTGATATCATCTATCCCACAGACTAAAATATCCTCAAGTTAATTGATAATTTTCACTGAAAAATCATAGGTGTTCTTGGAGGATAACAAAAAATTATAACTAGCACTATAAATAATGGTATATAGGATTGTTCAAGGAAAGGTCGGTACAGTTTTTTTCTTTTTTTCTATACCCTGTTTTCCTTGCTTACTAATATTTAAGGGATGTTGCATGGGTATTCCCTACTAAAACAAATAAATTTTGTACCGATTCAGTGTGGGAATTGCTATACTTAATTAGTAAATAAGAGTCTATTGAAATAGTAAAAATATAACTATTGCAGGGAATGTTTATGGGTACTTTGGCAAAACATAAGCTCTCAAATAGCATCAAACGGAAATCTTGTCTAAGAGAGTCCCTTGAAGAAAAAATGAATCCTTATCTATCTTTGTTTTTTTTGAGCCATTTTTAGCAATAGCTGTGTATTTCCCTTACTCCAAAAGCGTGATTAATACAATTTTCGTCCTTTAAAAATACCAAAGTACCCCTTAGGAATTTCCCCGCACAGGAACGAGAAAAAATAAATAGTGGTATGATCAAAAATCTCTGGTTATGCAACCATTGATTGACACAATTTCTCTTCTAACTCTTCTTCTTGTTGTGCCATTTCTAAAGTTGCGGTTTTAATTACACTTTGAATGTCCAAACTACTCTGATATTGCCGTAACAATTTTTGTGCTGTATTACCTTCGCGAAGAATTTTTTTAATAGGTGAAAGAAAGCAGCTAAAACCACGATTTTTAGCGTAAGGTAAAACCTGTTGATAGATTTCCTCTATCCATTGTCTGGCTAGAATATTTCTACCGTCTTGCCAATGGCAGAGTTTAGCTTCTAAGCTATTATGAGCTACTGCAGTTTCATTATGATTTGCTAAAGCTACTAAGTCTTGCGAACTCTTAGTTCCAGGAAAATTACTTTTTTCTAATGGATCAAGATGAGGCTGATCAAATAATTGCCATAAACGAGCTTCTAAAAAGGCAACTAGGGCTAGTTGGATAACTGGGTTGTCTACAAAGTCACAGATTCTTAGTTCTAAGCGATTAAGATTATAAGGACGACGGTCCCCATTAGGGCGCACAGAAGACCAAAGATGACGGACATTTTGCATAAGACCTGCTGCAATTTGCTCTTCAGTCCATTTTATGAAATGACTATGACTTTCAAACAGAGGGACATCAGTTGGAGTTTTAGGAAAAGTAGCCCAACGAGTAGAGTGAAACCCTGTAACTTGAGTATCTAAAAAAGGAGAAGAGGCACTAAGAGCTAAGTATAAGGGAGCTTCCATCCGAATTAAGCGAATAGCCTGCATCAGTAATTCTGGGTCACTAATACCAATATTGATGTGAATACTGGTTGTAACAATTTTGGTAGAGTAGGTTTTCTCTATATATTTGTAATATGGGTTGTTTGGGTCAGAAGGATAAAAAAGATTACTATTTCCAAGGGATAAGGTGCTTCCTGGAATTATAGTATAATCTCCTAAAGTGGTTAAGTATTTTCGCAGTTCTCGTCTTGGCTTGACTAGAGCACATAAGAGTCGATCATAGCTACACAATGGTGCAGTAGTGTACTCTACAATTCTACTATCTGGTTCTCTAGCAAACCCCTCTAATTTTTCCACAATTTGCTCTGAGAGGCCAACTATGTTTCCTTGGGATGTGCCAGTGTAGATTTCTAGTTCAAGTCCTTTTGATAGCAACACGACAGGCTCCTGAATCTAATTTATTGATATTTTTTATCCTATCGCGTATTTGTACTTTAGTAAGTTATGATTTTAGTTTTATTGAAAGTTGGGAACTTGATATTTAATGAAAGCTTCATTGTCAATAAGTTGGGGATAATTTTCTTGAAGTTATGACTTTGTTTAATATAAAACTTTTGACTTTATGGCTTGGACTTGATTTTAAAATTAAGTTAGTTTTATTAAAATTATAATTAAATAATGACTGTATTCTATATTCTAATTAACTATAGATTGAAATTCACTGGAAAAATGTCTTCTTGTTCTTGCTGTTGAAAGATGTAATCAAAGTCAAATCGTAAACCTTTCACGTGGCGAGTGATGATGAAACCACATTTATTAACTTTCTCAGAAGTAAAAGTTTCTATGATTAACTTTACTAATTTTTTAGGGGATATCTCAGGTATTTGTACATAGTAATCTCTTTTAGCAAAAAATATACTTTTATCTTTAGGTACTATAATACTATTAACTTGATGGGCAGATTGAATAGGCTTTATATATGTATTAATAAAGGTTTCTTGATTTGTCTGAAGCCGAGCTAGTCTCTCGTGTTGTATCCAACTCATTGTGAACATAATTTTAATGAACTCAAATCCTAATATGTAGTTGAATATTTGATTTCTTTTTTCTGTATTCATGACTAGCTTCATGGCAGACTCTAAATACTGTTGAGTTTGAATATGTACATTCTGAGTTACATGAAAATAGTATAATCTAATGTACCTTCGAAGTACGTGTTCATTGATTTTTGTTCTGGCATGAAAATGTCTAAGATATTTGTTAACTCTGTTAACTGTATCTATATCTTGTAGCATTTTTATTGCTAAACCATCTGCTATATAATCATCTAAAAATTCTGCTTGTTTCTCAGGAGAAGAAGCACACAAAATATAGGAAAATGATAAAACATAACGACGTTGATGCCAAGGTAAGCTAGCTGCCCATTCCTTCACTTCTTGAGGAAGTTTTTCTAAGATACCATCTTCTTTATTTGGCTCTAGAAATTTTTCTTGATACTTATCTGTATGATTCTTCATTGGTATCCTTTTTAATTAGTATAAATATTGATATAATATGTCTTATTACTTTTTGTGTTAAGGATCACATGAAAATAATTTTCTTGTCACAAGTCATAGTGAGTGTTAATCACAGAAAAGTTGAGATATAATCATATAAGATAGTAGATGATGATTCCATGCTATAAATAGTCTAAATTTCATAATTATAGCTGCTTGAAAAGAAGATTATGGAAAAAAATTATATGATAATTTATCGTCAAGAATTGTTATTTTTTTTGACTATGTGCTCAACCTTAGATGTATTTTAATATAATAAAATGCTAGAGTTCATATGTCAAATTTATCAATATAGAAATCCTCTTTTTATTTGGTCCAAAACATTGTTATTTTTTGAGAATAGGGAATAAAAATATAGTAAATGGCTAATAATGTGAGAATTTATGTTTAGTTTTTTTAATTGTGAAAACTGCTTGATATGATCCCCATAGTAAATGCTATAAAATTTGAGGACGGAGAGAATATACTTATCTAAATAATAATAATCTAGTTATCCCAAATAATTGATAAATAAATCTAGAGAATAAAGTTTATTTTTAACTTTATAAACTTCCTCTGTACTTTATTATGCAATTTATTTATTGGTAAATTACTATATAAATTTAAACTAAATTATCAAATATCAGTGTTTTAGTTTCCCTAATTATTCTTGCTTAACTTTAAATAACCGTGATTTTAGCTCGCGATGACTAGGAAGTGCTATGGCTGGAAAAAATCTATAACGATAGATAAAAAGTATGAAAATCTTATGCCTTGTTCCTAATATTCAGTTAAATAAAAATTACTGACGTAGGTTGTATTCATGAACGAGGTCAAAAAAACGTGATTTTAGAGAACAGGTTAATGGAGCAGAAAAAATAGTGAATTATTCTGATTAATTTACTAATATAAATACAGAAGTTTATCAAATATCAAAAAATGAGCTTAGACTATCTGTTTATTATAGTAAATAAGAATAAGTATAAGTTGACAAAAACAGTAAATTCAAACTAGGAGACTGCAGATGTTTAACTCTACTGAACTTTTGATTGATGCTTTCATACAACGGCTGATAAGTGGCTATAGTCATACTTATGGTGGATATAAGCCAGATTATTCTGATATTATCGCCTGGGCAGCTGGAATGGCATTGGAAAATATTGCTAACAGTGATGCTCTTTATCACAATGTGGAACATACGGTTCTTGTAACTTTAGTGGGACAAGAAATTTTACGAGGGAAGCATATCCGTGAGGGAGGGGTATCTTGTGAAGATTGGTTACATTACCACATTTCTTTACTTTGTCACGATATTGGGTATGTCAAAGGTGTATGCCGTCAAGATCGAGAGGATTTAAGGTTGTATGCTACGGGAGTAGATAATATGAAGGTGTCTTTACCAAGAGGTGCTACAGATGCTAGTCTTACTCCCTATCATGTTGATCGAGGTAAGCTATTTATTGATGAACGTTTTGGAGGTCATAAGTTAATTGAGGCAGAAATGATTAAGCATAACATGGAACTGACTCGTTTCCCAGTACCAGCAGATAAGGATCATCAAGATAAGAATAACTATCCTGGTTTAGTGAGGGCTGCAGATTTAATTGGTCAGTTGAGTGACCCCCGCTATTTACAAAAAATTAGTGCCTTGTTTTATGAGTTTGAGGAAACAGGTCAAAATAAAGTACTAGGATATAATAATCCTGGGGATCTACGTCAGGGTTATCCTAAGTTTTATTGGAATGTAGTTTATAGTTACGTTAAAGATGCGATCGGTTATTTGAATTTGACTCAACAGGGAAAACAAATTATAGCTAATCTAAATGCTAATGTATTTAGAGTCGAACATGATAATTCTTTACCGGAGATAGCATTTATCAGGTAAATAGGCTCTTGAAACAATTTAGGCAGTTGTTAGTAGGGAAACTGGGTTTATATATCTGCTAAGGATGGGAAACCCGGTTTTTTTCATGATCAGGACTTATGCAGACTCCCTATATATAAGGTATTGCTCACTGAGTGGCAAGGTGGCTAAAGGCTATATATAGAATCAAATTTGTTAATGCAGCACCGCCCCGTCTATTCTCAATAAGGGTTACTTTTCTTTTGAGGTATTCTTCAGTTTTAAGAGGCAAGTTCTTCTCTACATATAGCTTTCAACTGGTTTTTCAACTGGTGAGAGAACTTTGCTCTAAAGGTACGAGGAAAAAGTACAAAGTTCTTAGCTATTGGTATGAAAAAATTCAAGAAGAAATAATATAGAATATAAAGATTGAAATGGCTATTGATTTTAATAATACAAGTCAACTAAATTTTAAGGGTTTTATTAAGGTGTTTAAATCTCTTGGTCTTATGGGTGTTGTTATGGCGATCGCTGGGCTAGCTATTTACCCATTAATTAATAACAAGTCTCTTAATAACATTAAAGCTCAGGTAATAGAAACAAGGACTCAGTTTCAACAACCTTTTTTATCTCCAGCTTCTTATACTATTGTTATGGGTAAAAGTGACCGTGAGGTAGCAATTAAATTTGATAATCAAAACTCAGATTTACATCTTAAAAATATTGGTATTGATGATGATAATTGTCTACTAAATGGAGGTAGAGTTAATTGTGTATTACAAGTAGCTTATCAGTCTAAAATAGAGCTAGTACAAGAAACTAATAAGTCTACTAATGAGACTAAATTTAAACAGCTAAAGTTTGACTTTTTGAATATAAAAATTACTGAAGATACAATAGATATGTTAATAGTAACTATTGGAGTTATTTTAGTTTTGTTATTAGGTAAAAAAGTTAGTAGTAACAAGTAATTTATCTGACTTGGGAAATATTACTACTATAGTAATAACAATTATTGCTGTGAAAATATGATAGTGATGTTAGTAATAATTAAGTTTATAAATGTAAAAATTATCATAAATTTTGATTTTTTTTTACAGAAACTAGCATAATTAAGGTTCATATTTTTACTACTTATACAGCATATTTTTGCTATGTAAATACAGAATAAATAGTAAAAAATATTTATTTGAGGCATCTTGCTTCTCTGGGTATGCTTGATAAGAAGGTAAATATCTATATAATTATTGGATTATTATGTAATAAATTAAAAGCTTATCAATTTAATTTAAATATCTGTGTTTTTTTATATATTTTGTAGTTTTATTTTTACTAGACCATGTATCTTTTAAGTAATATATATCAAAAAAAATAACTAATTATAGTATTGACAATTTCATATAACAGCACTCTAAATAATGCGTGCCTCCGTGAGTCCTGATCAAACATGCTTTCTCTAATTTATACTTAGAATTCTCTATGACTAACCCTTCTCATAAACTTTTTATGAATATCCTTACCTTCTGGTTTGGAGATATCAACTCCGATGGAACTGTTTCTAAAAAAATAGCTGCACGCTGGTATCGAAAAGAAAAAAGTTTTGACAAGGGTTTGGGAGTCTATAAATAAGTCTAACATTTCTAATTGGACAGTTTCTCTAGTAGGGAAACTTGCTTTAGTCATTGTGTTAGATCAATTCTCTCGAAATATGTTTAGAAATTCACCAAGATCATTTGAGAAAGACTCTTTTGCTCTAGAATTAACTCTATGTGGGCTGGAGCAAAAAATGGATCAACAATTCAAACAAATTGAGCGTCAATTTTTCTATATGCCTTTGATGCATTCTGAGAATATAGAGCATCAAAAAATATCTATCCAATGTTTTGAAAGGCTTGTGGCAGAAAGTACTGGTTCTCTTCAAGACAGGTTTAAAAATACCTTACGTTATGCACATCTTCATGAAGAAATTATTCAACGTTTTGGTAGATATCCACATCGAAATGAGATACTTGGGAGAAAGTCAACGTCAGAAGAAGTTGTATTTCTCAAGCAGCCTCATTCTAGGTTTTAGTTTAATTTGTTGGTCTTTTTTTTGCTCAAAATAAAATGGTGGAACGCTCAGGTAATTTGCACAATGATGGTAAGTTTATATATAGTTTTGAAGTTGGCTATAAAAAAATACTACATTATAGTACGTTGTCAGGAAAAAAATTTTCGCTCCGCTTTAGCGAAAATTAAATAGGGCAAGAGGGCAAAAGTGCAAAGGGCTATTCAAGAGTCCTGGGGGGGAACACTCAAAACACGAAAACCAATATCATCGTCGTTCGCCTTGAGGGAGAAATAGAAGCAGCGGTTCGCAGAGCGACAACACCCAGGATCAAAGCTGCAGGAGCCTCCACGAATTACTCTCCAGTCACTATCACCTCCAGTTTCCCAAGCACTTCCATCAATAGGTGCTCCATCATAACAAAGATGCCAAATATCCTGACACCATTCCCTGACGTTTCCATGCATATCATATAGACCAAAAGCATTAGGAGGAAAACTTCCTACATCTGTTGTTTTTTCTCTGTATTCTCCTTTTGGACCATGAGCATAAGCATGGCGACCATTATAGTTTACTAACTTAGTTGTGATAGTTTCTCCAAAATAGAAAGGTGTAGTTGTTTCTGCCCGACAAGCATATTCCCACTGACTTTCACTTGGTAAACTATATTTTTTACTTAGTACCTTAGATAATTTTTGACAAAACTCTGTTGCATTGTTCCAACTTACACATTCTACAGGGCGTTTTTTTCCTTTAAAATATGAAGGATTTTTACCCATAATTCTTTGATATTGTTCTTGAGTTATTGGATATTTACTCATATAAAAAGGGTGAATATTTACTTGATGTTGCGGGCCTTCAAAATCCTTTCTTCCACGTTCTTTTTTTGGAGAACCTATTAAAAAACTTCCCCCAGGAATATAAACCATTTCTAACTTAATACCATTACCCAAATCTTCTATTTTTTGCCTAGCACTTTCTTGGCGACGATTAATAATCTTTCCATAATGATCAACTGTGACTACCTCAAAAGTAAATTTTTGAAGAGATAAATAATTAGTCTCTAATACCTCAGAATTAAAAGTCTTTACGACGCCAGAAAAAGTATTGTTAATATTTTTACTAAGTGGATAATTAGGAGTTATTTTATTCTGCTTTAATTGCCACCATTCTTCAATATTTCCAAGGCGATTTTCCTTTTCCAAAGCCAAAGCGGACATTACTAATTTATACCAAGATGATTCTAAATCTTGAGGTCGCCAATTTTTCCCGTCTTTAGATAATGAACGTTTTAAAGCATTAGGAGGTAACTTTCCAGTTAACATTTCATAAACCATCATTCCTAATTCAAAAATATCACTTTCTACTCCTAATTCTCCCCCGAAAATAACTTCTGGAGCTGCATAATTTTCAGTAAAAGTTCGAGTACTAGAAGTACCAATTATAGTACCAAAGGTTTTTTTTGCTAAACCAAAATCAATTAATACTAGATGTCCTTGTGGAGTTAATAAAATGTTATCAGGTTTTATATTTAGATGAAATACTCCTTGTTTGTGTACTGTAGATAATGCTGATACTATAACAGTCATTATTTCTTCAACTTTTTGAGTGGAAAACTTTTTGTTAGGTTGAGAGTCTAATTCTTTTCTAAGACTTTTTCCTTTTACCAGTTCCATTACTAAATAAACTGTTTCATTTTCTTCAAATAAATCAGTAACTCGAACTACATTAGGATGATTAAGCTTGGCTAAGATTCTACCTTCTTGTATAAACCTTTTTAAACCCTGTTGAAATATTTTCTTCTGGTTTATAGGAATTGTAAAGCCGCCAGTAATAGGATGTCGTAAAGCATAATTTTTAGGGTAATATTCTTTAATGACTACCATTTCATCTAAAAGTATATGATGACCTTGATAAGTAACACCAAAGCCTCCATGACCTAAAGCATAATCTATTTGGTAAGTTTTATTACGAAGTTGGGTACCTGGTTTTAAAAGGTCTCGATTAAGTGATGGTAAATATACACCACATTCTTTATTAGGACATATTTCTGTGTTGATTGGAATACCATCAGTATAACAATTTAAACAACGCATAATTATCTTTAAATAAAAGAATTAAGAGATTTTAACCTTAAGTTATATAGCTCTTAAGGTATGACTTTTGATCGGCTAAAAGCTATAGCTTCTTTATGGATTATACCTAAAGCTTGATGATTAGTTTATTAAGTTAATATAAAGCATATATTTATCCGATGAATAATAGATTGCTTTATACTAAACTCCATAAATATCTTGTTAATAATTTCCCAATTAATAGTAGCAATTTTACTTGGAAGGAAGTGGGAGAAGTTTGCCTCAAAGCTTGCCTCTGCCAGGACAGCCCGGGGAGCTATTGACGAAGGTGTTATTGAGAGTTTAGGCATAAAATTTTAAGGTCATGAGTGTATATGTATTAATGATTTAATGACTTTCTGGCTGTGGGAAAGTTGATAAAGTATTGATACTAGTTGTCATGGCTGTTTTTCTAATTTACTTTATCAATAAAATCTACATCTAGCTGAAGAATAGATGAAGTACTTGAGTCTTCATTGAGAAGCTACTAAAAAGTTGTTTAAAGCTTGTTAGTCTAAGTTATTACTATCAACAAAGTATCAAATAAAGTTTTAATATTTCTCACAGTCAATAAAAGTTGGGTGCTTCACATAATTTAAGTTTGTTAAGTTTACTTCTGAATAGATGGAGTTAGTTTGCAATCTTAACTATGGTTTGAAAAATGACAAATGAATGGCAAGGGTATGTAGATGAATATTTACCACTATGGTTGTAATGTTTATTTGTTCTTTAATGAAAGAAAATACTATGTTTTTTACGGAGATTTATAAGTTTTAGTTTTATAAGATTATGAGCCTTAATATATTGCTTTAAAGTTATCAATTATTTATTCAGTTTTTTTTGTAAAAAAAGTTTTAATCATTATAAATTTTGCTTCTATTCAAGTATTTTGATGATTTTATTAGGGGAGTTTTATTATGATTAATGGAGTGTAATTTTTTAGTATTCATTCTTGAAAAAAAAGATATTGAAATTCAATTATTTTGAATAATATTATGCCCTCAGCAAAAGCTAAAGTTTACACTAAAAAGTTAAGAAACGCCAAGTCTTTCAACCACAATGACGACAAAGGTTAGGGTGAAGGTTTTGGTGTCGAGCCAGATATTGGGAAGCTAAAGGTTCTATCCATCAAGGGATGTGAAGAGTAGACAACAGAGTCAGAGCTTTTTGCTATCGTTGTATGCCAATGGAAAAAGGAGAAACACAAGCTTGATGTCGACAGTACATGCATGGTTCTCGCTGGTTGTGGTGTTTCAGTTGCTAATTTATTTACCCACAAGAGGAAAACAGTGCAAGATGGGAGTTGATAGTTATATTGTTGTTGATCATGCTGTTGAGAGTTAGTTGAGGTGGTTTCTTTCAAAAGTAGGAAGAGCATAAAAAGAAAGAGTTAGCAGCGAAGTTGCAAGTAAAATTACTTGAAATTTTTGATGATGCTTACAGATGTACTCCATCTATTTAAATATATGCTCAGTATTTTAATTATGATCACAAAGTTTCTTATGGTTTAGTCTTATAGGTTAGATCGGTTGCTTGCACAGGTGAAGCTGAGTTTGTAGCTGAGTTGCATCAATTTTTGATTATTAATTCTGCTCACACTGAAGTGATAGATGGCAGTCAGTTTTATGAGAAAGGTCTTTTAGTTTTATCAAGTGGTAGCTGTCGACTGAGAGAAATATGCAGATGAAGGTAGAGCAGGATGTTTAAGGAAAGATCGCAATAAATATATCAAATAGCTTAATTCTCAGGAGGTGACAAGGTAGTTGAAAACTATGTTGAGAGAAGAGTTTGCTTTTTAACACTGAAAAATAAGTCGACAGAAAGGGAGTGCTTGTTGAAAGTAGATGGAGGTGTGGTGCGGTCGCGGAGGGTGGTTTCAGTAGTATCGGATCACACCTCTCGCTTGTGTTGAATATATTCTCCACTAAAATGGCTAATAATATTAGAAAAAAAGTTACTCTTATTAATTTTAAGGTGCTGATAAATTAGGGTATGATGTTTATATGTGTAGTTAATTTTGTGTACTTGTTTCATATTATTTATTAGTCAAAATATTGTAAGATTTTTAATATAGATTAGGTATTAGATAGTTATTTGATTCCAATTTTTTAATTTATTGCTGATTACTATCTGATTAAAATAACCATGAATTAAAGTAATTACTAGGTGAAGCATTATCCTGGAGAATTGGAACATTTTCTAAATTAAAATTTGATGATTCTTCTATTACTTTTAGATTATTTGACCTATCTACTAAGGGAAATGAAAACTGATGAGAATGTTGAAGTGATTTAGCTTTTTCTCTAATTTCTTTTTTGTCAATTGGACGGTTCCGAGTACCAATAATAATAGTATTTCCGCCACTAGTATTACAGATATAAAGATGTGGAAAGACAGTTTTAATAGTTTTCAGATATTCTACCTCAAAACCATTATTTTTTAATATATTGACAACTATAACTCCAGATTTTGATAAATTGCGATCGCAAAGCTGATAAAATTCTTGAGTCGCTAAATTATAAGACATATAGCCATTACCAAAAGCTACATCAATCATTATAATATCATACTTATCTTGGCAATTTTTTTGTTCTAAATATTCCCTACCATCCTGAATTTTTACCCTTAATCTCTCATTTAATTCTACTCCGAAAAAATTCTGAGCAATTGACAATATATTAGCATCTACTTCCGTACATTCTATTATTACCTCTGGAAAATAGTGATGTAAAAATTGAGGAATACTACCCCCACCAAAACCTGCAATATAAATTTTTTTTGGTTGACTATTCCAAAGTAAAGCTAACATCATGGCCTGAGTGTAAGGAAAAATTAAATATATAGGGTCATTCAAATTAAGTATAGATTGAACCCAATCCATTTTTAAAGTTATTTGCTCTACTAAGACTAACTGAATAATGAATTTAACTTTTTTTATAGTTAAAAAATGTATACCAGAAGGTTGAGAAAAAATTATCCCATCAGGTTGTTTGTGGAGCCAATAAATTCTTTCCCGAATTCCTTCTAAATTTTTAACTTGCCAATATCTGTAATTATTCATTTTGAAAAAAGAAGCCAGATTTAATCTGGTAATTTTGTTATCATTCAAGGAGAGAAACTAGGTTTATATTAGTTACCCTAAAATACTCACATCTGTCTTCCATAAACTCGGTTTATTATAATGATCTAAAGTCAGGATATCTGATATTATACTAATTGCCATAAATTCTAAAATACCAAGATAACAAAAATCAATTATTAAGTAAGCTTTTTTTTGTTTTAAACGACTTATTTTTGTCTGCTTCCTTTAGGTAAAAACCATTTTTTATTATCAAGCAAACGTTATAAATTACTAAGACATATTTTTTTTATACGTGTTTTTATAATAGAAAATTTAATCATCAAAAGTATATTTTTAATTTCCTATACAGCGATTATTTTTGCATTTTTTTCCTGTTTATATATCCTGTTTAGATAATTAAAATTTCTCAACTTTAACCTTTTTTTTATTTCTGCCTTCTGCCCTATAATTTCTTTATATTAATATAATTCATACTTTAATAGTGTACAAGAAATCGGACCATTATAAACAGGTATTCTCCCAGAAGTTCTTAACCCCACCTGTTTAGATAACTGCTTATTTCCTGTCAAAATAAAAGCCGTCCAACCAGTAAAACGTTGTTTAAAAATATCCCCCAACATTTTATAAAATTTACCCAATTCTTCCACTTCTCCTAAACGCTCTCCATAAGGAGGATTACAAATAATTATTCCTTTTTCAGCGGGAGATTCTAAATTAGATATATCTGTTTGGATAAACTTAATTTTATCTAAAACAGCACATTTTTTAGCATTATTACGAGCTTGAGAAAGTACCTCCGGATTTCGATCGCTTCCCACAATTATTGATTTTAATTCAGTCAATTGACTATTCTTAGCTTCTGTCAATAAATCTTGCCAAATCGACTTATCAAAATCACGCCAATTCATAAAAGAAAAATTATTTTTCAACAATCCAGGTGCAATATTTAATGCTTTTAAACTTGCTTCTAAAGGTAAAGTTCCAGAACCACATAAAGGATCTAAAAAAGGCAATTCTGGAGAGTATTCTGCCATCTCCAATAAAGCTGCTGCTAAAGTTTCTTTTAGAGGAGCAAATCCCATTGCCAACCGATAGCCACGCTGATGTAAACTACTACCAGAACTATCTAAACTAAGGATACAATTATTATGTTCAATATGACCATTAATTAATATCTCAGGATTTTTAGTATCAATATTTGATCTATAGCGAAATTTTTCTATTTGTTGCTCAGTAATAGCATCCTTTATTTGCAGAGCAGTATAATGAGTATGCTTTAATTTCTCATTAGTTCCCGTACAGTGAACTGCCAATGTATTTTTAGGAGATATATATTGCTGCCAAGGAATTTTTTTGACTTCTTTATATAAAACTTCTCGGTTAACACACCTAACTTGTGCAATAGGAACTAAGACTCTAAAAATAGTTCTAGCCCAGAGATTAACCCGATAAAGTAAAGTCTTATCTCCAGTAAAACTTACCCCTGTAAATTCTGGAGATATATTTTGAGCTCCTAAATTTTCTAATTCTTGAGCAGCAATAGTTTCTAACCCTTTAGCAACTTTTGCATAGTATTGATTCATTGCCTAAAAATAATTTTTGTATTTAGTATAAAATAACTTTATTTGGTATTATGCTTGAAAAAAATGCATAAGACTATCAGTTAAATAATTGATTAACATTTTCAGTGTTATAGTTTTACAATTTCCTATTACTGTACTTTAAAAAAACCAATAAAAAAACTCTTTATTTAACTCTTTAATGATACTATAAAAAATCAAAAACATGAGATAAAACTCAATTAAAACTTCAGCTAGCTATAATCACTTAATTTCTCAAATATTTTCATAAAACCCTTACAATGGCTTTGATTTTCAACAATATCCAGAAGATTTATAAGGTTGGAATAGCAGATATAAGGTGTTTGCTCAAATTATATCTGAAGTCAAGCCTAAAGTTATTATTAAGGTTGGAGTGTGGAAAGGACAATCTACGATCCACATGACAGAGATAGCTAAAGAAATTAATCCCAAAGTAATATTAATCGCAATAGATACTTTTTTGGGTAGTCCCGAGCATTGGAAAGCAAAATACCCTATTGTCGATATTACTGATGAGATAATACTCATTAAACCTAATAAAATTAAAACATTTATACTTTTTTTCTATCCTGTTTTTCCTGCAATTAAAATTATAAATAAAATTATAAAATAGGAGAACAATCTGAAATATATATCCTATTACTATCTCTAGAAACTATATATCCTTGATATGGACTTGTTAATTCTATAAATCTTTGAGTCCCACTACCAATTTCTTCGTTTCCTGTAACTTCTATTCTTTGACCATTTTCTACTACCCCAAGTTTACGACTTGCCGAGTTACGTGCCTCAAAAATATATAGTCCATTTGGTCTTAAAACATAACAAATTTTTGACTTAATTCTTCCCTTTGCCTGGTAATTAATTACAGGTTCTGTGAAGCTATTCTGTATTCTTGAATATACATGATATTTGTCTGGGCCAATAATATGTTCATTCCCTTGTACTGGGTCATAAGCTGCCCAAGAAGTATCTCTTTTGATAGCATTACTAACAATCAACCAATCTTGCTCAGTTCCGTTTTGGGGATATCTAATGAATATATACTCACCTTGGCCAGTTTCGCAAATATTGATCCTAAAGTTTGTAGTTTCATAATTTGCCCTCTCAGCTCCATATCCATAACAGGTTTGTCCCTGGGATGGCAGAATTATAGTCCCTAAGACTAAGGCAGTTGTCAAACTTCCAACAGTGGCTAATTGGTGTTTCATTCTTTTTCCCCTTTTTGCCATTGGATACCAGCAAAACTAAATAATCCTAACAGAAGTTGAAAAAAATATCTATCCTCAAAAAGGTAAATTAAGTTTAATTTGACATTCTTAACTTTATATAAACTTTTCTATCAATAACTTGGCAGTTTCTTAAGATTTACTTAATAAATTAGCTCTTATAGTTAAATTACCTAAAAATTTTCACAACCAAATAAAAATAATTATTTTATGTTGGAGTTTTCTGATGATAGGAGTAAAATATCAAGTAAAGAATAGACTCACAATTAGAGAAAATTGATCAACTAAAAAGTTAAATTAAAAAGTCAGAAGTTACAAATAGTAAGAGAGAGAAATTTTCTACTAATTTTAATTTGCTTAACTGAAATTTATAGTAGGATTTCTTCAGCTTATTTGAAACCCTGGGAAATAGAAAGTTAAGTTTGAAAATTATTTATGAAAAACTTCTAAGATATAACTTCCTATCGTTGTTTAGTAGAATATTATGGCATAAAAGTATCGCCTTTTACCTGCATTATTATAACTAATTACCAACAATAACAAATGGTGATCAATAATAAGGTTTCTTGTATTCCTCTGAATTTAATTTAATCTCTCCTTTAATAAATTTAATTTGAACTTGACATAGTGCTTCTGCCTTTCTCAGTTATCAACTATTAGACTGCTGTGAACTATCAGACTGCAACTCCAATAATTGTTCATAAAATTGTTTCATTAATTATGCTGTCGAGGTATCATTTACACTCCATAAACTCCCTAAAATACTAATAGCTCCTTCCCGAACTGCAACTCCAGCCAAACCCAATGCTGCTCCTTGATCCCCAATTGCTGTCTGACAAGCACTTAAACTTAATAACTCTATAGCTCGATCCGATCGCTGCAAATTATCACTCTGGAGCAGTTGATTGAAATCTTTAACATTAATAGGTTGATCCCATGCTAAAATATAAGTTTGATAGGAATTAAAACTAAATTATCCGTGAGTTGCAATATGGAGAATGTTAAAGGGCTGAGAATTAATTTTGTCTTAAATTGTAATTTTTGTGAATTTTTCATCTACTAATTCCTCAGACTGTCGCATTGTATCATTGATAGCCTCTAGTTTCTGTTCAACGTTAGGTAAACTATCATAGCCTTTCCTCTATAACTTGGTGCTTCTTTACCTATTCCAGCAGTTAATACTCGTACTTCCTTTTTTAATAAGGGTTTGGGATCAAGCAATTTCAAACTGGGAGCTACAGCGATCGCGTATCGTTCCACTACATATCTTTCCCGTTCACTATCATATAAAACGGATATAGGAATATTTCTGAGTTTTCCTTCCCAGACAAAAACTAGGGTTTTTATTTAACTCGCATCATGTTTTAGATCTATTTCCAAATATCCCTCAAAAGGTTTAATGAACCAATTATAAAGTTGATTTGACTGGGATTTGATTTCACTTATTAGCTTTGGTTTTCGAGGACTAAGTGTAATATCAAACCTGAGTCTGAAAGGTTTTCCTCAAATTTAGCTTGAAAGTCACTCTCACTTACGGTAGCATAACGAAAATCATCAGTGCCAGACAATTTAAGAATCACACTTAATCTATCCTTGAATAAGATTGGATAAATAATAGCTGCGCTCTGATAAATTTTATCAATATTAATATCCTGAGCATTCACACAAGCATCTTGGAAAAAATTATCTAATTCTGCCAATTTTAGAGATTCAATTACTTCAACAGCAACTCTAATATTTGCCACATTGGGTTTATTTGAATCGAGTTCAGGTTGAAGTAATAAGTCTAGAAAATTTCTATACAAAGGTTCAATACTATCACGAAAGTTAAACTGAATATCTCGATTTAATGCTACTAAATCCCGTCGTAAAACTTAGAGATTATTAAAAGCATATTTGTCAGCTAAGAGTGCTTATGAATAATTTTCTTGTTCAATGAAAATATATCCTAATTGTTATTGAAATTGATGAAAAATATCATAATTAGATACTTTTTGGGCATTCAAAAATTCTTTATTTGTCAATTTAAGTGTTTTTTATATAGTTTATTTTTTGACATTAAATCTTGCCTATGCGCGAATTTTGTAAGCTTCTAAACGGTAATTATTAATATCTTTTGCTTGTTCAATTTTCCGTTTTAATAACTCGTTAGTCAAAGTTAATTTAGTAATATTATCTGAGATTAAACAAAAGCTAATTTATCTTTAATTTCCTCAATATCGGGGTCAACAATATTGATAAAAACTTCTGCTAATTTAGTTCTGGCTAGAATTGATTTAGGAGTGAGAATAATTTGATTTAAAGAATTAATGATTTTTGGTAAAGTATTAATGTGAAATAGAACATCAGTATCTAAATCACCAATTTATTTAGTAAATTTTAGTAGCAAACTAAGATTATTAATAGTTTTTTGAATTTGAACTAATTTGTCAGTATAAATATTTACAGCTTCTTGATAATTAGATAAATTTTGATTAACTAGGGTTTTAAGTTTTTGATCATCGGTGGAGAGTCAAATATTAGCCTCAATATTAGCAATATTTTTGGCTTGATAAAGTAGATTATTACCTAAATTAATCAACAATTGAGCTTTAGTATTATTAGAATTTGCCCACTTATAACTTGCTTCTAATACCTTTTCAGATAACTCCAATTTACCGAATGCCAGTAGTCCATTTCCTAAAATTTGTAACCACTGAAAATTAAGGCTAGTATTTGATATTTGAAACTTTTGCAGAATATTTTCTAAGTTATTTTCAGTTAGCGGCCGTCAACCATTACTTGCAATGTCTAATTAACCAAATTCTAAAACTCTTTCTCTATGTTTGGCTGTTTTTTGGTCCAACAACAACTTTTTTAGCACTTCTTCTGACTCTGTAATATTAATTTTTAGTACTCCAGACATAGATTTCTAATATTATGCGATCGCTTTCGTTATTTGTAACATTCTTTTTCCACCCTTGGTATTATGCAAGTCAATTCCCTTCTTGATATTTTATTTGAAAGAACAGCAAATTCCTCTATCCCCTTAATCATTCGTTATTGTGCAATGCTCCTTTCTCCATGATGGGGAACCAAAACAAAAGTTAAACTAAAGAATATAATGCTAACAACTGTTGAATGTGACAGCGACGACTTTCATATTTAAAGGGCAGAGGAAAATAAGCAGCTAACATGCCCTATTTTGATATTTTTTCGGACAGTAATTAACCAAACTAAAATTTTTCAAGTTTGGATTTTAGTTCTAGTCAAAATTTTTTGAAAATGTAATTTATAGAATAATAAAAATTGTATTTAAATTAGTCTCTTTGTGTAAACATATTGATTTTTTTTACCATAAAATGTAACTAATTGCCATATAATAAAGTGATTGTTTAAGATTTTTTTCTTAAGTCTAAATACTTACTCAAATTTTCTGGCTTTTATATACTATATTTTGTAGTATATAAACTGGATTGAATAATTGATTTCGGGGTGTGGAGTAGCGATCGCTAATTTACTAAATGCCATACCAATTCAATTATGTCATAACCTGGACTATATTTAGACAAATACTCTAAATAGATATTTAGAATTTATGTTTCAATTTTATTAATATATTCTGCTTTCAATTTAAAATAATCTAGAGCTAAAATAATTACTATTTTGGCTCCTTTTTGGCAATTTACTCTCTTTTATCATCAGCTTTTATCCATTCATTTATTATCTCTTAATTAAATATTTTTAACACTTCATCAAAACTTTTGCTATTGCTGATTTTCAAAAAATCTATGAATCTTTAATAATTTTAAACATCGTCTCCAAACATTGCATTTACTCTCGGTTTTATTCAATCTATTCTTACTTTTTTCCTTAGCCCTTGATTATACCAATAAACAATTTTTGATTACTCTTAAATCCAATCCACTTTCGTCTTAAAATCATACCGAAAAACTTTTTTTATTAGTATTTTTTTATTTTTAAATACTCTTCTATATTTCTTTAAATTTTTTATTTTTTCAAGATTATTATAGAACTCCCAGCTATATTTTCTCCTTATGTAAACGTACCTTTCTCTTTACTTACCCCATTTCCCTAATTATTGTGTTTAAAATAATCAGAGTCGGAAAATTTATTCAAACAATCTAATTTAGCCTTTTGTCCTAAAAAATGTACTTGATATACCAATCTATTATGATATTAGAGAAAGTATCATATTTAGTAAAATCAGGTATACTAAAGAATTGTACTTTTCCATAATACCTCATTTATATTCAAAATCATTTAGGATTACTATAGTATATTTATAGAGTTTTATTATCTATGATTTATCAATTTTACTTTTGGCTTTTAACTACATTATTATGCTTAATTAATCCACTGTTAGTAATCCAAGTTAATGCTCAATCTGAAAGGATAAAAATTCCTACTTATTCTATTACACAAGAAGGAAAAGAAGTTTGTCCGCCACCCGCTTTATCTCGCCTTCAGCGCCATACCATTGCTTCCGGAGAGAGCATTAAAACAATTGCCCAACAGTACAACCTCATTCCCTCAACCTTATTAGCATTTAATCGTCTCCTACAGCGAGGACAAGTAACCGTAGGTACTGAAATTATTATTCCCCCCTATAACGGTATCGCTATAAAAGTACCTGTTGGTAAAACCTGGAAAAATGTTGCAGAAAATTATAATATTCGGGCTGACACTTTATATGAAGTCAATGGTTGTCCAGAAACACCAAACCAACAAACACCAGAAATAGTTTTTTTACCAGGGGTAAATTGGTCTCCAGGAGGAAAAAGACCCCCAGAAATATCTTCATTAACAGGTTATCCTTTACCTTTTGAAGCTAGGGTAATTTTAGGTTATGGTTGGTTGTTACATCCAATTAAAAATCGAGTAGTTTTTCATAGTGGTTTAGACTTAATTGCTGATAGTGGAACATCAGTTTTTTCAGTAGGAGAGGGAACTGTAGCATTTGCCGGGAAACAAAGTAATTATGGAAATTTAGTAGTTATTAATCACGCCTCTGGTAAACAAACTCGTTATGCTCATTTAGATTCTATTCAGGTTAAAACTGGTCAAAAAATTCTACAGACAGAACTTTTAGGAACAGTTGGCCAAACAGGAGAGCCTGATTTTGAAGAAGCTCATCTACATTTTGAAATTAGATATAATTCTCCTTTAGGTTGGGTAGCTGAAAATCCAAATTCTTATATAAAAGTTATTTTTAAGTAATTGAAATTAGTATGATCTAAACCGTATTGTTTTATACTAAGTACCGAAGAAAGGGCAGAACAAAATCCTACTTTGGTCAAAAAAATTGGAAATACCGCCGACATCCTTAAGCAGGTGAAAAAGCTTTTTCATTTTGACGACCAATTGATGCTTTGATTTGATTTTTTCAATTACGATAGCAAGCGGGTCATCGAAAATTTTCGATGAATTTGAGCATTATTCATAATTAATACTGAAAGAATTAAATATGAAGGTAATAAATATATAGAAATTTTTGGGTAGATATAGCAATTCTAAATCATTTATAAAAAATTACTAGTTTTTGGAAAAATAACTCTAAGCACTGTTACTTTTGGTTTCTTTCTTCAGTATAAGTAATTTCTAGCCACCCATCTCTTTCGCTTTTCAGATAGGATTGTTATATGTATGGTTAATTGTGGGTTATTCCTGGGGAATATTTAGTTGAAGTTGTCACAGATATGATTAATTTAATCCTCAGAAAAAGTATCCTTATTAAAGGTAATTAAAATCTCGATTAATGTAAATAATATTTATTTATACTCAAAATTTTAACCTGATCATTAAAAAGAATTAATTAACTTATAGAAAATTGAGAATTTCTACTTAATTTAACAATCATTGAACATACGGTTTAGCTTGGCTATACCAGCAAGAAAAATAATTATAATTTTCATCAAAAATGTTATTTTTTTTCTTCTATGCTGATATCATTAAAACCCTGATTTAATAATATTTTTCAGATTATATAAAGCTTTTTTTTCTATAGTTAATCTATAGTTTATGTTTTTGTAAATAGTAATAAAAACCCTGATTTTGGTATTGCAAAATATAACGGTTATCTAATAGATTGATATTACCATAAACTTGCAAATTTTCTTGAAATATTGGATCAGAATCTTTTAACTCTATTAGATCTATACTTACTTCTTTGTCAACTTGCTGTAGCTCTTGTAATGTTTGAGGTAATTGCCAAATAACTTGAGTCGGATAATTAGCGATCGCTAAATAAAAGTTTTTATTAGACATAACTACTTGTGGTTGAATTGATAATTTTAATATTACTTTTTCCAACCGTGAACTATAAGTATATAAACGTTGATACTGTCGCCGTTGGAGATTTTTTAGTTTGTGAAAAGTCACAAAGTTTGAATAACTTAAACAAAGACAAATTCCTAATCCACTAGCTACTACTTTTTGGATTTTTAATTGTGGTATCAATAGCCACAAACTAGTCACAGATAAAATTGCCATTAATGGAGAAAAAACTGATAACCCTCTTGTTGCATTAATATATTGATAAAGTAATAAAAATGCTAGTAAAGCTGACATAAAATTAATTAAACTAAAAACACATAAATGTGTATATTTTTCCCATTTTTGTAATTTTTTTTGATGACTTGCTGTTGCTAGTACAGCTAAAGTAATACTCCATAACAGAAACATTGAAATAGTAATTGTTCCATAGACTGGAAACCTTTTAAAATTAATTACGAGAGTACAATTAAATAGAAAGTTTTCCCAGATCATTCTCAGCATATCAGTCAAATTAGATTGGGATAAAATTCTCGTTGCTGCATAGGGATAAATTTCTTGATTTTGAGAAAGGGGAATTAAAACAGTAACAAACAGTAATCCAAAAGAAAAAAGTAAGCTTAATAAAGTTTTTTTGTAATGTTTACTTTTCTCAATCCACAAAAGAGTAGTACTGGTAATAAACAAAGTCAATAAAAATGGTTTAATTAAATATGCTAAAGCTATTGCTAAACCTAAAAATAGCCCTTTTAAAAAACTTTCTTTTTGTAGAAACAAAATAGCAACAACTACCATAATAACAGCGGCAGCCGATATTTCTGTCATGACTGAATGAGTCAAAACTAAAGTATAAGGATAAACCAAATAAATCAAACTAGCCCCAAAGCCCACCCATTGATTCGCAATTAATCTGCCAACTGTAAAAATTAAAAAAATCGTCAAAATAAGGAGTAGATAATTAACAAAAAATGGTGTAGCCTCATTAATTCCACCAATCAAAAAACCAAAGGCCAATATGATGGGATAACCAGGGAGATGAGTATCCTTAGTTGGATAGCCTTTTTGAATAATACTACTAGCCAAATAATGATTACTATTAAAATCAAAATGACGGACAATATTTTGAGCTACAGTATAGTAAAGTGTTTCATCATTCCAGCGAATTTGTAGAGAGACTGGTTTAGTAATGTAGAGAGCGATCGCCGTTATTATAAATAATAATATATATGGAAAAAGATGAGTAAATAGATTTCTACGAAAAGTCATTTTTGAAGTTAGAAGAAAGAAACTATAAACAAAGTAAGAATAGGTAAATAATATAACTTAGCTTTGGGGTAAGCAGGTTAATACTTGAGAATTACAGATTTTATTAAACTGAAATCCAATCCTTGTAGAAACATCACTTTTATCAATAATTTTGTGGAGGTACCTATAAATACTTGAACAAAATTATTTACCCATTCTAATTTTCTAGAATTTTTAGAAGGCAAACAATTCAGCTTGTATAAATGTGTAATGAATTTTGTGTACCTACTTAATAGACATACAGCATATTTCGGGCAGATAAGGCACAATCTAAATAGTAAAAATCATGTATTACTCGTATATTGCTTACATAGGTGTACCTCACCAGCCAAGGAAAGCGCTGTATCTCTAAATTACATAAAATTTCCTCTAGGCTACCTACAAAAGTAGCCAATAAAATGAATCACAGGCAGGTAGCAAAATATCTACTCTGCTGTATATATCCCTTTTTAGGGAATAGATTCTATTTATAAATTAATATAAAATTATAAAAATTAAAAATATAATTTTTTAGGTATAATAACTAATAAATATAGAATAGGTGTGGTACTATGGGAAAGACTAAGTCTAAATCTAACTTACCAACAAAAATATGTCCTGTATGTAACCGCCCTTTTAGCTGGCGAAAAAAATGGGCCAATTGTTGGGATGAAGTGAAATATTGTTCCGAAAGATGTCGGCGACATAAGTCATCTCCGTTATTAGCACCTCCTAATTAAGTAGGAGGAAAGACGCCGAAATTTCCTTTTTTATCTCCTAGAAAAAAACAGGTAGAACTTATTTATTGGTCAAGATTGACAAAAAAACGAGACTTACTTAATATTATATCTCAACTAAGTTATTCTGTAGTTAATACAAGAAAATGCAGCCAAAACTTATTATTCATGGTGGTGCTGGTAGTTCCCTTGACGAAAAAGGAGGATTAGAAATTGTTCGGAAATCTTTACATCGAATAGTAGATGAATTATATAACCTACTTCTAGGTGATACCGCTGCTCTAGATATAGTTATACGTGGTTGCCAAATGTTAGAAGATGACCCAATTTTTAATGCTGGCACCGGTTCAGTGCTCCAATCTGATGGACAAATTCGGATGAGTGCTTCGCTGATGGATGGTTTAAATCATCGGTTTAGTGGGGTGATCAATGTCTCCAGGATTAAAAATCCCATTGATTTAGCCAGAGCATTGCAAGAATCCCCTGATCGCGTATTATCAGATAGTGGGGCGGCTGAATTTGTGCGGGAATTACAAATGCCAGTTTACAATCCTCTGACAGATAAACGATTAAATGAATGGCTTGAAGACCGCAAACAAAATTTTAATAGAAAAATGGCAAACGTGGTTACAGTATCTCCAGGTACTGGCACTATTGGTGTAGTAGCTTTGGATAAAGAGGGTAGATTAGCTGCAGGTACGTCTACTGGTGGGAAAGGTTTTGAAAAAATTGGTCGGGTTAGTGACTCGGCGATGCCTGCGGGAAATTATGCTACTGATAGTGCTGCAGTAAGTTGTACTGGTATTGGAGAAGATATTATTGATGAGTGTTTGGCTGCAAAAATTGTGATTAGGGTAACGGATGGTTTTTCTATTAAGGCAGCTTTTGAGCGTTCATTTGCTGAGGCCCATGAACATAAAAGAGATTTGGGAGCTATCGGTATTGATGCTGGTGGTACAATTAACTGGGGAAAAACTTGCGATGTAATTTTAGCTGCTTTTCACGATGGGGAAAAAATTGGTGATAGTTTGGAAGCTGACAAGGGAAAATCAACTTTTTCTGTTGAATAAAGCCAGGGCTTACCCATCTAAACAAGGAGGTTTGTTCCCCTGGTTTTTTATTGTGATTCAAACCAATAAACTTCCTTGATATATCCGTTTTCTGCATAAGTCCTAAAAACGCAATGTAGCCAAGATCAGAACCCCGTGCTACATTGTATTTCATATTCTAATTAAGAAAGTATTTTAATTTCAATCCAAACTCCTATTTTTTTAATATGAGGAATATATTCAATATTAAGCTTAGGAATACAACTTAAGCGATCGTCTTGAAGTACACCCGCACCATTTAATGTTAAAGCATCAAGACAAGCTCCTGCTAAATTATCTAAATCAGAATTAGTGCGATGTTTCCCACAAAAACTAATAGAAATAGCTGCTCTTTGAATTGGCAAACTTACCTCTAAATTAAGTTTAGAAACTTGACGGTAGATTTCTACTTCTGCCTGATTTCTCCAGATACGATACCGAGATGGTAAATAAGTACCATTAGCAGTAACTCGTGGACGTGCTTTAGGAACTATTTTCCCAGGAATATACAAATTAATTATTGTAGAACTTTTATATTCTTCAGACTTGGGAGGACAAGTGGTAAAATCATTAGTATTATCCAATGACGGAATATTTTTGTTAACTTCCTTCCCTAGCTTCTCTAGTAAATTATCTTTTGATTTAGAGGTAAAAAATTGCATTTGGGATTTATCCTCAATAGCAGATAAATCAACTTTTCTGTAAGTATCTAATTGTCTCCGGAAACTAGGCCAACTTTTAGCTATTTGTAAATAAGTTTCTGTACAGTTTTCCGATAAATGGCAATTATTTTGTAGCCACGATTGCCATTCAGTAGGAGAAAATAAAGATTTAGTTTCTAATAATAATTGACCTAAAGAATAAGCATAAGCTATAGAATTCTTATGGTAATCTTGGCATTTTTGATGTTTAAAATTAATATCTTCTATTAAGTATTGCCAGTTAATTAATACCATTTTTGTATAAAATAAGTAAATATAAAAACGGAGAGAAATAATAAAAATATGGGTACAGAAAGTAAGTATTAGGGAAAAAGAGATACTCTGTTGAAATATAAAAACATTTTTGTTATAATTAAATAATCAGATACTATATAAATTATCAATAGGATATTATAGCATTTTTTATTATTCCAAAAAAACAGATATTTTTACTTAAAATTACTGATGAGTCAGCCATTTTTTTTGATTAACATGATTAGAAATATTTAAAATACAAATTAAGGTAAAATTTTAATAGTAAATTATATATAACTTATTTCATAATAAATAATGTATTAGAATATATTTATAGCTACAAAAAAAGAACAAAAATAATTCTTGGTATTACAGATAAAAAACTAAAAAAATTAATATAAAATGCTCAAAAATTTGAATAAAAAAAGACAGGTGAAAGCCAGTCAATAAAAAAGATTAATCAAGGTAAAAAGAGGTCAAAAACAGCTTAAAAGTCGAGGAATAAATCACCCTAACTATATGCTATATAAGTCAAATTCCTACATTTACTCATACTAGAAATATCATTTGATATCAGTGAGTTAACAGCAAATAATATTTTCAGGCTTTGGATAGATATACTACAAGAGTTATTGTCTCCCCACCCCCATCCCCTTGGTAGTAGGAGGGCAAGAGGGGTAGATAAAATTCCGAGAAAAAGAAGAGCAATATTTGTGGATACAATAAATTTTAATATAACAAGAATTAATTGTAGAAAGTACAGAACAAAGTATACATAAAACAGATAACTATGATAAACACAAAAAAATATTAGAGTTGTTGGAAATCAAGGGAAAAAAGTGCTTAAACCAAAGACGAGTCCAGGTTTAAGCGTGCTTTTGAGATTTGAAATCCTGAAAAATTTATAGAGTAAACTTTTGATGATGTTCAATTTTCCCACACCAAACAACTCTATTAATTAATTTTTACAACTATAATTCAGATAAATCTCATAAATTTATCGGCGTCGTCTACTGTTCCGACGTGAAGGTGAGAACGACCCACCACTACCAAAACTACGAGGTTGTTGACGAGGTTTTGCTGTATCTGAACGACGCAGATCGCTGGCACTAACTCCACTCCCTGTAGAACGATTTGTATTTTGTTGCTGTTTAGGAGTTTTGGTGCTGCGAGTGGAATTAGTTACACCTGTTGAACGTAAAATTTGACGATTTTTCTCCGCCACTGGTGGAGCTTGATAACGTTCTTGATAACGGTTAACAGCTTGGTTGTAGTTGCTACCATATCCACCATAACCAGTCATTACTCCACCCGGTTGATAAACTGGTGGTACATAATATTGAGGGGTGAACAACATACTACTAATAGCTCCACCAACTACTTGACCTGCTACTGCTCCTGCAAAAGGTGTCCAGAAGTTAGACTCACGGCGCACAATAACTGTTTCTTGTCTACCTGTTTGTGGGTTAGTTTGGGTTTCGGTTACGTTGTGTACATATTCAATTTTAAAATCTGGTTTAATATGTAAACTAGCTTGATTACCATTAATGTTAATATAATTAGTCTTGCCTTCCTGAATTTCTTCATCAGTTAAACTTGCCATTTGCAAATCTTTAGTGTTATAAATTGGGGGTTTACCAGGAGGAGTATTCAATAACATCAGGGAATATTCCCCATTGGCATCGTTATAGGTTGCTTGCTGTACAGGATATTCTCCTTCAGTTACTTGGTTACGGTTTTGATTAGATGAGACATTGGGATTTGAGTTTTGAGATGAGCTAGTGTTGGAGCTGCCACAAGCGATGGTTGTCCAACATAATGTCAAGCATATAAACAAAACAGTTAATTTACGCAGCATACAATTATATCTCCTAAAATAACTTTGAGTCAGTTATAGTTATTATTTTAGCTTGATTTGACTTTTGAAAACGGAGCGAAGCAAAATCTAGAATAGAGAACTATGAATTAAGAAGCGGTTTGTAAACAATTATGAAGTATTAGTAGCGATCGCTAACCGTTTGAGCATTAAACGAATCATTGAAATATGAATGAAGGCTTCGCTGTTTTGAGGATGTTCTTCATAATCTTTAGAATGTATGTTAATGCTATGGGCTTAAGAGGAATATCAAGAGTCAAAAAGCTACACCATACTACAATTATCAACTCAATTAAACAAGCAGGAAAACTATTACCACGTTCTTACTCTCCTCAAAAAACTCCTCAAGTAAGAGAGCTAGAAGAATTACAGACATAATTAGGCTCAAAAAAAACCAAATTTGGGTATGAACGGCAATAAATCATTTTAAAAAAGGAATTTTAGAATGGGTTATTGGAAATTGTAGTGGAAAAACATTTTATCCTTTATGGGAACAAGTTAAAAAATAGGAATGTCCTCCTTTAAGTTACAGATGGATGGAAAGTATATGCCAAGGCCTATTAATGATGGGGATAAAATTATCGGCAAAACCTATATGACCATTGTAGTTGGAGAAAATACTAGACTTCGGCAATATCTTGCCAGATGACATCGAAGGACTCTTTGCTACTCAAAATAATTCCGAGAAGTTAAAGCATTCAATTCCCTTACTGATTCATTAAATATCAATTTTGGGATGTTCTAGTTCCTTATAGATATTTACAGCGATCGCTATGAACTCAAATCATACCTTAATTCACCAAAGCCTTATTATTTAACAACTACATTGTTTAGTGAATTTATTCAATAAAAATTAACAAAATCTTACCTGCATTTATTCTCTGATTACTACTAGTACCAGGACTGAGATTAAAGATAGTATGTATGAGCTAAAAAACCAGGAAGTAGAATTGAGCTGAATTCACTAAGAAGATACGCGTTTATGTAATGTGCCTGGGTAAGTCTTAATCATATAAATCTATTATCATTGGTATAATTCAGTATTGATAAATAATTTTTGGGAAAGATTTAATAGCACCAATTATATTTAAAATAACCCTAAATGCCGTGGGATTTGAACAATGGTTAGATAAACATTTATTACCATCATTAAAAATTCCCA
>JAGGDU010000115.1 GCA_018457135.1 Trichodesmium erythraeum GBRTRLIN201 | reverse complement strand
TTCACCACTACGGTCACGGTCCGAGCACTGGTGTCTGGGTTGTCCGAGGTGTTGTTATATTGTATTTGGGCTATGGCTGTCTGATACTCAGCTAATGTAGCGGGGCCTGTGAGTGTTATGACTCCTGTACTACTGTCATAACTGCTCGCTGTTATTCCTGTTGGCAGTGTACCGGCGGATAAGCTTTCTACTGTATCTCCGTCTGGTCGACTGCTTAATGTTATTGTGGCTGACTCTATGTTGCTATCATCTACATCTGTGATACTAACATCGCTGTCTCCTATGTTTACTGCCGTTCCTTCTGTGAAAGTTGTTATGTAGTCACTGCCTGTTGTCGTACTATTATCCCCATCTAAGTCTAATACTGGAGCATCATTGACTGGAGTAATATTTATTGTTGTTGTGGCTGTGTTACTATCAACATTACCATCGTTCACCACTACGGTCACTGTCCTATCGGTGGTATTAGGGTTTTCCGAGGTGTTGTTATATTGTATTTGGGCTATGGCTGTCTGATACTCAGCTAATGTAGCGCTGCCTGTGAGTGTTATGACTCCTGTAGTACTGTTATAACTGCTCGCTGTTATTCCTGTTGGTAGTGTACCGTTGACTAATAAGCTTTCTACTGTATCTCCGTCTGGTCGACTGCCTAATGTTATTGTGGCTGACTCTATGTTGATATCATCTGCATCTGTGATACTAACATCGCTGTCTCCTATGGCTACTGCTCCTCCGCCTTCTGTGAAAGTTGTTATGTAGTCACTGCCTGTAGCGGTACTACTATTATTCCCATCTAAGTCTAATACGGGAGCGTCATTGACTGCCTGAACAGCGACTGTTGTAGTATGCTTCCGACCGCCGCTATCTGGGCCGAAAATTTCATCTGATGTGTTACCATCTGCATCTGTGAGGACAAACTGTATAGTTCTGTTTGTCGTGTTTGGGTTCTCGCTATCGTTTTTAAACTGAATAGCTATAATTGCTGCCTCAAAGTCATCTACACTAGCTGTAGTTCCTGTTGCTGTTGTAGGTGTAAGAGTCAGAGCTATATTATTGGTTCCCGCCGTATTTCCTGTACCTACACGTGCAATAGTTATATTTCCTACGGTTGCTGATGCTCCATCTGCCACGGTAGCACCACGAACTAACAGCTCGTCGCCATCATAGGCATTAGTCAAGGTAACAGTTGCTGTAGTTAACCTACTGCCAGCAGAAACAACACCACTGTTATTAGTATTAGTAGCAGTAGTAATATTATCAGGGTCGCTTATATTTATGTAATCCTTGATAATTAGACCATTGTTAAAAACGGGATTTGAGGGATTTTCTGGATTTGGAACCGTGCCAGTTGTCGTCTCGACTATATCAACCGCAGGATCACCTTCTGTAAACGTACCTGCATCATAATCTACATCATCAAGATTCTTATCACCTGTCTCCGTGCCATTTAAGTCTATTAGTGGGATATGGAAAACCGAGCTTAGGTCACTCGTCGACATACCATCAGTGGCCTGATCAGTTTGTCCGTCTGTATTAGAAACAAGTTCTTCAGCCGCTCGGGGCGTGCTTAACGTATCCTGATCCGGACTAAAGTTAGCCAAGTTATAGGCTTGCCCATTCTTACTAACATATAACCCCCCTTCAGAACTAGTCCAAGCTGCTTCAAAACTAGTATAAACCGCACCAGTGAGGGGATTAAAACTAACAAAATCGCCCAAAAGCAGATTTGTGTTGCTATTATTACCATTAGCGTCCCTTACGAATACGTTTCCAGTCCGGGCGGGCCTAAGTGTGGTTACTTTGCTTACGTCCTGATCAACACCAGCAGCAGTGATATCTATGCGGAAAATTAGACCAGTAGTGCCGACACCAAAAAGATAGTCTTTGCTATCAGCGTTAACATAGGCTACGTCTTCCGGTATATCATTCCAGTTCGTGTCAATCCAATTAGTATCTATCTTACCTGTAGAGACGTGACTTGGATCAGTAAGTTTGATCCGGTACACAGATGAGTTGAACTCAAGCTCATCCTCTGACTTAAATAACACCCAGAAATAACCCTTGTCGTCTACATCTCCAGCAGCAGGTTTTGAGCTGTTAGTTGTAGTAATAGTAAAAGCATCGGCGCTGTTGCTACTTACACCACCACTGCTTGTGACATATTCAACAGTACCCGTTGAGTCTATTCTCACAAGTCTATGACTAGTGCCAGTAACCCTTTCCATGGCATACATGTAATTATCAGCACGGTTAAGACCAGCTGCATTTATGTCTTTGCCAGTATCACCAATTTCGATAAACTGTCTTGTTAATGGGTTCAGCTCTTTGAGTATACCTTCTTTGATTTGATATACTGCTGGTCTGTCGTCAAAAGCTGCAAGAACATAACCCCATGTTCTTTGTATCTGTTTAGTGAAAGGTACAACTACCTGCAACTCACCTCTAACAAACCCCAACTCCCAGGTAGCACCAAAAGCAATACTACCAATTAACTTCGCCGAAGCCGCAATATTCGCCCCTGTCAGCTGATGTAGTTTTTCAATAAATTCCCTACCACAATTTCCCGCAGCTACATAACATCCATAGATCAATATATTATTTACAGAGAGGGCTTCTAACTGAAGCATTATAGTATGACTACTCTGAATACTCTTGATATTGAATCTACCATTACCCAAAGATAAACAGCCCGGGGTACCATGACATACTATATGTATAGATAAGACCTGAGGCTGCTCTTCGAGAGCCCTAAAAATTTGCCCAAAACCATCGGAAGAAGGGTCAATAATAACTACTTTTATTCCTGGTAAAACTCCATTAGCTAACCTCTGGTAGCCTCCTACACTGGAGTCGATAAATACTATTTCTTCTGGATAATCTATTTCATTTGGGACATAACTAGTTTTGCTGAGTCTTTCAATATATGAGTGAGAGATATTAAAGCTAGACATTATTGGACACTCCTGATAAGCAACAATAGAGCTTTACTTAAGGTTTTTATATAAAAAGTTTAATAATAATATTAGATTAACTTAACTATTGAGAAATACTTAGTTTTCTTCTCAAGAATAATCAAGTCAGATTTTTTTTAAAGTTAATAAGTTTAATTTTCTGAGTCTTAAATAGGCAGGTTTGTTGAATGAATATTTAGTCTTCTCAGAGCTAAGTATTCTTAACTAATTTCAGATAGTTTAATTAGAGGATAAGTTACAAGGTCTCGGAGTTAGTAAATCAAAAGATGAAACCTTCAAAGTGATTCCTTTGTGATAGTGGGAAAAAACTATTAATAACTAACCAAAGTTGATAACAGGTGTTACCTGAAAAGGAAAATCATCTTCACAATGACCAACCGGAAAACCTATAAGAAAATATCAATAAAATAAATCTTAGGGTCTACTCCATCTTTTTGAAAGAGAGTCACAGAAATTATTAAATTTTGCCATGAACCTACTCCTCATCTATCTAATGCTAGGATTAAATGTTTTATTGATAAACCCCCTTTTCCAGCCTATTTAGTCCTCCGAGGATTCCATGAGTTAGGGATCCACAGTCATAATTATACTTCATATCTCGGAAAATTAAACACCAGTATTTTGATTGACTAAGAAAACCCTGAGTATCCCGAAATATCGATTAATTTTCATTATGAACCAACTCCTAATCTATCCTATACCAGAATTTAATATTTTATTTAAAGACCCTTTTTCAAAACCTCGTTAATCTTCTGAGTTTTGGGTAAGTTAGGGATAATCAGAAAAAGAATTATACCCTTCAGTGGAAAAATTTATCTCAAAAACTTGAGCTTACTAAAGAAAAACTTAGTCTCGAGAAATATAGATTAATTTTCACCATCAATAGAGTCCTAATATATCCTATGCCAGAATTTAATATTTTTTTTAAGATACCCTCCTTCAAAGTCTAGTTCATCATTTTGGTTTTAGTCGGTTAGCTAGAGTCAGTTGTTTTTTACCCATAAACTTAACCCTATCCTACAATCAAGATTCAATTTCTTAATCTAACTTACAAGTACTTTTTTAGACATCAGTATTTTTACTTAAAAAAATAAATTTTCCAAATGTATTATAACAGATAAGATTAAACAAAATTATAGTGCAAATAATCCACCCTATAGCAATTTTCCCTAAAAAAAAATAAACCCTCACTTCTACCACTTGTCAGATAAAAAATATTTAAAATTTATACTTTTTATTCCCTCCAGCATTTTTCCTATTGCTTTCCAAAACAGTCAAGCATATAGTCTAAATACTGAAAAACTCAAACAAACAAGCAATAGTATTATTGAGCCCAATATCCCTCAGTACTTTCACTGAAAGCAAAAAGCAGTAAGTTAATATAAACTATAACATAAGCAAGAATTAACCTAAGCCCAGAAAAAACCCAAGCCCAGAAAAACTTATGGAAATAACCCAAAGTATCCATGCCGCTCTATTAGTTTCAGACCTGAAAAAAGCCCAACATTTCTACGGCCAAATTCTCGGTTTATCAAAAGTAGACCGCCCCCTCAACTTTCCGGGGACCTGGTATCAAGTGGGTAACTTCCAAATACATCTAATAGTATCCTCAGAAATAATTCCCGACATAGTTAACCCAGAGAAACTAGGTAGAAACAGACACTTAGCATTTTCAATTATTGACTTAGAGAAGGCCAAAACAAAACTCTTAGCAAATAACTGCCCAATTCAAGGAAGTGCTTCCGGCCGCGCCGCCTTATTTACTCAAGACCCTGATGGTAATATTATAGAGCTAAATCAAAAATAGACAAAACCAAGGTTGAAAAGTTAAAAATAATAGCCTATTAGTCATTCCCTACTTCCCATTTATACTACTTTAATATAATGTTGTTTCTTCCCTTATGATATAGCCTGTGAAAATTATTGCATATTCATACACCGATCCTCTGCAGGGACCAGCACCAGACCAAACTATTTGGGGATGGGAAATTGACCAAATATATGAAGACCTAGGCGATCGCCAACAACTTGAAAAACTGCTACAGGACTCCGAAGCCGAACCACCTAACTATCTCCTAGTTCAGGAACTAGAGGAACTAGGAAACTCAGTAGAAGAAGTGTGTAACCGCCTGGCTCAACTAGAAAGTCTGAAAATAAAAACGATCCCCCTAAAATCAGAAATCAAAATAAACCAACCCTGGCCCAGCACATCGAACATAACGAAAGCCGAGCTACTGAAACTCCTGAACGAAATTCGCCAAAAGCAACACAGCCGAAAAATTCGTGAAGCCCATGCCCGTAACCGAGTCAAAGGAACACCTCCCCCAGGTAAAGCACCCTATGGTTACCGCCGAGGGAAAGACCGCTATACCCTTGATAAAAACACCGCCCCCATCATTAAAGAATTTTTTGAAAGCTTTCTGTTATTCGGGTCTCTCCGTGGAGCCGTCCGTCATATTGAGCAAAAATACGGAAAAAAAATCTCAGTCACCACAGGGCGACGTTGGTTAACTAACCCTGTTTATCGGGGAGACCTACAATATCAAAACGGTGAAATTATCTCCAATGCCCATGTTCCCATTATTTCCAGAGAAGAAGCCTCTCAAGTAGAACGCTTGCTCCAAAGGAACAGCAAAATGCCACCACGAACCGCAAGCACTCCCCATTCTTTAGGAGGCTTAGTTGTGTGCAAAGAATGTCAGTCTCAAATGATAACTGCCAAAGTTACCACCTTTCGCAGAAACAAAGAGTACCTTTACCTACGGCCAAAAAGTTGCCCCCGTACGCAAAAATGTAAAGCCTTAGCCTATGAAGAAATATTAGAGCAAACCATAAAAACAATTTGTCAAGAGTTACCCCTTGCTGTTGCCTCTTTTGATGCGCCACAGATAGAAGAAGCTAAAGCGAACATCAAAAATAACATTTGTGAAAAAACAGAAATGCTTTCAAGACTACCAAATTTAATAACTGAGGGAGTCTTTGACGAAGAAACAGCCAAACTCCGCGCTTACAAACTCAAAACAGAAATTTCTCAATTAGAAAACAAGCTTTATAAATTACCTCCAGTCAAGTTATTAGAAACAGCAAAAACAGTATCCATACCTCAGTTTTGGTGGGACTTATCTGAGTCAGAACGCAGATTTTACCTGCGGGAATTTATCAGTAGAATAGAAATTATTCGTCAAGGTGTAAATTGGAATTTACAAGTAATTTTTGTATTTTAGGAAGTAAGAAAAAAAGAATAGGTAATATATAGTAATCATATCTGAACCATAAAAAATCAAATCCATCTAACTCCAAACTAGATCTAGAAAAGAAATAAATTAGAGCTATTTTTTTTACGGCAGTCTAGCCACTAGAAAAGTTATTTAGGATAGCTATGAAGATACTATATAACTCCTACTTCCCAAGATTATAAACTAACAACTTATACATTATAAAATTATAGATGTTTTTTTGCATAACCCCTATTTTTTTTACCTCAATAATATTGTTATCGATATATTCAAGCAAGAACCAACCCCATATACATTAGAACTCAATTAATTATGAACCCCAATAAATGTCTTAAGAATAATCAATAAGGAAATAATTGATTTTTTTAACCTTATTAGTTAAGATTTGGGGGATTAAATATTAAAGTATCAGGTAACATTGACTTTAGTCTTTTTTTAGCTTTGAAAAACTATCCAGTTTTCTATCATTCAAGTTAAAAAAGTTATTGTTTTATTTTTGGCCAATAAGGGCAGAAAAAACAAGGGACAACTCTTAAAATTACCTCCTCTGTAAATTCTCAATTTCTCCTTACTACCCTTGCTCACAGCTCCAATCAGGAAATAAATAAATTAAGATAAGAGCATATTAATCACTTAATAATTTAAACTTACCTAAGTTTAGCCTCTTAATATATGGACTATTAGCATAGCAAATTAAAATTGATTTGTGTAAGATAACTTAAGCTTTTTTTCAGTTTAAGAATTTTTTAAAGTTTTAAGGCCATCTAGAAGAGAAAAATCAAGTCATCCCTCAGTCAGCCCCCAGAAATTTATACAGAGATTTTTTTTAATTAATTATAGAATAATTTAACTCTGATCATCAGAAACCTAGTGACTTGTAAAACTTATTCTATTTTTGCATAATATTTAGTTAGTATTTTCGGCATTCCATAGCAGAGGGCAACAAAAGATAAGCAGATCCAACTACCTCCCTGATAAATTATTCATTCTCCCCACAAAAACTCTATAAAAAGCCTCTGACTGTAGAACTTCCAGAGAAAATCTCTATCCATTCCCCTGCATCATAACAAACCAGAAAAAACAAATAATATCTACGAGCAACACCTGTGAAACCTTAATAAATTATTTAGACTAATAACATCAATATCTTAATAATATCTCAGTCATTATGGTAAATTCAGCACTAATGTAACCTAACCAATAAATGAAAGAAAATAACATTAAACTACTACTTAAAAACCAATGGTTTCACCTAATAATATTATTATTCTGGCTAACAGTTGGCATTATGATCCGGATCACAAACTTAGCCGCAAAACCAGCCTCATCCATTGAAATTGCCACATTAGGCTATAGCTTAGGGCATAGCTTTTTTGACCTACCCTTAGATCAAATTATCACCCTAAATGAACTACTCTCACCCTTAAAATTTGAATCAACCTCTACCGCCATCGACGTAGTTGATCAGTTACTAAGAGAAGATACCCATCCCCCAGTCTACTTTGTATTAAGTCATTTGTGGCTTAAGTTATTCAGCACTGACGGAGAAATAGTTTCTCTCTGGGCTGGGCGTTCCCTAAGTGTTATTTTAGGCGTAGCAGCCATTCCAGCAATTTTTAGCTTAGGTAAGCTAGCATTTTCCCCATTAGTAGGTCATATAGCAGCCGCATTAATGGCTGTTTCTCCTTATGGCATTTACCTCGCCCAAGAATGTCGCCATCATACCCTAACCATATTATGGACTATTGCTTCTATAGCTTGCTTAATTAAAATAGCACCCTATATCAAAAAACATAAAGCATTTCCAATTTGGTTAGGCTCCGCCTGGGTTGCCATCAATAGCTTAGGAGTTGCCACCCATTATATTTTTATTTTAGTGTTAGCTACAGAAGGTTTAGTTATAGGAGTTTTTTGGCTAAAAGATATAGAAAACAGACTTCAAAATTATTGGTGGCGAATTTATCTAGTAGCTTTAGGAACATTTGTTAGTTGTTTAGTTTGGTTACCCGTAGTCACCAGCGCTGCTAATAATAAACTTACTGGGTGGATATCAACCAGCTTCGATCTTGATGAAATTTGGCACCCTATCCCCCGTTTGTTAGGTTGGACTCTGACAATGGTATGGCTTTTGCCCGTTGAAGGAACAAATTTATTTGTAACTATCTTATCCGGAGTCACCCTTTTAGTTGCATTATTGTGGGTTATTCCCAAACTATGGCAAGGAGGGAAAGCACAGATGAGGGATCTTCCAAACCGTTTATTTTTTCAAATATTTGTGAGTTTTTTAGTAGGAGCGATCGCCTTATTTTTAGTAATTATTTATGGTATGGGTAGAGACTTATCTCTTGCTGCCCGCTATCAAATTGTTTATTTTCCTGTTGTAATTATTTTATTAGCCGCAATATTAGGGAAATGTTGGAACAGCTCAGAAAAAGAAACAGAAGTAAAAAAAGTTTTTTCTGACAAACAGACGGGTCAAGTCAAAAAGGAAAGAGTAATAAAAAAAGAGTTAATTATTAGTTCTGCCACAAGGATAATTGTTTCCAACTTAAAACCAATCAATAAAAGAGTTGTAATTGTAGTTTTGTTAATCAGTTTTTGGGGTGGGTTAACAGTAATTAACAACTATGGTTATCAAAGGTCAAGGCGTGCAGATATTCTAGTTAAAGAGATGCAAACACAATCTAAAGCAGCGCCATTAATTGCGACAACCTATCAAACCCATGCAGAAATTCGTGCTTTAATTGCACTTGGTTTGGAGTTAAAACGCCAAGAAGATAAAAGCAATACATCGGGAAATTTTCAACCTCAATTTATATTAGCTAAAAGACAACAAAATAAAAAATTAACCCCAGATTCAACTTTAGCTAAATTTCTATCTCAAAAATCAAAACCAATTGACTTATGGGGAATTAACTTAAAAATAGAAGCCAGGGAATTAGAAGCTTTTAACTGTCAAAAATATTCTGGGAATCAACCAAAAATTAATGGTTATAGTTATAGGTTGTATCATTGTCGTTAATTTTATTCAGATGAGAATTTTTCCAAGAATCTATCAAACCTAACTTTTTAGCTAGCGCACATAAAATGGTATTATAAAAATCATCACCTAAGATTCAGTTCCTCTGTAATAAAAACAGAAAAATATTTGCAAGTGCAAGAGAAAAAAAATCCATTTTACACCCTATTTTTTTTTAAAATTTCATATGAATAATTTATCTCCAAAACGGGTAATAAAATTTTTAATCTTTATTATTATCGGCTTAAGTATTACGAGTCTTATCGGACAAATTTTTGAGTATTTTACTCAACCTAGCCATCAAAAAATAATTGATAAGATAAACGTAGATGGAGAATATACAATTCCTTCATTATTTTCCTCCTTTAGTTTACTTTATTGCTCCATTATTCTGGGGTGGATTTCCCGGAAAAAATGGCAAAATCAAGATAAATATACTGGGAAATGGATAGGCTTATCTGTAATATTTTTTTATTTGGCACTTGATGAAACAATTAGCCTGCACGAACAGCTAATTCATCCTTTGCGAAAACTGCTAAATGCAACAGGAATATTTTATTATACTTGGGTAATTCCAGGATTAATGTTAGTAACTGTAGTTGTATTGATTTATTGGAAATTTGTTCAGGAACTACCGCCAAAAATAAAACATCTATTTTTTTTATCTGCAATATTTTATGTTGGAGGTGCAATTGGCATGGAAATGATTAACGGATATTACTCTTATTTATATGATAGTGAGATGTTTGTTTATGAAATATTAGTAACAATTGAAGAATTTTTTGAGATGTTAGGAGTTGCTGTATTTATTTATGGGCTTTTGTGCTATTTAAAATTAGACTTAATTGATAATTAATTAATATTTTTTAATATCCAAAATTATATCCATTTGAATAGTTATATAGCTAATTTTCAGCATCACAAACATAAGCTGTATAGCTATATTTAGTAAAAATAATTTAGTAGGATATTGCCAGGGTGAGGGTAGATTATCATTAGAAATATGCTGTAAATAACTAAATAGGAATAGGAGTCATAATTCAGGCATAATTATCTACATATATTTCTGATAGATAACTTTAGATATTAAAGCTAGCAGCAGAAAAATTAGAGAGAAATTATTACTAATAGTTCCTTTGTAATTGCTATTTATCCGTGATGAGCTGCTGACCTGCAACAAACCTCACCTATCACCACAAAACTTTTTCAGGAAAACCTATTTACCTTTTTTCCTAACCTCGTAATAACCAACTCAAGATATAAGCTAAAAAATTTTTTGAGAAATGGTATAAACTTTTTATAATTCAGGTTTTTTTCAATGAAATTTCAAATCACAATTTCTCCTTATAATGTTGCTAAATACTTAACCTTTGGTATAATATTTTTAACTATATGCAGCATTGCTATTCAGATAGGTAAATACATTTTTGATTACCGCGAACCCTGGACAAGAATATTTAATCTTGACCGAGAAATGAATATTCCCACTTGGTATTCAGGCTTAATGTTAGTATCTTGTGGATTAATTACTAGAGGTATTTTTTCCATCAAAAAACTAGAATCTGACCGTTGGTGGCGACAATGGCGGACCCTCTCAATTATCTTTTTTATATTAGCAGTTGACGAAATAGCTAGTATCCATGAAATTCTGATTATTGATGACTTAGCAGATGCTTTAAATCTTCCTAGTTTCTGGCATTCTGTGTGGGTAATTCCAGGAACAATTTTAGTTGGTATTTTTATCTGGAAATATTGGAAATTTATTCTAGATTTACCAAAAGAATTAAAACGAAATTTCCTAATTTCTCTTAGTTTATATATAGGTGGTGCATTGGGTCTAGAAATGGTCGGAAGTTACTATGATGGAATTGATGGTCAGCAAAACTTAGTTTATGCAATGTTAGCCACTATAGAAGAAGTAATGGAAATGATGGGATGTGTAGTTTTTATCTATGGGTTATTAACTTATTTAGGCAAGTTAAACTCAAGAATACAAGTTAACTTTAACATTAAAAATCAGGAGTAAACTTACTTGCTAGCCATAGATTTTTTTTAGGGTTTAGACTAACTACCCAAATAAATTAAACCCTAAAGTTTAGTCTAGTATTATTTTATCTAAGTTCCCTATTCAGCACCAAAAAAGTTGATGATTAACCAAAATTTAGAAATTCAATTTCAGATCCTTGATTCCTAACTTAAATTAATCATATAAAGTAAGTTAATGCTTATAATTTTGGTAGTAAGCATTTAGCCCTTAGCTATTAGTTATGAGCTATCAGCTATGAGTTATTAATTTATTATATTGGAAGGAGAAACTAGTCTCCAAGGAGAATTAAAAAGTTATGTTTTCAGAGCATAATTTTTGTGCATAACTCCCTCTATCAGTAAAGGAAAAAAATATTAAGAATGTCATGTAATTGTTCATCATTTAACCTTAAGTAATTGCTTGCATAAATTCAAAAATTGAAAGCTGGCTGCTAAAGAGCTAAATGTTTACCAAAGATTTATTATCAATATTTATCAATATTTATAGAGAGATAGGTAAAAGGTCTCAGGAGAAAGCCCATAAGCAGCACAATTTTTGATATTTGATATAACTTCTAAATAATAGCTAACAGCGAAATGGATAAGATTTCAATTATTTTTTCACATTTTTTACTTCAATAATCTTTTTCAATAAATTAAACCAAAAATCAGCCCCCATAGATATTGCTATTCCACTAATTATCCAACCCAATAATCTTTTTAACCATTTCAAGTAATCAGATGATTGATTTTCTACTGCTTGATCAGTTAGTACATCATTCCCCCAACCAATAGGTAATTTCACATCATCTAATGCAACATTAACCTGATTTTGAATATTCTCTATATCCATCTCATCAGAATTAGAACTATTATTAATTAACTCCTGAGAATAATAATTAATAGTTGCTCGCATCAACGAATCTTTTGATAAATGGTCGATTAAATTTAACGTATCAAGATTAGTAGCTATAGCAATAGTAATACCAAGCAAAAAAGCAACTCCCCTAGCATTACGCTTGTAAACATTAGCAGCTCTTTCCATCCCATTATCAAACCATTGCTCAACTTCTTTTTGAAATTGATTTAAAGTATCACCTGTTGTAGTAATTTTAGTTGTAGCTTGTTGAGCTAAAATATATAAACTATTTTGTAAAGATTCAGGTAGCTGTTCCAGGGTTTCCTCAACTTTTTTATATATTTTCCCCTTTCTACTTTGCAAATCTACTTGAGAAACTTTTGCCATTTCGGTCCACCTTCTCCAGAACTCTAGTAAATTAGAGAAACTTGGTTCAATCTCACTGACTAAAACTTCTCTCTCTTGGGGATTTGTTAATACTTGCTTAACTAAAATCATTTTCTCCTCAAATTTACAATGGGTTATTTGTGGCAAATCTTGTAAAGATTTTTTTATAAATAAATTTAACCGATTTAATATTCTGTCTAAAGTCAGGTTTATATTTGCTAAATCATTTTTTTTATATTTATTATATATAACATTTAACTCTTGATATAAATGATTTAAATTAGCTTTCATTTCATTTTTGGTAGCATCTTTTAAATCCAGATCATTTAAAATACTATTAATTTGTATCAATTTTTTATTGATAAAATCTTCGAGTTGATAATTACTAATTGTTTTAATTAAATCTGGAATTTTTAAAGTATCAATTAAACTAGCAGCAAATGTATTTGATGGAATCTGAGACGGAGCTGTTGTTTCCCCGTCAAAATTTTTTTTAACTCTAGTTAAACCACTAATTAAATCACTAATTCTATTGGTAAATTTTCTAAATATTCTTTCTAATCCAATTTTGCCACCACTGTAATTAAGATCTTTAATTAATGGATTTTTATATATAGAATTAGTTAGTTGCTGTACCTTTTTGATGTGTAAATCTGATTCTAAATTATCATTATCAATATAAGTTTGACCACTTATTAATTCTTCAATTGATTGTTTTAAATGGACTGCTCTCCATTGCAAAATAGTTGTCAAAATTGATTGAATTTCACTAGCTAGTAAACTGAAAGTAAGGTAAACAAAGATTAAGCCAATGACTATATCTAAAATAACAGGCAAGTTCATATTAAATAGTTAGTTTGAATATAGAACAAATATAAGTCTACCTCATTAGCTTGAGAAACGCTATATATTAAATTAATACAGGGCTAATACACCAAAACAATATAACTGGTTCATTGCTGTGATTATTGTATTTTGTACTTAAGGAAAATTTTGTTTGATCAACAAATTTCTAGATAAGCCCTACTCAGATAAACTTACTAATCAGATAATTGGATGCTTAACAAAATATTAACAAAGAAAAACTTACATTCTCATATAGATTTACTGCTAACGCTAGGCTTATTGCTAGCAGCAGTAGTACTTTTTTCTACTAATTTAGGAACATTGCCTTTACGAGACTGGGATGAAGGAATAGTTGCCCAAGTAGCCAGAGAAATCAGCCGAGACAAGTGGAATTGGCTTTATCCTACTATCAATAATACTCCTTATTTTAATAAACCACCATTGATACATTGGTTGATCGCTTTTATCTATAGTATTGCAGGAGTCAATGAATTCAATGCCCGTTTATTTCCCGCTTTGTTAACAGCATTTTCTGTACCTTTAATCTATGGTATTAGTCGAGAATTATTTCACCCACGCACTCCGGCAATTTTTACCGCTTTGGTTTACTTAACTTTACTCCCTGTAGTGCGACATGGGCGTTTAGCAATGTTAGATGGTGCAGTAGTTTGTTTTTTTTTATTAATGATTTGGTGCGTATTGCGCTCACGGCAAAACCTCCGCTATTCTCTCCCTATTGGTATTAGTTTTGCTTTAGTTTCCCTCAGCAAAGGAATTATTTTAGGATTACTTTTAGGAGCGATCGCTTTTTTGTTTCTCTGGTGGGATACTCCCCGACTATTAAGCAATAAATATTTTTGGAGTGGTATCCTATTAGGTATGTTACCAGTTTTTCTATGGTACACAGCTCAATTTTTTCATTACGGCGTTGAATTTTTCTATGCCAACTTTTTCCATCAATCTTTAAAACGTATTTGGCAACAAGTAGGTAATCATGATGGACCTATTTGGTATTATTTATTAGAAATTATTAAGTATAGTTTTCCATGGCAGCTATTCTGGTTACCAGGATTATATTTGAGTTGGAAAAATCGTAGTCTGAGTTGGGGTAAATTAGTTTTGATTTGGACTGGAGTTTATCTGTTTGCTATTTCATTAATGAATACAAAACTTCCTTGGTATGTGTTACCTATTTATCCAGCTTTTGCCTTAGCAGTAGGTAGTTATATAACAGAAATCTGGGATCAATTTCCATTAGACTTAGGATGCTTTTGGTTTTCAGGTGATAAATATCTTCCAACTCACGGAGATCATAAAAAACATCTCTGGAGTCTTCCCACTATTTACCATCGTTTAGTAGTAGCTTTATTTGCACTACTAGCAATAATAGCTTGGGCTGCTTCTGTTTACTTTAGTGGGATTTTTGATCTAGGGGAGCAAAATTTAGCAAAACCTAACTTACAGTTACAGTTAGTTGCTGTGGCTCTTGCATTGACAATGACAATGGTAACTCTACTGTTAAATAAACAACAGCATCAATTTTTATTAATTTTGATTTGGGGAACATATCTTTCACTGCTAATGTTTGTTAGCTCTCCTTATTGGATATGGGAATTGGAAGAAAATTATCCAGTCAAACCAGTCGCAGAAATGATTCAGAAAGATACCCCCCCGGGTCAGGTTATTTATTCTTTTGACACTAAAGACCGTCCCTCTTTAAATTTTTATAGCGATCGCCTCATTAAGCGTGTTGGCCCAAAAAAAATTCAACAGCAATGGCAAAAAACAACTCAACCCTATTTATTAGTTGAAGCATTAACTCTAAATAATCTCCCCCTAGAAAATTTTCAGGTTTTGAATACTGTCAAAGGATGGTCCTTAGTTACAAGAGAAGGTAAAAGATAAATATCAAGAAAGCAAACAGATAAATGTCATTAAAACACATACTCAATATACTTAGGACAAAGAGCATTGACTTCAACCTTAGAAAAACGATTAAATAAGTTTAAGAATTTTTTTCTATCAATAAAAATAATTAGCTCAGAACCATGTAGCTCACACTTGTACTCGCCTCTGTCTTCTAAATTCATAAAAACCCATATTAGTAACTACCTCTGCTACTTCTAGAGGTGGGTTATAGTTCGCTATCACAACTGATAGATAATGGTTTTCTATTACTATCCGGCTGTGGTTAAGAGCCAAGTAAGTAGTTAATTTTTGTTTGACTTTCAAGTTCCCCCATAGGCAGTCTGAAATCAGAAACTGACCCAGAGGTAAGCGATAGGCACCCCAACCCACTTCTATTTCCTAGGTGGGAGGGGAGCAAGAGTTGGTGCAGCAGCCTGAGTGAAGGGGTAGCTTTGCGCCAGTATCACCTCAACTCACCCTTGGGCTTCCCCTCGGTAAAGCTCCCTCGATCCCTAAGAACCGGAGAGGGTGTCAAAGTCGACATTTCCAAAATCAAAATTTGTCTTTAAAGAGTAGATATTTTTTATAAGGTAGGAACGTTTCATGAAACGTCCCTAAGTTTTAGTGAAGAAGGAAGACCAAAGTTGGAATAAATATCGCAAAAAAAAACGGACAAATTAAAAATTGATGGGAGTAGCTATTTTTAAGCTACCCTTATTGAAATGCACTTCACATTACGTTAGTGGATTCTTTTTAGGAAAGTGGTATAAGCAATTTTTCCATTAAAATACAACTTTTATGTTCTTTTATTCCCTCAAATATTTTGATTCCTTGATATTCATAGTTCTGGTAATCTATTGAACACTTATCCTTAAACCCATAGTTTCTAAAAATGTGCTGGGATTTATTGCCAGTAGCTTCTACTTTAACCAATGAAAATTTTTCTTCACTTGCTATTTTGAGATTATGTTCAAGTAATTTCTTACCAATATTTTTGTTTTTATATTCTTCTCTAACTCCTAATAAAAAAATATAAAATACCTTGCTTATCAGGTTTGTTTTATGTATTTCGTATTGCTCATTTAGCTCTTTTAAAAATTGAAAAAGAGTATCCATTTTTTGATTTTGACAAATATTATTGTAGATTTCTTCAGATAAGTTATTTGATAAATCCTGTGAAATAATAAACCCTACAACTTGATAATTAACCGGTTCTTTAGCAATCACAGATAATTTATCTTCTACAGCTTTTTGGCAAATTATCTTAGCAAAAGGATAAAACTCGTTAGGAGAAATTTTAAGTTCTTTTGTAATCGGCTCTGCACTAGTAAATACATCAATTAAACAGTTAATTGCTTGCTCTATATCTCTTTCTTGTAAAAGTTGATATATAATTCCATTTTGTTTTGACATAGTTATATTAACTCCTCAAACAATTTTGAACTCTTGAAACAACTTTGATATAAGATTATAGGAATTTTGATTTTTACTTAATGCTTAAGTATCGTAGTTTAATTATTCAAAAAGAATGGTATAAATCAATTATTTAAAATTAGGTTCAAAACTTTAATTAATGATTATAGCTAAAGTCATGATTATAAAGTCATTAGATATATCTAGAATTAGGGATATTTGATATGACTACGGATTCTTCTTACTATTCAATAAGTCTTTATCTTTTACCCACTCTAATACTCCATCAAATATATTCAACTTCAAATCAAATATACTTAGAGTAGCGATCGCTCCTCCAAATAATATGGCACTACCTATCACCATAGCTATTGGTAGATACTGACGAGTCAAGTCACGGCGCAACCTGGCCAAAGGTTTACTTTGTCTTCTGAGCATTTGTCCAATATATAGCTGTTGGAGCGCCAACGGGTCTCTGACATAGTGGCCACTCCAACTTATTACTAGATGGGAATGACAGTATGGACAGGTAAATAGTCCATTCAAAATTCCTACTGGTTGTGCAATACTGGAACGATTGCAAATTGGACAAAGTACATAATTACTGTTAGATGTTGGAGCATTCATATACGTTTTTGAAAAATCAACAAAAATTATTACCAGTTAGACAACTGAAGTTATTTAATCTGCAATATGAAATGCCTATTGCCTATTATTTATATATTGTAGCCTGATTTGATATTCTTTAGTCTTTTTAAATAAGACTTGAAAATACCAGATTTTTTTTTGAGGTTAAGGAAATCTAATAAATTCTAGTAAACTCAAATTTCGAGATTATTCGATTTATTTTCATTCATTTATCAACTGCTCTAATTTATTTTTTTTTTGATTTATCCATAATTAGACTAGAAAAATACTCGAAATTCAATTATAGTAAAATAACTGCTACTTATTGTCGCACTTATCACCGCACTAATAATAAAAAGCTATATTAATTGTAACTAAAATTATCAATTTTCCACTTTTGTAGATAGGTTAATTGCCTACCATAAGTTAGATTGTATTGCAAGGGAGTAATTGTGATATATTTTTCACGCATTGCTTCAACATCCGTATTATATTTGTCGGGTATTGCTTGATCCTTAGTTTCTTCAGTTTCTTCCAATAATTCTCCAGCTAGCCAATAGTAAGTTTTACCTCGCGGGTCAACCCGTTTTTTAAATATATCTATGTATCGACAAACTCCTTGACGGGTAATTTTTACTCCTGCTATTTCTGTTTCCTTAACTGCTGGAATGTTTACATTCAGTAACATTAAATTATCTAAAGGTTGGCTTTCTATTTTCTGCACTAGACTTTGAGCAAAATTGACAGCAACTTCAAACTCCCTAGAAGTGTAACTGCCAAGACTAAAGGCAATGCTAGGAATATTTTCAACTATCCCTTCCATGGCTGCAGAAACAGTACCAGAATAGAATATATCAGTGCCTAAATTTGGGCCATGATTAATTCCTGCTAATACTAAGTCTGGTTGAGTTTCTAATAAGCTAAATAGGGCTAATTTTACACAGTCAGCAGGAGTGCCAGAACAAGCCCAAGCTGTTATCCGATCATCAAAAATTGATTTGACAATTTCAGCCCGAATAGGTTGATGTAATGTTAAGCCATGACCTGTAGCTGAACGTTCTTTATCAGGACAAACCACAAAAACTTCATGGCCTACTGCTGCTAAACCATTAGCTAAGCTCCGGATACCTTCAGCAAAAATGCCGTCGTCGTTACTAACCAATATTTTCATTTTTTTAAGGTAATAGGGAATGGAATAGGTCGAGAAAAATCTTTCCTCAGTTTTAATTTTCTACATATGCAGGAGCCCAAATTATCCTATTTCTCACTAATAGTTGTCAAACTGACGGTTCTTTTAACTACCAAGGTTTAAGGACATTAGAAATTAGTACGACTAAAGTATAGATAGGGAAATTTATAGCTAATACCATTTCTGAAAAACTTTTCTATGTTTTGCAACAGTAGGAGAATTAGCCATAACCTCAACCGACCCACCTCTAACCCCTCTGATGGGGGGGGGAACAAGGAATAACCATAGAAAGTCAATACAGCATAAAAATAATGAACAGAGTTGGGGGGTTGCTAATTATCAAAAAGGTTATTAGTGTGTTAATTACTTAATAGTTAAAATGTCACCTAGATATGATATATCTGACATTATTTTTGGGAATTGGTGTAACACAATTTCCAGTATTTTATAAAATACGGTAATTAATGTGGTATGACTAACAAGGGAAATATTTTTTTGCTTGTTTATTATCCTGCAACTAATCTTCCCTATTCCATGCTCCCTTTCTATCTATTAAAATGATAAAACTAGACTAAAAATTACAGTTAATACTAAAACCTAGGCAAAAATCAAAAAAATTGTAAATATTATTGACCTATTTATTTATTATGCAAATAAGTGATATTAAAACCTTATTGGAAGAATTACGCCAAAAAGCAACCGAAGCGATCGCCACAGCAGAAAACCGAGAAAAACTAGAAGACTTACGGATATACTATCTGGGTAAAAAAGGTCAAGTATCTAAAATTCTTGGTGCGATGGGTAAACTGAGCCCAGAAGAACGACCAAAAGTAGGAGCGATCGCTAATGAAGTGAAACAAGCCATCCAAACTAACCTAGATGAAAAACGTAGTAACTTACAAGCCTTAGAAATTGCAGCCCAGCTTAAAGCCGAAACCGTAGATGTCAGTATGCCAGGGGTACATCGCTCCCAGGGAAAAATTCACCCTCTGAATGGTCTTATAGACCGTGCCCTTGATATTTTCGTTGGTTTAGGATATACAATTTCCACCGGCCCAGAATTGGAAAGCGACTACTATAACTTTGAAGCTCTAAACACTCCGCCAGACCACCCGGCAAGAGATATGCAGGATACCTTTTACCTGGCAGACGGAAATTTAATGCGAACTCATACCTCCTCAGTCCAGATCCGTTACATGGAAAAACATGAACCCCCTATTCGAGTTATTGCTCCTGGTCGTGTTTATCGGCGGGATACTGTAGACGCAACTCACGCTGCAGTGTTCCATCAAATTGAACTTTTAGCAGTAGATGAAGGACTGAGATTTTCTGACCTCAAAGGAACTATAAAAGAATTTCTCCGACAAATCTTTGGAGACTTACCTATTCGTTTCCGCGCTAGCTATTTCCCATTTACCGAGCCTTCAGCAGAAGTAGATTTAGAGTGGAATGGTAAATGGTTAGAAGTATTAGGTTGTGGTATGGTAGACCCTAATGTTTTGCAAGCAGTAGGTTATGACCCGGAAAAATATACGGGTTTTGCAGCAGGTTTTGGGGTAGAAAGATTTGCTATGGTACTACACCAAATTGATGATATTCGGCGTGTTTATGCTAGTGACTTACGCTTTTTGCGGCAGTTTTAACTGGCTTGACTTAAACTGAGTGAAGAGTGTATGTAAGAATTTATTAACAATTTATATTGCTTACATAAATTACTTTTGATTTTTGAAATTTAATTTTGGAATTAATAAATATGCGTCAGACAGTAACATTATTAGTATTAACATTAATGATAGTTGTTAATTTTGCTAAAAAAGCTACTACAACTATCAAAACTGATCAGGTATCTGAAGAAACTGTTCAGGTATCTCCAGAAATTAGTCATGTATTCCCAGAAACTACTGAAAGTTCTGAAGACACTGCTAGTTTATGTCGTCAAGTTAATGACCCAGCAGGTTTAAAAGTTCAAAAAAGACCTACTCCTAATTCTCCTATAGTTGGTAGTGTATATCCTGATCAAGAGGTGAAATTAATTAAAGATTATCGAAAGATTAGAGGTCCCGCTGGTCGCACCTGGGTACAGATCACTTCTCCTATTGTGGGATTTGTATCTAAGGGTTTTCCAGGAAATGAGACTAATTTAAGAGAATGTTTTGAAGTTGCAGAAGAAACTTCAGGAGAATTTTCTGGTCAAAATACTTCTGGTGATAATTTGCGGACACAAACATCTCCAAATTCTCCCTATCCCCCAGAAACAGATGAAAGTTTATGTCGTGAAATTGATAGAAAAAAAGCACCACGAGGTTTAGCAGTGCGTGGGGATGCTTCTAGACGTTCTGAGTATAGAGGAAAAGTACCTGTTGATAGCCAGCTTATTTTAGTAGACAATTATCAGTTAATTGGTGATAAAAATGGTGAAAAACGTAAGTGGGTGAAAATTATTTATCCTTTACAGGGGTTTGTTTCTGCTGGTAATTTGCTTGAGTGCAGGTAGTAGTTATTGAATCAAAGTTGAATCAAAGTAGGTTGGGTCAAACGAAGTGCAACCCAACCTATGGTCATTTTTAATAAGAATGGAACACTTTTGATACTGAAACTTAGTTATAGCAAAAAAGATTTGTTTCAATCTAAATTAAAACGACTACAGACCAAACTCAGTTTAGTTATCAGCTTTATCCTAATAAAGGTAATAGGCAGTTATCAAAAACAGACTAAATTAAATTGAGAAAAAAAGCTTGATTTTAAAAGTAAGATACTTCTGCTTAAAGTATAAGAAACATAGGGTTAGAGAGAAATCTGAAAAACATACTTTGCTTATGGGAATTTGATTTCAGTTATCAGTTATCAGTTATTAGTACCTGTGGCTGAAGCTAGAGAGTAAAAAAGACATAAAGCGATGGCGAATATTTTTCTCCCGAACCTTGCAAAAGGAGTCTTGAGATCTAATTTTTTGGTCATAGCAAGGAAGCAGAAGCAATCTTATGCTAACCCTGATAGTGCTTTTTTCCACAGAACGAAAAGTAATAATTAGGGTAACTTGACAGTATTGGTTGAATCATTCTTGAATCTATAATAAACATGAGCATTAAAAAGAATTCCAAAAATTCCCGTAACCGTAAAATTGGAACTGTTTTATTAATTTTGGCAGGTGTGTTATTAGCAGTATACTTCTTCATGCCACGTCGCAAATATCCTCGTGTTCCTTATAGTGTATTTATTCAACAAGTGGAAAAAGGACAAGTGGTGGGAGTTCAAATAGATAACAAAAAAATTGTATATCGCCTCAAAGGAGAAGAAGATCAACTCGGACCTTTACTTGTCACTACTACAATAAATGATCCTCAATTACTTAAGCGTTTAGAAGATAATAAAGTTACATTTCAAGCCGCACTCCCGAAAAGTCCTTGGTTTACTATTCTTTTAAATTGGGTAATTCCACCAATTATATTAGTAGCAGCATTTCAGTTTTTTATGAACCGTGGAACTCAAGGTTCTCTTTCAATTAGTAAGAGTAAAGCTAAAGCTTATGTGGAGGGAGAATCAGAAAAAATTACTTTTGCTGATATCGCTGGGGTGGAAGAAGCAAAGACAGAATTAACTGAAATTGTAGATTTCTTAAAAACACCAAAATGTTTTACTGAAATTGGTGCGAGAATTCCTAAAGGTTTGTTATTAGTCGGACCTCCGGGAACTGGTAAAACTTTATTATCAAAAGCAGTTGCTGGAGAAGCCGGAGTGCCATTTTTTAGTATTTCTGGTTCGGAGTTTGTGGAACTATTTGTTGGTACTGGTGCTGCTAGAGTTCGTGATTTGTTTAAACAGGCAAAAAAGAAGGCTCCTTGTATTATTTTTATTGATGAAATAGATGCAATTGGTAAGTCGAGAACTAGTGGCAATTTTTACAGTGGTGGTAATGATGAACGGGAACAAACTTTAAATCAACTGTTAGCTGAAATGGATGGTTTTGGAGCAGGAGATTTAACGGTTATTGTTTTAGCCGCGACTAACAGACCGGAAGCTTTAGATGCTGCTTTATTGCGTCCGGGAAGATTTGATAGACAGGTATTAGTAGACCGTCCAGACTTAGTTGGTCGGGAGGCAATTTTAAATATTTATGCTAAAAAAGTTAAGTTGGGAGAAGATGTTGATGTGCATAAAATAGCAGTTAGAACTCCTGGTTTTGGAGGGGCAGACTTAGCTAATATTGTGAATGAAGCTGCTTTATTAGCGGCCAGAAATAAACGGGAAACTGTTGCACAAGTAGATTTTTCCGAAGCTATTGAAAGAGTGGTTGCTGGTTTGGAAAAAAGGAGTCGGGTTTTGAGCGATCGCGAAAAGAAAATTGTAGCTTATCATGAAGTTGGTCATGCTTTGGTTGCGGCGTTAATGCCTGGTAGTGGTAAGGTGGAAAAAATTTCAATTGTACCGAGGGGAATGGCTGCTTTGGGGTATACTTTGCAGTTGCCAACTGAGGAGAGATTTTTAAGAGATGAAACTGAAATTCGAGGGCAAATTGCTACTTTTTTAGGAGGTCGTGCTGCGGAGGAAATTGTCTTTGGAAGTATTACGACTGGAGCTTCAGGAGATTTACAAAAAGCTACAGATCTTGCTGAACAAATGGTGACAACTTATGGTATGAGTAAGGTTTTAGGACCTTTGGCTTATGAACGCCGTGGTCAAGGAGGATTTTTAAGCAATGAAGGTGTTAACCCCCGTCGTTTAGTTAGTGAAAAAACTGCCGAAGCAATTGATAATGAAGTGAAAGAAATTGTGGAAAAGGCTCATCAGCAAGCTAGGGAAATTTTGAATTATAATCAAGGTTTGCTCCAAAAGATTTCTCAGTATATTTTGGAAAAAGAAGTCATAGAAGGAGGAGAGTTATATGGGTTATTGGAAGAGGTGCGAACGCCACCAAGGAAGGATGTTAAAGAAGTCGAAAGTTAAAAGTGAAGATAAGTCAAAACCAAAAGTATAATTTGCTTATTTATCTATTAATACCTCTTCATAAAGTATTTGCCCCTTACTCTGCCATTCCATTCATAGGCATTTTTGGAAAGGTCAATAAATAAACCAAATTCCTCCTGAAAAAAATCTGGTACCAATAGCACTTGGGGTACATGATGAAGTATATTTGAAGAGTAACCGACCCTACCCCACCAAATGCATTATGCCCAGAAAACCTCGAAATCTTTTAGCTGGATACTCCTATCACATTACGACTCGTTGCAATAACCGTGAATTTAAACTTTCACGGCGCCAATGTCGGGAGGTATTTCTTTATGCTATTAAAAAGGTTTCCACAAAATACAATTTTCGGCTTTATGCATTGTGCATTATGTCTAATCATGTTCATTATTTGATTGAACCCTTACAACCAGAAGATTTACCGAAAATCATGCACTTCCTCAACTGGTATACGGCTATGTGTTTCAACAGAATGTTAAAACGTACAGGGCATTTTTGGGAAAAACGATATTACTCTAATGGGTTTCCTTCCTCAGATAAAGAAAGAGCATTGAATACTTTGCGTTACATTCATGGCAACCCTAAAGCTGCCAAAATGCGTTGCGGCTTTTTCTACGACTTTAGCAACTATGGTAGCTACGAATGTTTGACTAATGATGGCCTAACTCAATGGCATCCTGCTTTCTTGGAGTTAGCTAACACTCTGGAAGAATGTGCACAAAAATATAAGGGATTTTGTCGTAAATATAAGCCCAAACAAAAAAAAGGAAAAAAGTGTCACTGGGGTAGTAAGTTTTTAGGGGGTATTGTTCTGTCTTTTGATGGCAGAAATTCTCGTTCTACGAAGAAGAACTCTACAAAAAAGAAGGAGTCAACCCTCTTTGACTTTCCGCCGACGGTAATGCCGGAGGAAAATAAAGAAATAGCAAGGGTAGTTAGTCAATTTGTTGTAGCCAATAGACCCTCAGTCAGATGGGGGGGGTAAACATCCTCGCCGGCTTCCCTGTTTCCCCCCGCGGCGCTCTATGTAGGCCACATGCTCCCCGCCGGCCGCCGCGGCCGCCGCCGCCGCTGCGCTGCGCTGTCATTTGGCCACCCCGCGCTCCCTCTCGCCGCGCTGTCCAAAAGTTCCGCTGTCCATCTGGGGTGTCCATCTCTGATGGGCCATTTTGTGTAGTGAGGTCCGCTGTCCATCTCTTTTCTTGTCAGACTTAGGGACTTGAAGGTGTCGGGCAAGGGGTCTGGCACGGAGGCAACGGCGCCACCCTGCGCTCCCTCAAGTTGGCTTGTGCTGAGTTGTCCAAACAAAAAATAACACCATCCATCACCATGAGTAGGGAGTTAGGATGATGGGGAGGAAGGCGCCACCCACCGAAGGCGCCACCCTGCGCTCCCTCGGGGTGTGCTGGTGCTGAGTTGGTGTCCATTGCGCTCCCTCTGCGCTCCCTCATGCGCTCCCTCAGGGGTGATCTGGTTCACGAGCGCCCACGCCATTGTGGCCCATGTGGCAAAAAGGCAGTTGGTGGCCCACAAAAGTAAAGGCCGCCACAAGGCCGCCATCGCCATACACATACTAAGGCCACAGGCCACTGGCGCGGATAACCGATCGGGAGGCGGCGGAACCGGGAAGGATCTAAGAATAAATCGGCGGGGCGCGGACCGGCGGAGGAGGAGGGGGCGCGGAAGAGGGGAAAACCACCCTGCGCTTTTTCTAGTTGGCTGCAGCAGAGTGGAGTCCATTGCGCTCCCTCGACTTCCGACTGACTTAAAAGACTTAGGTTTTTGCACGGGGGCGGCTGATCTGGCAGGCTGATCTGTGTGGTGTCTTGTGCTGAGTTGGTGTCCATTGCGCTCCCTCTGCGCTCCCTCATGCGCTCCCTCAGGGGTGATCTGGTTCAGGTTCAGGTTCGAACGTCCAAGGGGGACACAGGGGACACGCGTCGAAGGGCCTAGATGGCCACGGCGCTTCCGAGCGCCCTTATGCCATTGTGGCCCATGTGGCAAGGAGTTGGCAGTTGGTGGCCCACCATAGTTGGTGGCCCACGGCCCAGGGAGGCCGCCACAAGGCAACTTAACGATCAATCGATCCGAAATTAGGCACGCGGGCCGGCTGCTCAGGTAGGTATGGTGGCTCATAGTTGCATTGGTTGCAACCACCCTGCACTTTTTCAAGTTGGCTGCAGCAGAGTGGAGTCCATTCCGCTCCCTCGACTTTGGACTTAAGGGGTGAAGGGGTTGCAGGTGATCTGGGATAAGTGTGGTGTCTCATGTGGTTGGAAGTAGTTTTTTGATTTTATAATGGATAATTAACATTAGCATAGTTTTTGGATTTATGAACAGGATTTTATTATGAACAGATGTCTTATGGCTTTTCCTTTCCTTTCCATAGCCTTTCCTTTCCTTTCCGTCTGCACTTTCCTTGTTTTTTCCCCCTTCGCCCTCGCTCAACTCCTGCCAGATAATACATTGGGAGAAGAAAATTCTGTCGTCACACCCAATAATATAAAAGGGAAAGATCGCATCATAATAGATGGCGGGGCCCAAAGAGGGGCCAACTTATTCCACAGTTTTCAAGAATTCAACATTCAACAGGGACGAGGGGTTTACTTTAGCAACCCTGATGGAGTTCAAAATATCCTGACTCGGGTCACAGGAAACAATGGCTCTAACATATTAGGAACCTTGGGTGTAGATGGAAAAGCTGATTTATTTTTCATTAACCCCAATGGCATAATTTTTGGGCCAGAGGCTAAACTAGATGTCCAAGGTTCATTCTTTGGAGCTACTGCGGATAGTATCTTATTTAACAATGGATTTGAATTTGCTAGTTCAGACCCTCAAGCACCCCCACTACTAACAGTTAATGTTCCCATTGGTTTGAGGTTGCCCGAAAACCCTGGTAGTATTTTGGTTGAGGGTCTAGGTCATAACATAAATATGTCAGAGTACCTAGAAACGATATTCGACGGAAAGGAAAAAGGCCCTCGAGACGGAAAAGAGGACCGGAATCTTGGGTTGGAAGTTTCCCAAGGCCAAACCTTGGGGTTAGTTGGTGGTGATATATTCTTAAGGGGGGGAAACCTCACATCAATTGGAGGACGTGTTGAATTAGGAAGTGTTCACAATGGGGTAGTAGGAATCAGGAAAGACCAAACCCTTAGCTATGATCCCAACCTGAAATTTGGCCAAATACAAATATCTAAAGAGAGCTCTATAGATGTAAGTGGAAATGGAAGAGTTGAATTTCAAATTCAAGGAGAAGAGATAAAAGTGCGAGATGCTTCAATAATTACAGGAGAGATTAAAGGCGAAGGCGAAGGCGAAGGCGAAAAAGGGGGAAATTCAATTATTAAAGCGTCTAAGTCTATTAAAATAGAAGCCGGAGAGTATTCGGAACTAACTTTAAGGTTAACTTCCGATAAACTTCCGAAACAAGATTTTAATTTTAATAAGACTTACAGTGCTATTATTCTAAGCACTTTCGGTAAGAGAGATGTCGGGGAGTTGAAGGTGGAAACAGAAAGTTTAACGCTGCAAGATGGAGCCTTTATTTCTACGACTACTTCTGGTCAGGGAAATGCAGGGAATATTACAGTCTCTGCTAGAGACATAGAAATGAATGGTGGCGGTGACGGTGCTACTTTGGTTACAATGACATTTGCATTTGCAAAAGGTAACGCAGGGAATTTAACGCTGAAAGCTGCAGAAAGTTTAACGCTGCACGACGCTATCATTTCTACGGGATCTTTTGGTTCAGCTCAGGGAAATACAGGGAAATTAACAGTCTCCGCTAATGCTATAGAAATAAATGCCGTAGCGAGCGAGGGGGCTGGTTTTTTTAGCGAGCGAGGCAGTGGCAAAGGTAAGGGAGGGAATTTAACGGTGAAAGCTGCAGAAAGTTTAACGCTAGTTGGCAATGGATTTATTTCTACCAGTACTTTTGGTGATGGAGATGCAGGGAATTTAACAGTGTCTGCTAGAGATATAGAAATGAGTGGGACAAGTCGGATGGCGGCACAAACAGGTACAAGGCAAACAGGTGGCAAAGGTAAGGGAGGGACTTTAATGGTGAAAGCTGCAGAAAGTTTAACGCTGCAAGATAAAGCCTTTATTTCTACCGATACTAAAGGTGATGGAGATGCAGGGAATTTAACAGTGTCTGCTAGAGATATAGAAATGAACAGTGTCTTTGGTTTGCTTGCACAGACAGAAAACAAAGGTAATGGAGGGAATTTAACGGTGAAAGCTGCAGAAAGTTTAACGCTAGTTGGCAATGGAGTTATTTCTACCAGTGCTTTTGGTGATGGAGATGCAGGGAATTTAACAGTGTCTGCTAGAGATATAGAAATGAGTGGGACAAGTCGGATGGCGGCACAAACAGGTACAAGGCAAACAGGTGGCAAAGGTAAGGGAGGGACTTTAATGGTGAAAGCTGCAGAAAGTTTAACGCTGCAAGATGAAGCCTTTATTTCTACCACTACTTTTGGTGATGGAGATGCAGGGAATTTAACAGTGTCTGCTAGAGATATAGAAATGAGTAGTATTTTTGGTTCTGGTGTGTTTGCACAGACAGAAAACAAAGGTAATGGAGGGAATTTAACGGTGGAAGTTGCAGAAAGTTTAACACTGCAAGATGGAGCCATTATTTCTACCAGAAGTCTTGGTGATGGAGATGCAGGAAATATAACTATCTCTGCTAGAGATATAGAAATAATTGGCACATCTCCTGATGGTAAATACTTCAGTAGCTTAACCGCAGAAGGCAGAGCAAAAGGAGCAGCAGGAAGCATAACCATCAACAGCAACAACATCCGCCTCGAAAACCAAGCTAACCTCAAAGCTGAAACCCAAGCAGGGGGTGAAGGCAGCATTATCATCAATAATAACAAAGACCTCATCCTGCGCAACAAAAGCAAAATAACCACTAGTGCTAAAGGCAGGGCCACTGGAGGTAATATTACTATTAAGACGGAAAACTTAGTCGCCCCAGATAACAGCGACATCTCTGCTGACGCTGAAAAAGCATCTGGAGGCCAAGTCGACATCACCGCAGCAGGTATATTCGGCATAAAATTCCGTCCTGAAAAAACAGAAAGAAGTGATATCACAGTCACCTCAGAATTTGACAGAGATGGAGAAGTCAATATCAACACCCCCGATGTAGATCCTAGTGACGGACTAGTAGAATTTGACGATACCATCCCAGATATCTCCAACCTCCTCGACCAAAACCCTTGCCGAAAAGGACAAAACAGCAAATTCATCATTACAGGAAGAGGTGGCTTACCACCAACTCTCGAAGATCCCTTTACTCCCACCCACATCTGGCAAGGCTCAGAAACCTCAGTTACTCCTCCAAAAGCCATCACTCCATCAGAGCAAGAATTCATTGAAGCACAAGGTTGGATCTCTAATTCTCAAGGTATTGAACTGATCACCAACCCCGAAACTGCTACTCCCACCTCCCCTTGGTTAATACCTCCCAACTGCAAACAATTAGACGCCTTTGAACCCCCACCCTATCTACTCGCTAGCAGTAAGGGAAATATTCCCACCTCAACTTCTGAACCTCTAAAAGTTACTATCA
>JAGGDU010000114.1 GCA_018457135.1 Trichodesmium erythraeum GBRTRLIN201 | reverse complement strand
CCACTAATTCTTGTATACCTCAGTTCAGATAAAAAAACCTTCTCAATTCTAAATTCTCAGACTTGGCCACGGATATCAACATAAGAGAACAGACAAGATAAGTTGATCTCCATCTCCTGATGTCCTATTTTGAGATGGCTTGGGGGTGTTGATGGCCTTCCTAGTCCCAGCTCTCAAGATATTCCTCTTCCCAATAACAATATTTTACACAATTAAACAGCAGAAATTTGCGATCGCTTCCCAGAGTACATTCATTGTTTCCTTTAATTGTTAAATTGATGAATTTGAGCCATGTAAAATTATTAATTATTTGTTCTAATATATTTACGGGTTAAACCGGGGATAGTTTGGCAATATTGCCAAAATTTTTTGTTGAGAATGATAGACCTTGTTAGACTTTTGAGAATTTTGGGGAACAGAAATATTTTTTAGACAGAAAAAGAGGTTTGTAGTTGGGGTTTAGCCCTAATATCCTTAGAGAAACTCAAGTCCAACTACGATCAGAATTAATCTCTGTTGGGTTTCCTGGCCTCAAGCCAACTGAGGACTAAAACCTAAAACCTAAAACCTAAAACCTAACACACTGACTAACTCAACCCTGCACAAATAAACGCACTCCAATACGCCGGATGCTCAAAGGGATGTTCTTTTTTACAAGCTGCTTTCAGGTACTTATTCTTAGTATAAAAAATACGCTCATAAATAGCTACAAGTTTTTCCCGCTCCTCCTCTAACTCCTGATATTCCACGGAACTTTTGGTATAACTATCACGTCTGGGTTCTATTTCCTGAAGTTGCTTAGATGTGACTTCTAACTTCTCCCCTAATGCTTTTTCTAATTCCTTTTTATATTTCTTCTTGAGTTCTTTGCCTGTTAGTTCTCGTAACTGTCGTTGTCCTAGTTGCAATGCCAGAGAACGATTTTTTCCTTCTTGGCGCAGTTGGTGATAAAAAATCGAAAATAAACATGTTCCTAAGTCATCTACAGACCACAAACTGCTGATCACACCCCTGGCACCTGCACATAAAAACCCTGTGTTTAATGTTAACACGTCATCGGAGATTTGCACTCGACCGAAATTGGTCTCACAACAGTCGATGAATACTTCATCTAGATCTGGGAAACGGAAGGCAGGAGATAATAGTTGCCCTAAAGTAAGTCTGCCGTCCGCTAACACTAACGCTGACTCCATACAGTTGTCTATGCGAGATTGAGCGTGATGGGTTGACAATAACCGTTGTACCTGAGATAATAATAGTTTGTAACTGTCTATAGTTGCGGCTTCACCTCGCAGGCGTTGGTGTTCTGGGACTCCATACATTTGGGCTATATATTGCGCTTCATAACTGGAACAAGGTAGGTCGTTGTGAGTGTCTTCTACAATGCCTTGTTTGACTTCCCCTTGAATTTCTTCCCGTTGGGTACAAAAGTCTAGAATTTGGCAACTGGCCAGGGTGCGGATACGGAAACGGTCACCTAGATATTTGTTTTCTCCTGACTCTGCTACTGGCATTGCGTTCCAAGGGAGAAAGTGCAAGGATAAATGGGGAATTAATATCAATTCTTCAATGTCTTGAAGATAAGATTTGCATAATTCCTCTAATTTTAACTTCTTACTTACATCCTGTAAAAATTCAGGCATCTGTTGTTGCCATTCTTCCCGGGATGAGAGGTAAGACCCAAACCATTTTTCCCAAATCCAGTTTTGCAGTTCTTTAAGCCCCAACCCTTCGTAAGTATGAACTTTTACCCCATCTTGTCGCAATACAAATAAATAGGTATCGTCGGTGATAGTATAAAAACTCAATATCGCTGTGGTGGGCTCCTGGATCAATGCTTGAATTTTTGGAAATTCCAGTGGGGCAACTTGAATTCCCTCTGCTAATACCCGGTCGAAGCTGCGGATTTTTTTATAAACTTCCTGCTTTTTGGCTTCTAATTCCCCAATGCGTTTGTTTCTGGCTTCTGTCGCAGCTCGCCCCCTAGTTGCTACAGCTAAATCTTTCGACTCTATTTGACTGCCCTTTTGTTGTTGTTCCCAAAGTTGATTAATTTGCTGTTGAATAGCTTCGTGTTCTTTTAACCGTTCTTCAACTTCTCCTGGCATTTCACCTTGGGAGTAGCGATCGTTACTTGCCATTATGTCTACTAACCGTTTGGAGCGAGAACGCTCTACATATTCTAAGGCTTTTTCTATTTGATCGCTATTCACGTAAGCTTGTACTATCTTGCGGTAGACACCTATAGACTCTTCGATGATTTCTTGGCGACGGTCGTCATCTTTTGACCAACTGCGGCTGAGTTCCACTGCGGTTATGGCTTTTTTATAGTTGTCGGCGGCGAGTTGCCAGTTTTGGTTGTCGAAATATAGGTTGCCTAGGTTGTTGGTGGTTTGGAGGTGGTTGATGGGGTCTGCTTCTAGGGTGCGCACCAGCAAAGCTTGTTCGTATGCAGCAATGGCGGCTTCAATATTTTCGGCTTTGTCTCCCCTTATTCTGTAAATGTAGGCAAGGCCGAGATTATTTTGAGTTTGTGCCCATTCCATGGGGAAGTCAGTTTGGGTGCGCACCAGCAAAGCTTGTTGGTAT
>JAGGDU010000113.1 GCA_018457135.1 Trichodesmium erythraeum GBRTRLIN201 | reverse complement strand
TATGATTCAAACAGGTAAACCCAAAAGTCACAAAGTGAAAATCTAGTTAACTTCCATCAGGAAGTTTTTGGCGATCACTACTTTCATGCAACAAAGCCTAGATAAGCTATTAATTTTGAATAACGTGTTTTAGGAAGCTCAGACATGATTGGGTTTTATGATAATTTGGTGTATTCTAAATATATAAATAATTAATTGTTTAAAAATTTTAAAATATTTACAGATAAATTGAATTTTGAAGTTAAAGTCTATATCTAAAATAGCAAATTTAAAATCAATATGCTTCTTACTTCTTTTGCTAAAGGAAACAAACTCTTACGGGAGGGAAAATTCGAGTCGGCGATCGCTTATTATCAAAAAGCCATAGAAGAAAATCCCCAGTTTACCTGGTCTTACCAAAATTTAGGGGAAGCTCTTGAGAAAACTGGGCGGATAGAAGAAGCGATCGCTTCTTTTCGTCAGGCTGTGGCCATAGATCCGCAATCCCACTGTTTTCTATACAAATTGGGGATAACATTGAGTCGGCAAGGCCAGTTTCAGGAAGCTGTGGGTTACTTACGTCGGGCGATCGATTTAAACAAAAATGTGCCTGAGTTTTATCTAGGTTTGGGAGCTGCCTTGGTGAAGTTGAGGCAATGGTCTGAAGCAGTTGAATGTATTCATCAGGCATTGAGGGTGTTGGATGAAAAAGTAGGAACGTTATATGAAAGAGCTCTACAGGCAGAGGGTTATTTTTATTTGGCAGAAGCTAAGTCTGGTCAAGAGCAATGGTCTGATGCAATAAAGTTATATTCTCAGAGTTGGGAAATTTATCCATATCGGGTTAACTGCTGTATCAGTTGGGCAGTAGCTTTAGGTAAGTTAGGAAGATGGAGTGAAGCGGTGGCTTTATATCGTCAAGCTGTAGCTTTCTCTGGGGAGTCTGGTGAGGTGTACTTTGGTTTAGGGAAGGCTTTGGGACAGTTAAAACAATGGGAGGAGGCTGTTGTTGAGTATCGACGAGGGATAGATTTTGGTTTTGATGGGGCGGAGGTGCGCCATTCTCTGGGGTATGCTTTCCTACAGTTAAAAAAATGGGAGGAGGCTATTGTTGAGTATCGTTTGGTGGTAGAGGTTGATCCTAAGTTCGCACCAGTTCGGCACCAGCTTGGGTATGCTTTGATGCAATTGGAGCATTGGGAGGAGGCTGTGATTGAGCTGCGTCAAGCTGTGGAGTTATATCCTAGGTCGGCTATAGTTTGGCAGCAGTTGGGAGATGTTTTATGGCAGTTGGAGGAAGATGGGGAGGCTGAAGAAGCTTATCAAAAGGCGACAGAACTAAATCCTGACATGGCTAATTTGCCAAAAGCAAAAAGTGTGGCAAGTGCACTTTCCAAGTCAGAGATAGGGACAATAAATAATACAGATCGGTTTGTTCGGTTAGTACACGAAGCTGATAAGCGAGCTTTTATAGACTACTCATACACAGAACTATCCGCCTCCCACAATTTCGACTTAAATTGTCTTAATCTACATTGGGTGACTTGTGACTTTTCTCCCGGTGCTGGGGGACACATGACAATATTCCGATTTATCAAATTACTAGGTCAACTCGGTCATCACAATACTCTCTGGATATACCAACCAGTTGTTCATAAGTTTGAAACAGAGGCATTAGAGACTATATTAAAGTATTTTCAAACTTTACAGGTAGAAGTCAAGTTTATTATCGGCAGGGAAGAGTTTGAGAGTGCAGCAGGAGATGTTATTATTGCCACAGATTGGGGTTCGGTCCAGTTTGCTGTCTCCAATCCTAATTTCCACAACAGATTTTACTTTGTTCAAGACTACGAGCGGTTCTTTTCTCCCCAAGGAACAAAAGCACTTTTGGCTGATTTGACTTATAGTTATAAACTAGATTGCATTTGTGCAGGGCCGTGGCTAGAAAAAATAATGTCTGAAAAATACGGTTCTTGGGCTTGTAAGTTTTGGCTAGCAGTGGATACTTCGGTTTATTTTCCTCAAACAGATGAAAAAGTTAATGATGTTGTCAAAATTGCCTTTTATTATCGTCGTGGCACAGAGAGAAGAGCTGTTGAATTGGGGTTGCTGGCATTAGAAAAGTTAGCAACTTATAGAGAAGATTTTGAAGTGCATTTCTTTGGGGGGAATACTAATTTTGATCGTGCACCTTTTCAGTTTAAGTCTCATGGAATTTTAACTGCCCAACAGCTAAGGGAACTTTACCAAGATAGTGACATTGGTATTGTATTTTCATCAACTAATTATTCATTAGTTCCTCAAGAGATGATGGCTTGTGGTTTACCAGTGATAGAACTGGCTGGTGAAAGTACGGAAGTTGTATTTCCCCCAGGGGTAGTAAGGTTAGCCGGTCCGGCTCCTCTGGATATCACTGATGCTATTGTAGAGTTAATGGACTCAAAAACTCCCCGTGAAGAACAAGCACATTTAGCAACAGAATGGGTAAAACAGTTTACATGGGAACAAGAAGTAGCTAAGATAAACGGTTTTATTCAAAATAGGCTTCTTGAAAAAAAGCCAAATTCCATAGTTGTTAAGGCAAAACCCTCTAAACCAAAAGCTTCTGTTTTTATACCAACCTTGAACGGTGGTGAGTTGCTTAAACAGGTAATAGAAAGGGTGAAGGAGCAAGTCACACCGTGGTTGTTTGAGATTGTAGTTATTGATAGTGGCTCAACAGATGGAACCTTAGAATGGATGAAGGCAGACCCAGTAATTAGACTTTACGAGATACCTAAGTCCGAGTTTCAGCATGGTAAGACTAGGAACTTGGGGGCATCTTTGTCTGAAGGGGAAAATATTGCTTTTTTGACCCATGACGCTCTGCCAGTGGATAAAAATTGGTTATATTATCTGGTGACTACACTAGAAAATTTTCCTAATGCGGCAGGGATATTTGGCAAGCATTTAGCATATCCTGATGCAGATGCTTTTACTAAGCGAGACCTGGAAAACCATTTTCAGATTTTTGATGAACTACCAGTGTACCTTGATAAGAATACAAATTTCAAGCTATATAAGAACAAAGATTTGTCCTGGAAACAAAAACTTCATTTTTACAGCGACAATAATTCCTGTATGCGTCGATGTGTTTGGGAAAAAATTCCATATCCAGAGATTAGTTTTGGAGAGGATCAGGCTTGGGCTTGGCAAGTTATTGAGGCGGGGTATGGAAAGGTGTATGGGAGAGATGCAGTGGTGTATCATTCACATAATTTTTTGCCGGAGGAGATTTTCAGTCGCAGTCTGGAGGAGGCTTCATTTTTCCAAAAAACTTTTGGGTATGAGTTGGTTAATAAAGACAACATTTACGAACAAATAAAGTTGCTAAATGAACATGATAGCCAGTGGGGAAGGGATAAAAATTTAGATGAAAAAGTAATTATAATGAGACAAAAAAATAATGAGGCAAGAATACATGGCTATATGGCAGCTTTGAAGTAGAGGGTTATCCTGGAATTTATTCTTTGATAACAACAAATCTAAATATTAGAATTCGGCATTGATCAATTTAGGGATAATTTTAATCATTATGAGGTGGAATGTTTATGAAGTAGGGAATAGGCAATAGAGAGTAGTAGGAATGTTCCATGGACAGCCACTACCGACGATGAACAGGAGCAAAATGTACTTGTGTTTATGACTAATTATGGCTTTGGATTAATCATAAAAGCATTGACATATAAAGGCTTTAGCCTTATTGGGGTCAAACACCAGCTTTTTGCTCGTTTAATCTTAAAAAGTTAGGGTTTAGAAAAGTTAGGGTTTAGGGCTGACCATGGCAGACAAATGAAGGGACAAATATATCCAACTACCTCCTCTACCAACTCCCCGTTCCTCTGTAGGGAGGTTCCCATTTTGGTTATGCAACGTCCCTACTTCTCCTCCTGGGAGATATTATGGGTGGGTCTCCTACTCCTGAAAAAGACTTTTTCAGCAAGCCCTAATTATGAGATTAAATATTTATTTTTGTTTTTATCAATAACTTCTTTAAGACCATCTAATTTGGTAGCATCAAAATTATTTAAGAATATTTGAAGTAATTCCTCTTTAGTCTGAAATTCTATTGTTTTTTCAATACAATTGATGTAAGGAATTCTCATTTGTTCACATAATTCATAGGTTCTGCTATCTATAACTAAACACATAGAGGGTAGTCCTGCCATTAAACCCAAAATGGTTCCGTGAATTCGAGTTCCTATCATTAGGTTGGCATTATTTCTGAAAAACTCTATTGATTCAAAAACATTACCACTAAAAATAAAGTTGTTTCTATTTTTTTCAATATTTTTTTCATCGGAATATTTAAGTAATGGAAATGATTTACCTTTGTTGATAAAGTCGTACATTCTTGGCTCATTAACTGCTAAAGTGTAAACATTTGGATCATGCATAATACAGACAAAATGCTTGCGCAATTGAGGGTGCTGATGATGGCCTGGATAATTTATTCCTATTTTAATTTCATCTACGTTTTGTTTCTTGAGTTTTTCAAATTTAATCTTCATTTCGTCCGTATCAACTGGTTCTAATAAAATTGAAGGACATCCAACAACTTCACAATTCGTTAACGGGATATCGTTGTATTTAAGCAAGTCATATGTGTATTGACCTCTTAGGAATGCATATTCAAAACAAGAAAGAAAATTAAGGTATATTTTTTTCTCTTGATCGGAAAATTTTCTGAATTCAAGTGTGCTTGATTGAGCACCAATGGAAAACAAATATTTTTTACAATTGAGATCCTTGATTGAATTAAAAAAAACATTAAAAATGTTAAAAGACCTAGGTAAGATATTGATGCCATTTGCCATTACAATGACAACCATCTCAATTTTATTTTTGTAATAATTTTTATTTTCTCTAAAATCATGTAATAAATTCAAAAGTTCCAAATTTGTTTGATTGTTTATGATTTTTTTTGTAGACTCCCAAAACATGCAATTTCCTGCATTTCCAAATCTTTTGACAATAGATTCAGATGGCATTTCAGGGGAGAGTAGATCGTCATATTTTGAGTCAATAATATATTTTGGTATATTAGTTAGTATGTATTTCATCATTTTTAATGTTCTCTTGAATCAATAATTAAACTTTTCAAAATCAATTAAATAAATCTTCTTAATCAAACCTATACACTCATCTGATAATATACTCTTCTTGTCAACAATCAACTTATCTTGTAAAAGTTTTACGGACGGTTCTTTATCAACCATTTTTTCACATTTATGGCATCCCGAAGGTTTCAGTTTATTTGCCTCTCGAGGAATATAATTTCCAAGACCAAGAGTTTGATTAACATTTTTCAAGTCTTTAGTAAAGCTTTCTACCCTGACAAGAAAATCAAAGTCAATGTCGCCGGAAAATTGTACATTCCAATGAGGATTAATCCTTGCACCTGTATTTTGTAAATGGTAAACTATATTTAAATAATCATAAAAGGAAAATCCAAAATATTCCTTGTCTTTTATTTTATTGTGTTGCTTGTATTGTTTAAATAAATTCTTGGCAAAAGGTTCAAGTGAATCAAATGTTAGCAATGTTTGACCACAGGAACGATATAAAAACTTACTTAAAAATGCCGATGCACTTCTTGTTATTGGATCACGGACAAACCCTATGGCTGTGTATTTTTCATTTTCAACCAAATGCTTTCCATCTTCAAAAGAAATGAGATGCTTATTTTTATGCAGTAAAATTCTAGGATCCTGTTTGGCGTGCTTATGTCCAAGTACATTATAATAAAACCATAACACAACCGCAGTGCAGGCACATTTCGGAGTCCAAAATGCGACAATTTTTTTGTCATGTGATACGTATGCGTCCATTATTCTTCCTCAAAAGATAAAAATTCTAAATGTAAATTATATATAATCAAATCCGTTATTTTTGAAAAATGTAAAATCGTCAATATAAAAATTATAAACTTTATTTTTAATGTCCTCGCTATAAAAAAATTGTGTTGGTACATAATTATCAAAAAAATCATCAATATTCAAGTCATATATTGGTTGTTTAATTTCAACCGTTGCTTTGCGATAATTTTGATGTTTTTGTTTTATTGAAAAATCTGATATTTTTTTGTTGTATAGTTTCTCAAGAAAATTATAATCAATATCAACAACGTCAAAAATTTTTAGACCTTTGCTTTTTAATAATTTATCTGCATTGAAATCTTCAGTTATTTGTGGAGTAAAATGATGTTGTTCTATAACCTTCCAATTTGGTTTAATCAATTCATCTACAAACTTGGTAAAGGTCAATGGTTCGCATTTCCATATATTCCTGTATTGTCCACGTGGTTTGTATTTATCCAAAAAACCTGAAACTAATCTTTCATAAGAATTTCGTATGACTAAAACGGAAATATAATTTTCGATATCACTTGGAAGCTTGTCTCTAGCCTTTTTTTCATGTACTCTTGCGCCTTTTAATTCTTCATCGTATAAAAGATTCCAAACAATTCCTTTAAAATGAGTACAACCACATTTTGCTGACCATCCAAATATTATTTTTCTTTCTGAATAAATAATAAAATACATAATGATTATTCTTCAAAAGATAAAAATTCCAAAGGTTCACCATCAAACCCGGTTTGATGTTCAAAGAATGCTCGATCCAACTTCTTATGATAATACGGTTTGTCACTCGGCAACCTTTCCACAAAATCTGAAATATGCTTCTTGTCAACTGACAATAACGCCAATGGTTCCAAATAAACTATTTCATTATAAACATCTTGATTAATCTTATTTAATAGTAAAGGATCTCCGATAATATCTACATTAAATCCTCTGTCATACCAGTGCTTAACTTCACCCATCAAATAATCTTGAACAGGATCTACTGATATTGCTCCCACAATATGTTGTCTTTGCCTCAATACACCACATCCACGAATAGGATGTATCAAAAGCAAATGTTTTGTTGACTCAACACCATCCATACCTGCGGCAAGAGATGAATTCTGAAAAAGACAATGAAATTTTTTCCGGTTCATAAAATTTGTATGTCCTAGCCCGTCTACATTCTTTTTTTGTGCCCAAAGAATACTTTCTTTATACACCTCAATTGATTTATCGCGCTCCACCGCAACTTCAAATATCACTGGTTTATCGTATTGCTGACAAGCAGAAACAATTACATAAGAAACGAACGGGTCATTTGTTTCAACCCCTATCTTAGATAAATTTGAATCTATAACCACGATATCCAACCAATTTTCTGTGATCATATCAAACACAACATCACCTTGATATATTGCATCAATACAGGTAAATATTTCACCAAAATGCAGCCATGTTTTATACTGATGAGATTTTATTCGTTCACAACAACCTTGATATATGTTAACAAGCAAAAATCTTCTAAATGCGTAAAAATCAAATATAAATTGCCCCTGGAGTTGAAATTGCTCAATTTGTTTTTTGTTCTCACATCGTAATGTGGGTAAAGTTACTTCTGCAAAACAATCAAAGGAAGTATTCCACCTGTCGTTCCAATATTTTATTGAACTATTTTTCTTCTCAATAAATAATCTGAATTTTTCTTGAGCAGACTTTTCATAGGGTCTAAACAAATCATGTGTTTGAGTAAATTTTGTTTCGTGTTCATTATTCCACGAAACACTTATTGCTGTTATATCCTGTCTATAGCATTCCAGTGCATCAATGCATTTATCTATAAAATTGAGTGCCAAGGGCAATGACTTTTCGTATGCAGAACTTACACCTTTATGACCCGAGCCTATGGCACCGAAGGTTTCGTTCAACTCAACTATATCAGGATATTTTTCATGAACCCAATTCGGACAATAAAAGATAGAAATTAATGGCATAAGTTTGAACCCATGCTCAATGAGTTTATCGCATCTGTCTTGAGTATGAGAAAAATCAAAATTTCCTTCATTTGTTTCGTGCTTGTGCCACCGCATGTCAAAGGCAACAGTATTAATATCAGAATTGGCAGCTTTAATTAGAAATTCGTCAGCATAAACCGAATTCCATTCGTTCTCCCAAATTGTAATGTAATTGATATTGTGTTTCATTTTTTTATCTTTATCCGTATTCTCTGCTTTAATTCTTTCCTGATTTTTTTCCAGATCGAATGTATACTTATAAGTTTTAAGATCTTTTTCATAAATTTCACTCACAAGTAACTTAGTTTCATCATCATAGAAGTTTCTATAATCTGGAATAGTACCAGAAATTTCCAACTCACTATACTTTTTTCTGCCAACAAATTCACTTTTATTTTTATCTTTTTTATGATGGTGGCTAGAATGTGTATGGAGTTGTAAATTAAGACTATATTTTTGATTCAGTCTTTTTACCTCTTGTTCAATATTTTCAATTTTAATTATTTCATCAAAATTAAATCTGGATTCAATTTCTTGATATTGAGTTCTCCAATGATCATTAACTATTTTTTTCTGCTTAACTAAAAGCAAGAAATCATAAAATGACAAATCAAGATGTTCATATCCTTTTAAATATTGTTTATTGTTTTCATTTGCAGCAAAATAAGAACTAACTGCACGGGTATATGGATTTCTGACAAATTTCATTTTCACAAACTTGTCCCCAGAAAGCATATCCTCCGTTACTTTACCAAATTTTTCATAAAATTTATCTTGTCGATAATTATGTATCCAACTATTATAGTCTAAGGCTTCTTGGAGTATCCCCATAACATCAAAAAACATTTTACATACTATGGTGCAACCCGCCTTCTCCGTCCAATCAACTATAAATATGTTATTAACTAATAACATATTTCTCACTGTTTTGATTTTCATTCTGTTGACATTCTTTAATATCGGTTGCAGTAATTCAAACAACGTCTTTTTTTCGGTTTTGATATAATCAATATATTTTTCAAAATATCCAGAACTAAATATATTTGGTTCTCTCCATGTGTCTTCATCTTCAATATTTTCATCAAACAAATTTTCTTGATTAAGATATCGTCTAGCCACAAATTCATTGTGTTGTCTAAAGTCATTTAAAATTTCTTTTCGTTCTCTTGGGGAAAGGAGACTTTTGGTATACAAAAACGGGATATTAAGTGGTTTTTGCAACATTTTTAGTTGTTCGTCATTCCATTCACTCACATAAGGAATAAGTGTTCGTATCAGACATATTTGTTCACATTGAAGGCTTAGATTTACCTCTTCTGGAACTATCATTTTTTTCAGATCTAAGTCAATATTTAAATTGTGAATAAAATCAAAGTATATTGAATTTTCCTTAAAATTATTCCTATCGTAAATATTGACTAATATGTTTTCTTTCCCAACGATATTCTCCCATTTTCTTAAACTTGTTTCATAGTTGAAAACCTGCTGCGGGCCTTTATACAATTTATCTTTTAATTTGTATATATCAAGAAATATATTAGTTGTCTTGACAAGTTGAGTATACCAAGACCATAAAAAGTCATCTTGCCTTCTTAAATAAACAATAATTTTAACTTGACATATATCACTTACAGTATTTACTAATTCATGAATCTCATCTTGAGTGTTTCCGGGAAAATACTCAGAACTAATAATAAATAACTGTTCTGAACTTTGATAAATTTCCTTTCTCAATTCACGAATCTTTGCATCTATCAACTCTTGAGTCTTCTCATTTCCCCTCTGGTAATTTTTACACAACAATATATTATGAATATTGGGACGACCCGAGAAACAATACCTTGTATTAAAGTGCTTTGATAACCTGCCATTTTTTTGATTCTCAGATAAAAAATTTTGTATTGAACTGGTTCCTGTTTTACCAGTTCCTATATGTATATACAAGATTTTTTTCATCTCTCAAAAACCTCCTACTCCAATAAATAATCTTGATCGTTTTTTTAAGTTTTAACAGTTGGTTATAAATTTATGAATATTGAATAGCCGATACTAAATTGTTAACAATGCACAGCAAGATTAACTTGGCGAAATTATTTGTTAAGAAAGGATTAAGGATAGGGATTGTTACAGCCATAAACTTTTGATAATATTTAATGGTTTAAGTTATTTTATCATAAAATAGCAGAATAACTAGGGGCAGAAAAAAGTGAGTTAATAACTCATAACTGAATGGCAAAATTTGGACTCAGGAGTCTAGCCGATAGCTGTTGGCCCTGTATTCCACAGGATAGGAAAATTCCATGAAACTTTCCTACATTCAATATCGAATATGTCTAGGGTTAATTATTTTTCATGTCTAAGATTTTCTTTGCTACATTTTCATGAATAGGCATTACAGATAATCTATTTCCTCTCCTCACAACTAACAATTCATCCCCAGTAAATTGTTGTTTCAAATCAGCTAAAGATATTAACTTAGGAAACTCTTCTACAAATTCCACAGAAACAGTTTGCCACCGAGGTGCATTAGGAGTAGATTTCGGATCATAATATTTGCTTTCTGGGTCAAATTGAGTGGGGTCAGTAACGCCACTTTCCCATATTTTTACTATCCCAATAATGCCTGGAAATCTAGTGTTTGAATGATAGAAAAATGCTAAGTCTCCCTGATTCATTTGTCTGAGAAAATTCCGCGCTTGATAATTTCTGACTCCATCCCAAATACAATTTTTTTCTTGTTTCATATCTGAGATACTATAAGTTTTTGGTTCTGATTTTATTAGCCAATATTTCATAATCAAGGAAATAAGAAACAGTAGTAAATAGTACCTTTTCACGAAAGCTATGTCTTAAAAAGTCATACCTTCAATAGTCTAGCATTAATATTTTAAAATTTTTTCAAATTTTACAGCTTTCATAAAAAGTTTTATTTATATAATATCTTTCTGTTTTTTAAACCAAATGGTTAAACCTAAATAAATCAGTGAATGTAAACATAAAACTCCCCAACTTAAACCTAAATTTCCCCAGTTAAGGTTATAAATATCTGAACCAGAAAATGGTAAAGAAACCCTACTACCATCTGGTAATTTAGTTGCTTCTGGAACCATTTTATTGACATTGACTAGAGCCCCATAAGCAGCTACAGACCAACGACTTAACATTACCCAAGAAAATTTACTAGCTATACCTTTCATCTCAAATAAAACTCCAGAAAAAATAATCTGAGGTAGCAATATTAAGGGTAAAGCACTATTAGCTTGAGAAGCGTTTTTAACAATAGAAGAAATCATTAATCCCATACTAATACAACTTATTAAAGTTAAAAAAGTAGTAATACTAACTCCCATTGACCATGAAATTATTTCTGGCTGGGGGCTTTCAAATCCCAAGATAATTACTCCTGCTATTAATAAAGTTTGAAAAATTGCTAATAATCCTAAAACTATGACTTTTGAAGCTAGATAAGCAAATAATCCTAAATTTACCAATCTTTCTCGAATATAAATAGCTGATTCTTTGACTATTTCTTGCAGAGAACTCGAAAGACCAACCCATAAACAGGCACAAGTAAATACAAATAATACTCGCAAAGCTAAAGGGGCTAAAGTAGGTTCTGGGTCGCCAATTAATGGATTTTTATCTCTAACTGCAAATAAAATTAAACCAATACCAATAGGAGCAGTTAATAAAGATAAACCTAAATTAATCGGGTCACGGAAAATTAATTTTAAATATCGTTGAATTAAAATAAATAGTTGTTTAGCAAAAGAAGGGAGTTGTTTTTTGGGGGGTAAGTTAGTAGGAGGTTTTAAGTTATTAACACTCAAATGATTGGAAATATAGCGCCGATAATATTCTGATTGACGAAAATTATTGACCCATTCATTAATATTTTCATCACTGGTTTCTAGTTCATTGTAAATATCAGCAAAGTCACCAGTATTGATTGAGAAAAAATTCATAGCTTCTTTCGGAGAACCAAAGTAACATAAACGCCCACTTCTACCTAAAAAAACTATGCGATCGCAAATTCTAATATTAGCTGTGGCATGAGTAACTAAAATAATTGTTCGTCCTTGATTTGCCAACTTTTTTAATAGTTGCATCATTTTTTTATCTAATCCTGGGTCGAGTCCAGATGTCGGTTCATCTAAGAAAAATAATTTGGGATCTGCTAATAATTCTAAGCCAATACTTACCCTTTTTCTTTGCCCTCCACTTAACTGACTAACTAATATATTTTTTCTCTCTGCCATCTCTATTTGTTCGATAGTTTTTTCCACTACTTCTTGAACATTAGTATCTGGAGGTAAGCGTAATTTTGCAGTATAAGTTAAAGCTTCCAATACTGTTAATTCGGGATGAATAATATCATCTTGAGGAACATAACCTATCTGAGTCCGATAAATATTAAAATTATTCCTTAAATCTTCACCATTAATATAAACTTGGCCTTTAGTTGTCGGGTCTATTCCTAATAATGTTCGCATCAAAGTCGACTTACCAGTTCCACTTCCTCCGACTAAAGCAACAAATTGCCCAGGTTCGATCGCAAGGGAGATATCATTTAGTAAAACTTGTGTTTTCCCCCGTTGGTCTCTAACTATTCTGTAGAGGCGATAGGCATCAAGACGAATTTCGTTACCGGGGTCGAGGACTTCCAAGTTATCCCCACGACGAATAAGGGTAAAAGGTCCGATTTTAATTACTGCTCCCTCCGTCACAACAATAGTACTTTGAACTCGGACCCCATTAACAAACACACCGTTGCTACTATAGTCCTGTAAAACGTACTCACCTTGAGCATTGGGCTCAATGGTGGCATGATGACGGGATATAATAGGAGCATTCAACTCTAGGGTAGCGTCAGGATCCCGACCAAGTAATACTGATCTATTTTGCAAAGATATTGAGGACGTTTTTGGTAAAGATGTTAAAGCTGTAGAATTATTCGGTTCAAAGTATTTGAGCAAGATTTGATTTTGGGGTTCTAGGCCGATTTTGATTTCTATGCCATTTTCCAAAGGATGACCTTCTGAAGGAGTAATGCGGGTCTGGTTGAGAAATAATCCGTTTGTACTTGGTCGATAACCGTCACCATCATAAATATGGTAGCGATCGTCAGATTTCTTGATGAGGGCATGATAATTAGAGATGGGCAACCAATTTGAGGGCACTACTAGATTGGCGCGGCGGCGATCGCGTCCTAATATATGGCGCTTTTGTGTCAGTTGGAAGGTGATAATTTGGCCTTGATTATTTAATTCTATATAAGGATTATTACTTAACAGGGTTGTTTGACCTATTTTATTACTCATAATAATATTAGATTTTAGATTCCTTGGCACAGATTGACAAAAACCATTTATATTCAATCAGAAGTGGATCAACTTTTATAGTTTAACCCACTATTTATTCTTTTAACTTTAGCAGAAATTAGATATTATTTTTATGATAAAATTTATGTGAAATTAAGTAAATTATTAAATTATAGTTTTTGATAACTAACTAAAATAAATATAACTTAAGTGAGTAAATACCTAAACAATAAATCGGGTCTATTGCCCTGACTATTGTTTTTCATGCTTCACAATTTTTTTTCGATCAACCGAGTTTATTTGTAAGTGCTAATCAGATAAATTTAAATACATGATATTATCTGTTTGGTTACTCCTAGGGAGAAGCTAGCTACTTTTCTAAAATCAAGGAACCTACAACTTATTTACTAAATTTTTACCATAATAATTTCAAATTAAACTAATGCAAAAACAAGTACCTTTAACTACTATCTGTATTTTTTTATATCTAACTGGATGTCAATCTCCCAAACCGGAAATAATATCTCCTAACCCTAAAATAAGTCTTTCTCCACAAGTATCACAAATATCAATTAAAATTCCTGAAAAACCCTTAACATTACCTACAGATAACTCAAATTCAATAACCTCTGGTGAAGTACAGACATATTTAAAAAGATTAACTACTCAAGGTTTTTCTCCACAAAATCAAGGAGTCTGGATACAATCAAATGATACTTTATTCGCAAATCATCAAGGTAAAATTCCTTTGCCAGCAGCTTCAATTACTAAAGTAGCAACTTCTTTAGTTGCCTTAGAAACTTTTAATCCTGACCATCAATTTATTACCTTAATTGCCACAACAGGAAAAATTGAAAATGGTGTATTAAATGGGGATTTAATTATTCAAGGAGGAGAAGATCCATTTTTTGTTTGGGAAGAAGCGATCGCTATTGGTAATCTTTTAAATAAAATAGGCATTCAAAGAGTTACTGGGAATCTCATTATTACTGGTAAATTTTATATGAACTTTGAATCTAATGCTAAGACTGCTGGTAATTTACTTAAACAAGGATTAAATAGTCAAATTTGGCAGAGAGAAGCTTTAACTCAATATCAAACTTTACCTCCAGAAACCCCAAAACCTCAAGTCATAATTGATGGTGTTGTAGAAGTTTCTCCCAGTACTCCTGAAAATATAAAACTATTAATTAGGCATTATTCTTTTCCCCTAGTAGAACTAGTCAAAAAAATGAATCAATATAGCAATAATTTAATGGCGGATATGTTAGCTGAAGCTGTAGGAGGTTATCAAGTAGTTGCAACAAAAGCTGCTGAATTGACAGGAGTACCAAAAGAAGAAATTCAATTAATTAATGGCTCTGGTTTAGGAGAAGAAAATCGTATTTCTCCTAGGGCTGCTACAGGAATGTTTCTAGCAATTAATAATTATCTTCAGCAATACAATATGAGTGTGGCAGATGCGTTTGTTATAGTTGGTAAAGATAAAGGTATTTTAGATGAACGTAAACAACTTCCAAATTTTGCAGTAGTTAAGTCTGGTACTCTAAATTATGTTAGTAGTTTAGCAGGTGCTTTACCAACCAAAGAAAAAGGAGTTATTTGGTTTACAATTCTGAATAAAGGACCTAGTGTAACTCAATTAAGAAATCAACAAGAAATTTTACTAAGAGATATTGTGAAAAAGTGGGGTAATGCTGAGTCATTGTCACCAGAATTAACAGCTAATCCTCAGAGAAAAACTAAAACTTCTCGTAGCGAAATTATATAAAAAAGTAAGAGGGAAGAAATAAGAAGTAGGAAGAAAAATACAAAGTTTTTTATCTTCCTATTTTTGCTTTATAGTAGTATCTTTGTCTAATTACAGATAATACTAAAGTCATCTCTGTAGCCTTAGAAAATATTAGCAAAAAAAAATCATAAAAACTATATTATATCAGTTTAAATGTTTGATTTAGAGTTTGCTTATGAGCAAGCGCAATCTGAAAAAAGCCTACCAATAGTAATAAATGTATTAGAACATCTTTAATTATAGTGCTGAAGTTCAAACCTTGGATCGACAGGTCTTGCCACTAAAATACCAATAGCACTTTCCACATTCCAAATATATCTTTCTAAATCATAAGCAACAGTTACTTTTCCAGCAGGAGAAGCATGAATAAAACCAATATTACCATCAGAATTACGATAAACTAAGCCTGTATGAGTAACATCTAATCCATTAATTTCTGTCGCTACAGCAACAATATCTCCTGGTTTTAGCTGAGAATAAATACTGCTAATTCTATAGTAAGGAATGTAATTTATTTTAAGTTTACTAATACTATTTTCCATACTAACAATACACTGATAGTTAACCTCATTCCTAGCAATTTGTGGATACTTTAATCTATTTTTGCTCATAAAAAATAATTGCTTATTAACCATTTTTCCACCTAATTTAATAGCTATATCTATAACATTTTCACGCCTTTGATTATCAGCAATCCATTCAGAAAAATAATGTAAACGACTACAATATCCATCCATTTTACCCTTCCAGTAACGCTGGTTTTTAATATGATTAATAAAGGTCAAATAAGAATAATCTTCCATCGCTATTCCCCTAGCCATTGCCAATACAGTTTCCACAAATAATACACAATCAAATCCATCCAAAGTAATAATTAAGGACTCTTTATTTGATTGGTCTAATAATCCAGCTTTGTAAGGAGTATCAATAAAATAAGCAGCGATCGCCTGCATAATTTCTGCCATAGAAAGTTGAGCAAGATTCTGTTTTATGGCATACTCCATCACTAATTTAAACTTGGGATCTTCTTGAATATTTGATGCTGGTAATTTATTAATTTCTTTTTTTTGACTACCTTTATTTAAGCGAACATCAATTAACGGTCTTGTGGGAGGCTGAGACGGACCGACTGGTAGTTCTTTGAAAATGTTTTGCTTTGATAAAATAGATAATTTTAAGAAAGCATTACCAAATAAATCTAAAGACTTTAAAGTCATATTGTCAAATTTAAGGTAATGCAAATTTAATGGTTTTTCAGAAATAGGTACTATGGGATTAATTAACTTTTTACCACCAAATTTTATTTTGTTATTATCCTGATTATTGGGAAGATATTTTGTCTGAATCTTGTCATCTTTTTCAGCAGCATTAACCAGACTGAAAAAAGACATCGAACTATTTAATCCAAGAGGAAATTTTACTGTAGAAAAGCCAGATATTGCCACTGTTAAAAAAGTTAACCCTAATAATTTTCTCATTTTTTTATTTGTTATATAGCCTATAAGTATGTGATTTTAAATAATAAAAAATTGGTAATATTTATTGATTTTAAACCTCTAGTTTTAAACAATCCCTGCAAAGAGTTGTATGAACCATCAGTAGTGTTAGATTTGGGAAAATCTTTTTAGTAAAAATACCCAAATATCTTGTGGTTGCTCCTGGGTAATTAAGCAACTTAAAGTAGTGACCAATAATCTCCATCTTTACCAAAAAACAGCAAAATTCTTTCAAGGAGAAGCAGGCATTTTGGCAGAATTAGGGGATACTCATAGCCACATATATAAATTATATGCTAATTTTGCTGATAGAGCAGATAAATTTTACTTAGATAAGAGGATAAACTCTCGCTAAAATAGTAGCAACATAAGACACAACTACAGATAGTTATGTTAAGAAAATACTGATTAGTTTGCTATAGTTTATTAACTATATACATAGTAAAAATGTTATTCGCCAGAATATTAAGCTGGAAAATATTATTGTACCTCAATAAGATTATTAATTAGTTTTAATAGATTTTTTTGTAGAGGAAATCTCTATTACTATAGTAATTAATCTTCCCAGAAAACAGTTTTGATTACAAGTTTTATGTATATATAGTTTATTAAAAAAGACTGTAATTATACCAATTTATACTCTTGTTTTTTGAGATTTTATAATTAACAGTAATTAATTTATTGCCAATAAATAAATATTAAAAACTTAGAAATATATTTACAAAATGGAAAAATAATTTAGAAGCAAAATACATCTAATAAAACTTCTAAATTAGCATAATCTTTATATAGAAAAACCTGACATTAGTAATTATTTTGTTATAAACAATCTATCTAGTTAGCTTTATATTGCGATAAAAGTCAGTTTTTTTATCAATGAAATATAAGTATCATTTTTACTCCTAAATGTCATGAATTATAATTATAAAAATCACTTTATATTCACCTGTATATAAATATTTATAATTACCTGAAGCTGAACTATTTATCAGCCGCATAAATTTAGAAATAATTATAATTATTAGCATTGCCGTCGGTAGTTTTTTTGAGTAGTTTTTTCTAAAAAAACTTACTCAAACTTCCCTACAATGATAAAGATTAAGCTTTCCTTTGCCACATACAACAGAATGAGTAAAATTAATTACTCAATTACAAGCTAAAGAATTAATCCCGACTTGATTAAAAGTAAAAAAATATATTTGTCCCTCCCTACAATCAAAAAACTACTACATAATTGACAAAATAAAAAGTATATGAAATAATCTTATATTTAAAGGGAGCAATAATGTGATCAAAAAATTATGATTAGTAAATGTGATTTTCTCCAAATAATTATCAAGAGATTAATTAGTAGTTAAAATTGATATTTGCTTTTTATTATTTTCTTAGAGTAATCAGCTTTTAGCGAGTACTAAAAAACCTAATTTTAAAGTTTTGAGAGTATCTATTAAGTATTAAACATTAAATGAACTTTGTCAACGACTTATTTATGAATAACTACTTATCAACATATTTCTTAGTATCTCATGGTAGCCGTGACCCACGACCAAAGCTAGAATTACAGACACTAGCTAATCTTTTATCTAAACAAACAACTTTAAGTAAATATTTTAGGCAGCATAACAATATACTAAGATATCCTATGATTACTACAGGTGTATTAGAACTTGGACCGAAACCTTTACATGAACAAATAGAGGATTTTTGGCAAAGTATACGAGCACTCCATATTAGTCAAATCCAAATTATACCTTTATTTCTTTTGCCGGGAGTTCATGTCACCGAAGATATTCCCGCGGAAATTCAGATATTCCGAGAGCGAGTAAAAGCAAATGCAACCTCTAAGATAGTTTTGCACGAAGAAAAGAGTCACTTGAAGCTTGAAAAGAAATTAGAAATTAATATTCCAATTAAAGTAAACTTGTACCCTTATATTGGTTCCCATCCCAAAATGGTAAATCTACTCGCAACTAAAATGACTTCTGTTATAGCTGAAGCTTGGGTCATTATTTCTCATGGTAGTCGCCGCACTGAGAGTAATGAAGTTGTGGAAAAAATCTCCCAGTTTCTCAGTAGTAGTTGCAAAGTTTTAGTGTGTACAGCTTATTGGTCTGTTCCTCCTGATCTCAAGTCTAGGGTTGATATCTTAATGAAACAGGGATATAAAAAAATTGGAATTTTGCCTTACTTTCTGTTTAATGGGGGAATTACTGACGCGATCGCGGATACAGTTAATCAACTATCCCAAATATATCCTACTATTCAGTTTCATATGACTACTCCTCTTGGTCCAACAGAGGAATTAGCTTGCTTGGTTGCAGATCTAGTGAGTAGTTCACAAGGGTAGGTTTTTGCTTTTTACTTTCTGGTTACTGTAACTTAACCTCCCCCCAAAAAAATAAGGAAAGCTTGGGAGTAGAGTAACAAATAGGATCGTAAATTTTTGAGCCCAACTTTTAGGTTCGAGTAGTTTGAGTTACTTCTAAATATGCTTTTACTGTTCTCAAATCTTTTCTCAATTTAGTTTTAAACAGAAAATGCCATTGCATAAGAGAACTTATGAATGTAGCAACTGCGGTTTGAAGGTAGACAGAAACTTTAATGCTACGGTTAACAAGGGAAAACTAGGTGTATAAGTAGCTTTAGCTTCCTTGGTATTTTGTGGCTAAATTGTGTACGAAGATAAGTTACAGACTGCGGTCAGTGGTAGATGTGTAAACACTGAAGCCAGATCAAAATTATGCCATCGCACTTATATAAGTTTGGGTGAGTTTAGTGGAACTGCTAGAAGGGTCGGAGCTAGTCTTCTGAACGGCAAATTCTTAAACGTATATCTAGTATCAGCAGTCCTATGAGGAGCGAAGCTCTCATCTATGGAACGTGAAGGAGAGGTGAGGGAGCGAAATTACCCATCAACTCTATCAAAAGTGTTTAACAGGAGTAGGGAGTAGAGAGTTCACTCTTCAACTGAATATGAGATTATTCGGACTTATCCATAACCCGGGTTGATCAATAAAATTTGGTGATTTCAAAAATAATTCTCAGGACAATAGACCCGCTTTCTTATTTGGGTGTGTAAGTCTTGATTATAATATGATTTCGATCCTATCCACTTCTATTTCCAAAGTTCAGTATAATTAATAGTGCATTAATAGAAAAATAAAGCAGTTAACTTTGTTACAAATAGCTATAAATATGGTTTGCCTAATTTTTTTTAATCAAAATCATTACAGCATTTTGGAAAATAATGAGATATAATCTAATATGAATGTTGATTTTTTCTTCCCTATTTCCTATTCCCTTTAAAATTAAAAATTCCGGCATAAAATATCTAATTTGTATTTATCAATACAGCCAATTACAGATTAAAGTTTTGAAATAGATATTGTTATTTGTTTTTCAACAGATATCGCATTCAGTATTCAGCTTTAGTTAAAACTTTACAGGTAGTTGCTTTGAAGTTTTCTCGTTTTCCTGGTGTCATGCTTGGGCTGATATAACTAAATATTAATATATTAATTGATTATTAAACAATTATTTAGTTATGTAAATATCTTTAAAGATAAATCTCAGGAATTAAGTTGAATTCAGGATTGAGATTATTCTTAGTTGTTTATTGACACAAAGTAAAAAATGTGGTAGTTCAATATTTTTACTAGTTTCTTTTGATATTGAGTTGTTGATATTAAGTTAAATTGTCAAGTAATAATTGAGGTTTCTGGTATAAATTAACACTTCCATTATATCTTATAAACTATTTACGATCAGCAAACTATATAATAGAAAAAAACACGAATTATGAAAATTCTACTTCCCAATAATTCAGGTAAGCATCAAATCTCATCACCAGACTCCAATAATAAATCAGACATGGCAGATCAGATGAAACAAATCAGTTTGATCGTTGCCGAATCTCTACATAAAGAAACTCAAAATCAGGAGAATTCTAGTATGAATATATCAGCTACAACCATTCCAGTCTCAGAAAATCAACAAGATATAGATGATGCAGTAGGAGCATTATTTAAGCAAATGTCTCGTTATCCTCTTCTGAATCAAAAAGAAGAAATAGAATTAGCGAAGTTAATTCAAGAGTTAGTAGTATTTGAAAAACTGCCAGAGAAACTGGCAAATGACTTAGGACGAACACCTACAAAATCTGAAGTAGCAGTCGCAGCAGGTTTCACAGAATCACAACTAGATCATCGCTTACATCAGTGTCGAACAGCCAAACGTCGAATGATTAGTTCTAACCTGCGTCTAGTAGTTTCAATTGCCAAGCGTTATCTAAACCGTGGGGTACCTTTTCTAGATTTGATTCAAGAAGGAGCATTAGGATTAAATCGCGCCGCTGAAAAATTTGATCCAGATAAGGGCTATAAGTTTTCTACTTATGCCTATTGGTGGATTCGTCAAGGAATAACCCGCACCATTGCTAACCAAGGACGTACTATTCGTCTACCAGTTCATGTAGTTGAACAAATTAACAAACTTAGACGAGTTTACCGCGACCTAAGACGGAGTTTAAATCGTATTCCCAATGACACAGAAATTGCTCAAGAACTAGAAATTTCTCTCCCACAACTGCGCAACCTACAGCAAATTCGTCGGAAAACTCTCTCTCTGAATCATCGTTTAGGTACTGACGAAAATACTGAACTGTTAGATTTCTTAGAAGATAATGAAAATAGTACTCCAGAAGCACAAATGAATGATATGATGATGCGCCAGGATATCTTGGAGGTATTAAATCATGTATTAAGCAATCGTGAGCAAGATGTCATCAGTCTCCGCTATGGTTTAATCACAGGAGAACCTCATACTTTGGATGAAGTTAGTCGGATGATTAATCTTTCTCGGGAACGAGTACGACAAATTCAAGCTAAAGCAATGCGAAAGTTACGTCGCCCTCAAGTGGCTGAACGTTTAAAAGGATGGTTGAATCGTTTTTAATTAAATTCAAAATCATATCGCTGTCAGCTAAAGTCCCAACGATTTGTCGTCAAGAACTCCAATTTTATCAATATCCTAACACTTTTTTATAGTGCTATAGTAGTTAAATTTATGTCCCTCGATGAACTAAAGCTGCGTGTTGCTAAACGAGCAGATGTATCTATTCTATTTGACTTAATTAAGGCCCTAGCTGAGTATGAAAATTTATCTCATGCTGTTACAGGTAATGTTGCTTCCTTGGAAGCTCATTTATTTGGCGAACCTGATAGCGATAGATCCAATTATCGTCCCATGGCTGAAGCCATTATTGCTGAATTGACAGGCAAACCTGTCGGTTTTTCTTTATTCTTTTATAACTATTCAACTTTTTTAACCCAACCCGGTATTTATATTGAAGATTTATTTGTGTTACCTGATTATAGAGGGCGGGGTATAGGAAAGCGACTGATCAGTTATTTGGCCCAGTTGGCAGTATCCCAAAATTGTGGACGTTTAGAATGGAGCGTTTTAGATTGGAATAAACCTGCGATCGGATTTTATAAACATATGGGTGCGTCAATTTTAGACGAGTGGCGTATCTGTCGTGTTACTGACAATGCTCTCGGGAAGTTAGCATCTCAACAGGAATTATAGCTGAAGTTAAAAGTTAAATCATTTCTGTGCTTCAGGCAAAAGAAGATCGAGAATGTCCGAAGGGTAGTAGAAATTGCTATATCAGATTTAAGATCAAAATTAAAAATTTACTGCTACTATAAAATTCTGAGTCTATTTGGATTCAGAATTTTTTGTGTGTAGTGGCTAAATCTATTTAACTTGACTATTGTTAACATCTATAGTATCTACTAAATTTGGGTATAAAAATAGGATTGTCCCATTCCCTAATGCCTTATTTCCTGAACAGCTATAACTTGAAAAAATACCCTTTTACAATTGGCAGAATGTGGATATGCATATTACAAACAGATTTTATAGCTTTAAGCCTTTGGGGTTTGAACTATCAGCTCAAGTTAAAACTATTAGGTTGTAGAGGATTTCAATTGAAAAATATATACTGAGGTTATTAACTATGACTATTTGGGTAAATGAACAGATAGATCCATCTGGTATTGTCTACTCTTGTATTGCCTGTTGTGAGAAATTGCAAGCCCAAGAATGCCATGAATCTTTTAAAAAAAATTTAACTGATACTCAAAAAGAACAAGGATGGAAAGCTACATTGCGAATTGTTGAGTCTTGGGATGATGTGCCTGTTAGTGCTTTAAAATTGAATTGAACTTTCAAATTTTGATTAGTACTTTTTTTCTATGAGTCAAAATATGAGCTATATGAACTACTTATAATTTCTTGGGTTTGGCAAGGTTGTCTAAATTGGATTTAGTATTATTTAGAAAGGGTATATCCCAGTAAACCTTGAGTCAAAACATGAGCTATATGAACCACTTATAATTTCTTGGGTTTGGCAAGGTTGTCTAAATTGGATTTAGTATTATTTAGAAAGGGTATATCCCAGTAAACCTTAAGCAAAAAATCCTGCTATTTGGTTGCTTGCGGCCTGTATAGCATTATAAAAGATTACAGTCATAAACCTGCCTAACCCACACTACAAGAGCTTAAGGTTTTTTTGATCATTTCTTAGATGATTAAAATTTGTGCTCAACTCCCTATAAGTATTTTGTCTGAATTCTAGATGAAAAATTGACTTTTAACTTTTGAGCAAAAAAACTACTTGATATAGTACTATTCACTTAAGGCGCGGATATTGGTAAATTCTTTTTCCGGAGCATTTCTGGAGGAAAAACTCTTTGAGAGATAATTTTTGAATTTTAAATTGTGACTTTTGACTTGTGTTTAGCCTTACACAAGTTCTTAAATTCGTCAGTGGAGATGGAAAAACCTCTGTCGTTTTTGCAAGGTCCTTGATTAATCAATCAAGTCATATGTTTTGATTTTTGATTTTTAACTTCCGCAAAGCGGTTAACTTAACTGAAAATGGCAGTTACAACTAAACAATTAATTCAATGGAAACAAAAAGGTCGCCCAATAGTAGCTCTGACAGCTTATGATTATACGATCGCTCAACTTTTAGACAATGCTGGAGTAGATTTAATTCTGGTGGGAGATTCTCTGGGAATGGTAACTTTAGGTTATGAAACAACTTTACCAGTGACTCTTGAGGAAATGATTCATCATGCTAAAGCAGTACGACGAGCTGTAAAACAAGCTTTAATGGTGGTAGATTTACCATTTTTAACTTATCAGGAAAGTCCCCAACAAGCTATACATTCAGCAGGAAGAATACTAAAAGAAACAGGAGCTCAAGCTGTCAAACTAGAAAGTGGTAATGAAGCGATCGCTCAAACTGTTAAGAAACTAACGTCAATAGGTATTCCTGTGATGGGTCATATTGGCCTAATTCCCCAATCTGTACATCAATTTGGAGGTTATCCTCAACAAGGCAACGCTCCTGATGCTAGTGCGCGTATTTTAACAGAAGCTCTAGCTTTGGCAGAAGCTGGTGCTTTTGCCCTAGTTCTAGAACATATTAAAGCAGATTTAGCTAAAGAGATTACAGAAAAAGTTTCTATTCCTACTATTGGTATTGGTGCAGGTGCCTATTGTGATGGTCAGATATTAGTGATTAATGATGTTTTAGGGCTTTCCCATTGGCAGCCACCTTTTGCTAAACCTTATGTTAACTTGCGAGAGACTATTACTCAAGCAGTTAAAGAATATAGTTTAGAAGTAAAGAAAAGAAAATTTCCTCAACCACCATCACCATAGTAGAGCTCAGAAGGTGCGGGTTAACAATTTTGAACTTAATACCATGCACCACTACAGAATATGATAAACTAGATTCGGTACTTCCAAACCATCGTGAGTTTTACCTTTGCTCATGTTACCTCTACGTCCATTTTTTGAAGGAGTGAATGCCCAAAAGGTGACTAAGTTAATAATATAATAACTTATGTATTGTAAAGAAAGTTAAGTAAAAAGTCGCCGAAGAAGGGTGAGGCTTTCAACTCACAGTAATTTTTGGTAAATTACTAGTTATTGCAGACTCATGATGAAGTAATGTGTATTGTTTCAAAGCAGATTTTATACTGCTCCCTACTAATTTCTGCATAATCATGAATGAAAATGAAATTTTATTGATATGCAATTAAAATTACTCTTCCTAAAATAGACCCATCCCAAAAGCATCAAGCATTTACTGTAACTATTTTGACTGGAGCGATCGCTACTCTCCTTCATCTAAATTAATATTACTAAATTTAATAAATATTTGCTACAAATAAATAGGAAATTTTTTATAAATCAGGAGTATGGGTTCATAATTCATAATAAATCGTTTCAATACCACTTTTTATGCCATAAATTCTTTTTTTTTGTCAAATAGGCATCTCCTGTAAAATCATTTTCTTGGTTTGACTATGTGTAACGTATTTTTGAAATTAGTATAATAGGCTCAAAGTTGGGAATTTTTCAAATCTTAACAGTATCACAGCTATAACTTGAGTTCTGAGTTCTGAGTTCAGCTTGAGGAATTATTAAAAGAAAACTGGGCAAAACTTAATTCATTAAACTTATTCCAATTAAAAACTTGTTCTCTAAATTTTTTCCATTGTTGATAAACTTCCTTAAAACTCTCATCTTGACTTGCATTTTCCTCACAGATATCAAAAGTAGCTTTCTGAGCAGCTTCCATGATTTCTGGACTAAAAGTCTTGAATTGGACATCTTTTGCCATCAATTTTAGCAATGCTTTACTATTCAAAGCATCATATTGAGCCAACATATTCAAATTAGTTTCATAAGCAGCAGTCTGAAAAATTTCTTGATATTCTTTTGGTAGTTTGTTCCAAGCATCTAGATTAACCAATATATCAATAGTCGGACCAGGTTCCCACCAACCAGGATAATAATAATATTTTGCTGCCTTATACAAACCCAATTTGTGGTCATCATAAGGCCCCGACAACTCAGCAGCATCAATGACACCTCTTTCCAAAGCCAAATAAATTTCCCCACTTGGTAAAACCTGAACATTTACTCCCAACTTGCTCATTACATCTCCTCCCAAACCAGGAATGCGCATCTTTAAACCATTGAGGTCAGCCAAAGTATTAATTTCCTGCCTAAACCAACCACCCATTTGCGCCCCTGTGTTACCCGCCGGGAAGTTAATCACATTAAAATCAGTATAAACTTTTTGTATAGCTTCTAAACCCCCTCCATGATATAACCACCCATTCTGTTGTTGGGCAGTCAAACCGAAGGGAACACTGGTAGCAAAAACTAAGGCCGAGTTTTTGCCTTTATAGTAAGAACTACAAGTATGACCACATTCTATAGTACCCTGTTGTACAGAATCTAAAACTTCTAACCCTCCTACTATTTCACCAGCTTGATAGGGAGTAATAGTAAATCTACCATTGGTTAAAGCTGCTACGCGATCGCAAATCTTCTCGGCTCCACCAAATAAAGTATTGAGAGTTTTTGGCCAACTTGTCGTCATTTTCCATTTTATCTGTGGGAATTTGGTTTGACTAAATGCAGGTAAAGCCAGGGCAGTTGTAGCAGCAACAGTAGTATAACTAATTAGACTTCGACGTTTCATTGTTCATTTATGTATGATTTATTTATAGCAACCCCTAGAGTGGTTAGAACATTCTCGGGTTTCTCAAATTTAGTTTGTGCTACGAATTTTACTTCTGAGGAAAAACTAGGATAATAGTCTGCACTGGGACAGTCAAAAAAATATTTGATTGAGTATATGAGTCCTCTGACTTCAGGGTTAGGCACTGATAACTAATAACAGAAATGAATTCTGAGTTTACTTTAGGGAGTTATTGAAGGTAAACTGAGCAAAACTCAATTCATTAATAGTATTCCATTTATAAATCTGTTCTCGGAACTTTTTCCACTGTTCATAGACTTCTTTAAAAGTTGTATCCTGAGTAGCTTTTTCTTCGTAAAATTCAACAGCAGCTTTCTGTGCTGCCTGTAAAATTTCTTGACTGTAGGGGCGTAACTCTGTACCGCCTGCTATTAATTCTGCTAATGCTACTCCGTTTAAAGCATCATATTGGGCAAGCATACTAATGTTAGCTTGGTATGCAACAGTTTTCAAAACTTCTTGATATTCCTTTGGTAGTTTATTCCATTCATTGAGATTAATTTGCACCTCAAAAGTAGGACCGGGTTCCCACCAACCAGGATAATAATAATATTTTGCTGCCTTTTGTAAGCCTAATTTCTGATCATCATAAGGACCTACCCACTCCGCAGCATCAAGGGCACCTCGTTCTAAAGCTAAATAAATTTCACCACCAGGTAATACTTGAGCATTTACACCTAATTTTTTCATGACCTCACCACCGAAACCAGGGATGCGCATACTTAAACCATTTAGATCACTAACAGTGTTAATTTCTTGTCTGAACCAACCTCCCATCTGGACTCCACTGTTACCAGCAGGAAAATTAATAATATTAAAGTCGGAGTACAGCTTATGCATGATTTCTAGTCCTCCACCATGATAATACCAAGCATTTTGTTGTTGGGCCGTTAATCCGAAGGGGACAGAGGTACCAAAGGCAAGGGCTGAGTTTTTGCCTACATAGTAGTAACTTGCAGTATGGCCACATTGTACTGTACCTTGTTGGACAGCGTCTAGAACTTCTAAACCTCCGACTATTTCTCCTGCAGAATAGGAAGTAATGGTAAATCTGCCGTTGGTCATAGCTGCGACGCGATCGCATATTGTTTGTGCCCCACCAAAAATTGTATCTAGGGAGCGAGGCCAACTTGTGGTCATTCTCCATTTTACAGAAGGTAAGCTATCAGTAGAAACAGATTGAGTGGTAGTTTGATTACAAGCTGCTAAAGTTGCGACAGTTGTAGCAGTTGCGATATGGTTAATGAGTTTTCTTCGTTTCATTGTTTGGTACTATGAATATTTTAACGTCTTCTACTTATACCATATAATATTTCAAGGTTTCATATCGTCAACAATGGGAGTAAAAACAAAAGTTTAAATATTTACCTAAACATATAGTAAAATGGGAGTTACAATATTTTTATAAAAATATTTTCATAAAAATTACCTCAGGAAGGAGGGAAGGACAGAGGGACAGATAAGTGGCTTAGTCACCAGGTCCGGTCTAGTAAGAATTGTCACCTAATTTTTCGGCATAGGTATACGCAAAATTCTATCTGTGCATCAGCTTGAGCTACTGAACTTCTGGTACTTTTACTCGTGGTGGAGAATTTGGCTCAAGGATAATTTGTGTTAATGCTCTGAAAATTAATCAGCCAGCCCTCAATAAAGCAGATAATTCCGAGTTGATATGAAAGGCTTTACCATACTGACACCTGTTTCCCATCAATTTGGTTTCTGGTCACACTCAGAAGTCTGCTAATTTGAGATTATTCCTGCTATTGTTGAGGTACAGGGCGACTTAGTTTACAGAGCTTGCAGTACTGATAACATATACATTCCTATTACCATCCACATATACTGCAAATAAATATTGAAGCATTGAAGCATTATTGTTTTACTAGAGAGTACAAAACTAGGGAAATAAATATTGGAAGGTAAGGCTTTCAGCAATGTCAAGATCAGAAAATTTATGTTCTCAACTTGAAGTGCTATCAACCTTATCCAATAAAGCTTTCAGTTGGAGCAGCTAATCGTTTTTGAGAAAAACTTTGTACTCTCTAGTTGCGTAATTCCTATGCAAGAAATTACATTCCAGCTATATCCCAATTTGAATTAAAAGATCCAGGGTTAACGATACTATCCCGTGTGCCGTCATTCTCCATCAACCAGATCTTGTTAGGTCCATTTGGGAGACTTTGATGACGCCAGAGAATGTCATCCACTCCATCTGCATTGAAATCTCTCACTCCTTCTACATTCCAATTTGAATTAAAAAATCCAGGGTTAACGATACTATCGGGTGTGCCGTCATTCTTCATCAACCAGATCCTGTTAGGTCCATGTGAGAGACTTTTATGACGCCAGAGAATGTCATCCACTCCATCTGCATTGAAATCTCCCAATTCTTCTACATTCCAATTTGAATTAAAAAATCCAGGGTTAACGATACTATCGGGTGTGCCGTCATTCTTCATCAACCAGATCCTGTTAGGTCCATGTGAGAGACTTTTATGACGCCAGAGAATGTCATCCACTCCATCTGCATTGAAATCTCCCAATTCTTCTACATTCCAATTTGAATTAAAAAATCCAGGGTTAACGATACTATCGGGTGTGCCGTCATTCTTCATCAACCAGATCCTGTTAGGTCCATTTTGGAGACTTTTATGACGCCAGAGAATGTCATCCACTCCGTCTGCATTGAAATCTCCCACTTCTTCTACATTCCAATTTGAATTAAAAGATCCAGGGTTAACGATACTATCCCGTGTGCCGTCATTCTTCATCAACCAGATCCTGTTAGGTCCATTTTGGAGACTTTTATGACGCCAGAGAATGTCATCCACTCCGTCTGCATTGAAATCTCCCACTTCTTCTACATTCCAATTTGAATTAAAAGATCCAGGGTTAACGATACTATCCCGTGTGCCGTCATTCTTCATCAACCAGATCCTGTTAGGTCCATTTTGGAGACTTTTATGACGCCAGAGAATGTCTGCCACTCCATCAGCATTAAAATCAAAGTGGACTGGGTCATTGACTGGAACAAGACTTATTGTTGTTGTGGCTGTGTTACTATTAGCATCACCATCGTTCACCACTACGGTCACGGTCCGATCCGTGGGGTCTGGGTTTTGCGAGGTGTTGTTATATTGTATTTGGGCTATGGCTGTCTGATACTCAGCTAATGTA
>JAGGDU010000112.1:17508-29896 GCA_018457135.1 Trichodesmium erythraeum GBRTRLIN201 | reverse complement strand
TCATAAAGAGAGTTTAGGGTTTGTTTGGGCTTGAAATTTGCTAAAGTCCCGTTAACAAGAAACTCAGCTTTTCAATATTTATTCTATAAATCAGCTCTAATAGAGATAATCGCATTAAAATGAATATTATACTTTATTAGCCACCGAATATACTGGAATTACTCGTATTTATAATAAAAGTAAAATCAGATAATCTGTTGACTAAAGTTTTAAATTGAGTAAGATATAATCCTACTATTACTTCTAACTTTTAATCACCAAAACCTAGAAATCTCTAACTATTAATAGTCATGAAATACTTTCTAAAAATATATAGCAATCCGCGCATAGGTTGCAACAGATATAATAATAATAATAACATATCCACTTCACTAGACAAAAAATTAATATTTTAGATAAACTAGACGATTTTATAAATAAAATATGCATAGTCAAAAGAAATAAAAAGAGCCAAGGCATGTCAAAATAATTTTTTTTTTGGAAAATGATAGTGTGAAATTAAAGAATTATTAAATGTAACTCAGCAGTTTTATTAGTGAATGGAAAAATCAAGCGTTTCATGGTGTAGAAAGTTTAAAGCTTCAATTATATTGGAACATAAGGTTACTTAAAAGCTGTCGAAAAAGAGCAAATAATTGAGTATATGAGGACACAAAGTTACTTAAGATCATCAGATTTATAAAAATATTTAAAAAAGCAATATTATGTAGTTTTTGAGTCTAATCAAAGTTATTATAACTTACTCAAAGAAGCGGGAATAACTTGGAAAAAAACTCACTCATATAAATCTAGCTGAAAATGATTAATTAGTGAAAGCAAAAAAAAAGAAATAGAGAAATTATTGGTAAAATAAAAATTATAAATAGAAGCTAAAAAGCTTGTAGTGTTTATGGTTTATGAATGTTATTTATTATGGGGCTATCTCTTAAGTTATGCTTGACGAAGAAAAGATAAACGAAGAGAAATTCCTATGAAAAATGAAATAGAAAGACCAACTTATTATGGAGCCAATTATTATCAAACTAAGAAATTTATTGTGCAATAATTAAAGAGTAAAAACACTGAGAATACTATTGAATTTGTTAAATCTTTAAAAGAGCAAAGACTGGGAAAAAGATTGGCAATATTTTGGGACGGTGCAAGTTATCATAACTATCAAGATTTTAGAGAATATTTGATGTTAATTAATCAAGAAAAACCCGAAGAAAAATGGTTGATAAATTGTCTAACATTTGCTCCGAATATCCCAGAACAAAACCCTGTAGAAGATATTTGGTTACAAACCAAAAACTTGATTAGTCAATTTTATCATCTTTGTAGTTCTTTTAAAATAGTTAAGTGGTTATTTAAATTTTTTGCAGACGGTCAAATCTTTGATTTTCCAAAACTTTTTCAGTATGGAATTTTGTCACAACCTAAATAGGATTGCTATATAATAAATTATGGACAGTAAACTAGAAACTGAATAATTCAATAGTAAACCATTAATATTCAGAATAAATTCAGTAGTTAACTTGATAAAAAAGATGATAAAATATCGTAGTATTTATAATCAAAATAAATATAAAATTATTTCAATAAAATCATATTATTACTTCTAAAGCTTGTGCATTAATTTCATTTAAAAACTTAAAATATTGGTATAAAAAATAGAGCTTAATATTTATTAAATATATAAAAAATACGAATAATATATAACAAATTTATATATACAAAATTAGCAATAAAATTTTCTATATTTGGTATAGATTAGAAAAAATGTTAACAATAAAAACTATCAGATTATAGATATGAAAAATCCTAATATACCCATAACAAACCAAACTAAATTATCAGATATAGAATCTGATTCATTCTTGAGTAAAAATGATATAAATAACACCGAAAAAATTAAGATGAGAGACTTATTTGCTCAAGAAGCATTAGCTCAAATACCAAAAATTTTGACATTGCTAGACCGGAACTTACATAGTCCCACCTATGGCTGTTTTGACCGTAATTTTTGGCATTACAAAATTATAGACTTTCCCAGTGGAATGGCTCAAGAATTTGTCTTACCTTTAGCCTTAGCTTATAGTTTAAAAATTCCTAATAACCCATATTATCATCAGGAAATGATACATAAATGGGTAGAAGCAGGAATTTTATATACTTCTCATGCTGCTCATCCTGATGGTTCTTGTGATGATTATTTTCCCTTTGAACGAGCTAGTGGAGCTACAGCTTTTTCTTTACTAGCTAGTATTGAAAGTTATCAAACATTAGGATTAAATAACTATAAAATACTCAGTTTTTTTGAAAAACAAGCTGACTGGTTAGTTCATCATTATGAAAATGGCAAATTAGCTAATCATGAAGCATTAATTGTTTTGTGTTTAGAATCACTAAGTATATTATTGGAAACCTCAAAGTGGGATACAGCAAAAGCAAATCGTTTGTCAAGATTATTAAGTTGGCAGAGTCAAGAAGGATGGTTTACAGAATATTCCGGTTTTGACCCTGGTTATCATACTCTTACTATATCTTGTTTAGCCAGAGTTTATGAATTAAATCCTAGTGAAAAATTAAAATCTATTATCATTAAAGCAGTCGAATTAGCTACCCAATTTATTCATCCTGATGGCTCTTTTGGTGGAGAATATGCTAGTCGTAATACTTATAACTTTTTTCCTCATGGATTTGAATTAGTCGGTAAATGGTTACCTGCTGCTTTGTGGATTAACGATCAATTTTTAATAGGCTTAAAAAATGGTTTAGCTCCTTGTTATGCTGATGATCATATTATTGGTCATCATACCTGGAATTATTTATTGGCATGGCGAGATTTTATTACTGAAAGACCTGTTAATATTAATCGTGATGTTGCTAGTCTTTTGTTAGAAGAAGCTAAAATATTGATTAAACGACGACCAGGAATAGAATTATATGTGAGCTTAAATAAAGGTGGTGTTTTTAAATTATTTCGTAACCAAAAATTAGTAGCTTCTGATACTCATTTATCCCTACAAGTTAGAAAAGGGAGAAAAATTCTTAATGCAGTTAGTCATCTGAGTGGTAATTATGATGTCGACATATCTCAGGATGAAATAGTTATTTCTGCTAATATGGGTTGGGCAAAACAAACTCAAATGTCATCTCTTAAGTTAATAATTCTGAGATTAGTAATGTTAACTTTTGGGCGTTTTTTCCCAAATTTAATTAGAAAAATATTACAAAAAATTTTAATTACTGGTAAACAAGATGCGCCTTTTTCTTTCAAGCGCCATTTTAAATATAAAGATGGAAGTTGGCATATTACAGATGAACTTTTTGCTAAGTCTTGGTTGGATGTAATTAGTGCAGGTATTGGTTGTGATCAAACCTCTATTTATGTTGTAATGAGTCGCACTTTTCAAATTAGTCAATTACAGTCTTGGCATGATTTAACAACAGAAATTAAAAAACTTTCCCCTGGCCAGCCCTTGAAAATTGAACGTAAGTTTTGACTTATATAACTTTTGTTTGAATAGGAAAAAGAGCAGAAAGTAGGGATGTTCTATGGAGTATCCCTATAATTAAATTTGATTTATTAAGATAATTGGATTTAATACAAATTCCCAAAAATAATCCAAGACTTTACTCAATATTTCAGTTATTCAGTCAGTAAGACTACAGCCGCCAACTACGATAGAGTATTTTTGAAAATTACAACCATTGTTAAATAAACAATTATTCTAAATAAGGTTTAATTGCATACTATTTTAGTTTATTATATAAACTTTTCCATTCTATAAATCATAATAACTACCCAAAATTTTTAGTTGATTTTTTTGTACTAACTGGGTAATTACTGGAGAAAAATTTATGATTTTAATTTGCTAAATAAACAATTATTCTAAATAAGGTTTAATTGCATACTATTTTAGTTTATTATATAAACTTTTCCATTCTATAAATCATAATAACTACCCAAAATTTTTAGTTGATTTTTTTGTACTAGCTGGGTAATTACTGGAGAAAAATTTATGATTTTAATTTGTTAAAAAATATTAGGTTGAACAGTATTTTTTACAACATTTCCTGTTTACCTCAAGCAGCTTCTACAGCAGGCTTAATTGAAACACTTCTACTACCTATTTGAACAGGAAAAGTTATCCAGCAGCTATTATTTTTTTGACTGCTCAAATTTTTTTATTTCCTAATACCATTAACACTTTTAAATCTAATATTAAAGTGCCACATTCTATACTACTAATTTATTCGGTAGTAGCAACATTTCCAGCTTTTATAAGAATAAATAAGTCTCCTAAACCTCTATCAAAAGTTATCTCAACAGGTACCTGATAGTCTGGGAAAAGATAATAGTAGCAAAGAGGTTGTGACCATCAGTAACTTCTTTTAATCTGGCAACACTTATAGTCATTTTAAATAATAATGAGACACTATTTGGAATAATAATTACGCATAATTTTATCAAGAGATGTGTTGATAGGTGAATACATTCTAGCTTTTTTTAACGCACTAAAATCATGTTCTTAGTCATTTAAATCAGGAGAATATTTTGGTAAAAATAGTAATTGATGATTCCTTGCTTTTACTAATTCTCTAATAACCTTTTTTCGTTAGAATTGGTAAATTCTCCATAATTAGTAAACTGGGAATTTTTAATGCTCGCAATAAATGTTCATTTAACCATTGTTCACATCCCACGGCATTTAGGCTGACTTTAAATATAATTGGTATCATTAAATCTTTTTCCTTTTTTCTTCTCCCAGCTACTAACTTTTCTATTTTTCCTCGTTTTCCTTCTAGCTCACCATCAACTTTTTTCCCTTTTTTTGACCAGGCATAAATACAGTCTTGATTATATTCAAATCTTGATTAATCAATAAATACAAGGCTTTTACCTCCAAATTTTATCAAAAAATTTCGTAGTTTATGATAATATTTTCTTCGTTCTTATCTATTTATTTCTCTATAACCAAGTTATTTTTTCCAAGGAAATTTTATTCTTTTCAGAGCATAAAATATAACTTTAGGATTAACTCCAAATTTTTTATCTCTGTCTGCTAATGAGCGATTATTTATTTGGTTTTATATCTTTTTCTAATTCTTTTCAATCTAATTTTCTTCGACGACGTTTTACCTTAGTTGCTTCCAATTTTGGGCGAGATAACTATCTAGATATCGAAGCTCTTCCTATCCCAAATATATGAGCTGCTTCGGTAAGCATACTACTATTTTCTACAAAATTTATTACTGTTTATCTTAAGTCTAAACTGTAAGGCATGGTTAAAAATAGTTTCTAGTTGACTTGATTTGATTCTACTCAATTTTTGTCTCAATCTTAATTCAAATAACTATATATTAGAGTTTTTACATTTATTTTCAAAAAATCTTTTATTCCCTGCCATTAATATTGCCAAAATTTTATCTAGAGAAATTTCTGGAGAAACTTTAATTTAGTCAGGCGTTTTTGGTTTTACTTCTGGTTATTGAACATTTTATTTTTAGCAGCTTAAAGCTAAACTTGTTACTTCTGTTGCCATAAAAAAAATTTCATAAATTTTGTGTTTTTTTCAGATAATTTTAGTCCTAAAATTTTTTGTATTTGTATCCTATTAGAGTTTTCCTTAACAATTCAATTTTTATGTTTTTCCTCTAAACTATACCAAATTTCAAAAAAGTTTTTTCACTGAGTAACAAGTCCCTAAGAACCCTTTTTCAATAACTATTAAAACTCAAATATTTGTATTTATAATTAAAGTTTTTTTGATAATTATAATCATTTTTGTAGCAGAACGTAATTTCTATCACTCGCCCACAATCCCATATTTAAGTTTATTTATTTTTCAATTAAATACTGAATACCATTTATCAAAAACTTTTCAACATTTTATTAGATAGGAAAGTAGGTTAGTAGAGTAGTCTAAATATTGCATCAAGGCGTCCGTAAAACATAATAATAATTATTATTATTGGGATATACTCAAGAATAAAAAAACATGAATTTTGTATAACTCTATTTGATTAACTTACATCAAATTTTGGTAATAATTTATCCTAAATTATCTATAATATAGATCCAACATAAAATTAAGGAGGCTAAACAATTTTATAATAGTACTTATTTTGACTTAATCTCTATAGCCCAATAAAATTTAATTAAAGATTTTCTTTGAGTTCTGTAGTCTAAAAAGCTCATCTAATAGTTCAATAAGTTTTTATATTCAACTACGGCCAAATATTTTTTTTTACTTTGACGTAATTCCTAACTAATTTATTAACCTTAAATTATCTATCCTTACAGTTATTAGTTTGCCATTTCTAGTTAAACAGGAATTAGCATTGCTAATACTTGAGAAATTATGGGAATTAATTCCAAAATAGACATTTTTTTCAAAATTTATCAACAAGGGAACATTAATATGTTGTGCAAATCGTAACCAGCCAAAATAGTCAGTTAAAATTACATATACAACCTTTGTTTACGTAGCATTTTGAAAAAAAATACCATCCTCAAAATGCTCAAAATTAGTTAGATTTTTTATTGGTTTTGAGATTCCATTGGCAAACAAATAAGATTATCATTCTGAATATAAACTAAGCCTTGCTGACGTAATTTACCTATGAGACGAGTCACAGTTACACGGGTAGAACCAATAGCGCTACCAATTTGAGTATGAGTCAAAGGCCAAGGTAGATAATAACCACTTGTTACTTCTAGGTTATCTTGACTAGTCCAGGGTTGCCCATATTCTTCAATTAATAGTGTGAGAAATCCAAATAATCGATCAATAGTACGACGTTGACCCAGAGTACTTAGCCACAAAAGCTTCCTTTGATGTTGATAGCGAAAAGCGTCTAAAACTTCTCTGCGGAAGTGAGGCCAGTTATCCAGTTCATGCCAATACATCCAAAGTACAGTTGTTTTATCGATATGAGCATAAGCTTGTAGCGTAAATGGTGACTGAGCTATTAGTTCAAATGGTTGACCAGCACCAACTAATCCTAGAAAAGGTTCATCTGAATTTGGACTTGTTTTTGATTTGCTAAGGTTATTATTACTAACATTTCGATTGGCACTTATGTTGGCATTACCTACCAGACGAATTGCTCCTTTCTGTATTAGATACAGCAAACCTGGGCGAGCGGGAATACGTTCATCTTTGCTGAAAGCTCTACTACGGTAGTGTTCTTCTGCCCAATCTATGATTAGTTGCCAAGTCAAAAATGGCCTGTTGTTCAGAGCAGAAGTATTAGTATTTTGTACATTTAGTGACATTTCTGGTAGGTCTGGATGTGAAGATAGTTGCATTTTTACTCTGTTTTAGTAAAAGTTGGACTTAAGTAATAACAATTGGATCAAGGACATAGGAGCAGATATAGCATAAGTTATAAATTTAGAAGGCGAAAAGTTAAATTTGCAGTACGAACTATAATTTGAGAGGCGTAAAAATGTCTTAGCCACCATGGTAACTATAATATTAATATTTTTGCTTATATCCGTTTTATTCCTTACCTCAGAGTAGCAAAAAACACATCTTTTTATGAATTTTGTAGGATAAATTTTATTCAAGGTGGTGGTAATTTTGACAATATTATCATTTCAGTGTAATGCGATACATTTTCTGCAAAAAGCTGTAAGTTTATATCGAGAGAAATTAGAATGGTCTTATAGCTGTGAAAAAAAATTAGAGGTTTTGGCAAGGATAGAGATAATTTCAATGAAACAAGTTAAAAATTGTGGAGGAATTATATATAAGTCAGCGATCGCTCTCAAATTAGCCCCAGTTTTGCAGCAACCAGCAATATATATTGCTACTGAGTTAGCTAAATATTGTCAAGAAATAGTTAGTCTTGAAGGAAAGAAAGATGCACTAAATTTTGAAGTTGAAGTAATTTCATCTGGTATGATTTTCTTTAAATTCACAGGTTTAAGTATAGCTAACTGGTTAAGTTTTTTAACTTCTGTTCCCCTTAAGGGTGAGAGGAAAAAGCTTCAGGTTAGTGTTGAGTATAAATCTGATGAAACTACAAATTTGTTTCTTATTCAGTATAGTCATGCTCGTTGTTGTTCCCTATTGCTTATGGGTGAAAGGGATAATTTGATTACTCTTGCTCCGACAACTCTAGAAAGCTATGGTCAATTTTGGTTTATGACAACTGCTGACCCCATACCCTGGCAAAAATCTCATGGACAATTACAATTTTTAGATTATGCTGAATATGAATTAATGGCTGAAATAGCCTCTAGTCTAGATTACATCTACTGTATTTCTAGTTTCAAAAAAACTATAAATTGGGAGAAAGTAGCTAATTCTCTGAGTAACCGTTTTCAAGCTTTTTACCGTCAGTGTCGTATATGGGGTAAAGTTAGAGTGGAAAATCCAAAGTTAGCACAAGCTAGATTAGGTTTAGTTTTGGCAACTCAATCTCTACTCAAATTTTTATTAGAGGAAAAGTTAGGTGCTCCAGCTCCTCTAGAATTTTAGGAGAATTTATATAACTGAAGTTATTGAGGAAGTATATTATCATTTTTGGAGATTGGTATCAAGGAGCAGCATGACTAAAAATTTTACCCACCCTAGTTTGATTTTAATTATGCAGCATTAATTATAAGGGATTTAGTCTGACAATGTATGTAATTAATTTTGTGACTTGCTTACCTTCAATACAAAAATTTTGCTATTCTTTGAGATCATATTTCTGAATAAATAATATATATAGACTATTATTTATGTTTAAATAATCTCTGTAGTTTTTCTAGTTATTTTTACTATTTTTCAAAAGTAGCATAACTTTTGAGAAGCAGTATTAAGAAAGACATTTTTGTCTACTACTTAAAAAATGATAGTTTTTACACTTACGGAGGATTTTTATATATGAGTTATGTTGTAGTTTACGACGGTAACTGCAATCTATGTGTCACTTTAGTACAGGTATTAGAAGGTATAGACAAGGGTCAATTATTTAAGTATATTCCTATGCAAAATGATCAAGTATTGAATCAATTTAGTATTACCGCTAAAGATTGCGAAATGGGAATGATTTTAATTGATACTAATGAGCCAAAATATCGGTGGCAAGGTAGTGACGCAGCCGAAAAAATAGGACAATTATTACCTGGGGGAGATATTTTTGTAGCGGCATATCAGAGTCTACCTGGGGCTAAATGGATAGGCGATCGCTTTTATGAGCAAATTAGAGATAACCGTTATACTATATTTGGTAAACGTTCTAATACTTATAATTCAGTCTATCCAGTTGGTTGTAAAACTTACTTATTTCAAGAACAAGATTCTATCTAAAGATACAGCCTATTCTGAGTCAAGTTTCTTTAACTCATAGCAAATACCTGAGTATATAAAATAGTTCAATCGTAAATATTCAGGTTAAATTTGGCATAATAAAACCAAATAATTTAATCAAGAAAACAGGTAATACAATGCTTCAGGCATAAAATTAGACTTTTACCATCGCTAAATATCTTATTTAACAAAGGCTGTAACTTAAAAAAATGCTCTTCCAAAGTTGGCTCGTTTGGCATAATATTTAAAAAAAATTTGTTTAAATGATAAGTAGAATTAAAAAAATTTTATATAATATGTCTCTTTCATAAAAAAGATAATTTATGACAGAAAAAATGGTATCAAACCTATTAATTATGGACCCTGACTCCTAACCCTTGACTTCCAAGAAATAGTCTAGCTATTTGTAGCAAATATTGAGCAATTGGGTGCAATTATGATCCTGCTGAAAAGCCCAAAATTATGACTATAGGAAGCAATTTCCATCTACACTTGAGATTGCTTCCTTAGACTTAGCTACAGTTGCTGTCATGGACTGACAATAACTAATTAATGTAAATTAATATTATACTAAATTTCAAGAAATTTTTCTTAAACTTTTTTAATAACAGAAGAGGAGATATATTCTGTACTTATTACTTCCTACTACCTTAAATTTTAAGTTTCAGAAGGAGAAGATTGATTTAAAAAAGGAGTTAGATAAGCAACCAAGGCACCAATAAGAAAACCTACAACATTACGAGTCAATGGCAACCAATCTGAAGTTCTTGATACTACTGGACCAATTCCAAAAGCTATAAACAAAATTCCCCACAATGGAGAAAATATTAATGCCCACTGCCAAGAAAAAGCTTGGTTTGGTTTACGAGGTTGAGCTGCAAAGCCACAAATTACTCCGCCAATAACTGATGTAATCAAAGTTAAAATCCACTGCTCCTGTGGTAAACCAGGTACAACATTACAACCACCCTGGCGTAAACAAGTTTTGATAGATTCTAATGATTGAATAATAGATTGATCTTCACCTTGGTCTCGCACAAAAAATTGATTACCATATCGAGTTTGCAACTCTACCCAAAATGTCCTGGGAAGGAATTGGTAAAGACCGCGACCCACATTAAAATTAAGGATATTACCACCACGGGGGTCAGCTACTAACAATACACTTTTACTATCAAGTTCCCAAAAATCTTTAACTGCTCTACCAGGAGTACGGTCGAATTGAGTTAAAACTCTCAGTTTCCAACCAGTTTCTGTTTCAAATTTCTCTAAGTCTTTGGCTAGTAAGTTTTCTTGAATTTCTGTTAACGACCTGGCTAGGTCAATTATTGGTGTTTGCTCTTTAGGTAGTAAATCTGGATTGTTATAAGCTTGGGCAACTGTTGGAGTTAGAGCCAGAGTAGATAATGCCAGGAAGATTGATGCAATTGAGACAAAAAAACTTTTTGAAAAAAACTTTATCATTTTGTTTCTTTTTAATCCAAAAGGTGGACAATAGATACTTTAACTAAATAAAGAAATAAAAAAATTATATTTCTTTACAATTATTTACTTTAACTCACAATTTGATCAAGTGTGAAGTTAATTTTAAATATTTGTTAGACTTTTGACTTAATAGTATTCTCTTTTGTCAAAAAAAATTATAATGTGTTAAGGATCACAATCATCTATTTTTTCCGGTTAACAAAGCTGGAGTTACGAATATATTACTATCCGCCCCATCCAGAATCTATCTTGAAAGTCCTATTTCAAGCCAAAGTTACTCAACATAAAGCGTGGGGTTAAAATGTGACTTAATTTAACCAACTTGCTGTTAGAGCAACTGCTAAAGCATCAGCAGCATCATCTGGTTTAGGAATTTCCTCCAAATTTAATTCCCTTGCTACTGCTTGTTGCACATCATATTTATCTGCATTGCCATAACCTGTTACTGCTTGCTTAATTTGTGCGGGTGTAAACTCAATTAATGGAATTTCATTTTGTGCTAATGCCAATATTAAAATTCCTCTAGCTTGGGCAACTAAAATTGTATTACCCATACGATAAAAGAATAACTTTTCTGTAGCTGCCAAGTCTGGTTTAAAGTTATTTAGGATAGTATGTAAATCTTCATATATTGTGACGAGACGTTGCCCCATTTCTTGTTTTTTTGTAGTTTTAATTACCCCAAAATCAACCAGAGAAGTAGAATCTATTTTTTCTGTTTTTGAATTATAAATACACTTAATTAATCCAAATCCTAGTACCGCTAAACCTGGATCTAATCCGAGAATTAATTTTTCCATTTTTAGACTTTTAATTCTTATAGTAAATCTACTGTTGAGAGAGAACAGGATATAATTATAAATCTATTATCAAATATTACATTTTTCTAGTTTTTTCCCTACATAAGGAGGGGCAAAATTCCAAACATGAGAAGTAACTCTAAAGGGGAGATATCCGTAAAGGGCTAAAATTTTATATGTAATATTTTTATATCTTTTATATTTCTCGCCCCACCCTACTTACTTGATAAATATATCCTTGATAAATATATCAGCGATCGCCACGTTGTAAATTCCTGGTTTACCTACTAATTTTATCCAGATCTGTTTTTGAATGCTAAATCCAAATTTGCCATTACTATAGTTAATCCAAAATTAATTAATTTTATCTAAGTCTCTACAAGGTATATTTTTGATATCTTCTAAATCAAACCAGTACTTTTTTTCTCGCCCTACTAATGAAAGTAATATTCTTAGTATTTATTCGTCTGCTTATTTAAATTTATCAGATAACAGTAAGTTTTTTAAAGCTGTGTAATTTATTTATTTATCTATTGAATTATGGCGAGAAGTCATGGAAAAATTTAGATTAGGAGAAAAGATACAAGTCACAATAACAAATATGAATATACCAGTTCCTATCAATAGTTCATTAGCTTCTCTTGTATAATAATTTTTGCCATAATGTTGAGAAATACGTCTTACACCTCGAATATGTAAGGTAGTTATTTGAGTCAGAATTATTCGATAAAGCTGAGACATTTGAGAGATAATACTATTTTGAAAAAATTTATTTGTGCTGATAAGTTGATGATTAGTAAATGGTGGCTTTTT
>JAGGDU010000112.1:5009-17408 GCA_018457135.1 Trichodesmium erythraeum GBRTRLIN201 | reverse complement strand
TGAGATTCTTGTTTGCATTTGAAAAAATTTATTTGTGCTGATAAGTTGATGATTAGTAAATGGTGGCTTTTTAATATTCCACTTTTGAATAAAATATAGACATTCTGTTCTTATCTAACTCCGAATTTGTGGAAACTTATTTATCTAAAATAAAAAATAATAACCCAAACAATAATAGCTGTAATAAACAAAAATATCACCATGAATAAATTATTTGAGATTCTTGTTTGCATTTGAAAAAATTTATTTGTGCTGATAAGTTGATGATTAATAAATGGTGGTTTTTTAATATTCCACTTTTGAATAAAATATAGACATTCTGTTCTTTGCATAGCTAAAATAAAATCTTTCAAAGAGTACCATAAAATTTTAATTATCCCAGTAGATAGCTGCTCATAATTTTTTTTATCGGCAAACTCTGAATATAATCTAGTATCAGCCAATTCATTAGTTTTTTTTAAGTTGGTTTTTAATTCTTGTCAAGATTTCAAAAGCTCTCTTCAGTAGTTACTTAAAAACTCAAAAAAAGTAAACTTGCCACAATTAAATTGAAAAACTCCACCTTAGTATTGATAAATTAGTTACTTTCACAAAAGTAAAAATAAAAATATAAAAATTGATTTATATATATAAATAGTTTAATTAACAAAATTTTTATAGTAAATGGGTAGAAAAAGCATTAAATAGACTAAGCTTTTTCTTAACAACTAAATTTCTGATTTATCAGCAGAACTACCCAGAATAATAACTGCTAATTGCTCTATTAAAAGATTTAATATTTTGGATAATCTTAAAAATCACCCATGATTTAATTATATTCTGGAGAAGGTCTGATACAAATTTTTTCTACCAATTTCATCAACTTAGACTATATTACTTAATCTTAATAAGATTGTATGATTTCATTCTTGAGTATAATATTTAGCCATACTTAAAAAATTTGGTATTATAATTATTAAATATGACAGTATAACCAAATGTCTGTAATAATTCAAAAACTATAAATAATATCCAAAACTATTGCCCCAACTCCTCAAAACCCCTATTGCAAAAAGCGGTATAATTCTAGAAAACATAAAAATTTTAGTTTTATATGATTAATTTTTTGCCCTCGAAAAACCCGCTTTTCTAAATCCATTTTTCCCTAAAAAAACTAGACTACAATTATATTAATTCTCAAACTATTGTTCTACTTCTGCCAATCCAAAAACTCTATTAAAAACTTTTTTTACCTTATCACCAGAGTCAATACTTTCCAAAGGATCTTTTCGTAGTCGATGCCGTAAACACATAGTAATAACACGACCAACATCCTCAAGACTCACTTCTGTATTACCTTCAAAAGCAGCTAAAGCTTTTGCAGCACGATTAGTAACAATATCTCCCCGTAAACCATCTACATCTAACTCAGAACAAACCTGAGAAATTTTCACCCGTAAATCATGGTCAACTTCCACAAATGTCAACTTTTGTTGAGCATCTACAAGCTTATTTTGTAATTCTTCCTGTTGTGATGTATACTTTCCTAAAAACCCTTGAGGATTTTGATCAAAAGCTGAACGTTGTTCAACAATTTCAACTCTTAAGATAGGATCTTTGACAGTTCGGATTTCAGCATGCATTCCAAATCTGTCCAGTAACTGAGGTCGTAATTCCCCTTCTTCTGGGTTTCCCGAACCTACAAGGACAAAACGAGCCGGATGGCGTATAGAAATACCTTCTCTTTCCACAGTATTCCAGCCACTTGCCGCCGAGTCAAGCAAGACATCAACTAAGTGGTCATCCAAAAGGTTGACCTCGTCAACATACAAAATACCACGGTTAGCCTTTGCGAGTAAACCTGGTTCAAAAGCTTTCACCCCTTCTGATAAAGCTTTTTCAATATCAATAGTACCACATACCCGATCCTCCGTCGCCCCCAATGGTAAGTCCACCATTTGGACTTTTCTTGTAAAAATCGGAATTTCTTCCTGCTTTACTAATCTATCTCGCACAGAATCACTCATCAAATCTGGGTCATAAGGATCACTATTAAAAGGGTCATCAACAACAATTTTAATTTCTGGCAACAGGTCAGCTAATGCACGGATAGTGGTAGATTTACCTGTACCCCGATCACCCATGATCATTACCCCCCCTATTTTGGGGTCAATTACATTTAATAGTAAGGCCAGTTTCATTTCTTCCTGACCGACAATGGCGGTGAAAGGGAAAACAGCTCTACTTCTTGGAACGGCTGATTTCACAGATGTATTTACATTTTTATTGGCTTTAACGGTTGAACTCACTGTATACTCTAAATTATAATTACTAATTTTTATCTCAATTTTGGTTGAAAACCCGTGCTCACCGAAACAGGAGTCTTGGGATGAAAACCAATCAATATTGCAATTTAACACTTCAAATGTTATACCTTGAAGAGTTAATCAGCAAGTAATAAATACTTAAAAAGGAGTACGCTCCATCAGTAAACTAGGCTTTAAACCTAATATTTCAGTAAAAATATTTTGGGACTTGAACTCGCAGTATCATTCTCTGGAGCAACTATAAGACTATCTGAGAATACATCTTAAATATTAGGTAATATTAGGTGCTCAAGAAATAGAAAGTCTTTGTCAATCATGTCAGAGAATATCGCTATGTTTGAATACAGCAGCATGATGTCAATTGGAATATTGATGCATAAGTAAACTAGATAACCCCTGCGACTATTACTATAGAATCAATTGTGACAAAACCTGTAATACCAATTTTAAAAATGCCTGAATTCAGAATAGTTCTCTAGATGGTAAGAATTTTATGATACTTAGTTTGTAATATTCTTTTTTCAAAATGTTATAAAATATAGACTCTACCCAAATAAGCAACAGAAAATCTCTTAAGGTGCCGAGTTCCATAGTTCTCTATAATTGCGGAAGCATAAAGTAACTATAGACAAGAAAGGGTGAGAGAAATTCCTCGTTATTGGATTGAGTGAGGGGTAGTTCAATGCAAATGTTCATTTTCAGTATTAATTAAAATTATGATCAGCCAAACTTCCACTCCTGTGATTGTTTGTGGAGCTGCAGGTAAGATGGGTCGTGAAGTAATAAAAACTGTAGCAAATGCTAGTGATATGACTCTGTTGGGCGCAATAGAGTGCCAGCCAGAGTATATCGGTCAAGATATTGGTGAGCTAATTGGTTCTGGTCCACTAGAAGTACCAATTCTAAATGATTTGCAGGGAATTTTAGTAATGGCAGCTCAAGAGAAACAACCTGCCGTAATGGTTGATTTTACTCACCCAGATAGCGTTTATGAAAATGTGCGTTCTGCTATTGCTTATGGAGTCAGACCTGTGGTCGGAACGACAGGTCTGAGTCAAGAGCAAATTCAAGATTTGGCCGAGTTTGCTGAAAAAGCCAGTATTGGTACGTTAATAATTCCCAACTTTTCTATTGGTATGGTTTTGCTCCAACAAGCAGCGATCGCTGCTTCCAAGCATTTTGATCATGTAGAGATTATTGAGTTGCACCACAATCAAAAAGCTGACGCCCCTAGTGGCACTGCCATTAAAACAGCACAGATGTTATCTGAACTAGGAAAAACTTACAATGTACCTAATGTAGAAGAAACAGAGAAAATAGAAGGGGCCAGAGGTTGTTTAGCAGAAGAAGGAATTCGTATCCATAGTGTACGTTTACCAGGTTTAATTGCTCATCAAGAAGTAATATTTGGGGGACCTGGCCAAATTTACACTTTACGACACGATACAACAGATAGGTCTTGCTATATGCCTGGAGTTTTGTTAGCCATTCGTAAAGTCCAATCTTTAACCAAGCTCATTTATGGTTTAGAGAAGATACTTTAGTTTTAAGAAGAACTGCTGCGTCTACTACGTCTACTTTGGCGGGAACGAGTTGAGATATCGTATTCTAGCACTGCACCTATTGCAAATAGAATTGCAGTAAATACAAAAAATACCTCTAAGAGACCTCCACTTTCATATTCTCCAGTAGTCTGGGAATCTGCCCACTTAAAATACATATCAGCAATGTATAATGAAAATGTAGCGCCAGCAATCATCCGCCAGGACTGAGAAAAACGTCCTCCCCAAAAGGCTAGAAGTAGAGCTGTGGCAATAATTAGTAGAAATACATCGGCAATAATATAGAATAAATTCAACCAAAAAGAAAAAGGTTCTAATTTATTATCTAGAGCAAGTACCCAAGATGGAGCTAATTGAGCTGATTCTATTTTTATTGTATCTAGCTCTTCCAAAACCGTAGTATCTGGCGTAGACAATAAACCAAAAAACGAAGGGTCAGCTACAAAAATAGCCAAAAGAACTCCTCCAGCCGCGACTAAAGCCAAAACCACCCACTGCCAAAATTCTAAATTTAGCTTTTTGGCAGTTATAGCTAGAGTCATACCCCAAGCTAAAAATATGTAGGAAAAAACGTAAAATATATCTGCTAATGATACATCTGGGTCCAGTTCCCAGATTAATTCCCAGCAGCCAAACACAAGACCACCAATAAAGTAAAATAATAATCCTAAACTAATACCAATCCAAACATTTCGGCCACTAACCATTTGAGGACTTTGCCAATTTCTGAAGCTAATTATAGTGGCTATTAAGTAAGCCCCTAGTTCAAATATATAGGTGCCAACAGAGTACCAGGATGGTAATTCTTCTCCTGGTAGAGGTACACTAAATAATAGAAAAAATAATAGGGCTAATACACCCCAAATAAGACCTGTCATTACAATAATCTGAGCTGAAAATAAGGACTTAGTAAGAGTAGATAATTTTTTTGAAGTGCTGCTCATAGAAATATTCTGATTAAGGGCTACTGTCAACAAACATTTTATCCCTATTACTCAACAATTGTAGTTTTATTTCCTCCGAGATAAAGATAATTTTAATCAGGATAAAATAGATTTATAAATTAGAAAAAATAATTCTAGGTTTAAGGGTTTATAGGCTATAAAATATACAGTATTTTTGCCTTTTAACATTAATTAAATCTGCTGTTTAAACATCTCAATACTATCTCATATAATTTTATCAGCTAATGATTGATTACTATTCGACCAACTTTATTAATATCATTATCCATTTGACTCTTCTCCTCTTCTATAATCCCAGCTAGTTAATTTTAGCAAAATCCTTAAAGTTAATTTTTTTATAGTTGACATTTGTTTTTTTATATCAAGGAATTATTCATTTAATCTGTAACAACATCATAACAAGATAATTATGATTCAATTATAGTTCTTAGTATTAGTTGTGCTGCTGCGTGAATTTAGCGAAAAATTTGGTAAAAAGTAAAGTCTCGCCCGCCCATCCGGTGACTTTTTAGTTGTTTTTTTTGAATAGAGCTTTTATTTTGTCATTATTTATAACCTAATCGCAGAGGGGCAGTTCCAGACAAAAAATAGATCTGGAGATAAGGGATTTAACTAGCATCAAGTTTTATGATCATGACAAGAAATTATAGAGGCCTATAAAACCTCAACCCAACCTTGAGTTTGTCGTCATAAGAATATTCCCCATGGTTAACAGTCAAAGAAGAACTCAAAACTCTATAGTAATTATTATTTCTGTATACTTTTACAAAGTTAAATTAGTCCATGGCAAAACTCACTTTAAAAGATAATTCTCCAACACAATATAAGCTAAATTTACTTAATTTTTTGTGCTATTCACATAAGAATATCGGAATGACAACTAATTTAGTATTTATACAGACTAAAATTTCCTGAAAAATATACATTTTTCTGAAGTGAAATATCCTTATTAATTTTATCAAAAAATAGAAATATTTTAGTATTTATACCAGTTTATGTATGCAAAAACAAAACGGATAGCTAGTTTTCATCTCTACTCTAAAACAGACATTGCTCTCAAACTAACTTTTTAATAATACTTAATTATGTAGTAAAGCTATACTTAGGTTAACCTCCATATTTATTTAATTTTCATCAAAAACTCAGACTTCTGTTCACAAGCTATAAAGATTACTTAATTGCCCATTGTTTACCTTCAGGGAATTGATTTAGCCAATTCATAAACTGAGTTCTTTCAGGAGTATCCATAGGTTCTAGGATTTCGTCAATACCTTCAGCAAAATTGGAATTGCCAAAATATTCTTCCCCTAAACGATAGACCTCTTGTAGTAAAGTATAAAGATGACCTTCTTGCCAGGAAGGTAGTCGTAATTTTGTCAGAGGATCGTCTATTAATAAAGCTTTAATTGCATTCGCAGAATCTGCATCAGGAAAATTTTTCCCTTGAAGGACTTTACTAAAATCCTTTTGAAAAGATTTAGCCTGTCTATTGCCCAATAAATCTTCTACATCAAAGTAAACTGCTTGTACCAACAACAAACAACCCTGAATACAAGCAGAAGCAACAGTTTTATTCTCTTTTGAGTCTTCGCTAGCAAGTTGATCCAAGCGAATTTTAACCCAAACACTATATCGCTCAGGCTCTTCTAGCAAAACACAAGCCTTACCATGATTATCTGTTAAATCTCGCCAGAAAGCTCTCGCTTCTTCCGCTTGTTCTCCCTTAAAAACATTGATTAAGCGAAACGTTTGTCCTTGATAACTAAGAATAGGGATCTTTTGATCCCGCTTTGGGTGTGTAATACTTGTAATTTCAACATCTTGCCTTTTGAGAATAAACATGACACTTTAATTAGACTCTCATCATTATCTATTATCTGGGGTATCTTGGTGTAATTGTAATTCTTTCTCAGAAACGACTCTACAAAAATCAGTACACAATCTATGATTATTTGACTGACTATATATTTCTTTTTCTGTTTTATTCTGGCAGTGTGGGGAGTCATTACTCCAAAGGCTTTATAAGCGATCGCCTTAGTGGAGCACAAATCTAGCCCTCTGCTATAGCTAGATTTTTATCTGCATTTAAGTCTATATTGCAACTGAAACCCCATACCCTATTTCCTACTTACTCTTCTCTACCGAAGGTAGATATAAGAACATTAGGCAATAGGCTAGAATTTAGAATATTCAACTTCAAGATAGAGAATAACATTTTTATTATGCCCAAATTAATGAGAGTTGATATAACTAGAGTGTGAAAATCTTAAATTTTATAGTCTAGAAACGAGCAATGCTTGTGGACATATCAATATCTGTCACTTAAGTTACAGCTTAGTTGATAAGTTAGTTGCATAAAGCTATAATTGAATATTATATCTATGATTAATGGGAGTAGAAGAATGTCAGTTCCTGGGGACTAATATTTGATTAATTGAATATCAATTATGGACTTGCCTATTTCGTGACATTCTTTTTTTTGACAGTTGGTATTATAAATATTTTATGCTATAGTCAATAGACAATAATTAGATATGGAAAAGTATTTAGTTAATTTCAATGATTGTAGCTAGATTAAAAATCTTCCAAGTAAATAAAATTTTTATTTCTTTTTCTTTAAAGCCGATATTATCTTAACCAAGTATAATAACTTTAAGATATAGTATTAATATATTAAATAATGATTGGGTGCGTAACTCAGTTGGATAGAGTAGCGACCTTCTAAGTCGCGAGTCGCAGGTTCGAATCCTGCCGCACCCGTAAATGAAAATTAAAAGTGCAATAGTTTTTATCTCTATCTATCAAAAAAAACTATTGTTTAGAGCTTTTCATCAATGATATATAGATCAGGACTTATGCAATTAATTATAGTAATTGTAGTTAGAAGGTCTAGAATAATGGTGTAATTATAGGCCACACATAGTATTAATGTCTAAGTCCTATAGAGGTTGATATTATTATGTAGTATTTTTATGCTACGTAACATATGAAGCTTTGTCTAAATTCTAATTTTCTCCAAAATTCTCAACAAAGATCTACAAAATATCTAGTGTCTAGTTGCAAAAGTTAATTTATTTACACAAATGTTAATAGTCATATTTTTCTGGATATATAAGAAAACAATTGAGGACTTCACAGATTCATAACTTGTTAGAGTCGATGGGGCGTATAATTAACCACCCGCACCTCTTATTCAAAAGCTATCGTGGGACTTTAACTCAATAGGCTACATAGATGATCTTAACCTTCATTGGCACAATTATAGACCTGTTAATTCCTTAATTCTGGTTTATAATTATTAAATTTTTAATCTAGTCTTAGACTTAAATTCTACAGAATCTACTAATGATTACTAATGATAAAGTTCTTCTGAAAATCGACAAATATTATTAGGACATAATACTCTAAAAATTATCTAGGAAAGATATGACTGCTCCTTTGTAGAATTGAATATTTACCACCATATCTTTTGTAGGATTGAATATTTAACACCATATTCTTCTAACTTCAATGAAATAGAAAATTATTGTTTTCTCATTAAAAACCGAGTGAGTAGGGACACCCTGATGCAATGTCCATAGGAAAGAACAATAGAATATTTACTAAAGTGATAAAACTTTATACTTCACCCGCCTCAGAAAATTCTGTAAGTGAATTAGCATTAACGGTACTTTGACATTTTTATAGTACGAAAATGACTTCAAAGGGTTGAGGGAAAAAAGAAATATGCAGCTATTGTTAAACATGGCTCAAACAAAATACAAAAATGGAAACAAGTAGATGAGAATATCAAACAATTGCTATGTAATGGTTTGATACTATTTTGTACTTATGTGTTGCTAAAGTATAATTAATTATAAAGTCTAACTCAATCCTTTAATTACAGGGTGAAAATAAAAGGCCAGTCCTAAAATAGTATAAGCTGCTAATAATAAAACCCCTTCTAACCAGTCAGAACGACCATCAGAACTGACAGAATTAGCAATTAATACTGCTACTACTACTGCTACTAATTCAAAAGGATTAAAATTCAAATCCATTGGTTGACCTAGCAATGAACCAGTCAGAATTAATACAGGTGCCACAAATAACGCAATTTGTAAACTAGAGCCAACTGCTACACTTACAGATAAATCCATTTTATTTTTCATGGCAACAGTTACTGCTGTAGCGTGTTCGGCAGCATTACCAATAATTGGTACTACAATTACACCAGTAAATAAAGCAGTTAATCCTAATGCAGAAGTAGCTTCTTCTAAAGAATCAACCAATAATTCTGATTCAAATGCTACTGTTAAAGTTGCTATTAATAACACTAAAATCCACAGTAACAAATTAGGTTTATGTTCGGCATTTTCTTCTGATTCACTATCAGAATCTAAATCCTGTGATTCACTTCCTACTATACCAACTTCATATAAGTAAGAGTGAGTTTTCATGGAAAATAGTAAGGTAAGTATATAAACAGTAATTAATACTATTCCTACTGCGACAGACAAATTTTGCATTGTATTACTACTAATACCATTGGAAGTAGCATTCACTGCTGTTGGTACTAGAATAGCAATTACAGCTAAATTCATTGCTGAAGCATTTAAGCGAGCTACTACTGACTGAAATTTTTGTTCTTTGAAACGGAGTCCACCTAAAAACATTGAGAGGCCCATTACTAACAATAAGTTACCAATTATAGAACCGGTAATGCTTGCTTTAACTACCCTTACTAAACCAGCATTTAAAGCAATAATACCGATAATTAATTCTGTAGCATTACCAAATGTAGCATTTAATAAACCACCTAAGTTAGGACCTAGAACGACTGCAATTTCTTCCGTTGCTGTACCCATCCAACCTGCCAAAGGAATAATTGCTATAGCAGATGTAATAAAAATTACTGATGAACCCAATTCCATAGCATTAGCAGCTATTGAAATAGGAACAAATACTAATAAAATTGAAATTATTGTTTGTGCGTTTAGCATAAGTGTAAATTGGGGGTTTGGTAAATCATAGTTACGCCAAAATTAACAGACATAATTGATAAGTTTTCAGGTCATTTGCCTATCTGCAATTTATTCCCGAATTATATTCTCAATTAGAGGTTGCCACAAGTCTTGATTTTTGTCTATATCATTAGAGAAGGCAAAACAAATTAATATATCGAATCAATGAACGTTATTGAGAAATTATGCAAAAATATTCTCAAAGGAAGATAACTCAAGAATTTAGCCTGATTTTAGATGTTTCGGATCTGAGAAAAAGTGGTAATTTGACTATAGGAGTAGGTAGGCACTACAGTGGATGCCAGTCTAAACTACTCCTCTTGAGAGTAGGGCTGTTTTATTTGAGGTTTAAAATCAATAAAAGAAATAGTTTGACTTTGTATTAAAATTTTTACTAGTCAACTATTTTTTTATAAAATTATGTATATAAATATTTTAATTAAAAATATTCAAAAAACAATTATTTACGCAAATATTAAGGGTAAAATATATTAATTATGGTTAATATTAGTAATTACTATTTGTTGCATTTTTTGTTGATATACATAATATAGTGTTATCGGATATTTTGCCTTAGCTAATCAATTAATGGTTATATAAGTTTTTAATATTTATCCTGAAAGAGTACCATCATATTCAACAATAATAAGATAAATAAAAAGGAAATTTTTCTTGAGTTACTTTAGAACTTTGATGAATCGGCAAGACAATTATCTACGGGTGATTTATTTTTGCAAAAGTGGGTGGATTTTGATGGCAAAATTTGACGAAACACTATTAATAATTTTAACAAAATTTAACAAAAGTTTGTTTCAATAATTTCATTATTTAATCAAGATAGTAGGATTGTTTTGTACTTAAAATTATTGGCAAATAAAAAGTGTTTATAAATTTATCAATATTAAGGCATTTATAAGTAATTTTTTACTAAATAATAGTTTTTCTGTGATAGATTCTTTACATTTCTAGAAAAAGACTACTGAATTAATTGCAAAAAAAATAATGATTATTTAATTGCTGTAAAAAAAATAAACTTACTTTATATTAATAGATAGAATAGGTAAGTAATAATTTAAATTAAATTGACGTTTTCCATAAAAAAATAATAGTCATTTTCTAAAAATAGGAATAATAATTTCAGTTTTTATACCTGCACATTATATGGTTAATGGTTGGAAAAATGTTCAACATTTTATTCAAGTATAAAGAGGTTAATTGAGAGGTAAAAAATATTATGAATAAACTGTTTTTGATATAAGTAGTACGACAAAAAGGGTGAGTTTTTTTTATTTTACAATTAGAAAAATTGAAAAATATAAAATAAATTGTATTGGGTCAAAGATGTAATTTTTAAGTAGCCTCCATCTTCGATTTATGAACATTAAGCAGAAATAAATATATCTATTTTAAAAAACTATTGCTATTAATTTTAATAAGATTAATTGTTTTTTTAGTAACTGAAGCCCAAAGACGGCTTAATAGCAAATGTTTCAAAGTTTTGGTTTGATTGAAATGAAACAGCCATGCCCCTCTTTAGACCAGGACCTTTTCATTTTCAGCGATCGCCAAAAAAATCAAAGCACTATTTTTTTATTTTATCAAAAAAGATGGCTTAACTTTTATTTTAAATACATCATGATTAATACTACATTTGAGAGGTTGAAAAAATTCAAGTAATTCCAGAAAAATTAGGGTAAAAGACATAAAATTTGGGTAGTCTTAAGCATTATAGTCTTAAGTCTTTTAACCGGAAATTGTAGTTATAAATAAATAGAAATGTTTAGTTATAACAATCATGAGTAACTAATAAATATATTAAGTATACCCTCAAAAAAATTACCTCCATGTAGTACTCTTAGGAGAGTTATGATAGGAGTAAAAGAATCAGAGATACAATTTTTTTATGAAATAATATCAGCTAATTATTCATAGTATCAAGAGGATTGGATTGCAGTTGATGGTAAAAGCTTAAAAAATACTTTTATCAATTATGAACAAAACGGACAAAATATGTTAGTAATACTATCAGGGCTTAGTCTGGAAACAAAACTAATTGGGGTTTCAAAAACATTTGAGAATAAAAAAAGTTAATAAATTAAGCAAGTGCAAAAGCTGATAAGAGATAGCGGTTTATAGAATAAGACATTTACTTTGTATGCACTTCATTGCAATAAACAAACAACTCAGATAGTAATTGAAAGTAAAAATGATTATTTAACTACAGTAAAAGCTAACCAAATCAATTTATTTAATCGCTTAAAATACTTAGCAAAAGTAGAGGACTCTATCAGTAGATATCAAGAAATATAAAAAATTCATGGGCGCCAAATAAAGAAAAAATTTAGGATCTTTAAAGCCGAAAATATTAAACATAAAAATTATCTTCATATTCAAAGCTTTATAAAGGTAGAGAGAACAGGACTAACAGAAAATAAAAAGTCTGAATAAACTTTTTATTATTTTAGTAGTAAAGTGTTACTCTCAAAAAAAAAGAACACATTTAGGATATTTAAAGCCGAAAATATTAAACATAAAAATTATCTTCATATTCAAAGCTTTATAA
>JAGGDU010000112.1:0-4909 GCA_018457135.1 Trichodesmium erythraeum GBRTRLIN201 | reverse complement strand
AGTCTGAATAAACTTTTTATTATTTTAGTAGTAAAGTGTTACTCTCAAAAAAAAAAGAACACATTTAGGATATTTAAAGCCGAAAATATTAAATATAAAAATTATCTTCATATTCAAAGCTTTATAAAGGCAGAAATAACAGGAATAACAGAAAATAAAAAGTCTGAATAAACTTTGTATTATTTTAGTAGTAAAGTATTAATCTCAAAAAAAATTGCTTCAAAAATCAGAGGACATTGGTTAATAGAAAATCAATTACATTGGGTAAAAGATGTGATTTTTAATGAAGATAAATCAAAGATAAGATAACTACAAGTAGCTCGAAATCTTTCACTTTTGTACACAATAATTATGAATGTTTACCGAAGTTTTGGTTTTGACTCAATAAAACAAGGAATATATTGGTCAGGAAATAATTGGAAAAAAAAATTAGCATTCTCTACTTAAATAGACAATAAAAATATATTTTTAGTAAAAAAAATTATATAAAAAATGATAATAAAACGATAATATATTCTTTAAAAAGCATTAGATTAAGTTTTTAATATCAAAAAATAGAGAAAGTTATTGTCTGAAAAAATCAGAATCAATTAAATTATAATCGAGCAATATTAGGAAGGAAAAACATGACTTTTCTTCAAAAATTGACTACTAATTTTGGAGAATGAAAAAGCCCTGCTCTTTAGAGTGGGTTAGGCTCGCTGTGAAAAACTATTATCAGGCCTATAGCTAGGTTGTTTCCCGGTGTCTAACAGCCGGGAAGGATGTCAAGGCCGTTTTGAAGTTCTAGAAGTACAAAGTTTTACTAGTTTATGGAACAGAGATTAATATTAAACTGCAACTCACTATACTTAAAAGTATTGTCAACCGAGTCTTTAAAATCCCTGCATTACTATTGCTGAGGGTTCTTGCTAATAGCTAAATCCTTACAAATTAACTAAGATCGACACCTAAAAATTTATCTAGAAGTTTGGTTCGCCATACATAGCGTAGTAATAAACACCAAACTAAAGCTACCCAAATAATCACAAGATAATCATGAGTACTTAGTAAAGATAGTTCAAAAAATTGACGTAGAGGGGGAACGGCTAAAATGACTATATAAACTCCTAGTAAAGCTAAGGCAACAAAAGTATACCGCCAGTCACCACTGTAAGTTTCTCCACCTACCCAAGCTTTTGTTGGAGGCTTCAAAAAAGGTACTAACAATAGACCACATAAAATCATAATTGTAACTAGGGCACTACGAGGAACAGAAAGAAACTCATTAACTTGGTCAAGGTCGATAACTAACTCATTTCCTGAAAATGGTATTGCTAAATAGGTTAGATAAACTAGTAAGGCTACAAGAGTAAGACTAAAAGTAGCAGGTAAAGTAAAATGTAGTAAGGAGCGTATCATACTACGTCGAGGTAAGATTCCTGGTTTAGCCCATATTGGAATACAAAAAGTAGGAAATCCTACTGATATTAGAGTTACAACTGCACTATGTTTATTTAATAGTGGGAAAGTACCACCGATAAATCCACCAATAAATCCTGTAGAAAAAATTAATATACTTACGCAGAATACCCTAATCATAAATAATTTCAATACATCTTGTATACTATTACGAATACGTTGTCCTTCCAAAAAAGTATGGGGCAAAGAGGCGAAAGAATTATTCAACAGGACAATATCTGCCACGCTACGAGTCGCCTTACTACCTCCTTCCATAGCGATCGCTAAATTAGCTTCTTTCAAAGATAGAACATCATTAACCCCATCTCCGATCATAGCTACATAATGACCTTGTTTCTTAAAACTATGGATCAGTTTAGCTTTTTGCTTAGGAGTGACAGAGCCAAAAATTGTCTTAGATTTTGCTGCTTGAATAAACTGATCTTCGTCTAGTTTAGCTAATTCAGAACCAGAAATAACTTGGATATTAGAACTAAGTCCTGCTTGCAAGGCCAAAGTAGCTACAGTCTGAGGATTATCTCCAGAAATCACTTTGATTTTTATTCCTACTTTTGAAAAACCTTCTATAGTCTCACGAGCTTCCGGCCTAAGTTCATCTTGAAAGCTAATAATTCCCAAGGGAAAAAGTTCTGTAGGTAATTGTAGTTTTTCTAAATCCTGGTCTAAGCTACTGATGTTGGGGTTATAGGCAAATAAAAGTACCCGGAATCCCTTTTGTGCTAATTTTTGAATTTGCTGAGTAAATTTCCTACTAAGAGGTGTAACTTCAGCTAATATTTCTGGAGCACCTAGAATGTATGTCCCAGATGGTGAATTTTGCTCTTCAGTGGCAAAGCTCATACCACTCCATTTACGAGCTGAAGCAAAAGGAATTTCAAAGGTTAGAGAACGTTTAGGTCTTGGAAAGACCCTTTCTAGAGCTTCAATAGTTTTATTTTTAGAAGTGGTACTGGCTGCATATTCACCTAATATATTTTCCAACTTGATTTCATCAATTCCTATGGGATAAATTGCTTGTAAACTAATATGGTTAGTGGTTAACGTTCCAGTTTTGTCCAAACATAAAATATCTACATTACTTAATGATTCAACAGCATTAGCTTGCTGAATTAGGACTTCCTGTCCCACCATTTTGACTGCACCCAAAGCATAAGCAAGAGTGATGGCTAAATAAAGTCCACTTGGTACTAAGCCAGCAATTACAGCAGCATATTGAACAGTGTCAACAAATTTATAAAATCCAAAGTACCAGTTAATGGAAACTAGTATCCAGAGAAAGCATGATAAGAGTAAAAAGACTCTGATGACTAGGTTAATTTCCTGTTGGAGAGGGGTATAAATTTGGCGAAATGCTCTGGCACTAACTGTTAGTTGATAGGCAAAACTTTCGGTTCCTACTTTTTGGGCTTCATAATGAGCAGTGCCACTGACACAGAAACTACCAGAATAAACTGGCTGGCCTGCTTGTTTAGGAACTAGATCTGATTCTCCTGTTAGGAGTGATTCGTCTACTTCTATTTGCCCTTTTCCTACTACTTGTCCATCTACTACTATTTGATCTCCAGAATGGACTACTAATATATCTCCTACGACGATCTCACTGGGATCTATGTTTTGTTGTTTAGTTTCTCTTATAACTGTAGCTAATGGTCTAGCTAATAAGGCAATTTGATCTAATTTTTGTTTCGCCCATATTTCTTGGCAAACACTGACTATGACACCACCTAAAATAACGATGATTACCAGGAAAGCATCACCATAACGAGAAAGAGAAATTAAAACTAGGCTAATGCTAAGGAAAACGGTATTAATAAAGGTAAATAAGTTTTCTTTTAATATCTGGCGGTAGGAGCGACTTGTGTCTAGTTTGATATTATTTCCTCGACCGACAGCACGAAGATTTATGACTTGGTCTTTTGTGAGACCGTGAATAATTGAGGTATTGTGAATATTTTGGCGATCATTCATGGCATTTGGACTTAAGATCAAAAAGTTTGTTTAATACCAATTATGAAAAATATTGCTACATTATTTTTTTTTGTCTTCAAAAAACTTAATTGTAGGCATTGTTTGATGATGAAAAGTAATATTACTAATTTATAGAGAAGTTATAAGTAAGGTTAAGTTTGATAAATAACCTTTGGCTTTTTTGATTATGATCAACTTTAGTGATATAGAAATTTTAAATGATTCGATTTAGATTTGCTATATTTTGATAGTATTAGATTATGTCTAATTTGATTCTGGGGGTAACAAGCAAGTTATAAAGTAGATATAATAATAATTTGAGATAATAAATTGAATAATAATTTCATAAAATAAAAGAAAGCTTATTAAGAATGGGGTCGTGGCGATCACCAATTTACTAAGTGCTAAAGTGCTACTACCTGATTTGATTACTTTTTCATTTAAGCTAATGGGTAAAATAGTTAAAAATATAATCAAATAAAAGATAATTTGTAAACTTTACCAAAGTCTTGATTACTTAGTTTTTAGCAATTACTTCTTTCCCGCTAGAAGATTAACAATTATATAGTATAAATATTACAAAAGCCAATTAGAGCAGCAAAACAATAAAACCTTTATCCGATATAATGGTTCAATGATCGCGATCTTAGACACTGAATTACGGCAAAAACTATAATACAAACCTCAAAAAGAATATTTATCAGAACAATTATTGGTAGTTATTTATACTTTAATCTAGCCATGCTAAAAGTACGCAAATATGCCGAATTATATTTTGCATTTGTTCAGGTGTCTGAAGTTGATTAAATTGAAAAAAATTTTCTAATTTATCTTAAAATTGTTGAATATTTATATCCCAGGAAAGGTGATGCAACAGTTTAAGTCTTAAAATATGAATAATATATTCAACTCAATTAAAATTAGGAAAATATGTTGGAGTATGAATAAAATCTACAACAATTTTATCTGAATATTTGAGCATTAATGAGATGAAATTTTAATTGAGATTTCATTTTATTTTTATCTGTCGAGTCCAGATCTAAAATAATAGTCAATTTATCAAATCATTCTGTTAAAAAATCTTGATCTCATTGTAAAAAGTAATCCGAAACTTCCTCTGCTTTAGATTTTTCTTTTAATTTTAAAGACTCTTGAGCTGTAAAGGCATCAACTGAAATCATTCCATTCAGTTTATTTCTACATCCCTTCTCATTACTGGCTACTTCAGGACCTGTCTTTTTTTTTGCCTATCCGTAAAAAATGCTTGGGCGCTCATAAACAGCAAATTCATCAAAAAATACTATTTTTTCTTTCTTTATTTTAGATACCAATTTTTTGAGACTTAAAATAAATATCTTTTACTGTTATTGGCTGGTATTAGGATAATTTCTATGGGCTTTTTGAGCTGATAAATTTAATTCATTGAAAATTTCATATATTCTTGTTGTTTTCAGTTTTACTCCCCATCTTAATTCAATAA
>JAGGDU010000111.1 GCA_018457135.1 Trichodesmium erythraeum GBRTRLIN201 | reverse complement strand
AGATTCTGGACTTTTCCCCTCTGTCCTACACCCTTGACAGTCAGACGGGCGCGCTGTCGGTAGGCCTGCGCGTGCCAGGCTGGGAAGGCGTGGAGGAGGTGCAGTTCCGTGCATCAGACTGCAGCTACCCTGCCGAGCTTCAGGATACGGTCACTGTGTTGTTTTGCTCGGGCCCTGATACGGATGGGGACGGGCTGTGCGATCAGTTGGACCCGGATCCTGATGATGCCTGTAACCCTGACGCCCTGAACGGGAACTGCGATGCAGACGGGGATGGGGTATACGCGGACGCAGACCCTGATGATGGGGACCCCTGCAACCCGCTCATAGAAGTGGAGGTGCTGAGCGCAGCGGGCCCGTCCTGCCCGGGAGCTGCGGACGGGCATGTGGAGATCGGCCTGACAACGCCTTATTGCAGCGGCGGCCGTTTTGATATTTATCTGGAAGAGGCATCGCTGCCGGTTCAGCAACTGGGCAGCGGGCAGCTACTGCCGGACACATTCCGGGTAGAGTCGCTGGGAGCGGGTACATATAGCCTCCGTATAGAACTGTCAGAAGCGGGCAGCTGCACGTACAGCAGCAGCTGTTTCCCATTTATTACAGACAGTTTGGCGCAGTTGGTGAGCCAGGACAGCCTCAGCCCCGCTCTTTTTGTGGATGCGGGCAGCGGAGCCCTGCCGGCTTCTGACACGCTGCAGTATTTCGCTGGCCCCGAGGCCTGCGGGCTGTCGTTATCGTGGCAGGTACAGGTGTCAGACAACTGCACTGCGCCACCGCTGCAGTACAGCGTATCCTGTGAAGGGTGCAGCGAAATGCCCGAAGCAGCCATAGCGGGCAGCACGCTGAGCCTGTTTGCGGGCGTAGGGGCGAACCAACTGGAGCTATGGGCCACGGACGCGGACAGCAACAGCATCAGGCATACCTATGTGCTGATGGTCCAGGATACGGTGCCCCCGCAGCTGTTGTGCACGGGCCAGACCATCTACCTGGATGAAGAGGGCATCGGCAGCATAGCGGTAGGCGATATAGACGGCGGCAGCAACGATGCCTGCGGCCTGGACACGCTCTTCCTGAGCCAGACGGTTTTCGGTTGCAGCGATGTGGGCCCGAATACGGTTACGCTCACCGCAGTGGATAAGAACGATAATGAAGCTTTCTGCACGGCTACGGTCACAGTGCTGGATAGCATTGCTCCGCAGCTGTTGTGCACGGGCTACACCGTCTACCTGGATGAAGAGGGCATCGGCAGCATAGCGGTAGGCGATATAGACGGTGGCAGCAACGATGCCTGCGGCCTGGACACGCTCTTCCTGAGCCGGACGGTTTTCGGTTGTAGTGATGTCGGGGAGCTGCCGGTCACGCTAACGGGCGTTGATGAAAACGGCAACAGCGGCACTTGTACGGCTACCATAGCGGTAAGGGATACTGTGGGCCCTGTAATGCTGTGCCAGAGCCGGACGGTAACACTGAGCGTCTTCGGTACGGGCTCGCTGTCAGCAGCTCATGTGAATGCCGGCAGCAATGACGCCTGCGGCGCAGTGAGCCTGAGCCTGAGCCAGTCATCTTTTGATTGTGGTGATGTTGGTGTTCAGTCCGTTACCTTAACGGGCACAGACGTGAACGGTAACAGCAGCAGTTGCGAAGCACTGGTCACAGTAGAGGATTTGTCCCCGCCCTCGGTATTATGCAGCTCGCCGGAGGTGCAGGTGAGTTACGATGGCACTTACGAGCTATTGCTGAGCGATGTTTATGCAGGCGGGTTTGATGCCTGCGGTATAGATACAATACTGTACGACGCCGCCATTTACACCTGTGAAGACATCGGGGGCACGTACGAAGTGCAGGTCACGTCGATAGATGTAAATGGGAACGAGTCGTCCTGCACCTCCACGGTGAGCGTACAGCAGAGCCCGGGGCTGCCACCGGAGTGGTCGGTGACGGGGCTGAACGGTTCACCGGGCAGTGCCACGTGGGACATCTGTACGGATAGCGGGACGCTGAACCTATGGTCAGGGGGGTATCATTCAGGCAGTGGCGGCAGCCCAGACGGCTACCTGTTTGTGCACCAGCCGTTTTGTGCGAGCAAAGGTGGGCTGCAGTTGGACCTGGGCACGGTCTCCGGGGACAGCTATATTGGGCTGAGCGTGCGGAGCAGCCTGTTGCCGGATGCGGCTATGGTCGGCTTATATTGGAATGGCAGCGGGCTGTTGCGCTGGGAAGTCCGCGGAGCAGACGGTGCCCTGCGTGAAGTTACGCTGCTGGATGCGCCGAATGCGAAAAAGATCCGCCTGGAATATTTCAACGGGACGTGGCGCGGGCGTTATCAGATACTGGGCGCAGGGTGGCTGAACCTGGCGGCGGTATCGATGCCACAGCCATCGGGGAGCTGTTTTGAAGTGGGAGTGGGGGGCTTTACGGTGGACCCATCGGGCAGCATGTCGGGTTCGGTGAGCAAGGTGCGGGTCGTGGTACTGGAGCAGCAGGTGTGGTCGCCTCCGGTCACGAGCCATACATCCGGCCCTGGCAACGGGCTGATTATCTGGCCCAACCCAACGGCTGGCGCTGCGGTACTGGAATGGGCAGTGCCTCTGGGGGCAGGAGCGGAAGTACGGATATATGGCCCGCTGGGGCAGTTGGCCCTGCCGGTTCAGCAGGCGGTGGCCGGGCAGCAGCAATTGAAACTGGATATGGAGGGGCTTCCGGCAGGCGTGTACACCATCCAATGCAGGTCTGCCGGAG